>JAFYOU010000037.1 GCA_017560095.1 Candidatus Gastranaerophilales bacterium
GTGGTGTTTACCTTTGAGCCGACTTCCCTTGCTTTTGTTGAGACAATGTAATTATGTCCCTTCTGTCGCTTTTGCGTACTTCGGTTGGGGTGGTTTTGAGGAAGAAAAGTGCCAAAATGTCCGTTGGTTATTAGATTATAATTGTTTCATGAAGTTTTGTTAATAAATTACATTGATTGCATCTTCCCACTTTTAAGGGAAGTGGTTACTTCCCCATTGTAACAACAACTTCCGACTTTGAGGGAAGTTTTGAATAAATTACATCAAATGTAATTTATTGTGCTTTAATTACATTTGGGTAAATTGGGTTTAAAATAAGTTGCAGAAAGACTTTGAACCTAATTTTGTCAAAATCGCAAAATTAAGCAAATTTAGGAATAATTATTCCACCAATGTAATTTATTGAATGTAATTTAATTAAAGAAAAATTATTAAAATTCAATTTTATAAGAATTTATTTCCCAATCAATTAACGTTATTTTGTCTATAAAAATTTGATTTTCTCTTAAATTATTTATACCATTTTTATCAACAAATAGAATTTTTTTAATTTTATTAACTTCACTGTAATTAAAGATATAATCTACGTTTTTACAATTTTCAAATAAATCAATAAACTTATCACAGAAAATAGCATAAATTCTTTTTTGTGTACATTCATTAACTGCTCCAATAGGTGTTGTATCTTCTATAAAAAAAGCCAATTCAAATTCAGTATCTTTATTGCAGATCTTTTTATTTATTAAATTGTTTTTATATTTTTGAAAATTTTGACAATGTCGTATATAATTTTCTTTTAAATTTTCCCAATAATAATTTATAGAAATAGAACAATCTATTATGTTTTTCTGTTCTTTTGATAAAAAAACTCTATGTAACTCTCTAAATATTCTTGAGCCTTTTTTCTTTTTTACTTTTGTTGCATCAAATCTAAAATGCTCCATAATTAATATTTTATTCTCATTTAATCTGCAATATCCATCAGGGGCATCATTATCTAGTTTTGCATTTGGTAAATATCGTAGTAATTCATTAAACGCTTCATTGGAATCATACATTGAAGTGCAATCAATACCACTATATCTATTAAATAAATCTTCTAAATCTTTTTTATCAATACTTTGTTTTGTCAAATTAATATAATCCTTTAATTATTTCACATAAAAATATTTTTTAGCTCGTCTGAATCCTTTATCAACGGCTTCTTGAACAGTCCAAGCAAAGAACTCGCCTTTTTGGTCGCCAACAATTGTCTTATCATATTGTTGGTCAAATGGTAGGTGATAAATTTTCTCTTTATTATTAATATTACATTTAATACGAGGGAATTCTTCTAATTTTTTATTTTGAATAACTTGCACACCTAAATACTCTGCAAATCTTAAAGCTGTTTCTGATAAAGTTGCAGATGTTACAAATACAGGAGTTGCTTTGAATAATAAATTATTTTCAATATTATATTGAACAGTTGTTCCAAATAACTGACAAATATGATTTTCGTGTATTTCTTTATATTTTGACCAATTTTTACATTGGATAATCAAGATTTCATTATCTTTTTGAGCAATTAAATCTCTACCTTTGTCTTCAAGTCTGTCAGTAATACCTGTATAAGTAACTTTATAACCTTTTTGCTCGTATTCGTGTCCGATGAACATTTCGTAATCTCGACCAATCGCCCATTTGCTCTTTTTACGAGATTCGATATACCTGTCTAAAGCAAGTTGATTACGAGTATTTTCGTCTAAAGAACTGTATTCATCTTTACTAA
>JAFYOU010000038.1 GCA_017560095.1 Candidatus Gastranaerophilales bacterium
GGAGCTAGAGCTCCAGTTCGTTTTCTTTTCAATAAAAGCCTAAAGGCTTTGTTCATTTTTTCTTCTTTTGTGCTCAAACGCCGCAATCAAAAGAAGAAAAAATAGAACCAAAAAAGAAGAAAATAACGGCTTACTTTAATTTTTGGTTTTTATATTTTTAAAAAAATGCTCTGAAAAAGCATATTTCTCAGAGCTTCGATGTTATTGAAAGGAAAAGTATAGAAAATAAACTGGTTTTAGGCAAAAAGACTAATAGTGTCCTTTTCGCTTTCTTCTTGATTTAAATTTTCTTCATTTGCATTAAATGGGTTAAAGCCATTTGATGAGCGTGAATTTTTATCGGTAATATTAAATATTTGAATTTTTGATGTTTCTTCGGTGATTTTTTGTGGCGCAATTAATTCTTGTGCTTGAATTGATTGTGTTAATTCAACATTTTTTGCAACTGTGTTTGCGCTATATAAGCTTGCAGCTGCAGCTGAGTTTAATTGTGCAACATTAACTGCTTGAGCATATAAGCCAGCTTGAGTTATTGCAATTTGTTTTTGTAAATCAACATTAGTCCTTGAAGAATATAGGTCAATTCCTAAAGTTGCTCTGTTGAATTTTGAATAATCTATTGCTTGTACTTGAGGTTGACTGTTGCTTGAAGCTTCTTTTAAAATTTGACTTGAAACTTTAGCAACGTTATTAACGTCAATTCCTTGCGCAGAATATATAGCTGTATTTACGTTTAACATTGCCTTATTGCTCCACTTTATTGTCTAGTCGTTGTTCCTTATGTTTTTATATTCGACACTTTTAGTATTAACTTTAGGATTTCAGGGTTTATTGTTACAATTATTTACATAATTAATTTTTTTTAAAAAACATGTTTAAAAAATATTTTCTTGGAGTATAATTTAAGAAAATCGGAATAAACATGAAAGTAAATTTAATTAAAAGCATTAATATATTATGAAGTATGAAAAGGAAGGTATTTTGCCTTCTTTTTTTTGTGGCAAAAATGGAAAAATAAAATGAGAAAAGATTACACAGGAACAATTAAGTCAATTAAAAATATTGCATTGAACACATACGAGATGAAAATTACGTCTGAATTAAATGAAGCGCATAGCGGGCAATTTATTTCAATTTTGTGTCCAAATAAAACTCTTAGAAGACCTTTTTCGATTAGCAATTTTGATGCGGAAACAAAAACTTTAACTGTTCTTTTTAAATTAAAGGGTGAAGGAACACAATATTTAAAAAGCTTAAATGAAGGAAGTAAAATTAAATTTTTAGGCCCAAATGGCAATCGTTTTAGCTTGGAAAATCGTAATTGTCTTTTGGTTGGCGCCGGAATTGGAATTGCTCCAATGTTATTTTTAAAGAAAGAGCTAAGCGAAAGAGAAATTAAAAATTATTTGATTTCTGGCTTTAAAGAAGAAAATGAAATAATCCAAGGTAGCGATGAAAATGTTATTGGCGGAAGTGTTTTGGATAATCTTGAAAATATAATTAAAGAAAAAAAGATTGATTTAATATATGCTTGTGGTCCAACAATTGTTCTTAAAAAAATTGCACAAATAGCTGCAGACATGAAAATAAAATGTTATGTAGCAATGGAACGTGTAATGGCTTGTTCAATTGGTGTGTGCAGAGGCTGTGTAATTAGGCTCCATAAAGGTGGAGAAATCGTTTATGGTTCAGTTTGTCAAGATGGACCTGTTTTTAAAGGTAGCGAGGTTGTATGGGAATAGAAAATTTAAAAACAACTTTAATTAACCCTAAAACTGGTGCAACATTCACAATAAAAACACCTATTATTGGGGCATCTGGAACTTATGGATATGTTGACGAATATGAAGATTTTATTGATCTTAATTGTCTTGGAGCAATTTCAACAAAGGGAATAACTCTTGAAAAACGTCCTGGGAATTCTGGGAATCGAATTTTTGAAGTTGAAGGCGGAATGATTAATCGCATTGGTCTTGAAAATGTTGGTATTCAAGGCTTTTTAATGGATAAATATCCAAAATTAAGACAGAAAAAAATAGATTTTCTTTTAAATATTGCAGGGTCGTCAACAGAGGATTATGAAAGATTAGCTGCGATTGCAAATGAATATGAAATTAAAGCCTTGGAGGTAAATGTTTCTTGCCCAAATGTTAAACAAGGATGTTTGGAATTTGGTTTAAATCCTAATGCTTTATTTGAATTGACAAAAAAAATTAGAAAAAATTATGACGGTTTTTTAATTGTTAAATTATCTCCAAATACACAAGATATTAAGCCATTAGCAACTGCAGTTGAACAAGCTGGCGCGGATTGTATTAGTGCAATTAACACGCTTCGTGGCTTAGGGGTTGAAGTAAATAAAATTGGAGATAAATATATTAAAAAGACGGTACAAGGTGGGCTTTCTGGGGCTTGCATTAAACCAGTTGCGCTTTATATGATATCCCAAATAAAACAAGTGGTTAAAATTCCAGTTATTGCTATGGGTGGAATTACAAAATTTCAAGATTTGCTTGAATTTATGGCGGTTGGTGCTGATGCGTTTCAAATTGGGACTGCTAATTTTATAAATCCGAGTATTTGTACAAATTTAGCTAAAGAATTGAGTGAATACATAGAAAAAAATGGTTTTAAAGATTTTAATGAATTTAAAGGAGCACTGCAAAATGACTAATAATGTTAATGTAAAAGAACTTCTTTTAAAAGCTGAAGGTTTATTATCAGGACACTTTTGTTTAACGTCTGGACTTCATTCGGATACTTATTTTCAATGCGCAAAATTATATCAATATCCTGATATTGTTGAAGCACTGGCAAGCGAACTAGCAAAAAAGCTTGATGGTGTTGAATTTGACACAATTGTTGCTCCTGCAATTGGCGCTGTTATTTTTGGATATGAAGTAGCTAAACAATCTAAAAAAAGAAATCTTTTTGTTGAAAGAAAAGATGGCGAAATGCAGTTAAGACGTGGTTATCAGCTTAAAAAAGGTGAACGTGTAGTTATTATTGAAGATGTAATAACAACAGCAAGAACAATTTTTGAAACAATGGATGCCATTAAAGAATTTGATTGTGAAGTTGTGGGCGTTGGTTGTATTGTGGATAGAACTCAAGGTAAAATGAATGATAAATTTAAAATTTATTCGTTATTGCAATCATCTCCTGTTACATATGAACCCGAGAATTGTCCATTATGTAAAGAGGGTATTGAATTAGTAAAACCGGGAAGCAGAGTTGGTAAATAATGAAACATTTATTAGATATAAGTAATTTAACAATTGATGAAATAAATCAAATATATGCACGTGCGTCTGAATTTGAAAAAGGAATAAGAAAATCAAATCATATTAATGCGCATGTTGCTACAATGTTTTTTGAAAATTCAACAAGAACAAAAATGTCTTTTGAAATGGCAATCAACAAATTAAACGCAAACAAATATGATTTTTGTGCAGAGACTTCTTCTTTAAATAAGGGGGAAGATTTGTATGATACAATTAATAATTTATCAGCAATTGGTGTAAATGCAATTGTAATGCGACATAGCGATAATGATTTAATTAAAGAATTAGCACAAAAAAAATATTATCAAGATGTTTCATTTGTTAATGCAGGCTCTGGCACAAATGCTCACCCAACTCAAGCTTTGTTGGATTATTATACAATTAAAAAACATTTTTTAAATTTGGATGACAAAATAATAACAATTGTTGGGGATATTGCACATTCTAGAGTTGCTATGTCTAATATTGCGTTATTGAAAAATTTTAATATGAAAATAAGATGTTTGGCTCCTGAAAATTTAATTGGTGAAAAAATTGAAGGGGTTGAATATTATACAAATTTAAAAGATGCATTTGAAAATGCAGATATTATTATGGCGTTAAGAATTCAAAAAGAGAGAATTCAAGAACATATTGATATTGATAGTTACATACAAAATTACCAAATAACAAAAGATAATCTTCCTTATGCAGCGTTTTTAATGCATCCTGGGCCAATTAATAAAGATATAGAGATTGCTTCAGATGTGCTTGAAATGCAAAACGCTAAAACAATTTTAAATCAGGCAAGAAATGGAGTGTTTGTTAGAATGGCAATATTAGATATGTTGTTATCGGCTCAAGGGCTTTAAAAATGGCAAAAAGAGAATATAAAATAACACAAATTCCTTCTTTAATTGATATGCATGTGCATTTTAGAGAACCTGGTTTTGAATATAAAGAAACAATAGAAACCGGTGTTGCTGCAGCTCGAGCTGGAGGATTTTCAGGAGTTTGCACTATGCCAAATACAAACCCTGTAACTGATAGTCCAGCCATAATTAAGGAAATTATATCTAAAGCAAAAAAACAAAAGTTTGAAATTTATCCAATCGCTGCAATTACAAAAAATCTTGATAGTTTAGAGCTTGTTGATTTTAAAGAGTTAAAAGCAGCTGGTGCTATTGGTTTTTCAAATGATGGTTTGCCTTTGCTCGATAAAGATGTTTTTTTGCAAGCTTTAAAGAGTGAAGAATTAATTTTGTCTCATTGCGAAGAAGAATCAGAGGAAGTCGCATGGCAAATTGAAATGTTTGCCAAGGCTAAAGCTGAAGGTTTTAATCCTAAACTTCATTTTTGTCATATATCCAAAAAAGAAAGTATCGATTTAATTAGAAATGCAAAAAAGAATGGTTTATCAATAACTTGTGAAACCGCTCCGCATTATTTTACTTTTACTAATAATGACATAGGAATAAATGGGACATATAAAATGAATCCAGCATTAGGTTCTGAAATAGATAAAAGAGCCGTCATGGATGGATTATTTGATGGAACAATTGATGTTATTGCAACAGATCATGCGCCACATAGCGATGAAGAAAAATTGAAAATTTACCCAAATTCACCTAATGGAATAACTGGTTTAGAAACGGCATTTTCATTGGCATATGAACTTTTAGGATTAGATAAAACATTGGAAAAAATGGCGTATAATCCAAGAAGGATTTTAGGAATAAATAATAAAAAAATGGTTAAAGTTGCATTAGATGAAGAGTGGGTTGTAGTTCCAAGTCAATTTAAAACAAAATGCAAAATTTCGCCTTATAAAGGAATGAAACTGAAAGGAAAGATTATAAATGATTAATAATGAAATCAGAAAAAAATTAGTTTTGGCGCTTGATGTTGAAGATATTGAAGTTGCAAAAAAACTTGTTGATGAGTTAAGTCCATATATTGGAACTTTTAAAGTTGGATTGCAATTATTTTGCGGGTATGGTTTAGAAATAGTTAATTATATTAAAGAAAAAAATTCAGATTTCTTTTTAGATGTTAAATTGCATGATATTCCAAACACAGTTGAAAAGGCTTCATATAATGTTATTAAAAATGGCGCTAATTTCTTTAATGTTCATGCTACTGGCGGGATTGAAATGATGAGGGCTGCTAAAAAAGGCGCTATGGAAGCAGCTGAAAAATACGGAAAGAAAAAACCATTGGTTCTTGCGGTAACTGTTTTAACAAGTATTAATCAAGAAACTTTAACTAATGAGTTATCAAACAATAAAAATGTTGAAGATTTCGTTATTCAATTAGCTAAAAACGCAAAGCTTGCAGGCCTTGATGGGGTTGTTGCTTCTGCTAAAGAACTGAAAGCTATTAAGCGTGAGGTTGGAGATGACTTTATCGTTTTAACTCCAGGAATAAGACCAGCTTGGTCTGCGGTTAATGATCAACAAAGAATTGCTACTCCGTCATCAGCAATTAATGATGGAGCTGATTTTATAGTTTTAGGAAGAGCTGTAACGTCAGCTGAAGATAAAATTGAAGCAATGAAAAAGATTTATAAAGAAATTCAAGGAGAAAATATATAATGGGTACATTAATTCTTCAAGACGGAACATCTATCAAGGGAGAGTCTTTTGGAGCTTTGGGCGGATATGAGGGAGAAGTTGTTTTTAATACTCTTTCTTCTGGTTATCAAGAGGTTCTTTTAGATCCGGCTAATGCTAAACAAATAATTGTTATGGCTTATCCTGAAATTGGAAATTGCGGAATTAATGATTTTGATTTTGAATCAGATAAAACCCATATTGCAGGTCTTGTTGTAAAAAGTTATTCAAAACAAGAAAGTCACTATAAATCAAAAGAATCTTTAGCGGAATATTTGAAGAAAAATAATGTTATAGCATTAGAAAACATAGATACAAGAAGTTTAGTTAGAAAATTAAGTGAATTTGGTACAATGACGGGTTTTATTACATCTAATGATGTTGATAGCGAATTTATTAGAGATAAAGTTCGTGATATTCAAATGTTTAAAATAAAAGAAGATGTTTTGTTGGATGTTAGCCCAAGAACAAGATATATTTACAACTCACAAGGTAGGATTAATATTGCTTTAATTGATTATGGTGCCAAAAAAAGTGTATTATCAGAATTGGCTAAAAGAGACTGCAGGATAACTATTTATCCGTGTGATGTTGAAGCAAATGAAATTTTGGAAAATGATTTTGATGCAGTATTTTTATCAAGTGGCCCTGGAAATCCTAATAATTATACATATCAAATAGCCCAAATCAAAGGAATGATGAATAAGCTTCCAATTTTTGGTATATCTTTGGGGTGCGAACTTTTGGCTTTGGCTTGTGGTGCAAGCGTTACAAAATTAAGACATGGGCATCGAGGTGGAAGTTATCCTGTAGTAAATTTGGAAAATAATAAAGTAATGATGACATCGCAAAATCATGGCTATGCAATAGATAGTGAAAATATGACCAAAATTATGCATCCAACATATAGAAATTTGAATGATAATTCTATTGAAGGATTTGAAATAGATAGTTTGAATATTCATGCTGTTCAATTTAATCCCGAAGGTGCAGCTGGATCTGAAGACGCCAAGATGATTTTTGATGAATGGGTTGGTATTGCGCAAAAAGATATTGATAGACTTAACGAGGTAAAAAATGAAAGATAAATCTCTTAAAAAAGTACTTGTAATCGGTTCTGGCCCAATTGTAATTGGTCAAGCTGCCGAATTTGATTATGCAGGCGTTCAGGCATGTCGTGCCTTAAAAGAAGAGAAGGTTGAAATAGTCCTTGTTAATTCAAATCCTGCAACAATTATGACAGATGAAGAAATCGCAGATAAAGTTTATATTGAACCACTAACCGTTGAATCATTAACGGAAATTATAAAAAAAGAGCGTCCTCAAGGTTTAATTGCTACTTTAGGTGGACAAACAGCGTTAAACTTGGCTTGTGAATTAGATAAAGAAGGCGTCTTAGAAGAAAATAAAGTTAAGATTTTAGGAACAAATATTGAATCAATTCAATTAGCTGAAGATAGAGAAAAATTCAAAAATTTAATGGAAGAGATAAATGTTCCAACGCCTCAAAGTGAAATTGTTTCAAGCTATGAAGAGGCTTATAAGTTTTATCAAAAAATTGGTTTTCCAATTATTATTCGCCCAGCCTTTACTTTAGGGGGTGCTGGAGGTGGCATTGCTAAAAATGAAAGAGAATATGAAGAAATAGTTCATTCTGGTTTGGCTCAATCTCCAATTAATCAGGTTTTAGTTGAAAAATCGATTGCTGGTTATAAAGAAATTGAATATGAAGTAATAAGAGATGCTAATGATACTTGTATCATTATTTGCAACATGGAAAATATTGACCCAATTGGTATTCATACGGGCGATAGTTTTGTAGTTGCTCCAAGTCAAACGTTAGTTAATTCAGAAGCTCAAATGCTTAGAACAAGTGCGATTAATATTGTAAGAGCATTAAAGATTGAAGGTTCTTGTAATGTTCAATTTGCACTTGATACTGTTTCAAATCAATATTATATTATTGAGGTTAATCCCCGCGTTTCTCGTTCTTCTGCTTTGGCTTCTAAAGCGACTGGTTATCCTATAGCAAAAATTGCAACAAAAATTGCAATGGGCTATCATCTTCACGAAATTAAAAATCCGATAACTGGTAAAACTGCTGCGTTTGAGCCCGCAATTGATTATGTTGTGACAAAAATTCCAAAATGGCCTTTTGATAAATTTTCTTCGGGTGATAGAATTCTTGGAACAAAAATGAAAGCAACTGGCGAAATCATGGCAATTGGAAGAACTTTTGTTTCTTCGTTTAAAAAAGCCGTAACTTCTCTTGAAGAAAGATACACTGGACTTTTATATCGTGGCTTTGAAGAAATGTCAAATGATGCGCTATTGGCTGAATTATATATTCAAGATGATAGAAGAATTTTTAGATTAGCTCAAGCTTTATATAATGGTAATGACCTCAATAGGCTTTGTGCAATTACAAAAATTGACAAATGGTTTATAGCAAAAATTAAAGAAATTGTTGAAGTCGAAAGGGATTTAAAATCCAAAACTTTAGATAGAACACTTTATTTAAAAGCAAAACAATTTGGATTTTTAGATGAAGAAATTGCGCAATTTACTCAAAGTACATATGAAACATTGAGGAACTACAATGTGAATGCTGTATTTAGAGCTGTTGACACTTGTGCAAGTGAATTTAGCGCGAATGTTCCATATTTTTATTCAACATATGGGGAAGTGGATGAAGTTGAAGAATTTAAAGAGCGTGCACAAGAAAATTACAAAAAACCAAAAGAAAATATAATGGTTTTAGGTTCTGGCCCTATTAGAATTGGTCAAGGTATTGAATTTGATTATTGCTCAGTTCATGCTTCTTGGGAATTGATGAAAAACGGATATGAATCTGTTATGGTAAATTCAAATCCTGAAACATTATCGACTGATTTCGATGTTGCGACAAGATTATATTTTGAACCAATGAATATTGAATACATTATGAATATTGTAAGAAAAGAAAATCCGAAAGGTGTTTTGGTTCAATTTGGTGGGCAAACCGCAATTAATTTAGCTGAAAAGTTAAACCAAGAGGGTATTAAAATTTTGGGAACTAGTCTTGAAAGCATTAATGCCGTTGAAGATAGAAAAGTTTTTGAAAAATTAATGAGAGAACTTGAAATCGCTCAGCCAAAAGGTTGCGCCGTTACATCAACTACAGCCGCTTTAAATGCAGTAAAAGAGCTTGGTTATCCTGTATTGGTTCGTCCAAGTTATGTTATTGGTGGTCGAGGAATGCAAGTTGTTTATAATGATGAAGAGCTTTTGACATATATTACAGAGGCTTTCAAATTTTCAAATGAGCACCCTGTTTTAATCGACCAATATATAGAAGGACAAGAAGTTGAACTTGATGCTATTTCAGATGGTAGAGATATTTTAATTCCTGGAATTTGTGAACACATTGAGCGCGCGGGAGTTCATTCAGGCGATTCAATGAGCATTTATCCTAGTCAAAATATTTCAAAGAAAAATGAAAAAATTCTTGTAAAATATGCGACAAAAATTGCTAGAAAATTAAATATTAAAGGCTTGATGAATATTCAATTTATTATCAAGGATGATCAAGTTTATGTAATTGAAGTTAATCCAAGAGCTTCAAGAACAGTTCCTATAATGTCAAAAGTAACAGGAATTCCGATGACTAATATTGCGGTTAGCGCGATATTGGGTAAATCAATTCGTCGTGCAGGCTATGGTGTCGGATTATATAAAAAATCAAACTTAGTTTGTGTAAAAATGCCAATTTTCTCTTGGCAAAAATTAAACAGAATTGATCCTGCGTTAGCTCCTGAAATGAAATCAACAGGTGAAGTTTTAGGGGTTGATGTAACATATAAAAAAGCTTTATATAAAGCATTTTTGGCTGGTGGATATAAATTCTCTAAAGCAAAACAAAGGGTTTTAGTTTCATTGAATGACCATAATAAAAAAGCGGCTTTGCCTATGATTAGAAAATTATTTAAACAAGGTTTCTTTATTATGGCAACATGGGGAACTCACAAATTCCTTGAGAAAAATGGTGTCCCATCTAAAATGATTGAAAAATTCATGATAGATAAACTTCAAAAACGTATGAAAAATGGTCGTTTGAGTTTTATTATAAATACACCAACAACGGGTAAAAATTCTCAAAATGCAGGATTTCAAATACGTACAATTGCTCAAATGTATGGGGTTCCAAGTTTCACTTCGATTGATACAGCAAATGCGTTTTTGGTTGCACATAAAGTATTCGATAAAAATACAATTTTGACATATGATACAATAACTAATTATCGCAAGAAAAAATTTTTAGAGATGTTTAAATAATAAAAGATTAGGAATTTAATTAAATATGTTTGAAAAATATACTCAAAAAGCAATAGATGTTGTGCAAGGAGCTCTTAATTATGCTCAAGAATTTTGTCATACAAAAGTTTTGTCACAACATTTGCTATTGAGTCTTGTTGCTCAATCTAAAGGTGTTCAAGCAAAGATTTTAAATTTTGATAAAATACATTTTGGTGAATTAACAATTGAAGTCCATCAAAGTACTCAAACATATCCTGATAGAAAAAAAGATGATAATATTTTCTTTTCTCTGGATGCTCGAGATATTTTAAAATCTGCGGTTGAACTATCTGTTGAATTAAATTCTAAATTTATTATGCCTCAACACATAGCTTTGGCAATTTTTTCAAACAAAGAAAGCGGAGCGTATCAAATTTTAAAAAAATTTGGCATAGAAGAAGAACGAATTATCTTAAATTTAAAAAGAATGTTAGATAAAAGTTCTGATATTACTTCGTTTCATCCTGAAACTGAAAGTGAAAGTACGCAATTATTAAATATAAATGATTTTTTTAGAGAAAAAATCATGTCTGAAATATTAACAAATGCCCAAGCAAAAGTATCTGCTTCTGGATATGAAATTATGGGTAGCGAGCAGTTGTTGCAATCAATATTGGAAAATAAAGAATATAAAATTGTTGAAATATTGGATAAATTTAATATTAATGCTGATAATTTTAATGAAAAGCTATCTATGTTTAAATCAAGAGTAGCGGAATTTGAAAATTCGGAAAAACAAATTATTTTTACTCCAAACGCTTTTTCATCTTTATTGTTAGCTCTTGATTATGCAAAAGAATCTGGAAGTGTTGGAATTCAACCAGAACACATAATTTTGGGAATTTTGAAATCTAAAAAAGGCATTGCTTATAAAATTTTATCGCAAGCGATTACAAATGCAGTTGATTTTGAAGATATAGTTTTGAAAAAAATGAATGATAAAATTCCTGAAACACTTGCTATTTTAAGGTTGGCTAAAGAAGAAGCAAGAAGTTTAAATTGTGAAGTTGTTGGATCTGAAATGATTCTTTTAGGTATTTTATCTTATGGTGCAGGTGTTGCTGCTGATACTTTGAGACGCCTTGGAATAACTCTAAAAGATGCAAGAGATGAAGTTAAAAAATTAATTAAACCTCAAAAAGAAGTTAAAAATTTAACTTATAGTCCAAGGGCTAAAAAAATGCTTGAAGTGGCTTATCAAACGGCTTGCGAACATAAAAAAAGCAAAATAAAGTCGGAAAATATTTTATATGGTATTACAAAAATGCCAAATTGTGTTGCAATGCAAGTTTTGTCTAATTTAGGAACTGATGTGCTTGAAATTCAACAAGGTATAAAACAAGAATTATTAGGCGGAATGGAATTATAAATTAAATAATGGCTAATAATTTTGAGTTTTTGGAGGGTGTTGATAAAGAATTGTTTTGCGCAATTGAAGATGCGCAAAAACTTTTTCGAGATGAATATTTTAATCAATGTGCAGTTCAACTTAGGATTTTTGCTGAAAAAATGGCGAAGCGTGTTTTAGGGGAACAAAGCGTTAATTTAACTTTCGATGATACACTAAATTGCCTGAAAGATAAAATAAAATCTGAAACAGAACGAGAATTTATTGATGATTTGTTTTTTATTAAAAAAATGGGAAATAAATGCGCTCATGGGGAAGATGTATTAGTATCTGAAGCCTTGGAATCCGTTAAGCGTGCCTTTGAAGCGGCAATTAATTATGTATATTCAAGAAAAAAAGACGACTCTATTTTAAAGCTTCAATTTGATGATACATTGTTAATTACCGGAAAAAAACAGCAGGAAATAAAGCTTGTTGATAAGTATATTCAATTGGCATCCGAACAAAAAGAAGAATTGTTAAATACAAAACAAGGAGAATTTAATAATTCTGTCGATAAAAATGAGCAAGGTTTGAGAAATGAATCATATGTGTTTAATCCTAAAAAGTATAAAGAAAAAAAAGTTAATCCTAAACGTGAAAAAATCAAATTAAAAATAAAAGAAGCTCGCAAAAGTCTAAAACAAAACGTTAATTTCGAAGAAAATAAAAAAACAAGAAAAACAACAAAACCTCCTCAAAAACAAGTAAAAAAGCCTAAAAAAAATAAAAAGCAAAATAAAAAATTAATTATAGATATTTTATTTTTAACTTTTGTTACAATTTCATTAATTTTTATTACGAAAATGTTAATTTTTTTCTAGCCTCTGAAATCGTGCATTTAAAAAATACTTTATATTACTAGATGTTATTAGCACGGCGGATAGAGAAAATGCAAAACCAAAAAAAAGAAGTAAAAAGCAAAGAATACAAAGAAATACAAATTGAGCAAAATGAAGTAACATTTTCTGATTACTATAGTTTTAATCTTCAAAATTTAGCTCAAAAAATAAAAATGCAAACATATCGCCCAAAATCAAAGATGTTATATTTATAATATTTGTGATATTTTTATTTTGTGAAAGATAAAATTTTATTTTTAGATTTTGACGGAGTTTTGTTTGATACGCTGAAAGAAGTGTATCTTGTTAATCGTCAATTATATAAAGGAATAAGTCTTTTTGATGAAGTTGATAATAAAAATTATCAGCTCTATTCTAAATACAAATATTTAGTTTATAACATTTGGATGTTTTATTATTATAATCCACTACTATTTGATGGGTGTAATGATATTGAAGGCACTTTTTTAAATGCTCTTTTAAGTCGTGATATTGAAAAAGAAGAAAAATTTTGTTCTGAATTTTTATCTATTAGAGCAGATTTAGTTAAAAATAATTATGATTTTTGGAATAGCTTAGAAACCCCATATAATTTCTTTTATGAAATTAAAAAATTATATGAAGAAAATAAGCCCGAAATAGTAATTGTTTCAAAGAAAAATAAAGCTTCAATTCTTCAAAGGTTTGCTTCTTATAGTTGGGATTTGCCAACAGACAAAGTATTTGCAAGAGAAATTCTTGATAAATATTTAACAAAAGGCGAATTTATGGCGCAATATATGGAACAAAATGGATATAAAGAAGCTATTTTTGTTGATGATAATTATAATAATTTAAAAACTTGCGATAAATTTTTAAATATTAAACAAATCCTTGCTCTTTGGGGAAATTCTCAGCCAAATTTAAAAGGATATAACGAAAAAAGCGCATTTGAAGAAATAAAAAATTTCTTTTGTTAACTTTTGTTAAATAAAATAATTTTTTCATGTTTTAAAATAAACCTTTCGTGGATATGTATAATTAATCGTGCATTTATAAAAAGGAAGGTTAATTATTATGGGAATGAATCCAACACAAAGAGCATTACTATTTGGACAAGATTTAAAAATGTTTGAAGATGAGATAGTGCCAAGAACAAAAATAACAGAAAATGAAAAAAACGATGATGTATTGTTTGGTGAAGGTTCTACCAAGAATGCAACCGTAACTGTCAATTTGACCAATGGTTATTATAATCAAGATGTAAATCCTAATACTGAGTATTATATGCCTAAAAACGATACTTTCACAATGGCTGATGTAATTAAAGGGTATGATGTTAAAGAAAGCTCAAGATCCTTATCAGATGTTGAAAAAAATTCTGCAGCTTGTGCTGTTATAGATAATAACAGATGGATGGTAACTCAAATTAATGAGACTTATTTATATGCTCAAGTGATGCAAGATTTGCTAGAAAAAGGTATGGATGAAGATGAAGCCACAAGTATGGCAAGTGAGCTTATAACAAATACTGCAAGTTATTTAAGTGATACAGACTATGGATATTATGCTAAAAAAATCCAAGGTGTCGGCGGTGAAAAATATGAACAATATCCTCTTGATGTAAGAGCAGATCAAATTGCTCCAGAGCTTATTGAAGCAACCGAATTTGAATTGGTTGATGATGCAAAAAAAGTCGGAGGGGTATTTAGACCTAATTTAAATACAATGGTTTCAAATAAAAAATCCGGTAAAGAAGAATTGAGTGAATCAGTTGTATTTGGTTCGGAAAATGGTGAAATATTTTCTTTTGGCAATAATGAAAAACAACTTTATGAGCAAGCTGAGGTTAATGGAACTACAAATCAATTTGTGCAAAATTGGCTTGCTGATAAATGTGGTTTAGGCGAATTGCAAGATGATGGTACTTTTAGATATTATGGCGCAGATGGCAAACTATTAGAAGGCGAAGGCTGTGATACAACAGCTGATTTGTTAAGTAGCTATGCGGGTATTGCAGTATTATCTTCAATTGCAAAAGAAAAGGGTAATAGTGAAATATTTGATGGCCTACAAGAAAATCCGGAAGATATTTTGGGGAAAATATATGAGCTAATTAGCTATGGATTTAATAATACAGAAGATAAAAATTTTAAATTATACTGTCCTCCTGTAGAACTTAATGCAATGTATACTGATAAAGGAACTTTTGATGCAAATAACGATGGTGCAATTAGCCAAGATGAACTTAGGGCCACATTTGTTCAAGAACGAGATAAAGTAGGCACAATTACATATATCCATACAAATCAAGATTCGCTTGTTCCTAAACCAGAAGGAAAAGATGGGCAAGCAAAATTAACTGGTATGGATGTTTTAGCTGAATATAATATGCCTCCGTATGGTAATATGGCAGATTGGGCACAAAGTAGAATAGACCAAAATAAACTTACTAAAGATGATGTAACTCTTTTGTTAAGTATGTATGAACAAATCGAAGCAAATAACCCTGGCATGGGTGTAGCTGTTATTGATCAATCAACAGCTGTATTTGATGAGCTTTTAGCAAATGGAAATGAAGATTTAATAGCCCTTATTCCAGAAGAAACAGACTTGAAGAATTTGAGTGACGATGAGAAAAAAGACTATTTAGCACAATTTTTTAATGATGATGATGAGCTTAGAGAAAGTGTTTTAAATAGTTTATCTCCTGAGACAAAATTAAGCATGTACATGAATGCAGATTATGTTGGTTTTGTTCTGTCTGATGAACAAGGTGGTGAACTTTCTTTGACAAATATTGAATATATTTTGCAAAAAGAAGTTAAACCAGCTTCAAAACCAAAAGATCCACCTGCAGATACTCCAATTGAACCAGAGCCAACTGATCCAGCGCCAACTGAACCAGCGCCAACTGAACCAGCGCCAACTGATCCAGCGCCAACTGAACCAGCGCCAACTGATCCAGCGCCAACTGATCCAGCGCCAACTGATCCAGCGCCAACTGATCCAGCGCCAACTGATCCAGCGCCAACTGATCCAGAGACAACTCCTTGTCCAGATCCTCCAGAGGTAAATCCTTCTGATACTCCTATCGAGGGTGGTCCTCCAGAAATGGATGATCCGACCCCATCAGAGCCTTGCGATCCTAATCCGCCTGTAGATGGTGGTAATGACAATATTAATCCTGATAAACCAGGACTTGACCCAGCTCCGCCTGAGCCAACCGAAGCTCCGCCTGAGCCAACCGAAGCTCCGCCTGAGCCAACCGAAGCTCCACCTGAGTCAACCGAAGCTCCGCCTGAGTCAACCGAAGCTCCGCCTGAGTCAACCGAAGCTCCGCCTGAGTCAACAACTTGTCCTCCAGTAGGAACCGAAGATGGCACCGAAGAAGAGAAAAAAGAACCCGAGAATGAAGACGGAGGCGTATAATAAATGCACGAAAATGGGTAGTATATCTACCCATTTTTTTTATTTGCACAATTAAAAATAAAACTCTATAATTCAACTATAGGAGTTGAATATGAATTTTAAAAAAGCTTTTACTTTAAGCGAAGTTATGATTGTTATGGTAATTATGATTATCCTTATCTTGATTACTTTAAAGGTTTTAAAGCCTGATGCGTACAAAGAAAAGGCGTATATTGCTCAAGGTCAAAAGATAATAAGTGTGCTTGATGGGGCTTTTTTTCAAATTATGCATTCTGAAAAAAAACAATGCCCTTTGTCAAAATACATGGCAAAACCTATAGGTGGAAATTGGGAATTTACAATAATGGAGCCTGATGGAGTGTCGCTTGCAAATTCTGAGGCGCTGGTTAATCTTTTTGCGAAGCATATTAAATATGAAATAGATAATCTTGATTTTTGTGATTATTCAAGTATATGTTCATCTGACGCTATAAAGGGGGCTAAGCTTGCTGGCGGCACATATATTGGTTTCAATATTTATGAAGATATTGAAGATTGCCCTTCTTATAGATTGCCTGGTGTACCAGAAGAAATTTCTGCTCCAAGCGAATATGTTGATAATGTTCAACAAACAAAGAAATGTTGGGGTGAAATTTATATTGACTTAGATGGCAAAAAAGGTGCCGATGTAATTGGTCAAGATGCTTTTATTTTGGGTCTTGGCGAATATGGTATTGAAAAATAACTTGGCTTAAGTTTCGTTATTTAAAAGAAATAAGGTTTTATTAATTCTATTTAACAAATCCTCTTCTTTTGATGAAATGTTTTCTTCACTGTATTGTCCTTTTTGAGTTGGAACGTAGCGAGAATAGTAATTTGCATCATATTTTAAATTACCAAGAACTTTGGCGTAATAATTTGTGTTTATAACTTCAATATAGCTTTCTTTTAAGGATTCTGATTCATTTTCGTATTTTCTTTTAAAATTTTGAACATAAAGTTCTAATCCGTTTACGCAAGCGTTATATTTTTGAATATCATCTTTATTTTCAAGACATTTTTTTAGATTATTTAGAGAGAATTTGATTTTTTGAATGTCATTAACATATTGGCTATCGGGCTCTTTTTTAATAACCATATCTAAAAATAAAGAGTCATCAAAAGGAGCTTTTTTAAGGTTTTCTTCTTTTATTTCTTCGTTTGGAATTTTCATATCAATTTGAGAAGATGAAGGTTTTGTTTGTTTTTTATATTTAAAATCTGCTTCAACATCAGGCAAGGTTCCGTAATAACCTTGATTTTCATTTTCGGTATTATTTGTTTTGCGATTAAATTTTGAAAATAACCCCTTTTTCTTTGTGTTTTCAACAGCCCTTGCAACACTTTGAGTTGGAGGTTTTGGCTTGCTTTTTTTAAAATTTTCTGTTGAGAAAAAATCTTCTTCACAATAAGCAGGTTTTATTGTGAAGAAGTGAGCCAAAAATATTAAAATAAGAGAGATAAAAATTTTTTTCATAATATTGTTGTTTTTAGGGGTTTGGCAATTTTGCCGTCATGCCTTTACTCGGCTTGGCAAGTCCATTGGACTATGCTTCGCTTAGTTCAGGAGTTCCATTGCAGATTGTAGAAGTTGTTTGTATTGAGACATGATTTTTCCCGATAAATCAAGTTGAGTGTTTGCTTCTTGCCAATATGTTGCATTGGCTTTGAAGTCAATATTTGAGAGTTCCAATAATCCGCTTCTAATTTCTCCTTTTCCTATAACAGGTTTTCCCGAATAAGCAGTTTCAAGGTATTGCCCTTGTTTGTATTCGAAAAGTTCTTGTGGATTATGAAAATTCATTAAAGCGAGTTTGTATAATGGCGTTGTATCTTTGCCGTTATTTGCTTTTCCGTATAAAATTCCATCGCCTTTTATTTCAAATTCATCATATTTTCCAAGATATTTTCCATTATCTGGGTCAATCCAAAGTTTAATCTCGGTTGTTGGAACGGCAAGTGCACCGCCATTTGCAATTGTGTCTTCAAATGCTTCGCTATCAAGAGATTTTGTTCCTGACATAATTTCGCCTTTGTCATTTAATATATAGCCTTGAACTTTTGAACCATCTGGAGCTTTATATACTCCTTCACCATCAAATTTGAATTCGCCAAGGCGAGTATATGCAATTGAGCCTTCGTCATTTCTTAAAACAAAATAGCCATTGCCTTCACAATAAACATTTTCAGATGAAGTCCCAGGGATAGCTTTACCTTGCCCTGTATTTTTCATAACCACATCAGGAACTGCTGCATCAAGATAGGTTTTAAAGGTAACCATATTTTCTCTATAGCCTGGCGTGTATAGATTAACTAAGTTTTCTGATATTGCATTCATCCAATGAACAGTTGTTTTTTGTATGTTCATTGCATTGATATAGGAATCTCTCATTGATTACTCCTTTTTTTGTGTTTTGAATTTTGGTTTTCTTTGTTGTTTTTGTATTTTGAATATCCCAAATATGAGTAGTTTATTTCTTCTTCATCAAAATTTTGTTTTAAACAAGATATATTGTTTTTTAAGTATGTTTCAACTTCGTTAGTCCCTGGAATAAAATGAGCTTGGATTTTTCCTTCTTTGTCTAATTTTAAAATAACCGTTACGTCGTTATCGAAATCAAGCCTTATTGGTTTTTTGGAATCAAATGATGTTTGAAGCATATTTAAAAGTGATGTTGTAGCATTTATTTTTTTATTGTTAATATCAGTTACACTTAATGAATTATCTTCTATGTTGTAGTTGATGGTGCCATTTTGGTTTAGTAAATTTATAAAAAATATGGCGTCGTTTATTCCTATTTTTGATGCATCAATATTGAATTCTGAGCCAAAATCTAATTCTAGAAATTTTTCGTTTATTTGTTCGTTAAAATTTAATTCACTTGGAGCAATTAAATTATTAATCATTTCAGAAATTTTTGTTCTTATATCTTCAAAGCCGGATACTTGTGGTTTTGAAGATATATAAGAGTTTGGTTCAAAAATTTCTCTTAAATTAGTTTGAATTGAATCTTGGTAGTAATCTTGTTGTGAAATTGTTGCGCTAAGTTCCATTTTGTTGATTTTCTATATATTCTAATAATTCTTGTTCTTCTTTAAGTTCTCTGTTTTTTATAAAGAATTTTTGTGAGCCGATTTCGTTTAGCTCTTTTAATTCTCTTGCTTTTTCTTCTTTGATATAATCTTCTTTTTGGTGTTCCTTGTGTTTTTCTAATACATTTACTTCTTGTTCTTTGATTTTTAAAATTTCTTTTTCTTTGTTTAGTGCGTCTATTGCTTCTTGTTTTTGAATTTGAAGTTTTTTGTCTTCTTCCCATAGATGCTTGATAAATTTATCATATTGTTCATACATCATAGGGTTAGCTGTTCGCATTTCTTGAGTTAATCTTTTGATTTCATCAAGATTTTGAATTATTAAAAGCTCAATTCTGTTAACTTCTTCTTGCGCTTTAATTACAACTTGTAATTGCTCTTCTTTTTTTCTTATTCTAATTTCAAGAATTTTTTGTAGTCTGTAACGAAAGGGCATATGAAGTCCGCAAAATTATACTTTTCTATTATCGTTTTCGGCTTTTCATAGATTTTATTTAATAAAAATTTCATTTAAGTCAAAAAAATCAATTAAATATATGATTTTAATTACCAAAAATATGGCTGATAATTTAATTATTATGAGGGGATTAGTATTTAAAGTTATATTCGCTTTTTTTGCATTTTTTTTGAATTGCAATTTAACTTTTGCAATGGAAAAAATTGGCGTCATAACAGATACTTTGTTAACTCCTGTAAATTATTATAATGCTTATTTTAGAACTCCTGATTTTTTTGCGGTTGATATTAGAGGAGAACTTTTAGATAGAAATGTTGAAGTAGTTTCAATAGATGAAGCTACAAAGGCGTTAAAAAAGGCAGGCATAACTCAAAACAATCTTCAAGCATTGCAAGGTTTGCAACAAGGTTATAATTTAGAATTTCAAACATTGAAAAAAATCGCAAAAAGTATCAATGTAAATAAACTTGTTGTAATAACTATGGGTATGGATGTTCAGCGCGATTTTCTTAAAAATACAGCTTGGAATATTGCAAATGTTCCGGGTATGGATGTTGTTAACCCAACTCATAGGGTTAGTGTTTATGTTGGTTTTGTTGATGTTCAGAAAGAAACTGTTCTTTGGGAGTCAATTTATGCTAAAAATATCAGGAATAATAAATTGAAAAATCTTGATACAACAATTTCAAATAATTATGAAGGAATGCTTAGATTAAAAGAATATTCAAGATATATTAGCCCTGATATCGCATATAATGTTAAAATGAAAATGTTGAATCCTAATTTTGTTGAACCGGCAACGCATATTACAAGAGAAAACATTAAGCAGTATGCAAAAGATAGGCATAATATCGGAGTTAAAAAAGAGTTGTCTGAAATAGATAGACAAAAATGGGATACAGAAAAATTAAAAGAAGACACCAGGGCCAATATTATTGAATTCACAAATAATACTAAAGATGGCATAGTGAATGTTTCGAACAAAGCAAAAAAAGGCGTAGTGAACGCTACAAACAAAACAAAATCTAAATTTGTAAAATGGAAAGAAAAAACATTTAAAAAATAAATATTGGAGGAAATATGGCAAGACCAACAGAAAATAAAGAAGACAAAAATCCTAATGAAAAAGCATTTGAGATGAGTCCAAGTTTAATTATGATGATATCAAACGGTATTATGCTGCTTGTAATCATTGTTTCTTTGTTTGTGATGAATGTATCTTTAAAATCATCTATTGATGAAAAATTTGCACTACTTTCTGGTTCGCAAGAACAAGGAGAAATGGAAGAAGATGGCGAAATTCGTCAAGAAGGAGTTTTGTTAGATTTGGGTGATTTTATCTTAAATCTAGCAGATACTGCACACAGAAGATATTTAAAAGTGGGGATTGCTATGGAGCTATCTAAAACTCAAGAAGAAGTTGAAGCAGCTCAAGCGGCAGCAAATGCTAAATCATCTGGAGGTCATGGGCATGGCTCAACTAGCGTGGTTGATCCTAATGCAGAGATTGCAATTGTGATGGAAAGATATAAACCAGCTATAAGAGACGCGATTATTTCAGTATTGTCTAATAAAACTTCTGATGAATTATCAACTCCAACTGGAAAAGAAATTGCAAAAGAAGAAATTCTAGAAATGGTTAATAATATCTTTGAAGGTCAAAGAGAAGTTATGAGAGTTAGCTTTGGACAATTCATTATTCAATAGAAGGTTGTAATGGAAAACGAAGAAAAAAATATTAAAGATGATATAGAAGAGAGCCAAAGTAAGCAAATGGCTTCAATGTTTGATGAAAATAGCGAGATAATCAATGAAAACCAGCAAGCTTTTATTGAAGAACAAGTTGCAGGAGAACAAAGCATTGAAGAAACAAATGAAATTATAGAACCTACAGAAGTTGAAAAAGCCTCACAAGAAGGTGATAAAACAGATTTTTCATTTTTAGATGCGTTAGATAATGTTCAAGAATTAAACATTGAAAAGCAAAATGAAGAACAAGATAAAAAACAAGAATCACTAGAATTTAAAGATATTGTTTCAGTTGTTGATGATTTTGAACAAGATAATGAGACAAAAGGCTTGATTACGGTAAGGCCTGTAAAATTTCAGGAGTTTGAACAAACTGAGCCTAAAAGAACAATTAAAAGAAATCTTGATATTATGCAAGATGTTTCAATGCATATAAGTGTAGAATTAGGGCGCACCAAATCATCCATAAGGGAAGTTATGGAGATGGAAGTTGGAAAAGTTGTTGAACTTGATAAAATTGCGGGCGAACAAGTTGAGGTTTTTGTGAATGACAAGTTGGTTGCTAAAGGCGAAGTAATTGTTATTGAAGATAAGTTTGGTGTTAGAATAACTAGTACAAACATACAAAAACAAATATAGTGGAATTTTAATATAGCTATTTTATATTTATTTTGACAAAATCTCCTAAAAGTAAGAAAATAATAAAATAATCACTTTAAGGAGAGAGTAATGGAAGACATTCAAGCAAAAAAGGATTCAATTAAAAAGGCTTGCGAAGATAATAATGTTAGATTTATAAGATTGCAATTTTGCGATATTAATGGAACAATTAAAAATTTATCTTTGCCTGTGAGCCAGTTGGAAAAAGTTTTAAATAATGAAATTATGCTAGATGGTTCATCAATCAAAGGCTTTAGAAGTATTGAAACCTCTGATATGTATTTTTATCCTGATCTTGATACTTTTGTGGTTTTGCCTTGGTGTGAAAGAGAGGGAGAAAATGTTGCTCGTATAATTTGCGATATTCATAATTCAGACGGAACTCCTTTTGAAGGTTGTCCGAGATGCAATTTAAAAAGAATGTTGGCTCGTGCAGAAAGTTTGGGCTATAAAATGAATGTTGGGCCAGAAGCCGAATTTTTTATTTTTGAAAGAGATGAATTTGGCAACGCAACAACTATTCCTAATGATAAAGGTGGATATTATGACGCCGCACCTACCGATATGGCAGAAGATATTAGACGTGATATTGTAAAAACTCTTGAAGCAATGGGATACGAAATAGAAGCTTCTCATCACGAAAATGCGGATGGGCAACATGAAATTGATTTTAAATATGCAGATGCACTTAAAGCTGCCGATAATATAATCACTTTCAAATATGCAGTTAAAAGTATAGCAAATGAATATGGTGTTTATGCAACATTTATGCCTAAGCCAATTTATGGTGTTGCAGGTTCTGGTATGCACTGTAATTTATCTTTATTTAAAGATGGCAAAAATGCATTTTATGCGCCTGATGAAGAGCATCAATTGTCTAAAGAAGCGATTTATTCAATTGGTGGTGTAATGAAGCACGTTAGTGCTTTTACTGCTATAACAAATCCTATTGTAAATAGCTATAAACGTCTTGTTCCTGGATATGAAGCACCTGTGTATAAGGCTTGGAGTATAGCAAATCGTTCAGTTTTGATTAGGGTTCCAGCCAAACGTGGAAGCGCTACTCGAATTGAGCTTCGCTCGCCTGATCCATCTTGCAATCCATATCTAGCCATGGCTGTGCTTTTGGGAGCTATTTTGGATGGTATTGAAAACAAAATTGAACCACCAATTCCAACTGAAAAAAATATTTATGAAATGTCTCTTGAAGAAAGAAAACAATTAGGAATTGAATCATTACCCGCTAGTTTGGCTAACGCAGTTAAACTTTTAAAGGAAGACGAGGTCGTTAAAGAGTCGTTGGGTGAGCATATAGTTAACGAATTTGTGACCGCAAAAGAAATTGAATGGGATAAATACAGAACTTATGTTACTCAATGGGAATTGGATAAATATTTAAATGCATATTAAAAAGAGGGGTTGTCCCCTCTTTTAATTTAAAAATTTTTCAATCCAATAAAACATATCATCTATTTCGTATGGTTTTGGCATATATAAATCTGCACCTGCTTGCAAGATTTCTTTTTTGTTTAAATAGGAAGAAGAAAAAATTAGTTTAATATTATCTTTTGAAATAAATTTTGCGATTTCAAGGTTATCTGATTCTTTTTTGTTACCCCAATCTAAAACAACAACATTTGGTTTAAATTCTTTATAGGCTTTTAAAAAGTCTTCTTTTTCGAAAGTGGTTATTGTTTCTATATCATTCATTTCGCAAACATTTTTTAGCAAATATGATAGGGCGTTGTCTGGTTCAAAAATTAAAACTTTTTTTTCTTTTTTTGAAATTTCGCCATTTAGTTTAAATCTGTCAATAATATAGTTTGAAGAGTTTTTATTTGCGCACAGTTCAATTAATTCATTTAATTTGTTAACTATTGCTTTGTAATCGGTTTTATCTTTTTCTACTATTGCAATGTTTAAACGTATTAAATCTGTTTTTATTTCTTTAATATTGTCATCGGATTGAATGGTGAAGTTATTTTCAAATTCATTGCTAGAATAAAATTTATTTAAAATATTATCAAACGCAAAAGTTAAAAACGAAGCAATTTTTTCGGCTTGATAATTTCCTGTAATTAAAATTATTTCATCTTCTTTGATATGCCCTGAATAGTCATTTTGGGCAGTTGTTGAATTAATCATAGCACCTAAAGTTTGCAAGACTTTTTCTGATGCAATTTCACCATGGGTTTTCTTGTACAAATCGAAGTTCTTAATTTTAATTAAAAGATATGCAAGATTTTCATTGGTTTCAAAACTTTTTTTAAGGGCTTTAATTGTAATATTTTTGTCGCTTAAATATGTGATTGGGTTTAAAAAGCTTTCCAAATATCTTCTTAGATGTGCTTTAAATCTCATTTGAAATTCTTGTTTTGTGATTTCTTCGCCTATGAAGTCATCTGCTCCCGAGTCTAAGATTTCAAGTTTGTCTTCTAAATCGTTTGATTTTGAAACAGCAATTATGATTGGGCGCGAATTAAAAGTTAAAACTCTTATTTTTTTTATAAAATCAGATAGTTTTTCTTTAATTGTGTCTGAAATTACTATAAACTCAATTTCCTGTTTTTGAAGCACAAAAAGAGCATCTGATAAATTGTTTGTTACAACGACATCTTGATTTTCGGCTTCAATTAATTTTTTATATTTAATTGATTGTTCTTTTCTTTCGCTAATTATTAAAACTCGAGTTTTATACAAATCTATACTCCGATATTTTTAGTTAATTTTTCTACTTCATAAATTGGTAAATATATTAAAAATTCAACAAATTTTTCTTTTTTTGATGAAATAACTTCAATTTTGCCTTGCATTTTTTCAACCAAGCTTTTAGCTATATAAAGTCCTAGCCCGCTTCCTTGAGCTTGCGATTTTATATATGAATCAATTCTATAGAATTTTTCAAAAATTTTATTTAAATAATCATCTTCAATATAATTGCCATAATTTTTAATTGAAATAACATTAAAATCCAGCTTGTTCGATGTTTTAATTTCAATTTTTTTTGAATTAATTGAATATTTTATAGCGTTATCTAAAATGTTTATCAATATTTGTTGAGTTTTGTCTGAATCAATTAAGCAATTTAATTCATTTTTAGTTAATTCAAAGTTAAATTTATATTCAGGATTTGAAATTTTAAGCATATTAGCACAATTTTGGATTAATTTATTTATTTCAACTTTGGTTAAAATTAAACTAGATGAATTGGAATCAATTCTTGCAACATTTAAAACATTTTCAACAAGATTAATTAAACGTTTTGATTGGTTTAAAATTATTTCTAAAAATTCTTTTTTCTTTTCATCATCAAGCACTTCCCAAGAATTAAGCATAGTTTGAGAAAAGCCTTTTATGCTAGTTAACGGAGTTCTAATTTCGTGGGATAGCGTTGAAATAAATTCTTCTTTAATGTTTTTTTGCATATTTTTATTATACCAAATCTATTGAGTTTTTAATTTTTTCAAAAATTTCATTTAATCTATCTTTGTTGTTTAAATGCCAATACCCGATTAAAACTTCAAAAGAAGTTGCAAGAGCGTGAATTTTGGGATTAGATTTTTTATTAATTGTCATTTTTAAATTTCTTCCACGCTTTTGAATTTCAAGTTCTTCTTCGCTTAATTCATTAAAAATACTTTCAAGAATATCAGCTTGAGCTTGAGCGTTAACATATTTTGTAGATGTTTTATGCATCATATCTTGTTTTTGAGTTTTTGTTATAACAATTTCTCGAATAAAAAGTTCAAAAACACAATCGCCAATATATGCATAATGCTTTAAATTATAGTTCATAAACATATATTAACAAAAATTTAATTTTACAGGCAATTTTTTAAAAGAAAAATACTTTATTTAATTATAGGGGTTATTAGTATAATTATGTCTAGCGAAGTAACAACAGCAACTCAAAGAACAAATATGTTTTCAGGCATCGGTGCAAGTCTGACTCTGTCAGCTGCTATGACAGGTGGCTTCGGAAGCATTTCTTCGATAAAAAGAAATGGCTTTAAGGGAGCTATTGATGCAGCTAAAAAAAATAATGATGCAGTTAGGGCGGTTTTTAAAGATGGCGCTAACGCAGCAGACGTTTTTACAAGAGGTATTGCAACTGCACAAAATTATGAACAAATTTCTGATGCAAGAAAAGCTTTTGAAAAGTTAAAGAAATTTGAAAATGGTGACAAAATAACTTGTTGGCAAAAAATTAAAAAAATTTTTACTCAAAAAGATTATGAAAAAATAAATCAAACCATGTTTAATGAAGCCAAAGAAAAGCTGACAAATGCAGCCGGAAATGGCGTTGAAGACTTGTTAAAAAAAGGAACGGATGTATCTGGTGTCGTTGCTAAAGGCTTCAAAGGAAACATGACTTCTTTGCTTAAAAATGAAGCAAGCCAAAAATCAAACTTTGTGTTTGCAGGTTTGGAAATAATTTCTCGGTTCACATCTGAAGCATTGCCGACATTTAAAAACGAAGGTTTTATGGCAGGTATGAAAGCAACAGGAAAAGCGGTTTTAGCTGGTGTTGCAAGTTGGGCGGGTGACGTAGGCTTGTCATTAGTTTTTAGAACAGTGGGTGCTACAATAGGAAGTTTCTTTGGACCACTGGGGGCAAAAATTGGAGATACAATCGGAACTTTGGCAGGTGGCGTAGTTTCCAATAATTTAGTTCAAAAGATTTTCCCAACAAAAGAGCAGGCTCAAGAATTAGCAAGTGAAGCACCTCAAGAAATTCAACAAGCGCAACCTCAAATTGCTCAACAAGCGCAAACGCAAGTTGCTACCAACCCGATTCAACAGCAAGATCTAAGTGCAAAATATGCAAATATGCCATCTAAAGAGCAGGTTAAGCAAATGGCTTATGCTCAAGCTTTCCAAGGTAAAGGTGGTAGATTTAATACATACTACGCTTAGCTTATGGCTGAACCTAGTGCTTTAAGGTTTTCATAAGGAACTCCAGCTTCTGAGAGTTCTTCTGCAGATAAACCAAACAAGCTAATTGTATCCATCGCTAGTTTTAAATCAATTTTTTTCTTGTTTTCGCTAAACATCTTAAAAACGTTGTTAACGGCTGTTTCTCTAGTCATAAAATAAGGCGTTGCACTTCTTCTATTTAGAGTTCTTTTTTTACATTTTCCCATAGCTTTTATTTTGCAATATTTTTTTTTGATTGTAAATAAGATGTATCTTAATGTAAAATTTTTTTGAGATTCTTGACAACTTTTTTGATTCAAGAGTTTTGTAGCTTTGGAGAGTAAAATGATAAATAGTATTAGTTTTTTAAATTTTAAATCAAACGCACAGGCAATTAAAAATAGAGACCAACAAAATATAGATTTTGGGCTAAATACTTCTTCTTTGGCTCCTTTATCAAAAGACACAATTAGTTTTAAAGGCACTGTAGAATATAAAGCCGCCATTAATAATTCAGTGCTTTGTGCCGATATTCATGAAGAAGCTTTTTTTGTTAATGAATGGTTAAAAAATGTTTTAGAAAAATATTTCGCAGCTGATATATGCAATGAAAATAACCCAACAGGTGGTATAGAAGGTGTTTATGCAAGGGTAAAAACTCCAAATAGCATCGAAGAAAAGATTTCTGATAGAATTAGATCTGCACTTGAATCAGAGGAAGGCATTAGGGAAAAAATATTTTCACCATATAATGAAAAGTCAATTAAAAAGAATATTCGCGATATTTCAGGTGGAAGAATTGTAATTAGAAATGCTCATGATGGCGTAATGGATAAAGTTGTTGATAATTTATGCAAAATGATTTTAGAAGAAAGGTTAGTTGTTGATGAAATTAAATATCATAAGTCACCTTCTAATGATGTTGAACAATATTTTAATGAAAAACAATTAGCAAGAATTACGCATGCGGCAAATAGCATAAGAAAAGCAAACAAAATGCCTCTAATTAAAGTTCAAACTGTTCGATCAAAAGCTGGTTATATGGCTCTTCACTTAAGTATAGATTCAACAAAAAAGCCGGACGGGGCAGATGATATTTATCAAAATTTCTATTCTGAATTACAAATTATTGGTTCAGACGTTGCAATGTTAAAAGAAATAGAAGATTTTTGCTACAAATTAAAGAAGGGCTTGGAAATTAAATCTGGAAACATTGCTTATGCACCTTTTGTGCAGTTGTTTTTGGATGCATGGAATATGCAAGATAAAAAATATGGAAATGTTCAAAAGAATTTTACAGATTATACAATTGCTGCATATATAGCTCAAAGAGTAAGAAGACCATCTGAAAATAAAGAAGATGATGTAAGAGATTGGGCATATAAGTATCCAACAATTAAAGAATGTGGTTTTGAGGGAAAACTTCCTCCTATTTTAGATTTTAATATTTTAGCCAGAATTAAAAGAGATTGTGATGATTTATATTACGTTGAACATCACGCAGGTGAAATTTTAGCAGAAATAAACGAAAAACCAAAAGTTACAGAATAATTATAAAATCTTGAATTTAAGTCTTTTTTGTTACATCATGAAACTGATGTAATAGATTTTGGAGAAGAAAAATGACAAATTCTACAGTTGAAGTTGTAAAAAAATGCTGTTGCGGCAATTTTAAAGAATTGGCTATTCAGGCTGTTTCTGATATTAAAAACCGCGCAGGTAAAGATGGTATGTTTTTAAATTGGATTGAAAAATTACCAAATATCCAATTGGCCAACCTTGATAAAATGGAAGAAATGGTTAAAACATCTAAAGCTGGCAAATATACAGATTTAGCAATTTTGGGTATTGGTGGTTCTCGTCATACAACAGAAAATATTACAAAATTATTGGGAATCGATGAACATGTTCACTTTTTCTCATCAGTTGTTCCTATGAGTTTTGATAGATGGATTTCAAGATTAGATTTAGATAAAACTTTATTTTTAGTTGTTTCTAAATCTGGCGGAACTCTAGAAACTACTGTTGGTTATGAAAAAGCTCGTGCAGCTGTTCAAGCGCATACTGGTAAAACTGATACATCGGATCAATTTGTTGCTATGACTGATGCAAATTCTGAAAAATCTGCATTAAGAAGAATTGTTGATTCAGGCGAAATCAAATTATCTGGTTATGTTCATGATGATGTTGGTGGAAGATTCTCTATTTTTGACGATGCAACAATTTTTACTTTATTATTCTTGGGTGTAGAAAAAGCGGAAGTTAAGGCATTGATGGAAGCTTCGCTTGATGCTCAAGCTGAATTTTTGAATGAAGATATTGAAAAAAATGAAGCTTTGCAACTAGCTAAATTTAACGTAAAAGCAAAAAACATGGGCAAAGATAAACATTTTGTTGAATACTTCGGTGATGAGTTCTTTGGAACAACATTATGGGAAAAACAACTTAAAAATGAATCTTTAAAAGCTGCAGTTTTAACAGATACAAATGTTGGCCCAGGATATCTTCACTATAATGCTGAAGCAGATTTAGATGTTAATAACATGGATTCATTCTTTACTTTTGTATATGTAAATAGCAATGACAAAGTAATGAATGCAGTTATGGAAGGTGTAATTAGTGCTTATAGTGCTCAGCACCCTGTTTCAAAAATTGTGCTTGAAGATTTATCAATGAAATCTATTGCGAGATTTATCGAATTGAAACATTTTGAAACTTTATATACAGGCTGGATTTTAAGAGCTCAAAAAGGCAATATTACACCGAATGATGTTGCTTTAGATGAAGTTCTTCAGCCAAATGTTGAAAAATATAAAAAAGAAGTGCGTAAGGCTATGGGTAAATAAGCGCAAGCCGGTGCTAAATCGGCGAAGCGTTGAGCTTTGACGATAGCACTACGAATGCGACGTGGAAATCTATGATTTCCTCAGGAGCAAATAAGCGCAAGCCGGTGCTAAATCGGCGAAGCGTTGAGCTTTGAC
>JAFYOU010000039.1 GCA_017560095.1 Candidatus Gastranaerophilales bacterium
CCTGCCAAGGGTAAACGCCCAGTAGCTGTGTTCCAAGTGGATAAGTGCTGAAAGCATATAAGTACGAAGCCCACCATAAGATGAGATCTCTCATAGCATAAGCTAGTAAGTCCCGTCGCAGAACACGACGTTGATAGGATGTAGATGGAAGTTTGGCAACAGACGTAGTCGAGCATTACTAATCGGACGAGGGCTTTTCCTGAATACGGCAGTCAAATGAGTTTAGTTCGCAGGGCGAACTTAACGAATGAAGACTGACGCACAAGGTGTGTGAGACCGTGATGGCGAAAGCGTTGAGCTTTCGACAGACAGGTCGAAACCGTACCAAGTAATTAAGGTTATCAATTTTATCATTATGCAACTTCCAGTGTATGTCACTAAAAGATTTATCGGTGACAAAGCAGAAGGACACCACCCGTTCCCATCCCGAACACGGTCGTAAAGACTTCTCGCGCCGACAATACTCGGAGGGTAGCCTCCCGGGAAGATAGGTCGTTGCCGATTCCTATATTTAATAAAAGACTCTAGAAAATAATCTAGAGTCTTTTTATAATTTGTTTCCCGTTCAAAGATTTTTTGCACCAACAATACTTCGGAGATTCGTCGCACCCCTCGAAGATAGGTTGTTGCCGATTCCTATATTTATTAAATAACCTTGAGATTCGTTCTTGAGGTTATTTTTTCATTTCGTATCAAAGACTTCTTGTGCCGACAATATTCAAAGAGTAGTCGCTCCCCTCAAAGATAGGTCGTTGCCGATTCCTATATTTAATAAAAGACTCTAGAAAATAATCTAGAGTCTTTTTATAATTTGTTTCCTGTTCAAAGATTTTTTGCGCCAACAATGCTTCGGAGGTTCGTCGCACCCCTCAAAGATAGGTCATTGCCGATTCCTATACTGAAGACATAAGCTAAAGATTTTTAATACTGACAATATTTTAGGTATTTGTTGCGAATTTTGAAGACTATTTCCTCTATCCACCTTAAATTTCCAACCACTCCTTGATATACATAGATAGATATATTAGACTGTTAATATGAGAAAGTATAAAAACAATGCAAAAAAACAAAATTATCACAAAAGCCTTCACCATGGCAGAAGCAATTCTTGTAATGACAATCTTGGGTATCATTGCAACAATTATGATAACAACTTTAAAACCCGCCAAATTTAAAGAAAAAGGTTTGAAGGTATTAGCAAAAAAAGTATTATCTGAAATTGACAATGCAACGACACAAATTATGCTTAATGACACCAAGCTTGGCGATTTAAAATATATTATTGATCCCGAAAGCAAGGTTGTTTATGATATTGAAGACGCCAATATAACAAATAAGATGAATTATGTAATTGCATTAAGAAACGCTTATAAGAAATATCTAACCACAATAAGAACTCCTTGCGATGCTGCAAATTGTTCCGACTTGTGTGCTACAAGCGCGAGCCCTACTTCTAATGAATTAAAAAGATCATTTATATTAAAAGATGGTGCGTGTATGAGGATTCTTCTTGAAATGACTTCTGTTTTTGAACAAACTATATTTCCTGGGGAGACTGAAATTCGGGGTGCACAACTCTTGGGTACAATTACTTTTGATATTAACAACAAAGAAGAGCCAAATCTGCTCGGTAAAGATATATTTATTTTGCCAATCGGAATAGAAGGAATTATATATTCTGAATAGAAATTTTGTTTTTATGTTGTTTTGAAATAAAAAATGCGAGTCTTTGACTCGCATTTACTGAACAATTTTTATTACCTGTTCAGGTAAACTCCTATATAGTTTTCCATCTTTGTGTATTGCAACAACTTTTACAAGTGCTTCAATATACGTTTTGTTTAACTTTTCATTTTTAATAGTTTGTTGAAAAGTTATATAGAATCTTCCTTGATCAACCACTTCAGTTTCAATTACAATAGCATCTTCTAACTTAGCGGAATTCTTATATTTAATATTAATTTCTGCAACTGGCAGAACTATATCATTTTCTTCTAATTGGCTTAATTTGTAGCCTGCATCTTCGCAAAGCATTACTCTTCCCATTTCGAGCCATCTTAAATAGCTTCCATGCCAAACAACACCATAAGCATCTGTATCTGAGTAATATACTTTAGTGGTAAAAGCATGCTTCATTCTTATATTTTACCATAAATATAGTTGTACAAGTTGTTTTATTGATGTTAAAATAATTTTATGTTTGAAGTTAGAGTAGAAACAAATTTTTCATCAGCACATCATTTGCTTAATTATAAAGGTAAATGTGAAAATATGCATGGACACAACTGGAAAGTTGAAGTTACTGCGCGTGGAGATAAATTAGATTCTTCTAATATTTTAGTGGATTTCAAGACATTGAAACGTGTTGTTAATGAAGTGATGGAATATTTAGATCATAAAGATTTAAATGAACTTGACGAATTTAAAAATGAAAGTCCTAGTTCTGAGTTTATTGCAAAATTTATATTTTATAAAGTACGTGAGCAAATTAAAGAAGTGCATTGTGTTAATGTTTGGGAAACACCGACATCACGTGCAAGTTATTTTGAGATAGAGGAATAGATAATGCATACATTACAAGCAATAATAACAGGCGCAATCCAAGGGTTGAGCGAGTTCTTGCCGATTTCAAGTTCTGCGCATATTGTGTTTTCTAATGAAATATATGAATTTGTGATAGGAGCTAAAACGGGAACTGTTCAAGAAGAGATATTTTTTAGTATAATTATTCATCTTGCAACTTTGCTTGCTGTTTTAATTTATTTTTTTAAAGATTTAAAAGAAATTTTTTTAGGCTTTATGGTTTCGCTCAAAAATAAAGATTTTCAAAATCATAATTTTAAATTTGTTAATTATGTTATTTTAACTACCATAATTACTGGCATTATAGGGCTTTCTTTTAAAGAGCCTGTAGAAAAATTAATGTCTAATCCTCAAATAATATGTTTCTTTCTTTTTATAACAGGGTTAATATTATTAGCTAGTGAAAAATTTTATAAAGGTGATAAAGAAATTTCCCTAAAAAATTCTATTTTAATTGGTATTGCTCAAGGGTTAGCTATTTTTCCGGGATTTTCAAGAAGTGGGTTAACTATTTCAACTGCATTATTTTTAGGAGCAGAAAGAACTAAGGCTGCAAGATTTTCTTTTTTAATAAGTATTCCAATTATTTTTTTAGCCTCAATGATATATCCTTTGCTCGAACTTGATTTTAATGCCATCTCAAGTTTTAATCATAAAGCTATGGTTTTAGGATTTTTAACATCGTTTTTTGTTGGTTATATATGCATTAAGTATTTTATGAAACTTTTGGCAAAGTTAAGTCTAAGAATTTTTGGTTACTACTGCCTTGTTGTTGCAATGATGATGCTTGGATTATTTCAAGTCTATTGTCATCACTAAATACTAAATTGTTTTTATTTTTCATTTTGCGAATATAATCGATTGCGGTTTTGTCCTTGTCGAAATCGTAAAATTTCACAGGGAATTTTGGCGCCAAAGCAGGATATTCTCCTCCTTCTTTCATTGTGAAATCATCATATATTGCGGTGTATGTAATTTTTTCTGATGGGTTATTTATATCAATAGGTTGTTTTCTTCCCTTTTTGTCAATGAAATTTAATTCTAATAAATTTCCATTTGTATCTACTTTATATGTAAAACCGCTGGTAAATAAAAATCCTGGTTCTCCATTCGGGCTTGTTAAAGTTTCTTTTGCTGCTTGAGAGATAGCATCTACTACTTGTTTTTGAGTAACTTTAGTTTTGATTAGCCTGTTTTTCATTGGAGCAGATTCTGTTACATCTCTTTCTGTTAGTTTGCCTTCGGTTGGTATTTTTCTGATGTTTGCAGCATTTAAAAATGCACAATCTGCACCTAGTTCAAATCTCATTGAATCTACAATCATGTTAGACCAAGCATGGGGCTTAACTCTTCTATTAGCTGCCATTGGTTCAATCTCTTTAATTGTACCAACGGTAGGACTTATTCCCATTTTTTGTTCTTTGATAAATTCAACATTTGGATTTTTTCTTGATGAAATTTCTGTTAGTTGATTTGAAACTTTTGAGATTACACCATTTGCATCAAATTCAACATCTAAAATGCCATAATATTTTCCATTTTCTCCGGCTTGAGTAATTACAACAGGTTGATTTGATTTTGATAAAACTATATTTTCGCCCTCAGAAGCTCCTTGGACAACGCTATGAGAATGTCCGCCAATGATAATATCTAGACCTTCTAAGGCTGCAGCTATTTTCTTGTCATTTTCATAACCAGTATGTGATAAAAGAATAATTCTTTCTACACCTTGAGATTTAAGTTCATCGATTTCTTTTTGTAAGGCTTTGATTGTGTCATCAAAATCCATTACTTCAATATCTTCTTGGATTGATTTTTTAGTACAGGTTTCAAAATCTAATGGCATTGCGCCAATTAAACCGTATTTGGTGCCATTTTCTACTTTTATTACTGATCTTTTTACAATATTTCTCATTGCGGCATCATCATCAAATTCGACATTGGTTGCCACAAAATCAATTTTTTTGCCTTTTGCAAATTCTTTCAATCCGTTTGCAGTTGCATCCATTTCGTGATTGCCGGCACCTGATGCATCAACACGCATTTCGTTTTGCATAATATCTAGGACAACTTCATTTTTTTTAACATCTCCGCCAGAAACATTGTCGCCACCGGAAAATGAAAAAGTATCATATTCTGTGGTGTTATTATTGAAATTTTTGCCAGCTTCCATTACGCCTGCTATTTTATCAGTATTTCCGTGGAGATCGTTAAAGTAAAAAATTTGTAGTCTTTTATTTGGCGTGCGTAACCCATTCTTACCAATTGCTTTGGTTGAAGTTTGGAAAGTATTAAAATTTACGTTATTAATGCTTAGCATACTTCCATAAAACAAGTGAATCTAAAAAATTGCCTTTTGTTAGCAATAATTAATATATTAGGTTGATTTAATTACTGCTTGATTTCATTATACTTGAAACATTACGATTGGGGAAGAAGTTTTTAAAATGGCAGTTAAAAAAAATGTAAAAATTAAGAAACAAGCAAATCTTGAAGTAGTTAAACCAATTAAAACGAAGCCATATAATGATATTGATTTAAATAATTGGAAATTATATGAAAATGTAAAAACTGGTACTTGGTGGGAATTTGATAAGCGGGAAAAAAGCAATGGGCATTCTTACGATTATCATGGAAACTATATTCCTCAAATAGCAACGCAACTTTTTGAAAGATATACAAAAAAGGGTGATGTTGTATTAGATTTATTTTTTGGATCAGGCACTTCAGGTATTGAAGCAAAAAATATGAAACGTCGTTGCATAGGGGTTGAATTAAAGCAAGAAATGGTGGATTATGTTTCAAAAAAATTCAGCCCAAAAGAACTTGTTGTTGATGTGAATATTATTCAAGGTGATAGTGCTTCAAGTGCAGCAAAAGAAAAAATCCAAAATAGACTTGAGATTATGGGTGAAAAGTCAGCTCAATTTCTAATTTTACATCCGCCTTATGATGACATTATTAAGTTTTCTGATAAAAAAGAAGATTTATCAAATTGTGCCACAACTGAAGAATTTTATGATTTGTTTAAAAAAGTTGCAAAAAATGGTTATGATTTATTAGAGCAAAATCGTTTTGCCGCATTAATTATTGGCGACAAATATGCAAATTCTCGCTATATTTCTCTTGGTTTTGAGTGTCAAAGAAGAATGGAAGAACTTGGCTTTGTTACAAAAGCTGTTATTGTAAAAAATATTGTCGGTAACGAGAAAGCAAAGGGTAAAACTGCTAATTTGTGGAGATATAGAGCGCTATCAGGCGGATTTAATATTTTTGAACACGAATATATTATGATATTTCAAAAAACTAAGTTGAAAAAAGTAAAAAATAAAGAAATATAAAAGACAATAGAAGAGAATAAAAAGGCTGGTATTACCAGCCTTTACTTTTGAAGTATATAGAATTAAGATTTTTAGGGTTATTTTCCTTTTTTATTGATTCCTTTTACTAGAAAGACTAAAGGAATAATCACTGCACATGCCATTGCGCAAAATTCAAATGTGTTTTTAAATGCTCCCATATTTGCTTGTTGTAACATTTGTTTATAAAGCATAGTGTTTGCCATGTTTCCTGCAGTAATTGAATCAAGGCTCGTTTGAAATTGTGCTTGAATAGCGTAAAAACGTTGAGCGAAATTATCATTTAGCATTGTCATATTGTCAACAAGAAAGCTTTGATGAGCTTGAGCTTTTCTTGATATTAATGTTGTTACAATTGATGTTCCTATTGCTCCACCTAAGTTTTTTAATAAATTTTGTACGCCTGAAGCGTTGGTCATTTGGCTCTGTGTTAATGTTGCGGTGGATAAGGTGATAATTGGAATCATACACATCGCCATTGCTATACCCATTACGAAATTTGGAATTGCTATATTAATTGTTGCAATTTGCAAATTTAAATTACAAAGCATAAAGCCAGATATACTTAATAAAGTTAATCCGCAAATAACTAAATATTTTTCATTAATTTTACTACCAATGGTTCCTATTAGAAATATGGTCAACATTGCTCCCATACCGCGTGGCATCATTGCAAGTCCTGATAAGTAAGCATCATATCCCATTAAGCCTTGTAAAAATTGAGGTAATATTGCTAGTGAAGCTAATAATACTCCCATCATTACAACTTGGACTAAAGTGCCAATAAAGAAATTGGCATCTTTAAAAACAGTAATATCAATTAAAGAATCTTTTTTCTTTGCTTGAACAATAAAGAATGATATTGCAAATGTTACAGCAAAGAATGTCATCCAACAAACCCATGGGCTACCGAACCAATCAGCATCATTTCCTTTGTCTAAAACAACTTGCATACAAGTTAACCAACCGATTAGTAAGTAAAAACCAAGAGTATCCATTTTTACATTTTCTTGTTTTCTTGCGTATGGCGGGTCTTCAATTAGTTTTTTTGCCAATATTACGCAAAATATGCCAACAGGAATATTAATAAAATAGATAAATGGCCATGACCAGTTTGATGTTATCCAGCCACCTAAAACAGGTCCAATAATTGGAGCAATAACTACAACCATTCCAAATAAAGCCATTGATTGAGCTCTTTTTTCAACGGGCCACATTTCAAGAGTAATTGATTGAGATAAAGGTAATACGGCACCACCTCCAAAGCCTTGAAGGACGCGAGTTATTACCATCATTGGTAAACTATTTGCAATTCCGCATAAAAATGACGAGACTGTAAAAAGGATAATGCTAAAAATAAAGAAATTTTTCCTTCCCATTAACTTGCAAAAGAAACCAACGGAAGGAATAACTATTCCTGATGCAATCAAATAACTTGTTAAAACCCAAGTACTTTCTTGTCGGGAAACTGAGAAGCTTCCTGCCATATAAGGAAGTGCAACGTTAGCAATGGTTTCGTCTAATACAAACATAAACGCCGCCATCATAATCGGAATACAAACTATCCAAGGGTTATGCTTGGGTTTCCATTCTGTTGCTTCAGTGTTAGCCATTTTTAAACCTATTTAACCTTTACTTTTGGAACTACACTCATACCTGAAATAATGTTAAATTCTTCTTTTTTGATTTCTTCATCAAAAACGATTTTAACAGGTATTCTTTGAACGATTTTTACAAATGAACCAACAGCGTTTTCTGGTGGAAACAAGCTTGATTTAGCTCCTGATGCTCTTTGAATTGAGTCAACGTGGCCTTTAAAAGTTTTTCCTTTGTATGCATCAACTTTAATTGTTACTTTTTGGCCCGGTTTCATATTGCCAACTTGATTTTCTTTGAAATTAGCTACAATCCAGATTTTATCTGGGACTATTGCAAATAACGGAGAACCAACAGAAACATAACTACCTTTTTCAATTCTTCTGTTTGTTACAATTCCTGTATTTGGAGCAGTTACATTAGTGTAATCTAGGTTTAATTTTGCTTGGTTCATAATAGCTTTTAAGGCTTTTAAATCAGCGTCAGCAACATTTGAACCAGAGGCAAAAATATTTTCTTTAGCATGGACTTGACGAGCATTAACTGCATCATAGTTAGCTTGTGCTTTATCTAGCATTTGTTTTGAGATAGCACCTTCTGAGTATAATTTTTGATATCTTTCTAAGTCTAATTTAGCTAATGCAATTTCTGAATCTGCAGCTTTCAATGTAGCTTTTGCATTTTTTTGATTTAACAATGCCTTTTCGTAATTTGCTTTAGCTTGTTCATATCTTTCAATATAAACTTCATCGTCAATTTTAGCTACAATATCGCCTGCCTTCACTTCCTTGTTATCTTCGATATAGCTTTCAATAATATGACCAGATACTTTTGGAGTTACTTGGATAATATCGGCTTCTACATAAGCATCATCTGTTGATTGAAAATGACTTTCATGGAATATGCATCCAGTTCCTATAATTGCGGCAATAATTACAATAGGAATAATTATTTTTCTTTTTTTTGGTTTTTGTTCGTTGTTTTTAATATCTTCAGCCATTTTATACTCCTTTATATTATATTTTTGTTTTTAATGTTTTTGAAATTAATTGAGTGAAATCATGAAGTGCTTTAGTTATTTCATCTAGTTTTTCTTTGGAAAATTCTTTTTCGATTTGACTTTTTAAAGGTTCAAATAAGTCCATAGAATTTTTAGCTAATTTTTTACCTTTTTCTGTAATGGTTAAAATTTTAACAGCTCGATTATTTTTAATGGTGGCTTCAATTTTGATGAGCCCTTTTTCTTCTAACGATTTTGCTAATTTTCCTGTATTTGCCCTGTCTTTTAAAAGAACACGAGCTAAATCTCTTTGGCAACAATCTTTTGTGTCATGTACAACCATTAAAGCTAGGTGCTCAGCCGCGCTTACGCCTATATTAATGTCTTTAAAGAATTGTTCAAACAATTTATCAAAATACTTTGCGCTTGAATTAATTTGATATATTAATGAATCTTCGTATTTTGTTTTCATGATCCCCACTTGTGTTGCTTAAAACAATATGTTGCTTTTGCAACATTAATATGCTACCATTCAATTATAAAAAATGCAATAAATTTTTGAGGAAAATATGAAAAAGCTATTAGCAACAACTGTTTTAAGTATGCTTGCAATTAATTTAATAATTGAACCGGCATGTGCAATTTTAGAAAGAAAAATTGATAAACAAACAAAGCAAACAACAATTTTAGATACAGTTAATTTTGATTGGTGGAAAAAGCAAAATGATGAGCACCTTGAAAAATATATAGTTTCAGCAATAAATAATAATTACGATATTAAAACCGCTGCGCTAAAAATTGAACAAGCACAGATTAATGTCATGTCCACTCGAGCGGGTCAATTGCCAACATTGTCAATTGGTGCAAGTCCAGCGTTAATAAAAATGCCTGAAACAACAAAAACAATGGGGTCGTTTGCGCTTCCTGTTATGGCAAGTTGGGAACTAGATTTGTTTGGAAAAAATTGGGATAAAACAAAATCTTCTAAAAAATTATTAAAAGGAGTTGAATCTCAAGCTGCGGCTAGTGATATTGCAATTATCGCTGCAGTTGGAAGTGTTTATTATAATATAGTTAAACTTGATAAATTAATTGAAGTTCAGAAAGACTTGGTTAAAGACAGAGAGTCTATTTATAATTTAATGAAACTATCAAATGATGAAGGAATCGCATCAACTGCTGATATGATTCAGGCTGAAAAATCTTTTGTTATGTCGCAAAATGAACTTTTGGATTATGAAAAAGCTAGAAATTCTGCGCTAAATGCGTTGGCTATATTAATTGGAGATAGTCCAGAAAACAAAAAAGAATATTCTAGAATTTCAGCAGATGAATTAAATTTGCAATTCGACGTGCCAAGTGAAATTTCTTCTGATATCATCTCGTCTCGTCCTGATTATAAAGCATTGGAATATCAATTAGAAGCTGCAGGACTTGATGTTCGTGTTGCAAAGAAAGAGTTTTTGCCAACAATTAATATATTAGGTATGTTAGCTTTTGTTGCAACTTCTGCTGCTTCATCTATGAGCTTTGAAAATGCACTTGGTTTAGCTGCTGGAAGTGTTAATCTCCCAATATTTACTGGTGGTTTAAAAAAGGCAAATTTGAAGTTAAACAAAAATAAGTATGAGCAACTTTTAGCGCAATATCAAAAAACAAATTTAATAGCCATTCAGGAAGTAAATGATTCGTTGTATAACTTTAAATCTGATGAAGAAAAATTAAAAAACAATTCAAAAGCATATGAAATACAAAAAAAAGATTATGGATATTCTGAGTTAAAATACGACGAAGGTGTAATCTCTAAGCTAGATTTATTGCAACAAAAAGAAGCGTTATTATATATGGAAAAGCTTCTTGCAAGCTCAAAAACCGATTGTTATATAGATAAAATAAGTCTATACAAAGTTACTGGAGCCAGGATATAGTTTATAAGCAAACTTGCCAAATAAAATAAGCAAGAAAAACAAGAGCTTCAAAATGCAACAAATTATTTCAAGATCAAGGTTGCAGAGCTAGTTTGAGGTGTATTGATATATTGGATTCCAATATTGCTGATATTTAATCTGTAAGATTAATTAGGATGTTTTGATGGAAGATGAAGAATTTTATTCAATAGTGTTGCATGAAATCGGCCATGCGCTTGGGATTTTATCTTATAGTCCAAGCATAGGGGATGTAATGTATTTAGATACCAATAGTTATGCCAAGACAAGAGTTTTAAATAGGGATGTAAATACAGTAAAAGACTGTATGGCAATATTTGATATTTTTCTTCTGCGCAAGGGAATTTAAAGTTTGTTATGAAATCTGTACTTAAGATGGTTTTATTATTGTTGCTTTTATTTTCTTGTGTATATGCAAGAATAGATAATCGCACATACAATCATGTTGTTGATGTGCAAGTAATTTGGCTGAATCCAAAAAACATAAAAGTTTATATTGAAAAATCTTCTAAGTCCCATATTTTAGAGAATGCTTTTAAAATATGGGATAAAGCATTAAGAAATGATATGAATTTTGTTTTTGTAAGCAACCAGGAAGAAGCTGATATTTGTATTGATTATACTGAAAAATTAAATGGTAATGCTGTAGGTGTAACTTATCCTAAGTATGTTAAGATTCAAGGGAAAATATATTTATATAAATCAAAAATTTTGATTGCAAAAAAAGATTCAATTGGTTTTATTCAATCTGATGCTAAATTATTAAAAGTAGTACTTCACGAAATCGGGCACGCAATCGGAATTATTGGACATTCGAACAGTATAAATGATATAATGTATCCTACAACCGCAAGTACAAAAAATACATCTCCATCTTTAAGAGATGTTGACACTGTTAACAAGCTTTACGGGTTTTGATGATTAAAATATTTTTTTATTTTATATTTTTTATATTTTGTTTTCAAGTAAATGCTTTTGCTTCAGCCGATTATGAGGTTTTAAAGCAAGAATTAAAAAGTTGTAATTGGAAACTTGATTGTCATTATGAGTTACTTAAGAATTATAAACAAGAACCTTTGGCAAGATATTATTATGCTAAAGCTTTAATGATTGACAAAGATTATTATAAAGCAAAAGAAAATTTTGAAATTTTATTGTCTGATTCAAAATTGAGCCCAGGCTTTAGAAAAGCTGTTCAGGATGATTATGATAAAATAAAGCAACAATTAAAAGATATGCATATTGCAAATAGTAATGATTATGGTAATTACATTGCTGATTTGGAGGCTTATTACACCTGGAAAAATCCTGCTAATATAAAAGTTTTTATTAAAGAATCGAAAAAAAAGGAGCTTTTTAAACAAGCTTTTCATAAGTGGGACTATGAATTATACCAACTTGTAAATTTTGAATATGTTTCTGATGAAAGCCAAGCCGATATAGTTTGTTGTTATGTTAAAGAAATTGAACATGAAGATTGGGTTGGGATTACGCGTTCTTATCGAATAAAAGAAAATTATACCAAGGCAATCATTGAAGTTAAAACCGTTGATGAATATAATAATCCATACAATGACAAAGAACTTCTTTCTATTATACTTCATGAAATTGGCCATGCACTGGGAATAAGGGGACATAGTAAAAATTTGAACGATATTATGTATTTTTCAATGGATACTTATAAAAATGGAACGATTTCTCGAAAAGATGTAAATACAGTGCTCAGAATTTATAATTTAAAAAATTAAATATATTTTTCTGCAGCTTTTAGGTATTTATCTGCTTTTGTCATCATTGCATCATATTCACTTTGTTGTTGAACACTCATTGTTGATTTTGGAGCAATAAATGCGCTTGATGGAATATATGTTGCACTATCTGCAGTATTTGAAGTTGTTGGAGTTGAATTGGTTTTTGGATTTGGTTGAACTTGAGCTGCTGGGCTCATATTTGTTTTATTGTTTAATCTATTTTGATTTGCAGGACTTAAAATTATGCCTTGGCTAGCTGGACTTTTTGGTGGTTCTATATATTGAACTTCTTTGCCATCTAATAAATCTAAAATTAATTTTGGATTTTGCTCTATTGTGTAAGCTAACTTCGCATCGCTTTGAAGTCTTTGCATGGCGGCAGGATTTTTTTGCATTTTTTCCATTAATTCGCCTTGAGTGATTCCAAGTTCTGGAATAATTTGTTTTTTTTGTTCTTCAAGTTGCGCTGCCTTTTGTGCTTCTTCTTTGTTGTAGGGTTTTCCGAAGATTTTTTGCACCAATTTTTCAATTGGTTTGCTTATCATGCCTGAAAATACAAACATAATCATTGCAAACCTGAAAGCGCCACCTGTAACTTTAGAAAGTGCTTTTGAATTTGGTTGTAAGCCCATTGCAAATAAATTTCCAATCCATCTTAATGGAGTTTTTAATATGCCATTATCTTTTATTTTTGATAAGTTAGCAATGCCATAGGTGATTGCACCAGCTGTTGGCATAACAACCGTCAAACTTCCAATATCGCTTGCAAAACTACTAGCTAAAGTTGCTGCTTTTTGTTCTTTTGGTGCTTCTTGAACACTATTAAATAAGCTAATAAATGACGGAATAACAATTGCATTAATTGCTGCGGCATCACAAACATAATTTGAGATTGATTCTGTTACAATTGTTGGTGCTGCTTGAACAAATTTCCCTGCAGCGGTTGTAGCTAAATCACCGTTTACTGTATTGAATTTAATTAAAGCACTTCCAAGATTTGCTCTTGAAACATTTTTCCATTTATTACCACGAATTTTGTGTCCTAATTTATCAATCCAATTAGTTAAACCCCAAGAATCCATACCATGACACATTAAAATGTCAGAAAATTCGTCACCTTTTTTTCCTTCTTGAATTTGTTTGAAAAAATCAAGAAGTTTTTTGTTGTCTTTATCGCCAAAGCCTTGAGCTGCTCTTATATTTTTAGTTAAGTTTGAAGCAAATTCAACCCTGTCGTTTGCATCATCCAGAATAATTGTTTTGAAAGTATCTTCTAAATCAATATTTCCAATCAATTTTTCTAATATTTTTTTGTCTTCCATGGCTCTATCGAGAACTTCGTCGATAAATTTTCCAGCAGCAGGAGTATTGAAATCCATTCCTTGTAAACATTCAAGTAAAGATTTGCTAATTGTGCCATCAGCAACCATTTGAGTTAATTCATTAGCAGGTTTTTTGGCGAGCTCAATTAAATCATCTTTAGTTTTACCACTTGTTGAAATAGCTTTAACAAATTCGAAGGCTTTTTTAAAGTCTACATTGTGTGTTTTTCCATTTTTTATGAAGGTTAATAATTCGCTTGCGTCTTTTTTTGTGAAATTTTTAGCAATATCTTTTTGTCTTCCATAAAAAATACCTTGCATAGATTCAATTACAGCACAAGAAAATTGATAAACAATTCCGGAACATTGAGCTCTTGCCATTGGATTTTTAGCTTTAATTTTGCTTCCATTGGCTAGGTCACTAGAAATGCTTTTGAACAAAGGAATTTTTTTAATTGGTCCAGTAATATAGTTTTTTGTAAAGCTAGAAATTTTTTCTCCAATTTCACCAATCCATTTTCCTTTACCTTTTTGTAAAAATTCATCTACTGCAATACCTAATTGAGCAGTATGTTTTGATGTTTTATTTCCCAAAAGTGCAAAACCGGCAACAGTTAAAGCAGTTAAACCAACAGATTTGAGAAATTTTTTAGGATCTTCTACACCAAGATTTTTTAAAATTCTAAAAACAAAGTTGTCTTTAACTTGTTCACCAGCTTTGGAAGCAATTTCAACAGTGTCTTGTTTTAATTTTTCTGTATCAATTGCAGTGAAATTTTCCTGAGATTCAATTCTTTTTTGAAGCTCAGGATTAATTTGACTATTATTTGTTGTTAAATTGCCAAATGAGATGCTCATATATTAATAAAGTCCTGTAAAGTAAAATAATTGCCTAAATTGCTCGATAAGTTTTATCGTATTCATTAACTTTTGTAATTACATTTGAAATAAATCTAATAATTGCCATATTTTCTCTCCAATATAAATATCACTCTTTTATATATAAAGTATTTGTAGAGAAAAAAATTGCTTAAAGATTATTAATTATTTCGCGAATTTCATCAAAACTATAATAATCTTTTAAAGTATAAATTTTCATATCTTTGTTTAATCTTTGAATATCATCTAATGTTTTTCCATCTAGGAATTCATTTGTATAACCTTCACCATTCTTTTTAAGCATAACGGATGGGATGATAAGATTTGAAATGTTTTTGCCTTTAATTGTTTCGATAATATCGCTTGCGGTGATTAAGCCTGCAACATTGATATCTTCGCCAAAAAATTGATTTTTAATTCCAATTACTTCAAATTCAAGATTTTTAATTTGAATTTGTTTTGCAAATTCACTAAATAGTTTGGCTGGACTGGTAGCAGTTGCTATTGTTAGTTTTGTTTTATTTTTTAGTTTTTTCTTTAATTTTTTAAAGTTTTTTTTAAAACTATCTTTTAAAAGTCTAATTGCTCCAACTCCATCTTCAATTTGCAAGAATTCGCCATAATATTTTTTATCTGGTACTTCTTGATTTGTTAATAAAAAGAATTCATCTGAAGCCATTGCAATTTGCTTTTTGACTTTTTTATTAAATTCTTCAACCAATTTAATTGTTTCAAGTGCAACTTTTTTATCAACTTTTTTTAATTCACCTTCGGGGCGATATTTTGAAATTCCAACAGGAACAATCGCAATTGATTTAATAATTGATTTAAATTGAGCTAAATCATCTAAAGTTCTTTTTAATTCAGTTCCATCATTAAATCCTGGACAAAGAACAATTTGTGCATGAATTTTGGTTTTTAATTTTTTAAACCTTTTTAATTGTTCAAGAATTTTACTTGCATTTGGGTTCTTGGTCATTTTAACCCTTAATTCTGGGTTTGTTGTATGGATGGAAACAAATAAAGGTGAAATATGATATTGTTCAATTCTTTGCCAATCATCTTCTTTGAAATTTGTTAAAGTAACGTAAGTTCCTTGAATATAAGATAATCTCCAGTCGTCATCTTTAACATATAACGAATCTCTTAAACCTTTTGGTTGTTGATCAACAAAGCAAAAAATGCAATGATTTTGACATCTTTTTAATTTATCAAAAACAGCAGAAGTAAAAACAATTCCTAAATCTTCATCAAAATCTTTTTCAATTTCAATTTCTTCAAGTTCTTTGTTTTTGTGTTCAACTAAAAGATTAATTTCTTCGTCGTTAATAATGTAGCTATATTCAATAATATCTTTTGGCTCTAAATTGTTAATTTTTAAAATCTTATCTTCTTTTTTGATGCCGATTTCATCAGCAATTGAACCAGATATAACTTCTTCAACTATCATCATAATAATTTAATTAATCCATTTACTTCATCTAAAGTTATTTCAACAGTTTTCTTTTGGGTATCTGTCAATTGAATATATTCGTTTTTTAAACCACGCTCAAGTTTGATTTTATATAGTTCAAGTTGGTTTAGTAAATTTTCTTTAAATGTTAAAAGCTCATTAATGCTTAAAACGTCTGAACAATAAAGTGCAATTTTTGCATTATTTATAACATGATAAGGATTATTTAATTCAACTCTTTGAAGTTCTTCAATTAAATGTTTTTTTCCTCCAGATGTTATTGAATAAATCTTAGATAACATTCCGCCATCTGACATTTTTTCGCTACATTCAACACAACCCATTTTTTCAAGACGTTTTAGCGCAGGATTTATTGTCCCTGTGCTAGTTTTTAAATAACTAAAAAATAATTCATCAATAATTCTTCCAACTTTATAGATTGTTGAATCGTATTTATTTAAAACATACAATATTACAATTTCTATCATGTTTTCATCTTAACATAATTTTTGCTATATTGAAATTATGGGGTTTGTAAATATTTTGAAAGAAAAATTAAATAAGTTTTTCCCGATTGTTTTTGTGTTTTTTTGCTTTGTTTTGATTTTCACAAGAACCCCATTTTTTGACGAAGCTCATGCATATTTATTATCAAAGTTCAGTTTGAATGAATTATGGCAAATAACAAGGATTGAAGGACATCCTTTGATTTGGTTTTTAATTTTAAAAACCATTAATTGGCTTAATTTTTATCCATACTCTATTTTGTTTTTAACTTGGGTTATTTCTTCGATTTTAATTATCTTTTTTTGGAAAAAAGCTCCTTTTTTGTCTTTTATTAAAATATTAATTCTGCTTTCTTTTCCATTTTTGGGATATTTTTTAATTGTTGCAAGGCCCTATGGTTTAACGGTTTTATTGTTGTTTTTAACAACTCATTATTTTAAAAAACAAAAATTGATTTTATTTTCTTTATTTTTGACTTTTTTGGCAAATATAACAATTATGGGTGCAATTGGCGCAAGTAGTTTTTTAGTTCTTTTTGTTAAAAAAATAATTCAAGAAAAAATAAATAAAAAAAATTTAATTATCTCTATTCTAATTATTTTATTTGGATTTTTGTTTTTATTTTTGCAGTTATATAATCCTCAAATTCCTGATAAAATAAATGAAATTAGCGAAAGTGTTAAAAATGGATTGATTTATTATTTTGTTTTTCCATTTAAAGATTTTTCATTAAAGACAATATATCAAAATGTATTTCAGATATTTTCATTTGTTTTATTTTATTTAAGTTTAATTATATTTTTTAAAAAAGATAAAAATTCCTTTTTCTTTTTGATTTTTTCATTTTTGTTTTTGACGCTTTTATTTTTAAATATCTATTCTGGTGCTTGCTGGCATTATTTTTTCTATTTTATATTTTTCATTGTTTCTCTTTGGATTTCTTGGGAAAAAATTAGAGAAATAAAATTTTATAAATATTTTGTGATTTTATTTTTATTTTTGACGATTAATCCAATATTTTATCTTGAAAATGGAATAGATGTTATAAAAGAGACAAAAAAATACAAGCCTATTTTGCTAAAAATAATAAATGATAAAGAATATAAAAACTCCAAGCTTTTTTGTTTTGAAAAATATTCATATCTGGCGCCAGCCTTAATTCCATATTTAGAAAAGAAAAATATTTATCTTTATGACATAAATGGTTACAAGAGAGGAAGTTTTGATTCTTATATACAAACATATTTAAAGAAAGAAAAAGGAAGCAAAATCGACTCTTTTGTTCTTAATTTGCAAAAAGATGCAAGTAATTATCTTTTTGTAAATAACTTATCTAATCTTAATATTCCTTCTATAATTGTTTTAGAGGGTAAACAATATAAAATATTATTAAAATTGGTTGATAAAATTGAAGAATGTATTTTTGCTGTGTATAAAATAGAGGTTCAAAGAATTGACTAAAGAAAAATTGAATAAATATCTTGAAATATATTCTCCGTTTGCTTTTATTTTTTTAACTTTAATAATTGCAATATTTAGAATTCCTTTTTATGATGAAACCCACGCTTTTATTATTTCTCAGTTAAGTTTTGCTGAAATTTTTCAACTTTCAAGAATAGAAGGGCATCCAATTTTATGGTATTTGCTTTTGAAGCCATTTAATAATTTAAATTTATACCCTTATTCAATGGCAATTATTAATTGGATTTTTGCAAGTTTGATGATACTTGTTTTTTGGAAAAAGGCTCCATTTGATAATTACATTAAGTTCTTTTTAACCTTTTCATATCCTTTTTTTCAATATTTTGGAATAGTTGCAAGACCTTATACTCTTGGTGTTTTGGCTATTTTTTTATTATGTGTTTTTTATAAAAACTCTATTAAAAGGCCAATATTGTTTTCATTCTTATTATTTTTGTGTGCAAATATAAGTGTAATTACTGGATTTGTTGCTTTTGGGTTTGGGGTTTTATTTTTGCATGAAATTTTCAAAAATAAACTTTCTAAAAAAGATTTAATTTCAATTATCGCAATATTTGTAACAGGTTTAATTTTGTTGGCTTGTCAATTTTTATTTCTTGAGACGCCAAAACTGCAATCAGATAATGCACATATCCTTTTTTTAAGACATTTTTCTTATTTTGTGGTTGCCCCTTTTTTAGATTTGCAAAGTAAAAATTTAAATCAAATTGCACTTCAATTGACTAGCTCTGTGTCATTTTTTTATTTTACATTCTTGTTTTTAAAAAAAGCAAAAGATTCTTTATTGATATTCTTTTTGCCTTTGTTTTTTATGTTGTTGTTGCATATATTTATATATATTGGTGATTTTTGGCATTATTATTTTATATTTATTGCTTTCATTTGTGCATTATGGGTTAATTGGGATAAATTTAAGAACAATAAAATTGTTAAGATCCTTTTTGTTTTATTGATTCTTTTTAATATGAGCTCTTATTCTTTGACAAAAAATGGAAGAAATCAATTAAATCAACCTGTTTTTTATAAAAAAACTTTAGATGTAATATTGAATTCAAAAGATTACAGGAATTCTAAAATATTTTGTTTAAATTACTATTCTCATATTGCTCCAGGATTGTTACTGTATTTAAAAAAGGAAAATATAGTTTTGTATGATAATCATAATAACGACATAACTAATTTTGAAGCAATAAGGAACCTTCAAAATGTGAAATATAATGAATTAAATCTTGATGAATTTGTTGAATATTTAGATAAGACTAAAAATAATTATCTGATTGCTGCTTCTAATAAAACATCAGATTATCAAAGTTTTAGTTATAATGAAGGAAATAAAACGCTTTATTTGGACTTGGTCGATATTTATCCACAGTTGTATTTGTTGATTTATAAATTAAGATATGAAATACGCTAAAATTATAATACCCGTACTATATTTAATTTTTAGTTTAATAATTAGTTTCAATAGGGTTCCTTTTTGGGATGAAGCAAGAGCCTGGCTTGTTGCTCAAAATTGTAGTCCGCTTGAATTTTTAAACTTGATGAAACTTGAGTGTCATTTTTCTCTTTGGTATATTGCAATTTTTCCTTTTGCAAAACTGAATTTGTTTTATCCTTATTCAATTTATATTTTGAATGCTCTTTTTGCATTTGTTTCAATATGTTTATTGTGGAATAAATCACCGTTTAATGCTTTTCAAAAAATCTTAATAACTTTTGGAGTCCCTTTTTTGTTTTTGTGGGGAAGTGTGGCAAGATGTTATTCGATTGGAATAATGTTTCTATTTTTAGCACTTTCGATTTATAAAGAAAGATTTGAAAAATCTTATAAATATTTGATTTTGCTATGTCTATCTGCTCACACTTCTGTTATGGCTTTTATTGGCAGTTTTTTTCTTTTATTGATTTTTCTTTTTGAAAATTTTAAGAAAAAGCAGTTTTTGAAGCTTTTAGGAATTTTTCTTTTATCCAATTTTTTAATTTTATTACAAATTTATGATCCAAATCCTGATTATTTAAAACAAGCTCCAGAAATGGCTTTTTTAAGAGATTTTATTTGGTATTTGTTGAATCCTGTTGTCATAATTTCACAATATAAAATTCAGTCTTTATTGATGACAATATTAAGATTGAGTGTTATTGTGACTGCTTTTGTATATATTGGCTATGTCTTAAAAAGTAATAAAAAAAATTTATTTTTTATATTTTCGACTTATTTTTCAATGGTGATTTTATTTACTTTTTTCTATAGTGGAAATTTTTGGCATTACTTTTATTTTTATTTGTATTTTATAGTTGCAACTTGGATTTTGAAATTTGAAAATAAATCTCCTATGGCTTTAAATACAATGATAACAATTATTTTAATTATGTTTATGTTTAAAGGTTCATTATTTATTGATTCAAAATTGTCAACTGTAAATAATTCAACATCAAATCTAATCGCAATAGAAATTCAAAAAAATTATAAAGGCAAAAAATTGTTCTGTTTGGATCCTTGGAGCGATATTGCACCAAGCGCTTTACCATATTTAAAAGAAATAGATATTTTTGATAAATATAATCAAAACAGAAAAAGCTTTGAAAGCATGAGAAGTCAAATCCGATTTAATAGAGAGCCCTTCGATCCCGATGAATTTGCAAAATATGTTGAAAAAGATTCTATTCTTCTGACGACAACATCTTTTTTAAATCACGAATTAAAAAATCCAAAAAGAAAATTTGATGAGAAAACAGGAGTAGTGTCTTTTATTGGGAATAAAAAAACTATTGAATTTATTCCATATAAATTTATGGAAGAAATTTGCCTTTGGACTTATTTAATAAAAGTTAAATAAGTATGATTAAATATATAATTTAAGATAAAATTAACTTAAGTTTAAAAGAGGAAAAAATGGAAACATTAACGCAAGATAAAATTGAAAAAATAGTTAAGGATACTAATTTAAATCATATTGCAATAATTATGGACGGTAATCGTCGTTGGGCAAAAGAGCATTTTTTGCCTTCAATGATGGGGCACAAAAAAGGCGTTGATGCTCTAAAAAAGGTTACAAGAGCTTGCGATGATTTTGGGGTTAAATATTTAACTTTGTATGCTTTTTCAACTGAAAATTGGAATAGAAAACAAGAAGAAGTTGATTTTTTAATGGATTTACTGGCAACAACTTTGAAGTCTGAATTAAAAGAACTGAATGAAAATAATGTTAAAATGAATTTTATTGGTGATTTAGCTGCTTTAAATTTAAATCTTCAAAATATTTTGGCCGAATCTCGTGAAGTTACAAAAAACAACACAGGTGTTGTTTTAACGGTTGCAATCAATTATGGTTCAAGAGATGAAATAACTTCTGCAATTAAAAATATAATTAAAGAAGGAAAACGCGAAGAAGAAATTACGCAAGAATTAATTTCGAGCTATCTTTATACATCAAACATTCCTGATCCTGATTTATTAATTAGGACATCAGGGGAAAAAAGAATAAGTAATTATTTATTATGGCAAATTGCATATAGTGAAATTTATATAACAGATACATATTGGCCTGAATTTGATAAAGAACAACTTTCTAAAGCAATTATTGAATTTGGTTTAAGACAAAGAAGGTATGGAAAATAATGCTTAAAATTACTTTGGCTACAGGAAATGAACATAAAGTTGAAGAAATTAATTTAATAGCACGTGATTATAATATTCAATTTGTTTTGCCAGTGGGTGAATTTAATCCAATTGAAGATAGTGATAATTTTTTAGGTAATGCTTATTGTAAAGCGCGTTGTGCAAGTGAATCACAAATCACGGAACTTTATCTGGCTGATGATTCTGGGCTTTGTGTTGAAGCCTTAAATGGCGAACCTGGAATTCATAGTGCACGTTATGCGCCAACTGCCAAAGAGCGAATAAATAAGCTTTTAGGAGTTATGAAAAATATTGATAATAGAAAAGCGCATTTTACGTGTGCAATGGTAATTGTTGATAAAAATGCTAAAATTCTTTTTCAGACCCAACAATACTGTCATGGAGAAATTTTAAGGGAAGAAATTGGAAATGGTGGATTTGGCTATGACCCAATTTTTTATGTTGAGGAAGAGAAAAAGGGTATGGCCCAATTAACATCTGAAAAAAAAGCCCAAGTTTCACATAGAGCTAAAGCATTAAATGAAGTTTTAAAATGGATAAAAGATGAATACGTTCAAAGCCAAAATAAATAGTTATCTATCTAAAAATTGTATATTTATTTTTGCTATTGTTACTTTTTTAATAATACTTCATAGGGTTCCTTTTTGGGATGAGACGCATGCTTTTTCAATAGCAAGATTGAAATTTGATGAAATTTTATATATAACAAGAATAGAAGGACATACTGCTTTATGGTATTTAATTATTAAGCCTTTTAGTTTTTTAAATTTATATCCTTGGTCTATGTGGATTTTAAATTGGATTTTTTGCTTGGGAGCTATTTGGGTTTTATGGAAAAAGGCTCCTTTTTCTCCAGTAATTAAAACTTTTATTACTTTTTCAACCCCATTTTTATATTATTTTGCACCTGTTGCAAGATGTTATTCTGTTGGAATTTTATTTTTGTTTCTAATTTGTGCATATTATAAAAAACGTTTTCAAAAACCTTATTTATTTTCTTTTTTTATTGTAGCTGCTGCGCATACTTCTGTTATGGCGGCTGTTGGTGCTTTTTATATAGGCTTAATTTATCTATTTGATTTATTTTTAAAACTTAAAAAGAAAACATTCGCAATAAAAAAATATTATGGTGTAATTGTGATTTTTTTAACTTCTGCTTTGTTGTTAATTTTGCAATTTGCTGGTATGAGAAAGCCTGAAATGGAAAATAAAACTGATGTTTGGTCAAATCTTTCAAGAGTGGTTTTATTGCCTCAAGGGGTGACTATTTTCCCTTTTATATTTCATTTAGTTTGTTCAATTGCTTTTTATTATTACGCTTTTGTCTTTTATAGAAAAAATAAAAGAGGTTTCTTTTTTGTTTCTGCTACATATTTAACTTTGACTTTTATATTTTTAATGGTTTATCAAGGAAGTCATTGGAATTATTATTTTTATTTTATTTATTTTGTTATGCTTTTTTGGATTTTTGGAAAAAAAATACTAAAAAATAATTTTTCAAAAATTTTATTTGTTGGAATATTGTTTTTATCTTTGTTTCCAAAGGCAATATTGGAAACCGGTAAAATGGATTTAATTTACGCTTCAAGAAGTGATAAGATTTCAAAACAAATATTGGAAAACAAACAATTTAAAAATTCAAAATTATATACTTTGGAATGGTGGAGTGATTTGGCTCCAGGGGCTTTAATATATTTAGAGCGTAGAGGTGTTTTTATTTATGATTTGCATAATAGAAAAAGAACTTCTTTTGAAAGTATAAAAAATATTTTTTATATGAAAAATGAATTAATAGATTTTGATGAATTTTATCTAAATATGGACAAAAACAGTTATCTACTTTCTATGGGTTCATTGTTTAAACAAAAGTTTATTAATCTAGGTGTTTATAAAAAAGATAAAGATTATATTTTTAAAACTCAAAATAAAACTTATTATTTAAAAATGGTCTATGAGTCTAATGATACAAATTTGACTGTATATAAAATTTATGAAAAGTAATTTTTATGCTAGAATGATGGTATGGAATTCAACCCTGTTGTAGTATCGGTTTTAGTTTTGTGTGCATTATGCTTATTTAGAGTCAATGTTTTATTTTCTCTTATGATAAGTGCAATTGTTGCTGGGTTTTTAGCCAAAATGCCTGTTGAAAAAATAATGAATCTTTTTATTTCTGGCATGGGGCAAAATTCCGAAACTGCTCTTAGTTATATTCTTTTGGGAACCCTGGCTGCTGCTATGACTCATACAGGTTTAACAAAAGTTATTTCGATTAAAATTGCCGAATTTATCAAAGGTAATAAATATTTTTTGATTGGAATTTTGATTTTAATTTCAATAATGTCACAGAATTTAATTCCTGTTCATATTGCATTTATTCCTATTTTAATACCTCCATTGCTAAGCTTGATGAATCAATTAAAAATAGATAGACGTGCAATCGCTTGCTCTTTAGTTTTTGGATTAAAAGCACCATACATTGCCTTACCTTTGGGGTTTGGTTTGATTTTTCAAGGCTTGATAGCCGATAATATGACTCAAAATGGAGTTGCAGTTTTAAAAACCGATGTTTGGCGATATAGTTGGTTTCTTGGATTGGCTATGTTTATAGCTTTGCTGGTTGCAATTTTTATAGTTTATCGAAACCCAAGAGAGTATAAACAAAAAGATGAAGTTGTACTAGAAATGGAAAATGTTAAATTAAACAAAGAACATTATATAACTCTTTTGGGTGCAGTTATAACTTTGGTTGTTCAATTGATTAGCGGTTCTTTGCCGTTGGGTGCATTAATTGGATTGTGTGTAATATTTGGTTTTCGTGCTGTTTCTCATAAGAAAATGGACTTTCTTATAAATGAAGGCGTTGGACTGATGGGCTATATTGCTTTTGTTATGTTGGTTTGCGCTGGCTATGCACTTGTTTTAAAAGAAACGGGTGGTATTGAATCTTTGGTTAATTCAATATTGCCTCTGATTGAAAATTCCAAAATTCTCGCAGGTTGCACTATATTGTTGATCGGACTTTTAATAACAATTGGAATCGGTTCGAGTTTCGGAACAATACCAATTCTAGCTGTTTTATTTGTTCCATTGTGTGTTAAGCTTGGTTTTTCAACTCCAGTTATAATAATATTGATGTGTTCAGCTGCCGCATTAGGTGATGCTGGTTCTCCAGCTTCTGATACTACTTTGGGGCCTACTGCTGGATTGAATGTTGACAATCAACATGATCACATCAAAGATACTTGTATACCTACTTTTTTGCATTTTAATATTGCATTATTTATTGCAACATTAATTGCTATATGTTTTTTATAGTCTAAATTTAGATATAAAAAAAGGCGCTATTGTTAGCGCCTTTTTTTTATTTGATTTAATTTATTACATTGCACCTTCAATTAATGCTACAAAGCTTTCAGCTTCTAATGCAGCTCCACCAATCAAACCACCATCGATTTCTGGTTGTGCCATTTGTTCAACAATTGTTGAAGGCTTAACAGATCCACCATAAAGGATTCTGATTTTGTCGGCAACATCTTGAGAATAAAGTTTAGCAACAACTTTTCTGATTTCGCCAATTGTTCTGTTTGCTTCAGTGGCGTCACATGATTTACCTGTGCCGATTGCCCATATTGGTTCGTATGCGATTACTGATTTTGCAACGTCATCTGCTGAAATGTTTGCTAATGCTTTTGTGATCTGAGCTTCTAAGTGAGCATCGGTAACGCCTGCTTCTCTTTGCTCTAGTGTTTCGCCACAGCAAATAATTGGAATTAAGCCAGCATTTAAAATAGCAATTGCTTTTTGATTGATAAATTCATCTGTTTCATTGAACATTTGACGACGTTCAGAGTGTCCAATAATAACAAATTTAACATCAAAATCAGCTAACATTTCTAGTGAAATTTCGCCTGTGTATGCCCCTTTTGGATTTGGGTTTACGTTTTGAGCAGCTAAAGCTACTTTTGGTTCATTTTTAATTAATTCATGAACTTGCCATAACGCTGTATAAGTTGGAGCCACTACAACTTCAGGCATTTTAGAAGCATCTAATTTTGAGATACCATAGTTGATGCCATCCATTAATTCTCTTGCAGCAGCTTTATTGTTGTGCATTTTCCAGTTACCAGCAATAATTGGTCTTCTTGCCATAATATAACTCCTTAAATTTACTTACAAGGAATATATTATCATAAAAAATAAATAAAAATCCATTTGCTTTAGATAAAAGGAATTTTTAAACCATCGTTTAGCTTTTAAATAATTGTTTTATTCATTCTTTCGCTTCTATTTGAGCTTAAAATATTTCTTAATTTCATTATTGCTTGAGCATGAAGTTGGCAAACACGAGATTCTGAAACATTAATAGCTTCGCCAATTTCTTTAAGAGTCATATTTTCGTGGTAGTAAAACACCAAAAGAGTTCTTTCTCTTTCTGGCAATTTTTTAAGCGCTTGTTCTAATTCTTTTTTAGCATCAACTTGCTCTAGTTTGTCTTCTGGGCGAGACGAATTTTCATCTTCGATAGTATCAATTATTTCAACACTATCTTCGCCAGTTCCTTTTTTATCATATATTGAATTAACACTAACATCACTAGACATTATTTCAATTACTTTTTCTTCAGAAAGTCCCATAACTTCTGCAACTTCACGAGTTGTTGGCGCGCGACCAATTTGTTGTTTTAGCCTTTCTGTTGCAATTTTAACTTCTTTGATTTTTCTTCTTAGAGTTCTTGGGAGCCAATCAGATGAGCGAATTTTGTCTATAATAGAACCTCTAATTCTCATTAGGGCATATGATTCAAATTTAGCTCCTTTGGACGGATGATATTTTTCAATTGCATCAATTAGTCCTTCAATGCCAAAAGAAACAATATCTTCGAAAGAAAAACTTGGTGGAAGATTTACTTTAATTCTTCCTACTACATATCGTGCAAGATAAATATATTGAACGATTAGTTTATCTCTAACCACCTTGTTTGACTTGTCTTTTAAATATTCTTCCCAAAGGGAGTTTAATTCTTCATCTGAAAGCCTGTTTATTTTTTTATATGAATCAATGTCTGCTATCTGACTCATTTTATTTTCTTAATTTCCCCGATGTCTTAAAATTAAATCACATAAGTTATTTTCTTAGAATAATGACCCCATGTCATCATCTAAAAAGATTAATGTAATTATTGTGCTGTTGATTGCAAATTTTTGTTGATTATTTTTTTGGATTTCTCAACATTTTTCATTTTTTTGTTTATTTCTTTAATCTCTTTTTTTAGTGATTTGCAATTTGCAACCATTTTATTTTTTTCATTTACTGCTTCATTGTATTTTGCGGTTAATGTTGCAAGTTCTTGTCTTAATTCAACTTGGGCATCGTCAAGATTAACTAGTGCTGAATTAAATTTTTGTTCTTTAATGGTTGAATGATAAACGGAATTTACATTTTTAACAGATTCTTGTGTTTGAGAAGTTGTTTTAATTGCTGGTGCAAGTTTTACTTCTGTCGCTTTTTCCATTGAATCAAAAACGTTGTCTGCCATAGTAATAGTTGTGCTTAATGTTAAAATAAATGCACTTATTAATATTTTTTTCATTCTAAACTCCAAATAATTCTAACCTTTATAGTTATATTACTTTATTGTATTTCTTTGGGTCAAACAATATTGCTATAATTACTCCTTTTATTTGATTTTATTTTTTGTTATATAATTTTTTTATGGAAAATAATTATTTAATAGCATTTATATTTTCTGCAATTGCGGGCTTATCAACTGTAATTGGTGGTTTAGTTACTTTTTTTATAAAAGGTAATTCGCTTAAATATCTTTCCTTTGGGCTTGGATTGTCAGCTGGTGTTATGTTGTTTGTTTCATTGGTTGACTTATATCCAGAAGCAGGTGAAATGATAAAAGCACAAATGGGCGATAAATATACCTGGTTGGCTATAGTATGTTTTGGTTTAGGTATTTTGGTTGCTATTTTGATAGATTATTTTATTCCTGATCATATTCAAGCTTCAATGTTCACCAAACAAATTGGTGCTAATGAAAAACATATAGATAGTACTGATTGCAAACAAGATGAAAATGCGGTGATTTCCATAGGCAAAGTTAGACGAGCAGGTTTGATTACAGCAATAGTTGTTGCGCTCCATAATTTACCTGAAGGTCTTGCAACATTTACATTGACAACTCAGGATGTGATGCTTGGCTTGGGTGTTGTTTTTGCAATTTCAATACACAATATTCCTGAAGGTATGGCTATTTCAATTCCTGTTTATCAAGCAACTCATTCTAAAAGAAAAGCTTTTTTATATTCTTTTTTATCTGGTATGGCTGAGCCTGTTGGGGGTGTGTTGGGTTATTTGTTAATTAATGCATTATTTCCAAATCTTTGTATAGGTACACTTTTTGCTCTTGTTGCAGGAATTATGACGTATATTTCGCTTGATACATTATTGCCTTTATCAAGAGACTATGATACTGGCCATTACTCAATAAGCGGAATGGTTTTTGGATTAATGATAATGGGTATTGCTTTAAATTTTATACATTAATAAGTTAATTAATGTTTTGCTTTTAATAGGCGAATAAAAGTGTCGTAATACGACTTAAATTTAGTCAATGAAGTAATATTGCAAGCCATTTTTAATATATAAGTTGGTCTTAAATAATATTCTTTGTTGAATTTTTTGTTTGCTTCGAAAATTTCCTGGCTTGTTAATTCATAACTTCTTACGCTTGGGAAAATATATGGTTTTTCATAGCTAATTTCGCCAAGTCTGTTTTTATTTACATAATCATAGAATTTTGTACCCATTAAAGCGGTTGCGGTATAAAAACTTGCATAATGAGTATTTAATTTTTTAGCAAAATTAAATGTTGCTTTTAATGTTTCTTTTGTTTCCCAAGGTAGGCCAATAACATAATATGCATATGTTTGAATTCCTGCCTTATGTATCATTGAAACTGCTTTTTTGATTTGTTCAAGAGTTATTTTTTTACCCATTTTATCAAGCATTTCTTGTGAGCCTGATTCAACTCCCATTGAAAGTAAAGTACAGCCTGCTTTTTTCATTAGGCAAAGCGTTTCAATATCTAAAGTATCTACTCTTGTGTTAGCTGAAAAGCTGATTTTTAAGTCTGCTTCAATAATTAATCTGCAAAGTTTTTGAACCCATTCTTTGTTTAAATTGAATATGTCAGACCAAAAGATGAAATCTTTAATGTTATATAAAGTTATGCATTCTTTTATTTCTTTTACAATTAATTCAGGGCTTCGATATCTTACAATTTTTCCGTTTAATGGGCTTGCAAGACAAAAGAAGCAATGGTTTGGACATCCTTTTGAAACTCTTATAATTGTTTGAGGTTTTTTTGTATCTGGTCTTTGATAAATACTGTTGTCAATTAAGCTTCTATCTAAAATCGGAAGATAATCTATATCGGATTTTAATTCTCTATCTGCCGTAGAAATAATTTTATTATTAATTTGATAAGTTATTCCTTTTATTTCTTTGAAATTTTTATATTGAATAATTTCATCAAAAGCCTCTTCAATTTCCCCTCTTAGAGCTATATCGATTTCAGGATTTTTTTGCATTATTGAATAAGAGTTAAAATTAAATATTGCTCCTTTGACAATAACAACAGTGTCTTCTAATAAATCTCTAGCTGCAGATAATATTGATAAATCTTTTTCTAGTGTAGTTGAAGCTATATTTATTACAAGAAAATCAGGCTGATAGTTTCTTAAATCTCTGATGAAATCGTGAACTGTTTCATTTTTTAAGCTGTAATCATGAAATTTTGTTTCATACCCTCTTTTTTTGGCTATTGCAGACAAGCTCATCATATCAACTGGAGGCAATGGTGGTATCACAACTAACTCGCTTGTAGGCTGTTGACATCTGTCTTCTCTGTTCATAATGGGAGCAGGTGGGTATATAAAAAATATTTTTTGCTTTTGTTTCATTTATTTTTTCTTTTTTATTCTCATTTTAAGTGCAAATTTAACTAAATTGTTTACAAATTTTTGAGGTAAAAACCTAGTAAATTTCGTTAGTTTAGCATCTAGTCCAATATTATACACAGGTTTTGGATTTTTTAATTCAACAATTTGTGCGATTTTTTTGCCAACATAAATTGGGTTTGTTGCATGAAGTGAATTTTTGTTTGCGTTTTCAACTAAAAATTCTTTTTCTGATTTATATTTTTCGTTTTTGCTTTCAAAAGTATTTTTATTGTTTTCAATTGATGCTTCCCAGAATTTTGTTGCTACCGCTCCTGGGCGAATTGAGACAACTCTTGTATTAGTTTCTATTGAATAAGAATTTAGCAAAATATCAGCAGCTGCTTTTGATGCACAATATGGTGATAAAAATGGAAATATGCCATAGCTTGCCATAGAGCTTATGTTTATTAATCTTCCATCTTTATTTAAGTTTGGAGTTAGATGTTTGATTATTCTCAAGAGTCCATAATAATTTACTTCGAATTGCTTTTTGAGTTCTAGTTCATTTAGTTCTTCGACTGCGCCCGCTATGGCAATTCCTGCAAAATTTAAAATAACGTCAAACTTTAAATCTTTTATTTTTTCTTTTAAATGGATAAAATTCATTTCATTTGTAATATCTAAACTAAATTCCCGAACATTCTCATCCATTAAGCCAATTTGACGAGAAGTGGCATAAATATTCCAATTCTTCTTTTTTAACTCTTCTATGGTATCTTGGGCAAGTTCTGAGTTTAGTCCGATAATTAATATGTTCTTATCCATAAATTAACTATAGCTAAATGTTTCTACTTTTGCAACAAAAAACAAAATGTGTTATAAAATAAGTATGAAAAATGTTCTTGTTTCTGGCTATATAGGCTTTGATAATTTTGGAGATGAAGCAATTTTTTATGCCTTATCAACTCATTTGAAAAAAATGGGTTATTTTGTAAGTGTACTTTGCAATAAGAAGCAAAATGTTAGTAAAAAATATGGCGTAGTTGCATACAATTACAAAGAGCCTTTTGAAATTTTTAAAGCAATTACTAGTTGCGATATTTTGATTTCTGGTGGAGGAAGCTTGCTTCAAAATAAAACAAGCAATTTTAGTTTGTTTTATTATCTTTTAGTACTTTTATTTGCTAAAATTTGTTTTAAAAAGGTTATAATTTTTGCGCAAGGAGTTGAACCTATTATAGGTAAGATTCCAGAATTATTTACAAGAACAATTTTAAAATTAGTTGATTTTATTTCTGTAAGAGATGATAAATCTAAAGAACTTTTGGAGTCTTGGAAAATTAAATCAAATTTGGTTTCTGATCCTGCTTATTCTTTAGTCCAAGATAAGGAAATATCTAAAAAAGAAGGTTTGATTGTTCAACTTCGAAGCTTTAAAGGGATGGATGATAAACTTTTGAGCAATTTATGCGATTCAATAGTTAAAAATTACAAAGATGAAGTAAAAGTATTTTCTTTTCAAGACGAGGTTGATGAAAATATTTGTCTTAAATTTGTAGAAATGATTAAAAAAAAGTCAGCAAATGCAAAATATATTTCAGCTAAATCGATTGATGAAACCATTAATATAATTAATGGTTCAAAATATATGATTTCAACAAGACTTCATGGTTTGATTATTTCAAATGCACTGCAAACAAAAACTTTTGCTCTTTGTTATGATGATAAAATTAAAACAATTGTTGAAGAATTAAATCTAGAAAATATTGATATTTTAAATTATAGTCAAGATGAATTAAATAAAAAGATGGATAATTTTTTTGGTGATACAATAAGTAATGTTCTTCCATATCGTAGGTTTGAGTGGGATGAAATAGATTTTGAGTTAGCAAAGCAATAAGGAGGAGACTTTGGAATCTTTGCAATTAAAATTTAGAAGGTTTAGAAAAAAATATGGATTTGAATTAATTTCGGCTTTCGTCATAGCATTATTTAAATTGGAAAAAATATTTTATACCTGTAAATGTATAAATTATCCAAAAGAAAAATGTATTTTTGCTCTTTGGCATGCCCATCAATGTGGTGTTTTTTCTTGTAATATGTACAAAAAAACTTGCATTATGGTTTCAAATTCTCAAGATGGTGAAATTATTTCTCGCGCTGCAAATGCGGTTGGAGTTGAAACTGTTAGGGGTTCTCAAAATAGAGGTGGTGCTAAAGCAAGCTTAGAATTAATCAAGAGAATAAAAGAAGATGATGTAAATGGCGCACTAACAATTGACGGACCTCGTGGGCCCAATAGAGTTGTTAAAAAAGGTATAATTGAAATTGCAAGAATGGCTAATACTCCAATTGTTCCTGCCGTTTATTGGAGTCCTCAAAAAAGATTTTTGCAGTTTAATTCTTGGGATAAATTTAGATTCCCATTGATTGGCACAAAGCTTGTCATGGTTTTTGGAGATCCAATTCCTGTTAAAGAAGAAATGACTGATGAAGAAATTGAACAAATCAGAAAACAAATCGAAGATAAAATGCATGAACTTTATAAGGATTTAAAAGAAAACTATAAAAAATATTTAAAGCAATAATTTTTTTCATTTGTTTTATAAAAGTATGAGTGTTAATTTTTGCGGAAAATTAATCATAGATAAAAGCCTGTATTCTTTAAGGCAAAGCAAACCAGATGAGATTATTGCTTTGACTAAAAGATTTTTAGATTCTCCAAAAATTCAACAAATTGTTCCAGAAGATATAATTCTTTCAGGAAAGGGGTTAAAAGGTGGGGATGTTGTTGAAATTCGATATGGTGATAAATCTTTTGATATTTCTTCAAAAGGCTCAATTAATTCAGCAACCGTTCCTCAACAAATATTGATAGCGATTTGTGAAAAATATGGGAAAAGATTAAGAGGGACGAGTTTCTCGGATATAATGGCAAAAATTGCTGAAATTATAAAAGAAAATAGCGCTAATTAATTAGCGCTATTTTTATAAAAGCTATTTATTTACGCATTTTCTTTTTCAAATTTTGCCATAAAATCAACTAAAGCTTGAACACCTTCTATTGGCATAGCATTATAAATTGAAGCTCTCATACCGCCAACCGAACGATGACCTTTTAATTGGACAAGTCCTTCATTTTTTGCTTTTTCAATGAATTTTTTATCTAATTCATCAGAACCTGTAACAAAAGGAACATTCATTAATGAACGAGAATTCTTTTCAACTGTACCTTTAAATAATTTTGAATTATCTAAGAAATCATAAAGAATTTTTGCTTTTTTCTCGTTATATTCTTTGATAGCTTCAAGACCACCTTGTTTTTTAAGCCATTTAAATACCAACCCGCAAATATAGATGCCATAAGCTGGAGGGGTATTATATAATGAATCATTGTCTGCATGGGTTTTATAGTTTAACATAGTAGGACACCAGCTTGGAAGATCATCTCTTAATAAATCTTCTCTAATGATTACAATTTGAACACCTGCTGGGCCAACATTTTTTTGAACACCTGCATAAATTAAGCCATATTTTGTAACATCAACTGGTTCAGATAAAAAACAAGAAGACATATCCGAAACTAAAATTTTACCTTTTGTGTTTGGTAAGGTATGAAATTTTGTTCCATAAATTGTGTTATTTTCACAAATATAAACATAATCAGCATCAGGTGAAATATCTAAATTGGAACAATCTGGAATGTATGAAAATGTTTTATCTTCAGAAGTTGCAACTTTATTAATTTTTCCATATTTTTGTGCTTCTTGATAAGCTTTTTTGGCCCATTGTCCTGTTACAATGTAATCTGCAACTCCATTTTTAAGAAGATTAATTGGAACCATTGAAAATTGAAGATGGGCCCCTCCTTGCAAAAATAAAACTTTATAATTATCAGGAATATTCAATAATTCTCTTAAGTCTTTTTCAGCAGTTTTAATAATATCGTCATAAGTTTTAGATCTGTGCGACATCTCCATAACGCTCATGCCTGAATTTTGATAATTAAGCATTTCTTCTTGTGCTGTTTTTAAAACTTCAAGCGGTAAAACAGCTGGCCCTGCTGAAAAATTGTAAACTCTTTTTTCTGACATCTTAATTTCCTTATTTGAGTAATGCTTTAATTTTACATCCAGAGTTTTTATTTGTCATTTTATTGATGTATTTTTATTAAATATTGTTATATTTTATTAGTTTGTGCCGATATTTTTGATATGAATAATAGAATTAAAATTAAATCTCAAATTTCACTTTTGCAATTTATTGTCACTGTAATTATATTGCTTGGAATAGTTGGTGGATTATTTTACTTTATTTTCACACAAGATGTAAGAGCTAAAACATATAGTGAAAGTTTGGCTATAATTCCTTTTATACTTTTTATTATCTCAACACTATACAATAATTTAATGAGTAAAAAACAATATCTTTCAGATATTTATATATACGATAATGAAATTATTTTAACTTTTAAAATAAGAGATAAAATTTCAAAAACTATAGCTATACAAAAAAACAACATACAAAAATTTAAACTTGATGCACATATTCAACTTTGCAATTGCGGAAAACACTCAAAGGTGGATGTTGACTATAAATTTTTTATAGATTTGATTAAAGGTCAAGATATTTCAATTAATCAATTATCAGACTTAACCCTCGTTGAAGGAAATTATAAATTTTTATACAGAATTATGGATGGCGCAAAGAATATTCCGAATTTTGAAATCAATTTCACATCAAATTCCGAAATGATTAAAGCAGAGCTTGATTATTACAAAAGATTTGGTAAAAAAATTCCCCTATTTGTTGTACAGTTTAAAAAAGCGTCTATTTTTTTAAAAATATGGTATCTGCTATTAATCGCGGCTGCTTGTTTTTGTATGTATGCTTTCTTTCAAGTTATTCGTCATTCTATATCACCATTATTATAAGCTAGTGAACAAAAATATATAAATTACATATTTTCTTCATACAAATATTTTCAAGCAGATAGATATAACGAAGCAATTCAACTATTAGACAAAGCTAAAGCAATATTTCCAACAGACCCACATTTATACTATCGCTACGTCATTTCATACGAATATAAAAAGATTACTATAACGCAATCAAATTTACTCGCCAAGGAATTGCCCTCCTTGGAAATAAAGAAATATATTACAAACAATACAGATATAAACACAAATCAGATATACAACTATACCATGCGCTTGCAGATAATTATTTTAAGAATAAAGAATGGCAAAACGCTATTGAAGCTTGTACATATGTTATCCAAAATCTAAAAAACGCCTATAGTGAATCTCGTTTTAAGCGCGGTCAAGCTTATTATCATCTAGGGCAATATGATTTAGCTTATCAAGATTTTCTAAAACAAAAAGATGAAATTATAATGTATCTTAAAGATCAAGAAAGTTCGGAATATAAAGCAAAATATCCAATATATACTAATGCTCATTTAGAAAATATTTACGAGTGGATTTATGCTTGTGAAAAATATAAAGCTTATGCTTCATAAAAAATTAAAGCGTCATTCAGTAATATTTCGCTATCACTATTGGGTACAAAATAATCTTCGTTACGCTTAATTAAAGCAATTAAAAAATTGCAACTGCAACCTATTTCGTTAATTTTTTTGTTAAGCCAATCGTGGTCTTTATCAATTATGGTTTCGCATAAATTAATTTCATTTTTAGTAATCGCTTGAGTTGTAGCTATTTTATTATCTGATTTTTTGGTGCAAAAGCCACCATAAAAAATTATAAATAACAATCCAATTGAACAAAGTTTTGATGTTAAATCAAAATCATCGAAAGAAATTTTTAATAATCCGTCACATCCAAACAAAATACCAAAAAACATAAAAAATACAAGCGTTGGTATTCCAAGCTTGCTTGAGAACTTGTTTGTAATAATGCAGGAAAATATTACTATCGAACAAAATAAGATAATTTGAGACATAAGTTTGTTATCTCAAAATAAAAGGTTATGGAAAGTCCCATAACCTTTATCTTAACAGCCTAGACATCCGTGGAATGTTCGTGAAATAACATCATCTTGTTGCTCTTTGGTGAGTTTATTAAAGTTTACAGCATAGCCTGAAACCCTAATTGTTAATTGAGGGTATTTTTCGGGATGTTGTTGAGCGTCAATTAATGTTTCTCTGTTGAAGACATTTACATTCAAATGGTGTCCGCCTTTTTCTACGTAGGCATCGAGTAAATTGATTAAATTCTCTTCTTGTTGTGTAGCCATTTTATTTTCTCCTTGTAGTTTTTTTATCTTTTCCCACAATGGTGAAAATATCACCACTGTGGGAAGAAAGACAATTTAGTTTACGTGAATTTATTCTTTTTCGAATACTTCTTTGCCTAAAGAACACAATGGGCACAACCAATCCTCCCCAAGATCGTCAAATTTTGTACCCGCTTTGATTGAGTTTTCCTCATCCCCTAGTGATTCATCATAAACATAACCACAAGTTGTACATACGTATTTTGCCATAATATTTGCCTTTCTTTTTTTGTTTGTCATTTCTATGTTTTTAATATAGACTAATTTTTATAAAAAATCTGTTGTAATTACAACAAAAATGTAGGAAAAATATAAAAATGGAAAAATATTTATCAAAAATTAAAAAATCACCTTTGTTTTTAGGAATAACAGAGGATGAATTATTTAAAATGCTTACTTGTTTTGGTGCAACAATAAAACAATATGAATCAGGGGATATGATTATTCGTCAGGGGGACGTAGTTTCTAAAATTTATATGATTTTAGAAGGCTCTGTTTATATTGAAAAAGATTCATATTGGGGAAGAAGAATAATTATTCAAAAATTAAATGAATTAAATAATATTGCATTAGGGCTTGTTGCTTCAAGAAATATTGAATCAACAATCAGTGCGGTTTGTTCTAAAAAAGCTACTATTTTAGCTCTAAATTTTAATAAATGCTCGACGATGTGTACAAATGCATGTAATCACCATGTAGCTTTGATTCAAAACATGTTTAAAATATTATCTAAAGAAAATATAGAATTATTAGAAAAAATTGAAAATATTTCTCAAAAATCAATTAGGGATAAATTACTTACTTTTTTATCAAATGAAAGCTTGAGACATAAATCATCAAATTTCGAAATTAATTTTAATCGTCAAGAACTTGCAGATTATTTAAATATAGATAGAAGCGCAATGAGTTTCGAGATGTCAAAATTGAAAAATGAAGGCGTGATTGATTTTGAGAAGAATAGGTTTATTTTGTATGAACTACCATAGTTGAAGAATAGGTAAACATTTGAATAAAATGTATTATTTTATTCAAATGTTTATATAAAAGTCTAAAATCCTAGTTCATTTTTCTATTCAAGAAGCTTAAGCTTCTTCTTCACTTTTCTCTTTTTATTCATGCGCCGATGAAAAAGAGAAAAGTGAAGCGAAAAGAGAAAACACGGCTTGATGATTTCATTAGCTATTCTTTTTTAAATTTTTTCCTACTTAAAAAATAGTCAAGACTTTGTAATTAAATTATTCCCATACAAAACAAGCAAAAACACAATCAAAAATTATAAGTCACAAAGTCTCTCCGATTTTTTAATGTTATGGAAAAAATTTAAAAAAGGTGAGTTGTATTTTATTTTTAATAAGCGAAAAATTTAATTCCACAAAAAGGCAAATGCTGAAAAGATTTTGTGCGCCATTATAATTTAATTACCAAATATAGAAATTATTGTGTAAGATGTCAAAATCTTTGAATCTTTTGACTAGGAATTAAATTTTGAAGCATTGATTGAAACCAAGAATTAAAGCAAGCCGCTATTTTCTTCTTTTTTGGTTCCGTTTTTTCTTCTTTTGATTACGGCGTTTGAGTGCAAAAGAAGAAAAAATGAACTGGAGCTTTAGCTCCAAAGGAAAAAAGCAAAGCCTTTAGTTTTTAAAGAAAATTGAATAAAATAATACATTTTATTCAAAATCATATAAAAAAGCTCAAAGCGCACTCTTTGATTTCATTAATAAAAAATATACAAATAGTTGCACTAATTAAAAGCGCAGGACCAAAAGGCATTAAATTAAACTTTTCCTCTTCACATTTTGAATCATCTAGTTTTTTATTTCTTATCTCAGCCAAAATATTTTTCAATGACCACAACATAAAAACTGTAAGAACTGTTGTAGAAGCAGAATACAATAAATAATTATTGATTAATTCAATTTGATTAAATATAAACAATAAAATAATTGCAAAAAATACAAACATATAAGAAAAAGCAAGTTTCTTATTTTTATTTTTAAATGACTGAACAATTAAAATAGGAATAGCACATAAACCCTGAATTAAAATACTTAAGGCAATTATAATCAATAAATTTTTCCAACCAAAAATCGCCCCTAGACCAAGAGCAATTAAACTATCTCCTTCACCAAACATTCTGCAACCGCAAAATATTTTTCCCAATCTTGCCAAAACTTCAAAAATAAGGAAACCAAAACCAGCCCCGATTAACGCTTGAACTATATTTATATCGCCAAGTTTCAAATACGAATACAAAAGTCCAACACCCAAAAGAATATATGCATGAATATCAATAATTACGGTTTCTTTAAAATCCGTTACGCACATTGCGATAAACAAAGCAAATATTATGCATAAAAATAAAGTTTTTAATGTCAGACCAAACGAAAAATATATAAATAAAAAAGCTGTAGCAGTAATAAACTCAACAAAAGGATATTGAATGGAAATTTTATCTTTACAAAATGCACATTTTCCACCCAAAAAAAGATATGATAAAAGTGGTATATTCATATACCACTTTAATTGATTATTGCATTTAGGGCAATAAGAGCGTTTAAAAACTATACCTTCTCCTTTTAAACCCCTCAAGATAACAACATTCAAGAAAGAACCCGTACAAAGCCCTAAAAGAACGACATACAAAACTATAAACCATTGAGGTAATAGTTCTAAATTATTCATAGCTTTTTAAACCTTTTTTTGAAACAATTTGAAATAACTTTTGGATAGCTTTCTTAAGTTTTCTTGAAACCTGCATTTGAGAAATATTTAACTTTTCAGATATTTCTCTTTGATTTAAGCCTTCGTAGTAATTTAAAATTACAAGTTCTTGCTCGATAGGTTCAAGCCTTTTAATAGCATCATTTAAAATTATTCTATTTTCATAGCTATTAAAAGCAGCGCTTTGGCTTTCATCTTCAATTTTTTCGACAAGCGAAATTGAATTTTCGTCATTTCCTACTATTTGATCAATGGAAATAGTCGTCGTTCTGCGTTCAAGATTATTACATTCTTCAACTTTTTCTTGAGGCATTTGCAAAGCTTCTGCAATGTCTTTGTCCGTAGGAATTCTTCCAAGTTTTTCAGTTAATTCTAATGTTAACTTGTGAACCCTAAAAGAAAGTTCTTTAATTTCTCTTGGAGCACGGATGATAGTAGTTTTGTCCCGCAGATAATGGCGAATTTCACCTGTAATTAAATATGTTGCATAAGATTTAAAATTCTTTGAAATTTCAGGATTATATAAATCTACAGCCTTAATTAACCCCAAAGAACCAACTTGAGTAATATCTTCCACAGGGTCAGTGCAACGACGAGCTAACGAACGAGCAACTTTTTTTACTATAGGCATACAAGCCAAAATCACAAGCTCTTTTAATCGTTTTTTAGTTTTATCATCATCTGTAGTATGATACTCGTCAAGCCACAGATTAACATCCTCTATTGATAAAGTATTTTCTTCCATTTTTACTTTACCTTATTTTTCTTCATTCCAAGAATACATTTTACGTAACTCTTTTCCAACAGCTTCTAACGGATGAGAAGCTTTTAGTTTTCTTGTTGTTTTGAAATTGATTTGATTTGTATTGCATTCATTAATCCAATTTTTAGCAAAAGTACCATCTTGGATTTCTGATAAAACTTTCTTCATTTCTTTTTTAGTTTCTTCCGTAATTATGCGTTTACCAGTAACGTAATCTCCGTATTCAGCAGTATTTGAAATTGATTTTCTCATTGCTTCAAAGCCACCTTGATAAATCAAATCTACTATCAATTTCATTTCATGTATACATTCAAAATATGCGTTTTCAGGCGCATAGCCAGCTTCTGTTAATGTTTCAAAACCAGCTTGCATCAACGCACAAACACCGCCACACAAAACTGCTTGTTCGCCAAATAAATCTGTTTCTGTTTCGATTTTAAATGTTGTTTCGATAACACCAGCTCGCGCACCACCAATACCAGCAGCGTATGCTAAGCCATTTGCTAATGCATTACCAGATGCATCTTGATGTATTGCAATTAAGCAAGGTACACCTTTTCCTTCGGCGTATTCACTTCTAACGGTATGTCCTGGGCCTTTAGGTGCAATCATAATAACATCAACATCGGATGGTGCTTCAATTAAATTATAGTGAACATTAAAACCATGTGCAAAAGCAAGAGTTTTGCCAGCAGTTAGATATGGTTTAATTGACTCATTATAAACTTTGGCTTGAACTTCATCAGGAAGTAAAATCATGATTAAATCTGCAACTTTGGCTGCTTCATCTACGCTTAAAACTTTTAAACCTTGAGCCTCGGCTTTAGCTTTTGATTTAGAACCTTCATATAAGCCAACAACTACATTTACGCCAGATTCTTTTAAGTTTAAAGCATGGGCATGTCCTTGAGAGCCATATCCCATAATTGCAACAGTTTTACCATTTAATCTATTTAAATCGCAATCATTTGCGTAATACATTTTTACCATCTTTTACTCCTTTTTAAAAATTCATCTTTATATATAGTTTAGTTTGTTAAAGCATTTTGGTCAATAAATTTAAATAACAATTTTGATATTTACACGTTTTATACAAATAAGATTTTAGGTATATTATTATGAACATTCAAAATATAAACAATTATATATATTTACAAACTTTTAATAGTCGCAATTTACTCCAAAAAAGAACTGGTTCAAAACCAGATGATACCCATACAAACCTGCAAAAAGATACCAAAATTCCACAACAAGCAACTTCACTTGGGATTGAAAACAGTACAGCAATTGCTGCTTCTCAAAAAAAAGAGGAAATATTTTTTAAAACCTTCTTAAGAAAAAAAGGTAAAGTAACCAAAGAAGAATATGATGATATTATAAAAAACCATCCTAGTGCATTGGTAAAGGCTCAAAAACATATAGAGCGTTATCACATAACATCAACAACGCCAGAAACAATTGCCAAAGCGGCAATTTGCCTAAAAAAGCACTATGACGAATCCTATAAAGAAGGTTATATAATTATTTCTGTTGGCACAAGTCCATCTGCAATAACAGAAACAATGCAAGCATTGGGTTGTAGGGTTATTTTTCTTCCAGTTTCTGGATTAAGAGACATGCCAGAACCTAAAAAGGAAGAACTCGAGAAATATATAGAAGAAACAAATTTAAAATATCTACCCAAATATTTAGAACAACATGGAGTAAATCAAGAAAATAATGATTTCATTATCTTGCTAGATTACTTTTTATCCGGAAGAAGCTTGAATTATTTAGCTACTTTTTTCACAGAAATGAATACGTGCCAAAAAGATAAACTAAGTGCAGATTCAATATTAGGATATTTAGAATTATACACATCACCAAATAAGGAGGATGGGATATTTTTAACCGAAGAAGAATATGTAATGTTGGAGAACAATATGTGTGATGAAGATATATTCAAACTTTCCAATACTCCACATTTTTATATGGACAAGGATTATAACGGTTGGAACAGAAGTTGCATTGCTTCAAGTGATAAATCTGAAAAAGAATTATTCAAGGAATTTGATGATTTTTCTCAACCTCTAGCTCGTGCTTTTGCATTGTGCAGTATACATGAAGCAATGAAATTAATTAAAGAAACATAATTTTATATACATGTTATATACTTTTTATATGTGGTATTAAATACATGTTGTTCTCTTTTCCACTCCTTCCTCCATATGCAGATTTTATAGCATTAATCCGCTTTTTGCGGATTTTTTTTGCACCCAAGTCGAGCGAGCTTAGCCAGACTTGGCTTAGCGAGCGAAGACGAGTGCAGAGGTGTGCGTAGCTCGTGATGGCGAAGCGATGAGCTTCGACAGACAGAGCGTAGTCCGTACCATAATGTCGAGCGAGCTTAGCCAGACTTGGCTTAGCGAGCGAAGACGAGGGCAGAGGTGTGCGTAGCTCGTGATGGCGATTTTTCTTTTATTTTAATATACGCTTAAAAAAACCTCCCAAAGGGAGGAAGTAGCAATCAGAAGAGTTGAGGATTTACAATCACATAATAAAATATTTAATCAATGATTAAATTGGAAAAAAATCTAATTCAAAATTATAAATTATGCTAAGATAAATAAAAAAGCGAGGATATTATGAGAATAGATGGCAGAAAAAATGACGAATTAAGACCAATTAAATTTACACATGATTTTACAAAGCACTCACTTGGCTCTGTATTAGTTGAGTTTGGAGAAACAAAAGTACTAGTATGCGCAAATTTTGAAGACGCAATTCCAAAATGGATGGAAAAAGATTCTCCTGAGGGCTGGTTAACTGCCGAATATTCCCTTTTGCCATCAAGCACAGAAACTCGTTGCCAAAGAGAAAGAACAAAAATCTCAGGAAGAACACAAGAAATTCAAAGATTAATTGGGCGTTCTTTAAGAGCTTGCCTTGATTTAACTAAAATCAAAGGAAAAACTTTTATAATTGATGCTGATGTAATTCAAGCAGATGGCGGAACAAGAACAACCTCAATTTGTGGAGCATATGTTGCAGTTTGCGATATGATTAAAAAACTACTTGAAAAAGGTTTAATAAATGAAAACCCAATAATTGAACCAATTGGAGCAATAAGCGCTGGAATTGTAAATAATGTAGTAATGGTTGATCTTTGTTATCAAGAAGATTCAAATGCTCAAGTTGATTCAAACGTAGTTTTAACAGCTTCGGGGAAAATAATTGAATTTCAAACAACAGCAGAAGGTTTGCCTTTTGAAAAAAATCAATTAGATGAAATTTATGATTTAGCTAAAAATTCAATTAATAAAATTATAAAAATGTATTAGTAAATAACTAAATTAAAAAGCGATGTTAAATAACATCGCTTTTTAATAATTCATCTTTAACTTTATCTAATGCAGATTTTATAATTCGTGAAATCCTACTTGGAGATATTGAAAATTCATCAGATAATTCATGTAATTTTTTTTCAGAATAAAATTTAGATTCAATTAATTCACGTTCTCTTTGAGGCAAGGTTTCAACAGCGCTTTTAATAACTTTTGCCATCATTGAAAATTCACAATTTTCTTCAGGAGTTTTCCTAAAATCCTTCACTTCAAAGCTTTTTTCAGCATCGTTCATATCATCAGTAGATAAAATTGCTTTATAGATAGCATCTTTTAATTCATTTTGTTCTTCTTCAGTTAAATTAGGATTTTGTCGAACACCATACCAACGATATCTATTTCTAAGTTCATTTCTTATTGCCCATTTAATTGCAGTTGACAAATAACTTTCATTATATGTAGCAAAATCTTTTTGAGAACACAAAACATTGATTGTTTGAAAACCAATATTAATCAACTCTTCAAATTCAATTAAATATTGTGCCCCCATAGACCTATATTCGACTTTGGCAATCTTATTAATTAAGTCAGAATACTGTTTCAAATGTACATCTTTTAAAACTTTTTCTTTACTGTTTAGCATATTCATTCTTTTACATTTGGGCATTTATTATAACACGTCACTTTTGTTAATTAAAGCAAAACGAACAAAATATTAACTTTTGTATAGTTGGAGTGCTTTAGTTGTTAATAGAAACTCTACTAAAAAAAATAATTGCTTAATTTGAGCAAAATATTAATTTATGTTAAGAATTTAATTGACAATATAACTTGACCAAGTATTATCATTATAGTACCAAAGACAGTTGGTGGCTTATGCCTTAAATTTCCAACCGAGGTTTCAAAAAATTAAATATTACTTATTTAATAATTTTGGCCGTTTTGCGTACTATACTCGCAAAACTTTTTTGTTTATAAAATTGATTTGCGAAGTCTTAAAAGAAAGGAGAAACGCAAACAAAATGGCAACAAAACAATTCAAAAATGACAAAATTGAATATTACAAAAAACAATTTGAAAATGCTAAAGTTGCTGTTGTAGCTGATTATCGTGGGTTATCAGTTGAAGAAATCACTGAATTAAGACGTGAATTACAAAAAACTGATGCTGATTTAACAGTTACAAAAAATACTCTTTGCAAAGTTGCTACTCAAGGAACATCATTTGAAGCAATTGCTGAATTGATGACTGGCCCTACTGCAATCGCTTTTGGTTATGGCGATGAAGTAGCTGCTGCAAAAGTATTAGCAAAATTCATTAAAGAAAACAAAAAAGGAGAAATTACTGGTGCTGTACTAGAAGGCAAAGTTCTTAATGCTGACGAAGCTAAAAAACTTGCTTCTATGCCATCAAAAGAAGAGCTATACGCAAAAATTCTTGGCTCTATCAATTCTCCAGCAAGTGGCTTAGTATACTCTATCAATGGAGTTATGTCAGCTCTTGTACGTGCTATTGACGCTGTAGCAAAGCAAAAACAAGCGTAAGTTATTACAAAATTAATTATGAAAGGTGAATAAAAATGTCTAACGTAGAAACAATTTTAGAATCAATTGAAAAATTAACATTATTAGAAGCTGCTGAATTAGTAAAAGCTATGGAAGAAAAATTTGGCGTTTCTGCTGCTGCTCCTGTAGCTGTTGCTGCTGCTCCAGTTGCTGCTGAAGCTGCTGCTGAAGCTCCATCAGAAGTTAACGTAATCTTAACTGATGCTGGCGCTAACAAAATCGCAGTTTTAAAACTAGTTCGTGAATTAACTGGCTTAGGCTTAAAAGAAGCTAAAGATTTAGTTGATGGTGCTCCAAAAGCTGTTAAAGAAGGTGTAAAACCTGAAGAAGCTGCTGACATCAAAGCTAAATTAGAAGAAGCTGGTGCTAAAGTAGAAGTTAAATAGTTAACTTAAAAGAATTACCAAAAACCCTTACCGATTTCGGTAAGGGTTTTTATATAGTTTTACTGACAAATAGATTGACCTACCCTGTCAAAAAGACTTTGTTCTACACCAAGGAGTTTTCCCAATTCTTCATTTTTAGAATCAACTTTTTGACCATTTAATTTATATTCAAAGCCTTTTGAATTATCTCTTGTTCCAACAAGGATTTTATCGCCTTGCTGGAATGTTCTAGTATATGTTTTGTTTTCACCATTTGTCTTGACAGAAGTGCCAATCAAACCATCTTTTTTGCAAGTTATACGAGTTTCGTTAGATAAAACCTCTTTTGTCCAAATTGAATCAATACCGTTATCATTGCGAGAAATTACTTGATTTAAAATCGTTTTACCGTCTTTATCATCAATTACTCTTGATTTGAGCTTGCCCTCATTATCGTAGTCAAATTTTTGAATTGTTCCGTTTGGATATTCTACTTTTTCAATTTTTTTACCAAGTTTAGTGAATTTTGTTATTTCCTTATCATTTTTAACAATTTCACTCATTCCAGATGCGTCATATTTATATGTAAATACATCATTTCCAACAGTCTTTTTAACAAGTTTTCCTTTAGTGGCTTCATCTGCACCATACTCAAAAGTTGTTGTTACACCGTCTTTTATGCTTTTAATCAGTTTATTATCAGAGTTATACTCTAGTTTGATTGTTTTTCCATCTTTAAATACTTTTTGAGAAATTCTTTTTCCATCATTGAATTTAGTAGTTAGGCTTTTAGAACCATCTTCGGCATATTTTACAACTTTACCAGATTTAATATTGCCGTTTTTATCAATACCTTTAATCCATTTAGAAATTTTACCTAATTCAGAACCATCAGCTGCTTTTTGATAAGTTGCCTTACCTGCTTTATCAAATTTAACATATTTTGAATCAATTCCTTTACCTCGAATAGCAGCATACGCAATACCGCCAACAGCCAGTGTTGCAGCTCCAATTACACCCGCCCATTGAAGTGCACTCATTGACTTTTCATCTCCATTTTCAATTGGATTTGACATAGCTGGAGTTGATACTTGTTCAGCTTCTTTTGCCGACATTGCATTTGCTTGAAAACTTACCCGTCCTAGATTTTGAATTTGCTCCATAAAAAATTAACCTCCGTAAAATCCTAATATAAAACAATAAAGTGTTTTTCTTTAAAAAAATTGCGCAAAAAATATTTATAGTATAATTTTTTTATGGAAAATAAAGAAAATAAAAAAATAAAAGTAGCTTTTCCCCACATGGGCACAATTTACGTGGCTTGGGAGATGGCATTAAAAACAATTGGAGTTGAACCTTTTATTCCGCCTTACACAAGCAAAAAAACTCTTTCAATGGGAACTAAAAATTCTCCTGAAGCAATCTGTTTACCTTACAAATTAATTTTAGGAAATTTTATGGAAGCACTTGATGGCGGAGTTGACTATGTTTCAATGATTGCGAGTCCAGGTATATGCAGACTTGGAGAATACGGAAGAAACATAGAGCAAGTTTTAAAAGAACTTGGTTATAATGCAAATTATATTGAATTAAGTCTTTATGATGGCATAAAAGGCATGATTGATTATTTAACCAGAATTAGCGGATGTAAAAATTATTTAAAAATCATGAATGCAATTTTTCTTGCAATCAGAACAGTTTTTGCGGTTGATGAACTTCAAAATTTCTTATCTTATCATAGAGCAAGAGAAATAAAAAAAGGTGATTCAGAACGCGCATTCAATAAAGCTATTAAATTAATTCGAAACGCTAACAATGCTAAAGAATTATCAAAAGCACTAAAACAAGGGTTAAAAGAAATTTCAAATGTTGAAATTGATAAAAATAGAGACATTTTACACGTTGATTTAACAGGTGAAATTTATATTGTAAATGATGAATTTTCAAATCAAAATATGGAAAGAGAACTTGGCGCAATGGGCGTTCAAGTTCGACGTTCTTTAACGGTTTCATCATTTTTGAAAGACGCAATTATTCCAAAAATGTTTAAAAAAGGAGAAACCCATTTGGAACGCGCTTACAGACTAGCAAAACCATACTTAATGAGAGATATTGGTGGTGATGCTTTAGAATGCATTTCAGACGTACTTTATGCAAAAGAAAGAAATGTTGATGGCTTAATCCATGTGTCACCTTTTACTTGTATGCCTGAAATTATGAGTCAAAATATTTTCCCAAAAATGAGAGAAGATGTAAATTTACCAATTTTATCTTTGATTATGGATGAACAAACAGGACGTGCTGGTTATATTACACGCCTTGAAGCTTTCGTTGATTTAATGAGAAGAAAAAAAATGAAAGCCAAAATTGAAGAGAATAAAACAACAAAAGTATAATGTTAAAATTTTATAATATGATATAATCCCTATAGTATTTATAGGGATTTATTTGTGGATAATATTTTAGAAATTAAAAATATAAATGTTGGCTTTAAAATAGAAGATAATTTTTATTACGCATTAAACAATATCAATCTTTCTTTCAAAAAAGGTAAAATCCATGCAATTGCTGGTGAATCCGGCTGTGGTAAATCCGTTTTAATTAACACCATATTAAAACTATTACCAAAAAACGGAAAAATCAGAGGCGGAGAAATTGTTTTTCAAAATAAAAACCTGTTGACTCTATCAGATAAAGAAATTCAAAATATCAGAGGTGCAAAAATTTCTTTAATACCTCAAGATCCTTTTATGTCGCTAAATCCACTATATACAATCGAAAATCAACTTTTAGAAGTTAAAAACGACATAGAAATAATAAAAAAATCACTAGAAGAGGTAAAAATCAAAAATATCGAAAATGTTTTAAAATCATACCCGCATGAGCTATCAGGAGGAATGAAACAAAGAATAATTATAGCTATGTCATTAATTTCAGGAGCAGAACTTATTCTGGCAGATGAGCCAACAACTGCTTTGGATGTCTCAACTTCAAATTCAATATTAGACTTATTGGTTAATTTAAAAAACAAAGGCAAAACAATTATTTTAATTACACATGACTTGTCGATAGTTTCTAACTATTGCGATACTACAACAATAATGTATCTTGGAAACATTATTGAGCAAAATGAAAGCAAATTATTATTTAAAAATCCTTTGCATCCTTACACAAAAGCTCTTTTAAGCGCTCTTCCGACAAAAAAAGGCAAGAAGCTTGAAAACATCAAAGGACAAATCTCTCCTATTACAGAAACAATAAGTGGTTGCAAATTTCACCCAAGATGCAATTTTACAATGGACACATGTAAAAATATAAAACCTGAATTAAAAAAACACGATAATGGATATTGTGCATGTTTTTTATGTAATCAATAAATTTAATTGTTTTTTAAACAAACTTAAAGGAAACCCAATAACATTGTCTAGTTCGCCACTTATTTTAATTGCAAAATTAAATCCATCATCTTGAATTCCATAACTTCCAGCCTTATCAAAAGGATTACATTTTTCTATATAATTCAAAATTTCTTCTTTTGATAATTCTTTAAAAGTCACAAATGTTTTCTCTGTTGCTTTTAAAATCTGTCCCTTAAAAATCAAGCAAATCGAAGTTGAAACAAAATGAGTTTTATTAGATAAAGAATATAACATCTCAAAAGCTTCATTTTTATCTTTTGGTTTTCCAAGAATCACGCCATTATTAACCACAACAGTATCAGCGGAAACAATAAGTTCATTATCACCAATACGTTTTTTAACATCTAAAGCTTTTTGAAAAGCACAATTTTCAACCAAAATATCACTATAGATCAAGCCATTAATTTGCTCGTCATAATTAGAGCAAACAACTACAGGCTCATATCCTCGTGTTTTTAAAATTCCATATCTTCTAGGTGATTTAGATGCTAATATTATCTTCATAATTTTATTCTACAAAAAAGAGCTGACTTTCGCCAGCTCTTTTTATATTTTTGTATAAAACTAACCTTTAATTTGGCTCATTACTTCTTGCGCAAAGTTATCTTGTCTTTTCTCAATACCTTCACCAAGAACGTATCTATCAAATTTAACGATTGTAGTTTTGCCTTCAATCAATTGTCCAACTGTTAAATCAGGGTTTTTAACAAATGGTTGTTCCAATAAACAACGTTGAGCCATTAGTTTATTAACTCTGCCTTCAACAATTTTTTCTCTGATTTGTTCAGGTTTATTAGCAAGATCTTCTTTACCCATTTCGATACGTTTTTCTTCTTCAATTATAGAAGCTGGGATTTCTTCTCTTGAAATAAATTCAGGAGCATTTGAAGCAATGTGCAAACATACATCTTTTGTTAAAGCCTCATCAGCATCGCCAGTTACTTCAACCATAACACCGATTTTACCATTGTGGATGTATGTGTTAACAGAACCTGCAACATCATATCTTTCAAATCTTCTGATAGTAATTTTTTCACCAATTGTAGCAATTTTTTCTTTAATTACTTCTTCGATTTGTTTTTGACATTCTGGACAAACAGCAGCTAACAAATCTTCAACTGTTGCTGGGTTTAATTTAGCAACTGCACGAGCCATCATTAAAGCAAATTCTTTAAAATCTTCATTTTTAGCAACGAAATCAGTTTCACAGTTTACTTCAACCATAGCACCGATTTTACCTTCAACAACTGAAGCAACTACACCTTCAGCAGCAATTCTGCCCATTTTTTTATCAGCAGAAGCCATACCTTTTTGTCTTAATAGCTCAACTGCTTTATCCATATCACCATTGGTTTCAACAAGAGCTTTTTTAGCGTCCATCATACCAGCGCCAGTTTTATCTCTTAGTTCTTTTACCATAGATGCTTTAATTTCCATAGTTTATTCTCCTAATTCTAATCTAATTTCTTATGCTTCAGCATTAGCATCAGCTGCAACAACTTTTTCGATTTTACCTGTAGTTTTAGCATTGTTAGCTCTTAACTCTTTTCCTTCTAAAACAGCGTCAGCCAATTTTGAAGCGATTAATTTGATTGAACGAAGAGCATCGTCATTACCAGGGATAATGTAGTCAATACCATCAGTGTCAGCATTTGTATCTGCTAAACATACAACAGGAATACCAAGTTTATTAGCTTCTTTAATTGCAATTAATTCTTTCTTTTGATCAACCACAACTAAAATATCAGGCATACCTTTCATTTCTTTAATACCGCCTAATGTTTTAGATAATTTTGCTAATTGTCTGTTTAATTGAGCAACTTCTTTTTTAGGAAGTTTATTAGCAGCACCAGATTCTAAGAATGCTTCTAACTCTCTTAATTTGTTAACTCTGCCACGAATTGTTTCAAAGTTAGTCATCATACCACCTAACCAACGACGGTTAATATAGTATGAACCACATCTTGTAGCTTCTTGAGCAATTACATCAACTGCTTGTTTTTTAGTACCTACAAAAAGTACATTTCTTCCCATAGAAGCAACTTTTCTTACCGCATCATAAGCTGCATCTAATAAATCAGAAGTCTTTCTTAAGTCGATTATGTAAATACCATTTTTTGCACCAAAAATATATTGTTTCATTTTTGGATTCCATTTTTGAGTTTGGTGACCAAAGTGTACACCAGCATCTAATAATTCTACTAAAGTAGCTGTAGCCATGTTTCTTGTCCTTTCTGTTTTTCGGTTTAATCCTGACCCCTTGGCTTTTGGGCTGGCTAAAATGCCATTTGGAAATAATGACCGAAAAGGTAATCTAATAACACTAAAATTCTATTTTAAACATGGTTTAAAAGCAAGCGATAATTATTGTTTAGTAAACTTTTGTATAAAGCGTACTGTTTTATACAAAATATTTTATTGACATCTTGTAAGGTTTACCTTACAATAAAATAAATTCGTAAGGGAAGCCTAACAATGATAACATCAAGTTTAGAAGATTATCTTGAATATATTCATAATAAAATTGCTCAAGATAAAGCTATCAAAGCAATCGATATAGCAAACAGGTTTAATGTTTCACGCTCGACTATTTCAGAAGCCTTAATTCGACTTGCCGACCTAGATTTAATTATCTATGAAGGTAGACGAGGAATTAAAATAACTCAAAAAGGAATAGAACAAGCAAAAAAAACTATAAAAAAACATGATGTTTTATCCAGTTTTTTTGCAAAAATTCTTAAAATAGATTCAGCCTTAGCAGACAAAAACGCATGCAAAATTGAACATGTAATAGATGATGAATTAATAGAAAAAATGAATGAGTATATAAATAGCCATGAATAACTTCAAAATATTTGGAAAATTTTTAGACCAGCCAATTTTGATTTCGAAACTAAACAAAGCCATGCCAGCAATAATGACTATTGGTGGAAGCGCACTTCTTGCACGTGACGCATTTGACACATTCAAAAACACACAAGATAAACAACAAGCAAAAAAAGAAATTTTTAAAAAAGGCATAATTATGGCCTTTTCAATTGCAAGTGCCTTAGCAGCACCAAAAATTGCATCAAAACTTGTAAAAAGGGAAAGTATTGAACCTATAGAAAAAATTGCAAGAAAAAACAGTGAATTAATCAATGATTATATTTCTAAAAACCAAATAAAGGAAGACATTAAACCAATATTAGAAAAAGCAACAAATAAAATATTATCTCTTAGTGAAATAAAAACTTTAGTTCAAGAACTAGTACAAGACAAAAATGGTAAAGAATTATTTAATAAACTAATCCCAGATCCTGAAAATATTAAAGCACGCGATATCTTCTCAGAGATAGGCTACTTATCAACCTACGGAGCAATTCCAGTAATTGGCGGGATTCTAGGCGGAATTAGCGCAGATATTGCAACAAAAGAAGATTGCAAAAAAACGATTCCAAATAAAATAAATGAAGGAATTTATCAGTATTTAGCAAATATATTTATGTGCAATATTGGAGCAGGTGTAGCATTGGGAATACTTGAAAAACTGAATATAACATCAAAATCAGCTCGAGCAATAAGCATGGTTTCAGGAATAGTCCTAACAGGGGTATTAGGAGGTTCAAAAATAGCTAACTTTATCTCCCAAAAGATTATTGCACCACTTACAAAATCAAAACAACAAGAAAGAAAACCCGAAGCAATGGATATTTGCCTTCATACCGATGATATTGCAACAGTTTCTTTATTATCAGGATTAAAATGGATTGAACCAACATTGCCTATTTTATACAGTGTTTCAGGCTACAAAGCAGGAAGTGGATACAGGAATTAAGTTTTATTAAATATTTGTTATTAGTGAAAATAAACATATAAAATATAAGCATGGATTACATTTTACAAATAGAAAAACTAAACAAGTATTTAGAATTTAATTTAGACATCAAAGACAAAATATTATTAAAACAGTTACTTGCTAACTTTAATAATGACTTAAATTTAATTGGCTGTTTTTTAAAAGACTTCTTAACTTTGGAAAACAACGGGCAAATAACTAGTGATGAAAATATTTATAATGACTTTGTGCTATGTTTTGAAAAATATAAATCAAAAAATAAAGAATTACACTTATTAAATAAAGTTTTAGAATATAGCGAATATTACCTAACCATCGTTTTTGAAGACACACAAGACAGGGTTCTTTTAAGCACTATAGCAAGTATCAATTCATGCTTTGCAATGGAATATTACCCATTTATGATGGAATTAATCGGTAAAAAAATAAACACTAAGATTGATGACATCACCTATGCCCTAATGCTACAGTGTATTTCAGATGCTGTATTTAAAAATTTTCAATCTCAAGAACAATATAGTGTTAATTTATTAGACTTAAGGGAAAAATTAGAAGAATATAATTCTTCTAAAAATGAAAGAATAGCAATTTAAATGACAACTTTTATCGATAAAGCTAAAATTAAAGTTATGTCCGGTGCCGGCGGCAACGGAGCTTTAGCGTGGCGCAGAGAAAAATATGTCGATAAAGGTGGGCCTGCAGGTGGTGACGGTGGAAACGGCGGAAATGTATATTTTATAGCTACATCCGACATGTCAACCTTGCTGGATTTTACACACAAATCTATTTATAAAGCAGAACGTGGTGAAAATGGCCAAAACAAAAATTGCCACGGGAAAAACGGGAAAGATTTATATATTAAAATGCCTGTTGGTGTTGTCGTGCGTGATTTAAAAACAGGAAAACTAATTGCAGATTTAAACAAAGACGGAAAAACTATCTTAATTGCAAAAGGCGGACGAGGAGGAAGAGGAAATGCTCGTTTTGCAACAAGTCAAAAAAGAGCACCTCAATTTTGCGAACCCGGAGAACCAGCAATTGAAAGAGAATTGGAACTAGAATTAAAACTACTAGCTGATGTTGGTTTGGTTGGTATGCCAAATGCTGGTAAGTCAAGTTTGATTTCCGTAATAAGCGCTGCTAAGCCAAAAATTGCAGATTATCCATTTACAACTTTGGTTCCAAACCTTGGTGTTGTTAAAAAACCTCAAGGAGATGGCTTTGTTATAGCAGATATTCCTGGTTTAATTGAAGGAGCCTCAGAGGGTTTAGGCTTAGGACATGAGTTTTTACGCCATGTTCAAAGATGCAAACTTCTGCTCCATGTTGTTGATATTTCAAAAGATGATTCAATAGAAAACTACAAAAAAATAAATAACGAACTCCAAAAATTTGATTCCGAATTAGCAAAACGTGAGCAAATCTTAGTTTTAAACAAATTAGACTTGGCAGATTTTGAACACGCTCTTGAAATTGAAAAAAACTTCAGAGAAAAATTCAACATTAAAAACAATTCATATATAATTTCTACCGCAACTAAAGATGGAATAAAAGAATTACTAAATTACTTATATGTCAAACTAGATGAAATTGAAGATATTGAAATCGAATTAGATATAGAAGAAGATTTAGACGCATTTGATAATGATGATTCAGATTTCATTATTGAAAAACTTAACAAAAATACATACACTGTTACTGGGGGGAAATTAAAAAGATTAGCTTCGGTAACAGATATTCGAAACACTCAACAAATCAAAAGATTTACCAATATTCTTGATTCAATGGGTGTTTATAACTCACTTAGAGAATATGGAATTCAAAACGGAGACACAATTATAGTTGCAGGAATAGAACTTATGTATGATGAAGAATATTACTAAAAAGTTACATTTTGACAAACAAAAAAATCATAGTACACTTAAAATAGTTTTAGTGGATTATAAAAACCGAAGATAGTATTAGAATAAGAGTTTAAAGTTAATGTTTTTTGAGGACGAAAAAGATATTATAAGAGAAGATGCTGATATTCGTATTGACGAAGATGGCACAGTAACTTGGGAAGATGTATTAAATACTGATGAAGATATCCAAATATCAAACATCAGGAAGAACAAAGTGCAATCAAAACAAACAATGATTAACACTGATGATGAGCTTCAAATTGAAGAAAAAGAAATTGATGACAAAGAAATTATTAATATCATCAATGATACCCAAGCCGATACATATAAAACTCAGTCAAATACATATGAAAATGTTGCAGAAAATAACATTAGTGATGAATTTGATATTGATAGTCAACTTGCAAATGTAGTGCTTGAACAAAATACAATTGAAGACAATCCGCTACCAAGAAAAAATGAGAAAAAGAAATCATCTTCCGGGTCACCTGCATTATTGCTCTTGTTATTTATAGCCATCATAGGCGGAGCAGCATACTACGGAATAAACTATTTCCAAGAAAACGCACAATACGACAAATTTAATCAAAATGAGCTACCTCCTAAACATTCTATTCAAGAAGAATTAAACAACACAACACAAGAAGAAATTAAACAACGTCAAATTACGCAAGAAAATATTCCTGTTGTTAGCGAAGATGAAGCAAACGAAGTTAAACCCGAAGAAAAAGAGGAAACAAAAGAAGAGAAGAAACAAGTAATCAAAGTTGTTCCTACGGGTCGTTCACATCCTTTCATGCCAATTGCTAAATATGCAACAACAGATATTCCAGATGCAAGCATATTATATGATAAGTCAGGTGTACCAAAACCACCGTCAGAATATGGAATACCAGAAGAAGAAACTGTTCAATTAATGACAATAGCCGTATCCGGTATAATGTACGATGAAATAAAACCATCAGCTATCATAACATATGACAATAACGACTATTTTGTGCAAAAAGGTGATAAACTAGATAACTACAAAATTATCGAAATAGCCAAAAATCACGTAACCATCGCTCTTGGCCCTAATACATACAGAGCCAATATTGGCGAAGAGTTCAAAATAGATTCTAGATTTGAGGGAAGTGCTCAATTTATGTCTAAGAATGAAGGTGGCGGAAAGCAATACTATTCAGTTAATTCAGAAAAAAATAGAACAAAATCAAACACTGAAAACCTAAGATATGTTTCAGAAGAAGACATAACTATTAATACAAAATAATTTAATTTGGGAGAAGATAAAAAATGCAAAATTTCAGACCGGATAGTGTAGGTAAAATATGCTTAACGCTTTTAAGCTTAACACTGTTAACGCAAACGGTTTTTGGATATGAAGAAGACAAAGTCTCATATTTGGATAGCGTATCGAGCGCATACATGTATAATTCACAAGAATCGAATTCAAACCTACTTAATATGAATTCAACAGATGCAAGAGGTGTTGAAGCTACCTTAAAACTTGATTCGATACCAACAATTGCAAATTCTAATTTAAAAATAAATCTTTCTTTAAGAGATTCTGATTTAAAACAAGCTTTAAGGATGATTGCAGATAAAGGCGGTCTTAATATTGTTTTCGATAAATCAGTTGAAGGTAAAATTACATTAGATCTGAACAATGTTACGGTCAATGAAGCCTTCATGACTATATTTAAATCATCACAATTAACATATACAATTGATGGAAATACAATTACTGTAATGACTCTTGAGGCTTCAAAGAATATTGCGTATACAAGACAAAACATGACAGTAATTCCAATTAAATATGTTAATTCAGAAAATGTTGCATCCTTCTTAAATGCAAACTTATTTTCTTCAAATATATTTGGTTTATCAAACAAACCTATAGTTACTTCAAACCCAAGAACAAATCAAATTATGGTTTTTGGTACATTGGCAGACGTTAATGCAATTAAGCGCATATTGCCAATGATTGATACTAAACCTATGATTAATAGCTTTAGAGTTAACCACACAACACCTGAAGAGATGGCAAAATTAATCTGTGATGCTATGTTTAGTGGCGAAGGATCATCTTCATCATCTACAAGCTCTTCATCAAGCAGTAGCTCTGGCGACAAAATTGCACTTGGTGGCGGGGAAATAGCTTGCAGAGATGGCGCAGATCAAAGCAGTCAATCAGGAAAATCAGCAGATTTAACCGCATTCAAAAGCACCCCTTTAACAGTTGCATATTTCCCGGACCTAGGGAAAATCAACACATACGGCGGTTCTGTAGAACAAATTGAAGTTATAAAAGATTTTATCAAAGAACATGATAAAAAACAATTAATGGCATATGTTGAATTATCAGTTGTAGAGTTAAACGAAACTGGCTCTAAGGCATTCTCCAACACTTGGAATTTATGGACACCATTTATATCTCTAGGTTTTAATCCAGGCTCTGGATTAAAAACAACACATCCATTCCTAGTGTGGGACGGAGGTGATATAGCAGGAGTAGCTCAAAAAACAAATAACAAGGCTCTTGTGTACGAATTAAACTACTTAGTTAACAATGGAAACGGAAGAGTGCTTACTAATCCAAAAATCATGGTTACAAATGGAAAAACCGCTACAATCGACTTAACGTCTGACTATGTAAAAACCGTAACAAGTCAAGTTTTACAAAACTCAAATGGTATCACAGGTGCTACACAAAAAACATACGATATTGGTTCAGATGAAGGTCTATTAATTGAAATTACACCTTTTATCTCACCAGATGGTTACGTTTCAATGAACATAACTCCAGAATTTGCAACAATTAAAGGCAGGGAAACAACACCTGGACAAACAGGAGAACCAGAAATCGCGGCAACATTACTACAAAGACGTGATTTAGAATTGAAAAATATCAGAATAAGAGATGGTGAAACCCTTGTTTTGGCTGGTTTAATAAAAGAAAACGAAACGCAAACAGTATCTAAAATGCCATTCATATCTGATTTACCATTTATTGGCGCTTTCTTTAGAGGTAACAACTCAGAAAAAGCTCGCGAGGAATTAGTTATCATGGTAACTCCTCACATAATAAAAGATGCTGAAGATACTATAAGTAATGGACAAGTATACGATTTATAGAAATTAACAATGTAATGTCAATGGATAACAATACAATAATAAAATTAATAAAAAAAATTAACTTTGATTTAGCAAACAACTTTGATTTATCGGCAACAAAAGAACTTTCTTTTGTGCCGATAAATATGCAAAAAAACATCGCAACAGATGAAGATGTATTTTTTGTTGCAGTTTGCAAAGATTCAAACCAAACAAAAATCAAAGAATATATAGCAAAGTCTATTAATAATACTGTTAATTTTATAAAGATGTCTAACAATGATTTTAAAATATTGTATGATACTTTCTTGGAAAAATATTCAACACTATATGGTAAAACCTTGCCAGAAGAATACAATTCTTCTATTTCTGAAATTTTTGACATTAATGAGAACAAAGAGGAATTAAATATAATAAATGATGAAGATTTTGATATAAACTCAGAATCTGATGAAGATATCACTTACAACGAAACAAATGAAGATGATTTTGATAATTGCGACTATGAAATATCTAACGAAGAAACAGACGCAACCTATGAATTAAATAATTCTTTTGATAATCAAACATTTGACAACGACGATGATTTGTTCCAAGAAGATGAACAAGATGAAATAGAAATTATTCAACAAGATAAACCTAAAGCAGATATATCTTCAGTAAAATCGCCTCAAACAAAAAAACTTGGCGAAATACTTATTGAAGAAAATTTAATAACAGAAGAACAACTGCAGACAGCATTAATTGAAGGACGTGCGCAAGGCATACCTTTAGGCTCGGTTTTGGTAAAAATGGGTTTTATTACCATTAAAGATTTAAAAGAAGCACTTGGTGCTCAAATGGGTCTTGAGTATGCAACGGCTGAACAATTAAAATCATTACCTGCTGCTATTTCAATATTGCCTGAAGACTTTATAAAAATCAATAAAGTTATTCCTCTTAATATGACAGACAAATCACTTGTAGTGGGAATGGTAAACCCAAACGATATTAAAGTCATTAATGAAATTGTTTATCAAACAGGTTTAAAACCTACAATTAAGCTTGTTACACATGTTGAATTTGAAAATTTTATAAACACGTATTATTCAACAGACAAACAAGAAACAAAAGAACTTTTAGAACAACTTAACGATGATGACTCCATACTGGCAACAAATGGAGAATTATGGGACCAAGTAGAACAAGAAATTCAAGACTCTGATGGCGTAGTTTCCCAACTTGCAAACAAAATTATTACAATGGCGATCGATAGACGTGCATCAGATATTCATATCGAACCTTTAAACGAAGGTTATAGAGTAAGATTAAGAATAGATGGTTCTTTACAAGAAGTACTTCAAATTCCAGCAAAAGTTGATAGTGCGGTAATTTCAAGATTTAAAGTATTATCAAAAATGAATATTGCGGAACACAGACGTACACAAGATGGTTCGTTTACCTTAAAATACAAAAATAAAGCACAGGATTTCCGTGTAAATACACTTCCAGTTGCCGGACGCGAAAAAATGGTAATTCGTGTACTTGCTCCGCAAATGGATTCAAAGCAAGCAAAAGCAGATAAAATCGAAGTTGTTGGAGCATCGGAAGATGACATCAAAAAGATTAGATATTTAGTTTCATCTCCAAATGGAATCGTACTAACTGCAGGTCCAACAGGCTCAGGCAAAACTACAACACTATATGCGCTTTTAAGATACATGAATTCAGATGATGTTAACATTACGACCATCGAAGATCCTGTTGAAATTAAGCTTGAGGGCATAAATCAATCTTCAATTAACACGAAAGCAGGTATTACATTTGCCAATTCACTGCGTGCAATATTAAGACAAGATCCTGATTCAATACTTATAGGGGAGATTCGTGACTACGAAACGCTTGAAGTAGCAATTTCTGCTTCACTAACAGGTCACTTAGTGTTATCTACAATTCACACAAACTCAGCTGCCGCAACAATTACACGTTTAATTGAAATGGGTGCAAAAGATTATCTTATTTCATCAACATTGTCCGGCGTTATTGCTCAACGTTTAGTTAAAAAATTGTGCCCAAATTGCAAAGAAGCTTACTTCCCAACAGTTGAAGAAGCAAGGCAAATCTTAACAGATCCTGTAGAAATACAAAAGTTAACTAAAACAAAATTATACAGACCTCATGGGTGTCCAAACTGTAAAAACTCAGGCTATTTAGGACGTCTTGCGGTACTAGAAATTCTTGTTATAAATAATGAAATAAGGAAAATGATTGCGCAACGCGCGCATGATGTAGAACTTGAAGATTATGCAATTAAACAAGGAATGAAGACGTTAAAAATGTCATGCTTAAGACACATTCTAGAAGGCAGCACTTCAATCGAAGAACAAGTAAGAATATTAGGTTTAGCAGGCGAATAAAATGGCAACATATACATATACAGCTTTAAAAGACAACACTATAACGGTTACCGGAAGAATTGAAGCGCAAGATTTAGCTGAAGCACGCAGAAAAATTCGCGCAATGAATCTTTTGCCAACTTCAATTATGGATGCTGAATCAGCAGACAATAAAAAATCTGGCTTATTCGGCTTAAAGCCTTCAAATAAAGTTTCTGCTCTTAGCTTAAAAGAAAAAATTGATTTTACGTCAACTCTAGAAATGCTAACATCAACAGGTATTCCAATTATTGAAGCCTTATTATTCATAGAACAAAATTCAGATTCTTCAAGAATCAGAACAATGTCTCACAATTTCAGAAAAGAAATCATTGGTGGTACTACACTTGGCGAAACACTTGAAAAATATAGAGAAATTTTTGGAAGAGTATATATTGGTCTTGTAAAAGCCGGTGAAGACTCAGGGGAACTTGATAAAACCTTAAACCGCATGTTGGAATTATTAAAAAAACAAGATGCTGTTAAAGGTAAAGTAATAGGTGCTTTAGTGTATCCTGCAATAGTTGTTGCACTTGCTATTGTTGCAGTTTTAATAATGTTAATATTTGTATTCCCCGCATTCCAAGAAATGTTTAATAATTTAGGTAAAGAATTACCTCCAATTACACAATTCTGCATGGATGCTGGTACATTTATGAAACAATATTGGATTGCTTGTTTTGTTGGAACTGCATTGGTAATTTTTATACTTTCAACACTATACAAACAACCGAGCATAAGAAATAAAATGGACGCAGTTGTATTACACATACCTGTTTTATCTAAAATGATGAAGTATTCAAATTTTTCAAATTTTATTGCAGTACTTCAAGTATCATACGAAGCAGGTATTCCAATTGTAGATTGTTTGTTTTTAGCAAATCTAACAATGGATAACTACTTATTAAAAATGACAATCATGGAAGCTGCAACAAAAGTGCAACAAGGCATGCATTTATCAGCAGCACTTAAGCATGCAAACCAAGTTCCAACTATGATGACATTTATGATTGCGACAGGTGAACAGTCTGGTCGTTTAGGAGATTCGCTGTATCACTGCGTTTCTTATATCGACAAAGAACTTGATGCAACTATAGACAACTTCACAAAATTAATTGAGCCAATGCTAATGGTTGGCATAGGTATACTGGTTGCAATCTTAGGTCTTGCATTGTACCTGCCACTATTCCAAGCTTATCAACAATAGATAAACTCTCACGCACCGAGAGAGTTTTCATAAATAGTTTACTTGCTTATTCTATCATATCTAGTTGGTGTTTATCTTTTGTATCTGCATTAGCTTTATGCAAAACGCTTTCTTTAGGCACATCAATTGCAGATTGCATTACTTTCTTTCCATTTGTATCTGTGTACACAAATTCAATTCCGTTGTTCTTGGTGTTTGTTATGTAATCAGGATTCCAGATACCGTTTTGAAGAAAATCATTTTGCATAACAACTTCAACATTTGCTTTTTTTGTTCCCAATTATCAATACTTGATTGTTTATGTGCTAATTCTTCTTGAGCTAATTGAATTTCTTTGTTCTCTTTAGTTAACAAATTATTAAACTCTATTTGCTCCCGCTTGGCTAATCTGGGCAAATCCCTCTTGGCTTCTTTAGCCATTTTATCCATCATTGCTTCAATTTGTTCCAACATATCACTTGTCATTTGATCTGTTAGAATTTTAAAAATTTCTTGTAATCTAACTATTTCATCACCAGCAACACTATCATAACTATACAAATATAAACACCCGCCTTAAAAGGCGGGTGTTTATATTAACAAAACTAAGTTACAATATGTTTGAAGTTATCATAAAGTGAACTCTTAAGTTAGATGCATCATCAGGACGATTTACAATTGGAACACCAATATACACGTTACCAGATAAGTATCTTGTCATTTTAAGAATTAAACCACCACCAACACTCATAACAAAATCTGAACTCATACCATAACCATAATCTCCAAACCAACCAGCATCACAAAATGCAGCAAGTCTGATAGAGTCGTCAATAAATCTTAACTTCTGAGGAAGTTTATTCAAGAATGGAACTGGGGCTCTCAATTCTAAAGATGCTGTAGCACCATAATCTTTTAAGAAATAACCTTCTTCAAATCCACGCACAGAAGAAACGCCACCGATTTGTAATTTATCTGAATACCAAACGTTTCTATTTGTCCATTGACCATTAGCAGTAAAGATACCCATCATTCTCCAAGGCAACACTTGTAAACGAGTCAAGTTAGCATGCAATTTAACCATTTTATTTGTTGGAGTGTGTTTGCTTGAATATCCAAAATAATCATTAGAAGCGCCAAACACATCAATACCCTTACTAACTCCAAGATTTGCAAACCATTTACCATGAAAATCATCTTTAATATTTGTTAAATTAAATTTGATTGAACGGGTTTTATATCCGTACAATTCGTAACCTCTTAAAGTAGTTTCTGTATTTCTTAAGTCAAATGCGATATCGCCATATAATTTATAATTTTCAGTTTTAACAAGTCTTCTAGACAAGTCAACATAGAAACTGTGGGATTTACCTTCAACATTAAAATCTTTTAATGGACCTTCATCTAATTCTGTTCCTGAATATGAGTAACCAAGATTTAATTTAGTTTCATGCCTTCCAATTGGAACAGAATAAAATATACCTTGACCAATTGAACTTCTAGCGATTGAAGTTGTTGATAATAATTGATCACCAAAACCGGTTAAATTGCTCATACCAGCAAAAATAACAAATCGATTCAAACCAACAGAGCTTCTACCTTGGTTATCAAAACGGAAGTCGAAATCAATTGAGAATCTATCTTTAACATTTAAAGTTAAATCTGAATATTGTTCAGAATCTTCATTATCTTGAAGAGCAACAGCACCTTTTATATAATCAGTTGCGTTCAATTCACGAAGAGATTCTTGAATATCTGCTACATTTAAAACTTTATCTTCTTGTATATTTTTATCTTTTAAGAAAGTAGCATTTAAATATTTTTTTCTGGCCCATTTGTTGCCTTCAATTGTAATATTTCCGTATTTACCCTCTACGACAACAATTTCAACGTTTCCATCTTCAACTTTTTGCGGAGGAAGATAAGCAGTTGTAGAAATGTAACCATTTTTTTGATAAAACTCGGTAATTGCATTAGCCATACCAACTAAATCATCAATTGTAACTTCGTCGCCAACTTTTTGACAAACAAGATTCATCAATTGTTCTTCAGTATACTCTGTATTACCTGTTATATGAATAGAATTTAAGGTAAAACTAACTTCCTTATTTGGAAGATCTTGCATTTTATCTTTCATTTCTTTATTCATCTCAATATCTTGTTCAAGATGTTCTTTTTCTCTATCATCACGAACTCTTTGTTCGTAATCTTTAATTTGCCTTAAGTTAGTTTGATCAATAACACCCGGATCAAAATTACCAAACATCGGATTAAAACCAACTCCTGCCTCTGGACCAGCATATGCAACGCCTGCACCCAATATTAAGCAGGCAGCAAGAGTTAATGAATTGTTTTTAAATTTGTTATGCACTTTCCCTAAATTCCTTTATGGTTAACTATGGAACTTCGCACGATACACACTAGTGCGCAATACTATCATATAACATTGGACTTAATATACCAATAAATCATATTGATGATTTTTATCTTACTATAAAAAGAATGTAACAAAAATTTTTTGCGAATATGTTAAATTTTGTTAATTTCATACATATTTATACATATAAATAATATATCGTTTTAAAAATTATTTTTTATTTTTGATAAAATCAATATACACAGACTACTCCATGTAAATTTTTGTAACATTGAGGATAACAAAGTGAAATATTTGTTCTGTATGTGGTTTTTATTACATGTATGAGCATATGGATAAAACTATAATTTATCATGAAAGGGAACATATAATGAGTCAATTCAAAAAGAAATTAACGACGTTCACTGCAATGTTGGCTTTTCTATCATTATCTAGTGCTGCGCTTGCAGTTACGGGTGCTGACGTAATTGGCAACACAGGAAACGTAGGCGTATCTGGAAATGAAACCAGATTAGATGTAGACATTACATCTGGCGTTAATGGAGACGTTGGTCAAGTTGACTGGAATACATTCAATGTTGGTTCAAATCAACAAGTAAATTTTGGTTTTTCTGGTCTTTCTCAAACTATCATAAACCGTGTATTAGGCGGACAAGAATCACAAATCTTAGGTAAATTGACAAACTCATGTATTGGTGATGGCTCTTGTAGTTCATTTGCTGCAACAGGCAAAGTAATTCTTATTAACCCAGCCGGTATTATGTTTGGTAACGGCTCAAGTGTTGATTTAAACTCTTTCACAGCTTCAACATTTGACATCAAAGGCGCCAAAAACCTTGGCGGTATGTCAGAAGCAGACTTAGCAAAATATCAAAAAGATGTCCTAAATAAATTTTCACCAACAGCAAAAATTAATGGTGAAAACAGGGATTATGGAAATATTTATTTTGACTCAAACTATACAAGCGAATTTGAAAAAGCAGGAATTGCTTTAAAACCAGGCGAAACTCAAATTGTTTTAGATGGTACAACTTTTGCTCACTTTAACAAAGATGGTTCTTTAGCTGATGCTAACCCAAATAAATCAGTAGCAATTGTTGCAGATAATATTACATACAAAGATTCATTAATCAGAACAGGTCAAAACTTCAACTATGTTACACCAAACAATAATTATTCTTTATCTAACGTAAGATTAATTACAGCTGATGGTGTTACTTTTGGTTATTTAGCTAACGGCTACGCAGACACATACAAAGTTGCGCAAGACACAAAAGATGTTGCAAGAACAATTGAAATGAACAACGCAAATCTAAAACCAGATACGGTTGGAATTCAATCTGGTGATGTTCATATTATTAACACTTCAAACAATGAAAACTCAAATGTTAAAATTAGCAACACTGTTATCAAAGGTACAAAACTAGTCAACAAAGAAAATGGCGACATTATGATTGTTGCTCCTGGCGATGTAGTTATTGATAATTCACGTCTTGAAACTGTTAACACATCAATTACAAAAAATGGTGTGACTTATAAAACAGATAAACAAAATGGTGGCGAAGTATACCTTAGAGCAGGCAAAGATGTAACAATTAAAGATACGTTGATTTCTACTGCAGGTGCTAAAGATGATACAGTAAATGGCGAAAATGCTGGTGCAGTTAGAATTTATGCAGATAACAAAGTTAATATGGAAAATACAACAACCCTTGCTGAAGGCTATGCTGATATTGAAGCTACAAAAGGTATCAATGTTAAAAATTCACTAATTAAAGCAGATAGCTCGCTTGGTAACAAAACAAAAGATGTAACAATGATTTCATCAGGAAACATCCAAGCGCATAATTCAATTGTTTCAGCTTCTGGAAATGTTGATATGAAATCAATTTATTCTGACAACAGTTTAGCTGGCGACATTATTATTTCAAGCGATTTAAATGCAGATGGTCAAAACCAATCATTAATTAAGGCTGATAAAAAATTATCAATTCAAGGTTCAGACACAAAAATTGATAATGTAGGCTTAGCATACGAAGAAATCAAATTCTATAATGACGGAACAACAGGTCAAAACAACGTAACAATTGCAAATAATACAACATTTAGACCTGCTGTTGATGGTAAAGTTTCTAGAGATATTAATCTTGAAACCAATGGTAACTTGACATTTGACAACGCCACAGTAAAACTTGGAGGCTATTCATTAAAATTTGACAGAAATAATGATGGCTCATTAATTGATGATGGCACTTCAAAAGGCATTAATTACAAATTAAGTTTCACAACAGCTGATGCCGACAATGTAGGTGCAAGATCAACAGAAGGTGATGTTAATGTTGTAAACAATTCGAACATTAAAGCAGTTCACAATATCGCACTAGATTCAATGAAAAAAGATACCAATGTATCAAATTCAGATCTAAAAACTGACAATGGAAAAATTAACATTAGCGCTGTTAATGGCAAAGTTACAATCAAAGATGGTTCAAATGTAATTGCAGCAAAAGACTTAAATGTTACAGCTTATGAAACAATTACTTTTGGAAAAGAAGGCGATAAAAACATCAACATTGGCGATAAAGTAAATTTAACAGCCGGAGAAGACATTAACATTAAATCATTAGGCGGCGATATAAACGCTGAAAAAACAACAATGTCAACATTAACATACGGTGACAGATTAATGTTTAATGCTGCAGGCAGCAACAACTTCACAAGTGTAGATTCATTAAAAGCTGTAAATGTTGATTTTATAGCTGGCAAATCAAATAATTTCACAACATATGATGACATTCAGTTTGTAAACTCATCTCTAAAAGCTCCAGAAAATAACATCACAACAACATTTGAAGGTGGAGATGTTATTATGAATGACTTAACAATCCACTCAGCAACAGCTAATCCTAAAGATACTGTTACTAAAATCAATGCAAAAGGTAATGTAACCACAAAGGATGTATTAGGAACAGCAACTGAAGATGTTGCAGCAGCAGCAAAAGTATTCCCACAAACTGTTATTTATAATGGTTCTGTGACAGACAAAACTACTCCAGACACAGTTTTAAACGTTAACCAAACAAAACTTATCGTTAACACTCAAGTAAACAAAACAACTCCACAAAATAACGATAATGGAAGTATTACATTAACTGTTAAAAATGCAGACAATGAAAATGCTGGTCTTGAATTAACAGCTAAAAATGAAGTTTGGGATGGACAAATCGATAAAGGTGAAGGCCCAGAAGTTCACTTGAACGCTGCTGATAATAAAGTTGCGATTACTGAAATCTATACAGATAAATTAACTTTAGATCAAAAAGATACATTTATTGCAGGTAAAGATACAAAAGATGGCGGTATGCCAACAATCACAGTTAAAGACCAAGGCGGTTTCAACCTAGATCCAAACCTAGGCTATGAACCAGGTCCAGACGGATTCGGCTACAAAGAAAATTACGAGTCAACTTCCAAAGTAGTTGATCAAACAGTCGACAAAGATGTTGACGTTGATGTTGATGTAGAAACAGACATAGTAGAAGAAGACAACAAAACAACAACTACAACAACTACAACTGAGACTACAGATAAAAAACATACAATCACATTTGATAACAACGGAAACCCAAGTGATTTCACTTTAGTTTACGATAAAACAACAACCGAAACAGATGTTGATACAAAAGTTACAGTAGATGTTGACAAACAAACTGATGTAGTTGTGGATGAAAAATGTCCTGAATTACCAGAAATTGATCCAGAAGACGAACCTCTTGGCAGCAATGTTGACTCATACATCAATATAATGAAACTTCCAAGAGAACAAGTTGAAATTTCTAAAACTTCTAAAGTTTCAGATAATACAGTTGATCAAACTTCAAGCATCATGTCAGCCGCAGCAAAAGTTGATTTAGATGCAGCAGCAGAATCAACTACATCAAAAGACAAAGAAGAAAAAGAATAAATCAACAGTTAGATAAACAAAAAAGCGCTTGGCAAAAGTCAAGCGCTTTTAACTTATAAAATAGCTTATTTTCAAGATGTTCCAAATGATACATATTACCTTAACATCATACAAAAAAAATTTGCGCTTCACCCATCAAAGTTCAACACTATGACATTAGATGCAATACATATCAATTGCTTTCACTTTACCCGATTAAATATTATCAAATTACGCTTCATTTTATACAAGCTTACTGTTGATAAATCCAAACATCAAATCCTTGTTTTCTTAAGCTCTGCGCATGATTTTTTGCAACATTAAAGTCTTGATAAGAACCCATTTGAACACTAAAAACATTTCCGACTTTTTTAGCGAAAGGTTGCAATTTGGAATTTTTTTCCTTAATCTGCACAACAAGCTTTTGAGCTTCTTCAAATGTGTTATAACGCCCTATTAAAACTTTTGACATAATAGTTATATTATCATCAACATCCATCTGCTCTACAGGAATCTTTTTTTGCAACTTAACATCTTCTATTATTGTAGATATTTTAGAGTTCCTGTCTTCTTCTTGTATGCTCTTCATCTTCTGTTTTTCTTGCTTTTCAATTTTTTTATTATTCTCTAAATGAGCACTTGAAATTACTTCAAGATTATTTTTATTTTTATCTATAATCCTTGCTTCACTTGGCGCATTTTCTTCTTGTTGTATTTGAATTAATCTTTTATCTATTTTTCTTTGTGGTTCATCCTCGGAACTTATATTATAATTCGGAATGGAATTCATAACACCATTACTATAATCCAACTCACCCTTTGCATATTCAATATCCATCTTTGCCGAATATTTCATAATACTAACCACAATTACTATAAAAATAATTACAAAAGTAACAATAAATAATTGCAGTAAAAAACTAAACCTTGAAATAGGCTTCTTATGACTTTCGATTTCATCTTGAATTTTATTTTTCTTATATGCAAAATACCCCGAAGAATTAAAATTCATTATTAAAAAACGCCTCTTACTTTATATGTAGCCATCTTGATGCTTTTTGTTTCCATCTGAAATCTATACATAATGTCTAATGCAAATTTTTCAACATCAACAATACCCATTTCAGTCAAATCAGAAACACTTATTGGTGCACCTTCTTTTATTATATTTAATGCACTATGGATAAGGCAAGAAGTTAAAGATTTTGTTGCAATTGAAACAGAAAGTTTGCGCTCATCATAAAATAAATCGTCACCATCGCGCTTAACGCAAACTCCATAATCTTCAAGAACTTCTTTGATAATAGACATAAAAAGCCTTTGAGTATAAACCATTTGTTCTAATGGACAATTGAATATTTCAATTATAAAATTTAACATTTTTTTTGAATAAATTGGCTCATTATTAATAACATCTTCTATATCAACCATTTCATCAAGTTTGACATCAACCTCTCCAATAAAAGCTACAATTGCATCTCCTTGAATATTAAAATTTTTATATATCCAATGCGGAGCAAGTTGCGAGCCAATATATTTAATTTCTTTATCGATAATTAATTTTTCCATTTTAAAATACTTCCTTAATTAATTCTGGTTTTTTTGAATTTTTAATAGCTTCATATAAATATCTACAAGACATGCAGGCATTACAATGTTTTTTGCCAGTTCTTTTACCATCCTGATAACAACTTTTAATCAAACTAAAGTTTAAATCATTGTCAATTAAATAATTAACTAAATCTATTTTTGTCATATTTATGCAAGGCGCAATAACATTTGGTTTTTTAATAGTTGAATACTTAAAAAAATTTATTGCAAGCTCGACAAATTCATCTTTATTATCCGAAAAGCTTTTACTTTCTTCTTTATTTGCGCCAAAAACTATATCATCATAACCATAAGAATCGCAATAACAACTTGCAATATTTAAAAATAAGCCATTTCTATTAGGAATCCAAACAGATTCTAATTTATCAAAATCGTTTTTATCTTCAGCAACCAATGAATTATGGGTAATTTCAGATAAAAAGGGCAAGTTTATTTCCTTAAATTCAATTTCATATTTTTCAGTAATTTTTTCAACTGCAAGTCGCTCTTCTTTGTATGCCTTTTGTGAATAATTAAAAAATAAAGCTAAAATTTTATCATATTTTTTTGAAATAATATCAAGAGCAACAAAGCTATCCAATCCTCCAGATAATAAAATCAAAGCCTTACTCATTATCATCCTCATACTCGTCTATAATTTCTTGAGCGACAGCTTTAATGCTATTTTGAAAATCGCCATTCAAAACCTCATCAAGAATTCTCCGATCTGACATATTGTAAAGAGCAATTAGTGCATTTTTCTTTACTTCAAAATCACTATCAAGCACTAACCTTTCATATATCAACTGATAGCTTTCTCTATTGTTTATATTCATTAAAGCTTCTATTGAATTTATTCTAACTTGAGCAGAAGGATCAAAAATAGAAATCTTTAAAATCTCCAATGCTTTATCGTCTTTTGTATTATCAAGTTTTGAAATTGCCTCAACAACTCTTTCTTTTAGACATGCGAATTTATCTAAAAAAATTTGCTTGCTTGATAAAATAGAAGAAAAAACATCAATAGCCCGGTTATCACCTAAATTACCCAAAGCAACAACTGCTGATTCTTTAACGTATGCAGATTTTTCTTCTTCGTCACACACAACATATTTCAAAGCTTCAAATGCATTTTTTCCACCAATTTTACCCAGCGCATCGGCCGCAGAAAAACGTACTCTATAATTAGAATTTTTGTCTTGCAAGCATTCAAGCAAAACTGGAGCAACATTTGAATCTTTATAAACACATATAGCCTTAATAGCCAATGCCTTTAGATCGTCATCTTGAGTGTTTTTTATAAAACTCAAAAGCGAATTGAAATTATGACGATATTTATTCATCTTTACTTCTCGAATCACAAAACTAAGAAGTTTTGAATCTTCGCTTTTTTCCAAAATATAATTACAAATTAAAGCTATATCAATCGCTCGATATTTATTTTTAAGAACACTGAAAAAAGATGCGCAATTAAAATCTTTACTGCTTAATTCTTTTTCAACATATAAAATTATATCTTGCGATAATATTTTATCCATTACGAACAACTTCCCCTATATAAATTTAACCACGAATAACGTATGTTGTAAACTCTTGTAAACTTTTTTGTATTTTAGGGTTTAAAGCATGGGCTAATAATGTTATACCAATAAAGAATAGAATTTATCATAGAAGAGAATGTCGGAAGTTTCATATCAGCAAGTAGTCGAACAAATCAAAGAAAAACTTGATATAGTTGATACTATATCTAAATTTGTTGTTTTAAAAAAAGCAGGAAGAAACTTTCAAGGACTTTGTCCTTTTCATAATGAAAAAACACCCTCTTTTGTTGTCACACCATCAAAACAAATCTTCAAATGTTTTGGTTGCGGAGAAGGTGGGGATGTATTTACCTTTTTAATGAAAATAAATAATCAAACTTTTGCCGAAATGATTGAAGAGCAAGCGGCCAACTTTGGAATAGAGTTACCTAAAACAAATTCAAAAACTGCCATCCAAAACAAGCAAGAAAAAGAACGTCTATATGATGCCATGGAGCTTGCAACAAAATTTTTTAAACAAAATCTTGAATCAAACCAAAAAGCACTTGAATATCTTGAAAAGAGAGGGATAAATGAAATTGCTATTTCGAAATTCTCTCTTGGGCTTGCCCCAAAAGGTAACTTTGATTTAAAGAATTATTTAACAGACTTAGGCTTTACAATCGATGAGCTTTTAAAAGCAGGTTTAATTTATGAAAAAGATGGAAATTATTTAGATAGATTTAAAAACAGAATAATAATTCCAATCAAAGATATAAATTCTAACACAATTGCTTTTGGGGCACGTGCAATATTAGATGGCCAAATGCCAAAATATATCAATTCGCCAGAAAGCATAATATACAATAAAAGCTCTGTTTTATTTGGATTAAATCGTGCAAAAGAAACAATTCAACAAAACGATAGTATTATTTTTATGGAAGGCTATTTTGACGTAATTTCGGCTCATCTAGGAGGGATTGAAAATGCAGTTGCAACCTGTGGCACTGCTTTAACACCACAGCATATTAAATTAATAAGCAGATTTTGCCCATCAAGAAGGATTTTCCTAGCATTTGATACCGACTCAGCTGGCAAAAAAGCAATCGAACATGGAGCTGAAGTAATTAAAAACATTTTTTCATCACTAGGGGATATTAAACAATTTGACTCAAATTATAAAAACGACGAAAGCGTATGCGAAATAAGAGTAGTGCAAGAAATCGAAGGCAAAGACCCTGATGAATTTATTAGAGAATTTGGAGGTGAGCAATATTTAAAAAAAGTGGCATCTGCGCCATTATTACTTGATTATCAGCTTGATAAAATCTATTCATCAATTGAAGGGAAATTAACCCCCCAAGAAAAGAGTCAATATGTCATTCAAATAACCGATATTTTATACCAAATTAAAAATCCGGTGATTTTGGACGAATATATTAAAGTGGCATCTTTTAAATTAGATGTTTCGATAAATAATTTAAAAACACAAATTCAAAACAAACAAAATGAAGATTTTGAAATTTTGCAAGTAAATGACGAAAAACATCTTAATTTTAAGAAAGCAACATCTGATAATCAATTTGATTTAATGGAAGAAAATCTTCTAAAACTCGCTTTTGTAGCTGATAGCATTGAGAAAAGAAATTATTTTAAAGAAAAAATAGCATCTTATAAATGCCAAAACGAGGAAAACACAAGGATATTAGAATCCATTGACAAAAATTTTTATGAGGTAAATAATGTTGATGAACTAGCAAAAAAACTTTTTCTCGGGTTTTATAATGAAGAGCACATTCAAAAAAAAATCTCAGACAATATATTTTCTTCGCAAGTATTTAACAACTTATCCTTTGAGGATTATAAAAAGGCGATAGACGAAACTATATCAAGATTAAATAGCTTGAATGAACAACAAAAAAGAAATGAACTCAAAAAATTGTTAAAAGATACGAGTTTATCAACAGAAGAAAAACTTCAAATTTCAACACAAATATTTAGCAAACTAAAAAATCAATAAAGATTGGAGAATAAATTAATGAGCAGAAAAAGAAATCCAGATAGTTCAACAATCAGCGTTTTAGATAAATCGGAAATGATTGAAGAAGATGAATATTTTGAAGGCACCGGCCTTGAAACCGATAATATCTCTAACATTATGAGAACACAAGGTGTAACTACAGTTGAAACTTCATCTGTATCAACTTTTTTTGACCATCACGATGATGAGGATGCAGAAAATGAGAATGATATCTCTATTCCAAGAGGAATTTCTGTAGACGATCCAGTTAGAATGTACCTAAGAGAAATTGGTAGAATTAAGCTATTAACAGCTGACGAAGAAATTGATTTAGCAAGAAAAATTGTTGCTGGCGGAAACTCTGGCGCGGTTGCAAAAAGAAAACTGGTGCAAGCGAACTTGCGTTTAGTTGTTTCAATTGCAAAAAAATATGTTGGCAGAGGAATGCTTTTTTTAGATTTAATTCAAGAAGGTAACTTAGGTTTAATTAGAGCTGCAGAAAAATTCGACCATGAAAGAGGTTATAAATTTTCAACTTATGCAACTTGGTGGATCAGACAAGCAATCACTCGCGCAATTGCAGACCAAGCAAGAACAATTAGAATTCCAGTTCATATGGTTGAAACAATTAATAAACTTAAAAAAGTTACAAGAAAATTAGCTCAAGAATTAGCAAGAAAACCATCTGAAGAAGAACTTTCTCAAGAAATGGGTATTTCAATTAATAAATTAAGAGAAATTATTAAAGTAGCTCAAGAACCACTGTCTCTTGAAACTCCTATCGGAAAAGAAGAAGATTCAAGACTTGGTGATTTTATCGAAGATAAAGATGCAGATGCTCCAGTTAAAACTGTTGCACATGAACTTTTAAGAGAAGATTTAGCAGAAGTTCTTGGTTCTTTATCTCCTCGCGAACGTGATGTTTTAAGATTACGTTTTGGTATGGATGACGGACGTCAAAGAACCCTAGAAGAAGTTGGACAATTATTTGGTGTAACCCGTGAAAGAATTCGTCAAATCGAAGCAAAAGCATTAAGAAAGCTTAGACATCCAAATCGCTCTAAACGTTTAAAGGAATATGTTGAAGTTTAAACATAAGTATAAAAAATGATTTCTGTACAAACAGAAATCATTTTTTTATGTATGATTTTATAAATAATTTTATTTGCAAATACCGAAAGAATTCAAAAAGGCTGTTATTGAACCTACTATGCTATCTAGCATATATTCACCTTTTGTCATTGTTTTACCATCTTTATTACAATAATCTGATTCTTCGTCAGAATCTTGTTTATTATTCATATTAACATCTATCCACATTTCACAGCTTCCGTTGTCATTATAAGAATAATTTTTCATTAGTTCATATAAACCATCTGCGCCTTCATCATAAATAGAAGACACCTTTTTTCCGTTTTCATCATAATAATCAGTGGTACGAAATAACCCATCAACTTCACCATTTGTGCTTTTGTAATTAGCGCTATATTCATACCCTTCAGTATAAGTATCGCGTACTACAGAATGAGTTCCATCCTCATTATAAGTATATGTTTCGATTGAATCAGCGCAAACACCATTAATTTCAGAATATAAAATCCTACCAATTGCTTTATCAAAAACTTGGGTCATAACTTCTCCAGTTTCTGAAGTAGTTTTTTGCACAATATTATAATTATCACTAGAATACTGTTTCCCATTAAGAGACGTAAAAGTTACGCTTGGTGTTGATGTCATATTATTTTCTCCTCATATCTCGTTATAAATATATAAAAACATTTTGCAGAAAAAAATTGCCCATATTGTTTGATGTAAAATTTGTTGTATAATAAATTAACATCAACAAACGAGATTGTTATGACAAAAAATAAAGCGAAATTAATAATTTTCACAGGTCCTTCAGGCGTTGGCAAAGGTACAATGCTTGCCGACTTTTTTAAACGTGTTGACAATAAAATTGTTTATTCTGTCTCTTGCACAACAAGGGCTCCTCGAGATGGAGAAATTAATGGTATGCATTATTTCTTTATATCAAAAGAAGAATTTGAGCAAATGATTAAAGAAGAACAATTTTTGGAACACGCTTGCTATAGTGGAAATTACTATGGTACAAATAATAAATTTGTTGATGAGAAAATTTCACAAGGCAAAAGCGTACTTTTAGAAATAGAACTTCAAGGCGCATTGCAAGTTATGAAAAAAAGACCTGACGCAATCACTATTTTTATCAAGCCTCCAACATTTGAAGAGCTTGAAAACCGTTTGCGTGGTAGACACACTGAAACAGAAGCTGCAATTCAAAAAAGATTGGCTGCAGCTAAAGAAGAACTAAAAAACATAGATAAATTCCACTACATTATTGAAAACGACATTGTAGATAAGGCAGTTGATAAATTGATTAAAATTTACAACAAGGAAACAAAATAAATGAAAACCGAAAACAAAAATATTTTAATCGGAATAACATCTTCAATTGCTTCTTATAAAATTTATGAACTCATAAGATTATTTAAAAAAAATAATCTCAATGTAAAAATCGTAACAACTCAAAATGCTCTCGAATTTATCTCGCCACTGGTAATTGAAACATTATCGGAAAATAAATGTTTTTATAACCAATTTGAATCAAGAGAAAACGTTGAACATATCTCGTTAACCAATTGGGCAGATATTTTTGTTATAGCTCCAGCAAGCGCTAACACTATTTCAAAATGCGCTCAAGGATTAGCTGACAACTTGTTAACAAGTATTTTTTGTGCCTACCTTGGAAGCAAAAAACCAATACTTTTTGCACCCGCAATGAATACTGGAATGTGGGAAAATCCAATTATTCAAGAAAATATAAAAAAACTAAAACTTTTAAATTGCGATTTTATTGAACCGCAAAATGGTTTTTTAGCTTGCGGAACAACTGGCAAAGGAAGACTAGCTGATATAGATTTAATATATCAACAAACATTGAGAAATCTGTTTCAAAATAAAAATAATAATAACAAAAAACTGATAGTTACACTCGGAGGAACAAAAGAGCAAATTGATTCTGTTCGTTATATAACAAATTCCTCATCAGGCAAAATGGGAACAGCTCTTGCCGATTGGGCTTACTATTTAGGTTACAATGTAACTGTAATTTCTACAATAGAGCTAAAAAGAAACTATAAAATAATCAATACGAACACAGCTCTTGAAATGCTAGAAGCACTAGAAAAAAAAGATTACGACTATTTAATTATGAGTGCTGCTGTTGGCGATTTTAGAGCAGAAAATATCTCAAAAACCAAAATATCCAAAGAAAACATTAATAGCGATTTTAATTTAAAATTAATTAAAAATCCTGATGTTGTTGCAACAATTGCGCAAAACAAAAAAGAAAACCAAAAAATTATTGGATTTTGTTTGACAGACAAAAACCTAATTGAATGCGCAAAGGCCAAGCTTGAAAATAAAAAATTGGATTTTATTATTGCAAACGAAGTTAAAACAGCACTTAACACAAACCAAAACAAGGTTACAATAATTGAAAAAAGTGGTAAAATTATAGATATAGAACTTGATTCAAAAGAAAATATTGCGCTTAAAATCCTGGAGGTTGTTTGTGATTAAAACAGATTACATTATTTCAAAACTTGAAAAATATGCTTCATTAGAACTTGCTGAACCTTGGGATAACTCTGGTTGGCAAATCAACTTAGACCACGATTATACAAACAAAGTTTTAGTTGCTTTATCAATGACAAGAGATGTATTAGAACAAGCAATTACAAACGATTGCGATTTAATTGTAACGCATCATCCAATGATTTTTAATTCAATGAAAAAAATTGATAATGACCTGATTTTAGATACCATCAAAAACAACATTTGTGTTTATAGCGCTCACACAAACCTAGATAAAACCAGTGGTTCAACAACGGATCAACTTTGCGGTGTTTTAGGTTTTCAAAATCCTGTTTCAATTGATAATTACGTTAAAAATGTTTGCTTAAAAGACGAACTGGCTCTTGAACAATTAATTCAAAACATTAAACAAGCGCTCAACTTAGAACATGTAAAACTAATCAATCCAAACAATATAGAAATAGTTAAAAATATAGCAATTTGTGCTGGAGCAGGAGGCTCTTTTATAGACAAACTTAGAGACTATGATGTTGATGTATACATCACAGGTGACATCAAATTTCATAAAGCATTAGAAGTTGAAGGTTTTGCAGTAATTGACATTGGACATTTTGAATCAGAACTACCGATTTTACCATTAATTCAAGGATTAATTGCAAAGACAAAAGTAGAAGTAATTATTGCAAAAGAAGAAAAACCCTGGACAATAATTTAGGATAGAAATATGGCAATACGTTTTTTAACATCAGGTGAATCCCATGGACAATGTCTAAATGCAATCATTGAAGGGATTCCATATGGATATGAACTAGATTTCGATTTCATCAATTCGCAACTCAAAGCCCGCCAACAAGGCGCTGGCAGAGGCGGAAGAATGAAAATTGAAACAGATAAAATCGAAATAAAATCAGGAGTCAGACATTCAATTACTACAGCTAGCCCAATTTGCCTTGAAATAAAAAATAAAGACTGGCAAAACTGGATTTATCCAATGAGCATTAAAAAAATTGATTTCGACTTATTGGATGACGAAACAAAAAATTTAGTTATAGAAAAAATTAAAGAAAAGAAAATATCCAAATTTCGTCCAGCACACGCAGATTTGGCAGCAGCAATAAAATACAATTTTGATGATATAAGGAATTCTCTTGAGCGTTCAAGCGCACGTGAAACAGCTACAAGAGTTGCAGTTGGAGCAATTTGTCAAAACATTTTAAAAAATTACAACATTGAATTTGATTTTGAAATTTTGCAAATAGGAAACTGCCTAAACAAAAATGAATTTGAAAAATACATTGAAAGCTATCAAGCACAAGGTGACTCTTTAGGTGGAATTATCAAAATAATAATCAAAAATGTTCCGGTTGGTTTAGGAAGTTTTGTACATTGGGATAGAAGAATTGATGCAAAATTAGCAAGCGCACTAATGTCAATTCCTGCAATAAAATCTGTTGAAATTGGCTTAGGAAAACAATATGCAACACAATCAGGTTTTAATTCACACGATGAAATATATTACGATGAAAAATATTATCATAAAACCAACAATTCAGGTGGCATTGAAGGCGGCATAACAAATGGCGAAGATATAGTCTTAACTATTGCTATGAAACCCATTCCGACAATGAAAAAAACGCTAAATTCTGTTGAAATTAAAACACATAACCCAACTTCAGCTCATTTCGAAAGAGCTGACAATTGCGCAGTCGAAGCCTGCGGTGTAGTTGCCAAAAATATGTGTGCAATTATAATTTTAGATGAGTTTCTAGAAAAATTCGGGAAAGATTACAAAAGCGATATTGATGAATCATACCAAAATTACCAGAAGAGGATAAATGAAATATAATAAAATTGTCTTAATTGGGATGATGGGTTCTGGCAAAAGTTCAATTTCGAAAATTTTGGCAAAAAAAATAAATTTTACATCAATAGAATTAGATAAGCTTTTCGAAGAACAAGAAAATATTTCAATCAATGATTTTTTCAAAAAATACGGCGAAAAAGACTTCAGAGAAAAAGAAGCAAAAATTTTAATTGATTCCTTGCAAAATAAAGATATTGTTTTATCGACGGGCGGGGGAATTATCTTAAAAGAAAGCAATAGAAAACTATTGTTTAAAGATAATATATTAACAATTTTTCTAGAAGCTAGTAGCGAAATTATATATGAACGAATTAAAAATGACAGTTCTAGACCATTATTACAAGTTCCAAATCCCAAAAAAGAAATAGAAGAAATTTTAAAAAAAAGAGAAAAGTATTATAATCTTGCCAAAATAAAAATAAATACAGATAATAAAACAATAGAAGAAATCATAGAAGAAATTTTAAAATGGATAAAATAATCATTTCTACAAGCGAAAATATTAAAAGCGAAATTTTCATCGAAGATGATTTAAGAAATACATTTCAAGAATACCTTGAGGATAAAAAATATTTTTTAATCACAAACACTAAATTAGCCAAACTATATCCTGGCTTTATTTATAAATTTAATAAAAACAGGGTAATTATAATAAAAGATGGCGAAAAATATAAAAACATTAAAACTTTTGAATATATAATTAATAAACTATTAGAACAAAAAATAGAAAGAAAAGATTCAATAATTGCCTTTGGCGGAGGAGTAGTAGGTGATTTAGCTGGATATGTTGCAAGTTCTGTTCTAAGGGGAGTTGAATTAATTCAAATGCCAACAACGCTACTTGCAATGTGCGACTCTGCAATTGGCGGAAAAACTGGTTTCAATTCAAAATATGGCAAAAATTTAATTGGTTCATTTTATTGTGCAAATAAAATTTTAATTGATCCACAATTATTAAACACTCTAAATATTTATCAATTTAAATGCGGGCTAGGTGAAGTTTTAAAATATGCTTTTATAGAAAAATCATGCAATAAATTTTCTGAATTTAATTTAATTGATTTTCTTAAAGAAAATCAAAAAGAAGATCTTAAAAACCAGCTTAAATTCATAATTAAAGCTTGCGTAAGCTTAAAAGCAAATGTAGTAACAAACGACAGACTAGAAGGTGACTTAAGAAAAATACTTAACTTTGGCCACACATACGCTCATCCTTTTGAAGCATTATCAAACTATAAAGGATTATCACATGGTGAAGCAGTAGCACATGGTATTAAATACGCAAGCAAGCTCGCAATGATTAAAGGCATTATCAACGAAGATTATTACAACCAAATAGTATTATTATTAAAAAAATATGAACTAATAAACAAAAAACTCAAATTCAAAAAAGAAGAAGTAGTAAAACTGATGATGCATGATAAAAAAGTTGAAAATTCAAAAATCAACTTGCTACTTCCAATTGCTCCATCTGAAGTTGCGCTTTTTGATAACATAGATTCGCCTTCAATTGAAGCTTCGCTGCTTTAGCGTGATTACCTAGTTTTCTCATGATAATTGCAGCTTGCTCATAATTATATGCCATTGTTTCATAACTTTCATCAGTTTTTGAAAAAACCGATAAAGCATTTTTATAACTATCCAAAGCTCTGTCATCTTCTCCTAAATATTGAGAATTTTGCGCATCAGAAGAATAAGTTTTTGCAATCAACTTAGGATTATTTGTTTCATTTGCCACATCAATTGCAAGAGTTCCATATTGAAGGGCATTTTGAATATCATATTGTTTTGTATATAAACTTGCAATTTTAGATAAAACCCTTGTTTGCGCATCAGCATTTTCAGCTTCAGCACTATATGCAACACTTGATAAATAATTATCCATAGCAGGGTAAAACTCACTAAATTCATCATAAATCTGACCAGACTTATAGTGAGCTTGAGCCTTTAAATTAAAATCTTGTGCCTTGGTTGCTTCAAAATAATCACGAAGAGCATACTCAACATAATCGTAATTATCAAATATTTTGCCACGTTCTATATGTATTGCAGCTCTAATATTTTTATTTGAATTTGCATCAGACTCCATAACTCCTAATGCTTCATTTAAAAGATTTAAAGCCTCAATATCTCCCTTGTTGGTTTGAGGCATATTTTTTGCTTGTGAAAATAATGTTTTTGCTTTAACGTCAGCGTCGCAAAGCGCAGCAAACAAGCTATTTCGAACAACCATTGGAACTTGATGAGCATTTGCATCGCTATCAGATATCTCAAATTCACTTTCGACTAAAAGCTCTTCGGTGGAATTAGTTAATTTAACCTCCCGAACATCTTCAACTACTTTAGTATCATTAGGAATTTCAAAAGGCTCATTTTCACCAACTGCTTCTTCTTGCAAAACAATCGGTTCTTCTTGCACAACTTTCTGTGCGTCAATTCTATCTTGCGCTTTTTTAGGAAATTCGAGTTGAAAATCGGGATTAATTTCATTTGGATCTGCTTTTAAATTAATTTTTTGCAAAAAAAGCGTATCAATCCATTTTTCTACGACATCTGAGTGCTTATTTAATGCAGAAGAAATATAAAAATCAGAAATTCTTGAAGCATTTTTTAAATTTGAAATTACAATCTCTCTTGAAGGATTTTCTTTTAAAGACTCTCTTTCTACAAGGCCAAGATACAAATTGACTTCGTCTCTAACATCGTCCGGGGCATTAATTGCAATAATCGTACTCCTAAAATCAGTTAAAACCTGCGATATATTTATTTGACCTTTAGTATAATCGATAGCAACTTTAGCACCATTAGGAAAAGTGTTCTGACTATTTTGAGCATCAGAACCAATGGAACCTTGCTGTTGATTAGATTCGCTTGTGTTCTTACGATAATGATTATGATAATTTATATTGACTGGATAAATTGAATTATACAAAAATCAAAACCTCTTATTCCCATTTGTATTATAAAAAAAATATCATCATGTTTAGTCATACAAATAGATTAAATTAGCTCTACACATAAACAATTTAACGATTTTTTTTCTTAAATCAAGAAATTAAAATAATTTTAACAATACTTAAAAAAACAAGATTATTATAGTAATTTAGTTTATAATACTTAAGTATTACTAGGAGTTTAAATATGCCGCAATATGTTTTCAAAATGAAAAAAGGTGACTTAGAGATAGAATTTTCTTCAGATGATGCGGATTTTGTTGAACAACAACTTGAAAAATGGCGCGAAGAAATACTTAAAAAGCACGCATAGTTTTAATTTAAGGAAAAAACGTGTACTATAACATTAAAATAAAATCTAATGGATCAGAATTTAGCTTAGAAACAAACCATAAAGAAGTCCTTGAAAGAGAAATGGACTTATATTTTGCATACATTTTTAATGTTAGCGACGATTTTAAATCAAAAATTAAAAAAGTTGAAATCATAAGTGAAAATGTAAAATCGATTGAAGAATTTGAAGCTCCAAAACCAACTAAACAACAACACCACAAATTAAGCGAAGAAAGAATACAAGAATTAGCCAAATTAAAAGCAGAGGAGATTATTAAAGCCCAGCAAGCAAAGCTTCAAAAAGAAAAAAATGAATTAATTTTCACAGATTCTTTTGACGAAAAACAAATCTTTTCGCCAAATTCAAAAAAAATAATCAATGAAAACATAATACAATTCAACAATCAACCTACAGAAACAATTAAATTTCAAAATGTTCCAATTTTGGACGAAATAAAACAAGAGCAAATAAATAATATAACTGCTACACAAACACTTAAACAAAAGCCGCAAGAAGAATTGCCAAATGAAATTATGGAATTGATTCACCTTGCGCAAAAAAAAATAGAAACTATTGAAAAAACACCGGCAAGCAATTTAACAAAAGAAGAGTCAACTATATTAAATCTAGATAATAAACCAGAAGCAAAAAACATACCAGAATCACAATCAAAGCAAGATAAGCAAAAAAGTATTGAAGACATTTTTAATACCCCAACGCCAAACAAATTTAGTGAAGATGAAATACAAGAATTATCCATACAAACCCCTGAAACAAAAGAGGAAGTTATCTTTAATGACGCAATTGAAGTAAGCTTAACAGATATTGAAGTGACACTTCAACCAGAAGAGGTAGAAACAGAACAAAAAAATTTAATACACACAAAAGAAGATTTATTAAACAAAAACGATAAAATAGCAACTTCTCAAACAGATTTTAAATCATTCTTGCAAAGTTACAAATGCGAAGAGTTAATAGATGAATTTTTAGCTTGTGCATATTTTATTAAAAATTTACTTAATTATAATGATTTTAGTATGAAATTCATCAATTCAAAACTCTTTCAAACAACTGGCAAAATTGCTGACATGTCAATTATTGACGAATTAACAACTAAAGAATATATTAGAAATATAGAAACCGAGGATGGCAAAAAATACTCAATAACCTTGGATGGCGAAGAATATTTTATAACTAAATTCCAAAAATAAAATGAACTATATTTTCATATTTTTAATCCTAATATCTTTCATTTGTGCGCTAATCAATGGAACAATGGCACAAACATTAGATGCGATTTTAAAATCTAGCCAAAAAGCAGTTGAAATCTCATTATCACTAATTGGCATAATGGCATTTTGGCTTGGAATAGTTAACATTGCTCAAAATTCAGGCTTAATGGAATTATTTTCCAAACTAATTAAAAAACCACTACTAAAAATCTTTCCAGATTTAAAAGAAAACAATGAAGCAATTTCTAATATAGCTCTCAATATTAGTGCGAATGCACTTGGTTTAATGAATGCTGCAACTCCATTTGGTATTAAAGCAATGGAAAACATGCAAGAAAAAAACCAAAATAAAAATTATGCAACCAATTCTATGTGCACCTTTTTAGCAATCAACACAGCAGGATTTCAAATAGTTCCAGCAGTGGTTTTAGCAATTCTAAGTGCAAACGGAATGTCTAACCCCACTCAAATAATTATTCCAACATTGATTGTAACTTCAATTGCTTTTATAAGTGCTCTTGTGTTTTCGAAAATTTTAGAAAGGGTATTTAAATGATTAATTTTTTAAATTCACTTTCTGTCTATATTTTGCCTTTCATAATTACAACTATTTTAATTTATGCACTTTATAAAAAAACTCCAGCTTATGAAGATTTCACAACAGGCGCCAAAGATGGTTTCAACATAGCAATTAAAATTATTCCATACTTAATTGCCATTATGGCTTGCACGGCAGCACTTAGGGCTAGTGGCGCAATCGAATTAGCCCAAAACTTATTATCCCCAATTTTTAATTTTTTCAAAATTCCTATTGAGACATCAATAATAATGTTAACGCGCTCTTTGTCGGGTTCGGCTACCTTAGGTGTATTAGCAGATATAATTAATCAAACGGGTATAGATTCATATGCAACCAAACTTGCTGCAATTATTACGGGAAGCAGCGAAACTACATTTTATGTTGCTAGTGTATATTTTGGTTCAGTTGGCATTAAAAAATTTCGTCATGCACTATTAGCTGGTATTTTAGCAGATATAGTTGGATTAATTGCTGCAATTTGGATTTGCGCCATATTTTTTGCATAATCCCTTATAGGCACTTGCTCGCTTAATTATTTCAATTCTGCAATACAACGTACAGAAGCAGGATATCCTAAGTTCGAACCTGCCATAAAAGTTTCAAGATTTTGACAAAATTTATAATTGCCATCAGCCCAAATACAATATGCTTCGCAAGAATAGAATGCACCATTACCATTATAACAATAACTACCATTATTACATACTTCAGAAGCATTTGGATAAGATGCAAAATCACAGAACATTAAACCATTATTCCCTTGGCCAGCTGAAACCTCTTGCATTTTATCAGACAAAATAGCAATTTCTTCAGAAGTTAATAACCTCCAAGTTAATCCTTCATAATTAAGATTTGAACACCCAGCTAAAGCAGCATTATAATTACATACTGTACGCGTACAACCAGAATAATCACCATTTATATTATAACAATTTCCATGAGTATTACCTAGCCAACAACATTTTTCACTGCTATTACAAGAAGAATTGCCCCTATCAGCAGTAAGAAATTTTGTATCCGCCGTGGCATTAAATCCGTTATCACCCAAATTATACTTCATTATGCAATACTTCACGCCACTAAATTCAATTTCAAACGTCTTTTCAGGGCAAGTCTTTGGAGCTGGACCACCACAGATGCCACTTTCAGGAATGACGCTCAGCGCAGTTGATGTACAAGAATTTATTGAAGAAATTGCAATTTCTTCATCATTTTGATAAATTCCTTTTTTATTCCAAGCCAAAGCTCTAGAACCGGGGATAACTGCTCCATCAACACGAAGAGCATACCCAAAAGGATCTTCACCTGCACCAATTCCGTCAATATCCAAACATAATATTTTATATCTTCTTGAAGACGAACAAAGATTAAACAATCTGCCTTCAGGGTTTGATCCACTTTCAGTTAATGAACCAAAATGATAGTAAGGATTTATACTATAAATAATTGTATTATCAACCAATGTGATTTCAGCACCACTAGAAGTATTTGCTTTGCATACGCAATCAACATAATCACTGACACTATCACCATTAATTACATCAACTCCAATGTCAGTTAAATTAATTGCAGCCGAAGAATTATAACCAAGATTATCACTAGAACAATTGACAGTCTTTGTTGTTAATACCCCTGCTAATGTTTTACAGAAATATTTTGGATCATCAACTGAAGTGTTATCGGCTTTTAATCCCAAATCACCATCAGCATAAAATTCATCCGAATGCACCAATTCTTTAATTGCAAGAAGTAATGCACTGCTATTTTTTTTATATTTTGCCAAATCGTTATCAGGGGTTGCATTTCTAGCAATCGGCAGAAGTACGGCGCTAAATATTCCAATTACAACCAAAACTATCATTATCTCTGCCAAAGTTAGCGCTTTTTTCATCTTTAAACTCCTTATAACGAGTTTACATCATATAAAAAATTATCTCAAATTTATTACAAAACTATATCGACTATTCAAAATAACCAATATAATCAAGATTTCGATAAAGTTCGCAATAATCTAATCCAAAACCTACAATAAATTTATCATCTACATCAAACGCAGAAAAATCAGGTGTTATATCATATTTTCTTGCACATTTTTTATCAAATAAAACTGCCAATTTAACATCATCAGCACAACAATTCATTTCAATAAATTTAATTAAAAAATCTAGAGTCAAACCAGTATCAATTATATCTTCAACAACCAATACATTTTCACCCTTCAAATTAGGCAAATGCAAGTTGAAACTTTTAATCTTACCTGAAGATTTTTCACTATTTCCATAACTTGATAAAGAAACAAATTCCATCTTAATTGGCATTTTAAGATGTTTTGCAAGCTCAGTATAAAACATTACAGCCCCCCTTAAAACACAAACCAAAGTAAGAGGTCTCTCAGTGCCGTAGCTTTTATTTATTTCTTGAGCTAATTCTTTAATTCTTTCACTTAATTTTTTCGAATCAATTAAAACCTTTAAATCTTGAATATTTTTTTCCATATTTCCTACTTATCGTAATTATTATACTCTACATAAAAGATTTTATTCTTTTTTATTTTCAAAAACAAGCAACGATTAATTGAAATTTGAGAGGACTTATTTTTCAATATAAAATCATCAACCTTTTTGATATTTTTAAAATTACGACATTTAAAATTATCTCCAATAAAATCATTTAAAAATTCATATCTTAAAGGTTTTTCATAAGATAAATATAGTTCTCTATCAAAACCATTTTCAATTAAAATATTTTTTTTAAATTTTTCTAGTTCGTTATCTACTATTTGCCTTGTTGCAATTGAATTGTTAATCAAATTTTCAACATTATTCAAAAAACTTGGATTGATTTCCTCAAACAAAGGAAAAACTTTCTTTCTAATTAAGTTTCTTTTATATCTTATATTTTCATTTGAAGAATCAATCTTATATTCCAAATTGTTGTCTTTTAAAAATTTTAAAATTTCTTCCTTTGTTATACTCAACAAAGGACGATAATAGTTATCTCTTCGTTCTTGAATTGAACATAATCCTTTAACCCCTGTTCCTTTAATGATTCGATAAATAGCAGTTTCGATATTATCATTTTTATTGTGCGCTAAAAAAACCACATCGCTTTCATATTTTTTCATGGCTTTTTCAAAAAAAGCATATCGCAAATCACGAGCACATTCTTCAGATTTAACAGAATCTTGAGGTGCAATATCCGTATAGAATTGAGCTTTAATTTTTTTTGAAAATTCTTTAGCAAATTTTTGTTCTTCAAGTGCTTCAACTGGTCTCCAATTGTGATTAAAGTAAGCTAAAATGATTTCCAACCCAAACTCATTTGCCAATTTAAATAACAAAAAAACCATCGCTACACTATCTGGCCCAGCCGAAAAGCCTACGACAACTTTTTTGTTTTTAATGTTATATTTTTCTAAAAATTCTTTTACAACAGATAACATATTAATCTGGTAAATCACCTTTAACGTCAGCTTCAGAAGCGCCATCTAAATCAAAAGCACTACACAAAACTTTTCCTGCCAACTCACCATATTGTTTTTCTACAAGGCAACTAATCTTAATTTCACTTGTTGAAATCATCTTAATATTAATGTTTGCATTTGCCAAGGTATCAAACATTTTAGCTGCGATACCAGGCCTATCAATCATTCCTGCGCCAACAATTGAAACTTTTGCAATATCGTCATCAACATAAATATTGCTAGCCTTAACAATTTCATTAATTTTATCAATAATTGAATTAAATTTATCTAAATCACTTTTTGCAATAGTAAATGCAATATCATTTGTATTAACAGAATGTCTTGCATATGATTGGATAATCATATCAACACTTAAATCTTGACTTGCTAATAAATTAAACAATTTAGCTGCATTGCCCGGTTCATCTACAACATCACAAATAACAATTCTCACTTGCGAATTATCACAAGCAAACCCTGTAACCGGTTTATTTAATTCCATTTCTTCAACTCCTATAATTAAAGTTCCTAAATCATCAAGCTTAAACGAGCTTCTAACCCTCATTGGCATTTTATAAGGCTTTGCTGTCTCTACAGAACGTGGATGCAAAACATTCGCGCCAACTCGAGCCAACTCAAGCATTTCTTCATATGATATCTTATCAAGCTTTTTTGCAGTTTTAATAACACGAGGGTCAGCTGTATATACGCCTTCAACATCTGAATAAATGTCACATCTGTCTGCACCAAAGGCACACGCAAGAGCTACAGCAGTTGTATCAGAACCGCCACGACCCAAGGTTGTAATCTCATTTCCTTCACACACGCCTTGGAAGCCAGCAACAATTACAATATTTCCTTCGTTTAACAATTTTTTAACACGAGCTGTTTCAATATCGACAATTCTAGCACACATATGGCAACTTTCAGTTTTAATACCAACCTGATATCCAGTCAAGCTTACTGCTTTATGTCCTTCTTCATTAATTGCCATAGCAAGCAAAGACATAGAAATTTGCTCACCAGTAGATAACAGCATATCCATTTCTCTTGTTGAAGGATTTGAAGTAATTTCTTTTGCAAGCTTTAAAAGATTGTCTGTAGTATGCCCCATTGCAGAAACAACAACAATTACATTGTTGCCATTGTTTTTTTCTTTGATAACTGCACGAGCAACATTTTTAATTTTTTCACTGTCAGCAACTGACGTACCGCCAAATTTTTGTACAATTAGCCCCATCTTTTCTTCCTTTGCGCATTTCACGCTATTCGTGTTGTCTTAATTCTTCAGCCATGGCAATGTCGCCATATTCCATTTTTATTCTATCACAAATTTGGTTAATTTCATCACTTGTTACATTATTAGGATTAACTTTCATTAAGGCTTTCAATGTTAATGCTCTTATTAGTAAATAATCTTTATCGTTTTGTTTTTGTTCTTTATTCTCTTCTAGAATTTCATATGCCTCTTGAGGTTTGTTTAATTTTAACTTACATTCGGCTAATGCCATTTTAGCGTTTAAAAATTTGTCGTCTATTTTAATGGCTTCTTTAAACTTATCTTCGGCTCTATAGAAATCGCCCATTTTTAATAAAATTAATCCATAATTAAAAACAACATCAATATTAATTTTATCATTTTCATATGCACTACGGATATAGCGCAAAGCCTTTTTTGGTTCATTTAATTCATTAATCGAAATCATTGCAAGATTAATATAAGCACTAGAATTTCGCGTGTCATATTCAATTGTTTTTTTCCAATATTTGACAGCATTTTCAATATCTCCCATAAGATGATATGCTCCTGCAATATTAAAATAAGCTCTTATTAAATTTGCATCCAAAGATAATGCTTTTTTATACACATCAACAGCTTCCTGATATCTATCTTTTCTTATATAAATTTGGCCAAGATTAAAATAACAAGATGCATACTCTGGATTCAATTTCAAAACTTCTTGTATTTCATTTTGAGCATCATCCAGGTTATCTAACTTCATATAAGAATATGACAAAGAATTATGACTAATTACCTCGTCATTTTTTAACTCGATTGATTTTTTAAATTTATCTATAGATTTTTCCCACTCTTGCCAGTGTTGATAGGCTAATCCCCAAGAATTGTAATACTTCCAATCATCAAGAAAATCTTTTTCATGTTTTTCAAACACCACAAGACAATTTTTTTTATCTTCAAGATTTAGATATGCTTCAGCCAAAAGAACATAATTTTCATTTTTTTCTGGCGATATACTTGAACTCTTTTTGCAAAATTCAATACATTCAATATAACGCTCCATTTTCAAACAACATAAACCCGAAAGATAAAGAGCTTCGGAATTCAAAGGATGCGTTTGCAATACTTTTTGAAATTTATAATATGCGCTTTTAAACTCATTTTCGCCAACCAATAAAACACCCCACATCATTAAAGGTTGTATATTGCTTGGATCAATAATATAGGCTTTTTTTAATAAATTCTTCGCCAAATCTTTTTGGTTATTTTTTATGCAAAAAATTCCATAGTTTAAATAAGTATATGAGTTTGTTTTATCAAGTTTTAAAGATTTTTCAAATGCAGATTTGGCTGATATGTTTTCATTTAATTCGCTATAAACTCCGGCTAAATAACCCCAAGCTCTTGCATTATCTTTATCTAAACGCACTGCCTTTCTGAAGTTTTTTAATGCATCATCAAATTTACCCATTTGCGCATATGTAATACCAATATTTATATACACTTCAGGATTAGCATTATTCATTAATACGCTTTGATTTAATTTCTGAAGTCCTTTCTCACAATTCCCGGAGTTAATTAAATGCATGCCCCAATTAATATATGCATAAGAAGGCAAGGCTGGTTCTTTTGAAATAATTTTATATTGATTTATTTGTTTATTAAAAAACTCAACCGAATCAAAAAGATTATTTATGTATCTTATAATTTTATAAAACATTTATTTTAATCCAACCAAAATATCTGCAATTTCCCTAATCGCACCATCCCCACCGTACGCTTGTGTAATTTGCAAATTTTGCACCTTAAAATTCAAAATTGGGTTTAAATTTTTTGGAGCAACACGATATCGAACAAGCTCCATTGCTGCAATATCATTTATATCATCACCAATATACAGCACTTCGTTTGGTTTCAAAGAATATTTTCTCATTATTTCATCCAAAACAATTCCTTTTTGCCTGATTCCACCATGGATTTCTTGCAAATTAAACTTATCTTTAAAATAATTTAAAATATTGCTTTGTTCCCCAGAAACAATTGCAAAATCAATTCCTGACTTAATCAACATTGAAACACCCATAATGTCTTTAAAATTAAGTTTTTTTTGTACCTCGTTTTTTTCAGATATATACACTGAGCCGTCTGTAAAAACTCCGTCAAAATCGCTTACCACCATTTTTATTTCATTTGATAATTGTAGCGCCATTAATTAAACCTTTCTTAATTTCTTTTTAATAGGTATTTCACTATCGTAAACTTTTTTAATACCATCTCCCAAAAAAGCTTTAACATTGCGTATATCTCGAACCATTTTTCGCAACCCTTCAGGTTCAAGACTTGCTGCTTGATCAGATCCCCAAAGAGTTCTATCAAGTGTTATATGTCTTTCAACAGAGCACGCTCCCAAAACTACGGCAATAGTTGAAGAAACAATTCCTTTTTCATGACCAGAATATCCTATTGGACAATCATATCTTTCTTTTAATGTTTTTATAACATTTAAATTAATCTCAGAATTATCGCTCGGATAAGTCGAAGTACAGTGATAAATAACAGTATTATCTAGCCCAACTACTTCAATAGCTTTATCAATCTCTTCAATAGTAGACATGCCAGTTGAAATCAAAATAGGTTTACTTGTAGCTTTTATATATTTTAAAAGTTCAATATCTGTTATTAATGCAGAAGGAATTTTATAAGCACACGTGTTGAATTGCTCCATAAAATCTACACTCTTTTTATCCCAACAAGAAGCAAACCACATAATATCAAGTTCTTTGCAATATCTGTCTATTTCACGATATTCTTCATAACCAAATTCCAAACCACGCTTTAAATCACCATTAGTTTCTCCAAAAACACTTTGCCTTGGTGTTGCCAATTCTTCTGGAGTATAAACATCTTCTATTGTTCTTTTTTGAAATTTAACAGCATCACACCCAAAAAAATGCGCAATAGAAATTAATTTTTTAGCTAATTCTAATGAGCCATTATGGTTAATACCAATCTCAGCTATAATAAAGCAAGATTGATCGTTTCCTATTTTTTTATTTCCAATTTTAACTATTTTTGACATTTTTTTCTTCCTTATTTTCAATCAAATCTACACTTTTAATATAAGTAATATTATTTTGTGTAGCTCCAATTAAAAAAGCGTCATTTCCCATCTTTATTACATGTAGATTTCTGCCTTGTCCAATTGAAGTTGTTGAAATTATCTGAGGTTTGTTTAATGCAAAATTATTATTAAAAGAATTTGTTTTGATTAATTTTTGGTACAAATATCCAGTCAAATAAATCATCCCAACAACTAAAAATAACCCCAAAACCATACCAAAATAATTTGGCTCATATACATTTTGACCAATAATATTTGATATTTCTTCTGTTTTTTCCGTATTCTCCAAAGCAAAACAACTTATTGTTAGTAAATTAAAAACAAATACTTTCTTCATTTATCCGCCAAAATTATCTTTAACTATTTCCGAAATCATAGGAACATATGGACGCATGCCCAACAATGACAATACTGAAAGATAGCAAACAACCAAAGTAACTAAAAAACCACTAATTGTAAAAGTAAGGAACAATGGAGTTTCATTAAAAAATAAATTAAAAGAATGTGCCAATTTTCCAACAAATGGAATAACTGATATTAAATTAATAGCTATACTATATAAATATCCAACAATAAAAAGTACAATTGAAATAAAAATAGCTTGATACAAATTAAAACTCAAAAATGGACTTATTCTTTTTTTTGTCAAATTTGCAAAAATTATCCAAATCAGACTAAACATACCAAAAGTAAAATAGGCTAAAATCGAAATTACTCTATCAGTGAAAGTTATTTTCATTATATACCTTTCATTTTTTCATTAATGTAACTATTTGCCATTTCAATATATATTAATTTAATTTCATTATCATTTGGAGCAAGCTTAATTGCTTTTTTATAGTATTTAACAGCTTGGATATAGTTATTCAATAACACATATATATTTCCAATTAACGTTAAAATTTTCGGACTATCGGAAACTATTTGAGAAGCCGTTTTATAAATATTTAAAGCTTCATCATATCTTTTCTCATCTACCAATATATTTGCCAACAAAATATATGCATTAGGTTTATTTGGGTCTATTTCTATCGCATGTTTCAACAAACCAATTGCTTCATTATTGTTGTTATCGTCGCTATATGCAATAGCACTACAAACCCATGCAGAATAATAACTTGAATCAATATTAAATACTTTACCAAAACAATCTTGTGCACACTTATACTCTTTTACTGCTGCATATGCATTCCCCAAGCATAAAAAAGCTTTCGCATCATTTGGATTCAATTCACATGCTCTTTGGTAATTTATAATTGAATCTTCCAAGTTTCCCATTTTTTGTTCAATATTTGCAATACTAATATATGTTTCACTGTTTGTGCAATCTAATTTTAGTGCTTTTTGATAATATTTTTTGGCCTCTTCAAGATTTCCAATATCTTGAAATAAATATCCTAATGCACAATATAAATCTGGGTTTTCATTATCCAATTCCAATGCTTTTTGATAATTTAAAAGAGATAATTCAAAGTTTTCTATTTCAGCATACACATTGCCCAAGTTATAATACGAAGCAAAATTTTTCGAATCCAATTCAATTACAGCGTTATAATAATTAATTGATTCCATATACATTTTTCTATAAAAACATATACTTCCCATATTAATCAAAGCTTGAACATCATCTGGTGTTATTTTTAAAACTTCTTTATAGGTTAAAAGCGCATTATTTAAATCTTCGCAACCTATATAATAGTTTGCAAGATTTCTATAATTTTCAACATCTAAAGGGTTACTTGCAATTTTTACTTTCAATTCCGCAATAATATTTTCTCTAAACAATATAAACTCCAAAATTATTAATTATTAAAAACTTTTGTATTTTCGAAAATATACCTACTTTGAGCCAAAGCCATATTTTTCAACGAACACATACCATCAGAATCACAACTTATTACTCCGATTGATTTAAGCCTATTTGCAACCATTTCATTTAATTCGGATGCCTTGATAAATAAAGCACATTCGCTTGAGCAAGTTTCATTTTTAAATGGACAATTTTTCATAAAATCATTATACACTAAAATTATTATTTGATATAATTAAGTCATGAAAAATATATTAATCGTTATAGATGATATAGAATTCAAATATTTCGAATTCAACAAATTAGTCACAAACTTCTGGTTTGTCTTTGAATATCTAAGACGAAAAAATAAAGTTTTTATAACCTTAAAAAATAAACTTTTTCAGAAAAGAAATATTCCCTATGCACTAGTTTTTGAAACGTACATAAAAAACGATAACATCATAAAAGAAGAAAAACCAACAACCAAATGTTTAAATGATTTTGATACAATTTTCTTTAGGCCAGATCCACCAGTAGATATAGATTATATTAACGCAAGCTACATTTTATCTTATGTAAATAAAGATGTTTTTATCATTAACAACCCCCAAGCAATTAGAGAAAAAAACGAGAAATTATACATTAACGAATTTCAAGGTTTAATTCCTGACAATATTGTTAGTGCAGATGAAAAAATATTAAAAGAATTTTTGTTTGAAAAAAAAGAAATTGTTATCAAGCCAACAAATCGTTGCTTTGGTTCAGGCGTTTTTTATTTAAACGATAAAGATAAAAACATCAACTCAATTTTATCAACAGCAACAAATAATTATAAAACCCAGGTAATGGCGCAAGAATATCTACCACAAATAGTAAATGGTGACAAACGCTTAATCTATATTTGCGGGAAAATTTTTGAATATTGCGTTACAAAAGTTGCTTCTAATAACGACTTTAAATTTAATGAGCACAACTCCAATACTTTGAAAATTGCCCATTTAAATGAAGAAGAAAAACAAATTGAAACACTAGTTAAAAATAAATTTGAACGTGATGGAATTTATTTAGCTGGCCTTGATGTAATTGATGGAAAAATTATAGAAATTAATATTACAAGCCCATGCTTTTTTATAAAAGAAATAAATGAATTATTTAATATTAATTTTGAAAAAATAATAATAGATAAAATAGAAAGCTATTCAAATGCAAGAAAAATGACACCGCTAGCAATAAAATAAATTTTTGTTACAAAAAAATTCCAACCACGCAAATTAAAAAATTTAGAGGTTTTGTATAACTACTATGAAAGCAAATTTTAATTATTCACAAAGAAATAACGGCATTAACAACAATCTTCTGATGCGCAAGCACAAGCTCGCAACAGAACATAAATACAAAGCAGATATAACAAGAGAGAATAAAGAACTAAACAGACCCGCACGAGCGATAAGCTTTGGCGGGTCTGCTGGTTTAACAAAAGCCATAAACAAAGGTTGGCATGGATTAATTGAAGGTGCCTACAATAACGAGGTTGTTTTTAATTCATTTTATGCTCTTTTAGTTGCTGGGATTTTAAAACCTATGGCTGTTTTAAACATGCCAGGGTCCGAAGATAAAGACAAACAAATAGTTGCAACTAAAAACTTTTTACAGGCATTTATTGGCAGCCTCTTGAGCTTCACCATAGGTGGTAAAATTGTCAACAAAGCTGTTGAAACAATTAATATCGATTTAGATTTAATAGAAGACGTAATAAAACAAGAAAACGGCAAAAAAATAGTTAAAACAATTGACCCCGGTAGTAAAAAAGCCCTAAAAATAGCAAAAGAAGCCTTACTTAGCAAAAACAAAAAAGTTAAAAATTATTCTCCAACAATTGACCAAATAAGAGATAAAGCAATTGAAATAATTAAAGATTTTGAAGATCATCGCAAAGAACATTTTGACAAAAACCCTGATTTTGTTAAGCTTTTAAAAGATGATAAAGCCACTGTCGAACCAAGCAGATTAAAAAAATTTTTAATAAGCAAAACGGAAAATCTACCTGAGATGTTTCAGGTAAAAGCAAGCAAACAAACAATAAACGATGGATATAGGACTCTTTGGAAAAGATCCTCCGAATTTTTCACAGCTCTTGGAAAAGCAAAAATATCAACAATATTACTTCCTTCAGTTATGGCACTTTTATTCACCAAAAAAAATCTAGAAAAACAAATGCTAGAAGAATCAAAAAGAAATAATTTAGCAAAAAACAAAACTCTAGCCAATAATCAAGAAAAAATTCGCGAAATGATGAATAAATCTAACCAGCAAATATCATTCAAGGGTGGGCTAAATTCAATGTTAACTTCAGGAATTGAATGCATTGGCAATACTGAAATAGGTGCAAAGCTTGCAAAATTTATTGCAAGCTTCAACAAACCATCCGCAAGAATGGGGGATTTTGAATCGTTTGCAATTACTGCTTACTGGCTTCAAAACACTGCTCGTTCTAAAAAAATTGAACCTTCACAAAAGCTTGGCTTAAATGTTCACTCTGCATTAGTTACAATCGTTTCAAGTACAGCTTCTTTCATAATAGACTGGTCACTTGATTTCATCATCGATAAAAGTAAAGAAAAATACAAAAAAGCATTAGGTCAGGTTGTAGATGAAATCAAAGACAAAAAACCAGGAAAAACAATAGAAAAAGTATTTGAAGAATACGGCAATAATTTAACTCCTATCCATAAAATGGGTATTACCGATGAAATCAGAAAAGCTTTAAGCTTACTTAAAGAAAATAAAACAAATGTTTCAGAAATAATAAGAAATATTCAAAGCACAGATTCGTGTAAAAACGCGATACTGTCAGAAACTTTAATTAATGATATCATTGAAGCATCAAAACAAACAGAAGCATTTGAAGAATCGATCAAAAAATCTTGCGAACATTTGTTAAATTCAAAAAAAATCGCAGAGGTTTTATCTAAAATCGACTTAAACAACACGGAAGCAGTCGATATTGCAAAAAAATCATTAACAGGCCAATATGGAAAAATATGTAGCAAGTTCAAATCATTAACAATATTTACTCTTGTTGTTCGTTTCTTAGTTCCAGTTCTAATGGTTCCATTTAGCGGAAAGTTAAAGAAAAAAATCATAGAGTGGACAGATGGCAAACCGAATACACCAAAAACTCAAAAAGCATAAATAATTCAAAAAATCTCGAAAATATAAAAACAAGTTTTTCGAGATTTTTTATATATAAAATCAACTAAAAAAACGAAGTCTCCAAAAGAATAAGATGCTAACATTTTATAGAGGTAGAATTGTGAAAAAAAGTTTGTTTATTACAATATTGATAATATTGTGCTTATTGTTAAGCATAAAAGCTTTTTGTCAAACAAACTCAGATAACTTCATAAAAAACTTTTCAACATGCACAACTTTTTTAAACAATGGAGATAACAAAATCCAAATAATTCTAGGGTGGTCAAACCGTAGATGCTACTATAAAGAAATTAGTATCAAAGAAGAATTAAAGTGTGGTTTTAAAATTCTTGAATTGCAAGAAATTTCAAAAGCAATGATAGAAGAAAAATTTGATCCAATAAATGGCTTAAGCACGCTAAATGCTCTTCAAAAATATATACCAGTGTCTGACACTTGCACTTTAAAGAAAAAACAAGCTTCAAGTAAAAGAAGGTAGCAATTTTTTATTTATCTAATTCTTTCTATAATTAAATCTGTGATTTTTGAAGTCATACAAAGTTCATTACCTTTTTGATAAATATCCCTTGTTCTATAACCTTTTTTCAATACTTCTTTAACCGCCCTATAAATAGAATCGCACGCAGATTTTTCGTTAAATGAATAATACAACATCATTGCAGCCGATAAAATAGTGGCAATTGGATTTACAACATTTTTACCAGCCAAATCTGGTGCTGATCCATGGATTGGTTCATACATAAAAGGAGTTTTCCCATCTGACATAGAAGCCGATGGAAGCATGCCTAGCGAACCACAAATAGTTGAGGCCTCATCAGATAAAATATCGCCAAAAATATTACCAGTTAAGATTACATCAAATTGTCTTGGATTCAAGACTAATTGCATTGCGCAATTATCGACATACATAAAAGACAATTCAACATCTTGATATTCTTTTGATACTTCAGCTGTTATTTCTCTAAACAATCTTGAAACATCTAATACATTTGCCTTATCAACACAACATACTCTTTTTTTGCGCTTTTGAGCGGATTTAAATGCCACATTAGCTATACGACGAATTTCGTCTTCATCATAAATCATGTTATTAAATCCAACTTTTACTTCTCTTCCATCTAAAGCAGTTTTTTTGATTATTCCTTTAGGTTCACCGAAATACACGTCACCAGTCAATTCTCTAACTATCATCACATCTACATCTTGGGCGATTTCCGGTTTCAATGGCGAAGAATACAACAATTCATCAAAAACTTTAACTGGTCTCAAATTTGCGAACAAATTAAGCTTTTTTCTTATTCCCAATAGTGCGCGCTCAGGCCTTAATTCAGGCGCAAGATTGTCATATTTCCAATCTCCGACTGCACCCAACAAAACCGCATCAGATTTTAAACAAGTTTCTATTGTTTTTTCAGGCAAAGGCACACCCAATTCATCATACGCTCTGCCTCCTATAGGGGCATAGTTATAATTAAATTCTAATTTATATACTTCGGCGACTTTATTTAAAACTTTTACAGCAGAATCTAAAATTTCACCCGCTACACCATCTCCTAATAAAACTGCAATATTTTTCATTATTTATCCTTTTTTTGTTTAGTATATTCAACCAATCCGCCAGCTTCAATTAATTTTTGAATTTCTTTAGGATATGGTGCAAAAGAATATTCTTTATTTTTAGTTTTGTTATATATTTTTCCATTATTTAAATCTATATCAATAATATCATCAATATCGACTTCGCGTTGTACTTCATCATTTTCTATAATTACAAGACCAATATTTATGGCATTTCTATAAAAAATCCTAGCAAATGTTTTTGCTATAACAGCTCTAATTCCACAAGTTTTAATAGCCAAAGGTGCATGTTCTCTTGATGAACCGCATCCAAAATTATTACCCGCAAATATAAAATCTCCAGCTTTTACGCTTGTAGCAAATGTTTCATCAATATCTTCCATGCAATGCAATGCCAAATCTTTGGCATTTGGAGTATTTAAATATCGAGCCGGAATAATTACGTCAGTATCAACATTATCGCCATAAATCCAATTCTTTGTCATAAGGTTTTTCATCCATTTAAACTATATACAATCACTATATTATAAATTAATATAAATATGCAAATATGAATTTGGTATTACGAATTCAAACACAGTAGTAACTTGTATACAGCATTTAAGAAGGAGTAAACAATGCAAGAAACAATTATCGAAACAGCTGGTAAAATCTGGGAATACTTAAACGAAAACGGCGAAGTTACAACTAAAAAAATGAACAAAGATCTAGGTCTTAATGAAAACTTCACTAGCCTTGGTTTAGGTTGGTTAGCACGCGAAGATAAAGTAAACTTTGCAAGAAAAGGTTCTTACACAAAAGTAAGCTTAAGATAAGTTTTAATTAATAAAAAAGAAGTCCTTGTTAAATTATTGACAAGGACTTCTTTTTTTATGACAATAGAATATAGTCGAGTTTAAAATAAGATATAATATTAACAAGAAAAGGAAATAAAAATGGCTACACCAAAGAAAAGAACAGGCAAAGCAAAACAAAACGCAAGAAGAGCAAATTGGAAAGGTACAGTTCCAGCTACGACAACTTGCCCAAATTGTAAAGCAGTTATTTTAACTCATACAGTATGTCCAGAATGTGGATACTATAAAGATGGTTTTGCTTCTAATAAAAAAGCTGAAACTGAAGCAAAAGCAGAAGCTCCAGCTGAAGTAAAAGAAGAAGAAAAAGAAGTTAAAAAAGCTAGAAAGCCTAGAGCAAAAAAAGCTGAAGCAACAGAAGTTGCTGAAGAAGCAAAAGAAGAAGCTCCAGCTGAAGTTGAAGAAAAAACTGAAGAATAAGACAATAGTTAGTAGTCGGGGAATATAACATGACAAGAATTGCAGTAGATGCAATGGGGGGAGATTACGCACCTTCAGAAATAGTTAAAGGTGCAGTTTGGGCTGCCCAAGATTATAATGTTCCAATTGAGCTTGTTGGACAAATTGATAAAATCCAAAAAGTATTAGACGAAATTGCAAGAAAAGGTATTCGCTCTAATAGAGGTGGTTATTTTGTTAAAAGAATTAAAGTTGATTTATCTAAATTAGATATCAAATTAACTCAAGCAGACGAGATAATCGAAATGGGTGAAGCTGTTGGAACTGCAATTCGCAAAAAGAAAAATTCCTCAATTGTTTTATCTGTTGATGCCGTAGCTAAAGGTAGTTCTGATGCAGTTGTTGCTGCAGGCTCTACTGGTGCCGCTATGGCAAGTGCGCTATTTGGCTTAGGAAGAATCAGAGGAATTGAACGCCCTGCGATTGCTACAACTCTTCCAACACTAAAAGACCCTGTTATCTTAATTGATGCTGGTGCAAATTCTGAAAGTACAGCAGAAATGCTTCTTCAATTTGCACTGATGGGTTCAACTTTAGTTGAAAAAGTTTACAATAGACCAAATCCACGCGTTGGAATATTAAATATTGGCGAAGAAGAAGAAAAAGGCAATCAACTTGTTAAAGAAGCGCACAAACTCTTAAAAGAAAATACACTAGGACTTAATTTCATTGGAAATATCGAAGGTAAAGAACTTTTATATGGCGATGTTGACGTTGTTGTGTGCGATGGCTTTGTAGGCAATGTTGCATTAAAGACCGTTGAAGGTTGTTCAATGATGTTATTCAAACTAATAAAAGAACAATTCAAAAGCGATATTTTATCTATGATGGTTGGCGCTTTAGCAAAACCATTCCTAAAAAGAATTTACAAAAAAATTAATTACGAAGAATTTGGAGGAGCATTACTCTTAGGTGTTAAAGGTATTACCGTAATATCTCATGGCAGAAGCTCTTCATATGCAATCAAAAACGCAGTTCGCGTTGCAAAAGAAGCGGTAGAATCTGGCGTTTGCGACAAAATTGCACAAACAATAAACTAGACAATAGAGGAAAAAAATAATGAAAAAATTTGCTTTTATCTTCCCTGGTCAAGGCTCACAAAGTGCTGGCATGGGTTTAGATTTGTATAATAATTTTGAAGCAGCCAAAAAAGTATATGAAACCGCAGATAAAACTTTAGAAAAAGAGATTTCTAAAATATGTTTTGAAGGCCCTGATGAAGATTTAAAAGCAACAATTAACGCTCAAAGTGCAATTGTAGCAACATCAATTGTAGCGCTTGAAGCTTTTAAATCACAATGCGATATAAAACCAACAATAACAATGGGGCATTCATTAGGTGAATATTGCGCGATGTATTGTGCAGATGTTATGGATTTAGAAACAACAATAAAAGCGATACAAAAACGCTCGGAATTAATGGATGCAGCAACCAAAACAACAAAGGGCACAATGGCGGCTGTTTTAGGTGCGTCAATTGAAACAATTGAAGATTGTTTAAAAGAAGCTTCAACTTTAGGTTTGGCACAAATTGCAAACTACAATGATCCAACACAAATTGTTATTACAGGCGAAGTTGAAGCAATCAATAAAGCTTGCGAACTAATAAAAGAGCGTGGCGCCAAAAGAGTTGTGCCTCTAGCGGTTTCAGGGGGCTTTCATTCTAAACTTATGAATAGCGCCAAAGATGGTTTTGTTGATTTTGTTAAAGAATTAAATTTAAAAAATGCAACAATTCCTGTTATTACAAATGTTGATGCGAAAGAAACAATCTTGGCATCAGATTTTACACAAAAAATGCCAGATCAAATCAATTCATCTGTTATGTGGGTTCAAACAATTCAAAAAGCAATCGAAATGGGCATTGATACATTTATTGAGTTTGGAAACGGCAAAGTTTTAGCAGGTTTAAATCGCAAAATCTCAGCAGACATCACTACATACAATGTATATGACAGCGAATCATTAAAAACAACAATGGAACAATTAACAGTAGGAGTATAATAATGAGTGAAAAATTAGCACTAGTTACAGGTGGTTCAAGAGGAATCGGTAAAGCATGTGCCCTTAAATTAGCTGAAGCTGGTTATGATGTAATTATTAACTACGCAGGAAATGTTGAAGCTGCAAACAAAACAGTTGAAGAAATAAAAGCACTAGGAGTTACTGCAGAAGCTTATAAATTTGATATTTCAAATCAAACAGAAGTTGATGAGAATATTGCAAAAATAATTGAAAAATACGGAAGAATTGATATTTTAGTAAATAATGCAGGTATCACAAGGGATGATTTATTTATCCGTATGGATGCCGATAAATGGAATGCAGTAATTAATACAAACTTAAATTCAGCATTTTATGTTACAAAACCAGTTGTAAAAATTATGATGAAACAACGTAGTGGCGCTATTGTTAATATGGCAAGCATAGTTGGAGTATATGGAAATATTGGACAAGCAAACTATTGTGCTGCTAAGGCTGGTTTAATTGGCTTCACTAAATCATTAGCCAAAGAATTGGGTTCAAGAAACATTAGGGTTAATGCTATCGCCCCAGGTTTTATCGAAACAGATATGACTAAAGACTTAGGAAATACTGAAGAATTTCTTAAACTAATTCCTTTAAAACGCATGGGCAAACCTGAAGATATTGCTGCTGCTGTTAAATTCTTGGCAGTAGATTCAACCTATGTTACAGGTCAAGTCCTAGAAGTTGATGGCGGATTAGTAATATAGAAATACATTTAATGAAAAAAATATCAAAAATTTTTTCTTTACTTTTGCCGATATTGTTTTTAACAATGTCGGCTTTAGCTATTGAAATAAATAATTTTGAAGATTTTTCATCTCGGTCGATTATAATAAATCAACAAAAATCTTTTTTAACACAAGAACAAAAAGATGTTTTAATTTCAAAAAAATTAACCCCAACAATAGCTTGCCTAATTCAACAAATTAAAAAAAATAATATTGAAAATGTTAATCTTTTACTAGAAACAGGTGTAAATCCAAACCAAAACTACATGACAGAATATCCTATATATATTGCCGCAAAAGAAAATAACTTTGAAATTTTAAAGCTACTATACACAAAAGGAGCAAAAATAGATAAAGGATTTTACAGCGAATTATACGAAGCAGTAAAAAATAAAAACTCTAATATGGCGCAATTTTTACTAGACAAAAAAGCAAATATTAATTACGTTGATACTATAACAGAAAATTCCATTTTGTATTTAACATTAAAAAATAACATGCTTCAAATCGCGCAACAACTAATTGCTCAAGGCGCAAGGCCAGACAGAAAATCTATTTTATATATTAAAAAGAAAAAACTCTTTTATCTAATTCAAAATGAAATTTAATTTGAAAAAATTATTTTTTTCATTAAATGTATTTTAAATAATATAAGACAAAATAAAAGGTATTATGGCTACTATTTATTTTAACCCTTCAGCATGGATGAGCGCATCATTAGAAGTAAAAAACACTACAAGCACAACCTTAAAACAACAATATCTTTTAAGTCAGGATTGTGCGGTTTTTTTGTATGAAATATCACCCAAGGAAAAAACATTTATAAAAATATTTAAAAATCTTTTTAGACTAAATAAAATTCAAAAGAAAAAAGAAAATCCTTTAAACAACAAAGAAACATCCAACTAAATAACCAAAGAAAATAGAATTAAAAAAATACTAGTAAATTAAATGATTACAAAATCATAGCAGCCAAAGAAGATAATTTTCCTAAGGTTACAGAAAAAGACTTTACCAATTAATCAACTTATCTTCAAACTTCTTAAAACTCTTTAAAATATCTTATGTTTATACTATAATTTTCCTTGCAAGAACGAAATATCGAGAGGAAGAATATGGAATTAACATATAAAAAACTTGGATGTACACAAATTACAGAAGCTCACATTGGTCAAGAAACCGTTTTAGCTGGTTGGGCAAGCACAATTCGTGATTTAGGCGGAATTATTTTTGTTGAATTAAGAGATAAAACTGGTCTTTTTCAACTTGTAGCTGACCCACAAGTTAATCCTAGTGTTCATGAAGTTTTATCAAAAGTTAAATCAGAATATGTTATTCAAGTAACTGGCAAAGTTTCAAAAAGACCTGACGAAACAATTAATAACAAACTAAAAACAGGTACGATTGAAATGTATCCATCAAAAGTTACTATTTTATCAACAGCACAAACTCTTCCTTTTGTATTAGAAGACGACAATGTTTCAGAAGATGTTCGCTTAAAATATCGTTATTTAGATTTGCGTCGTGAAAAAATGATGAACAACTTCCAACTTCGTCATAATATCGTAAAAGCTATCAGAAATTATTTAAACGACCTTGATTTTATGGAAGTCGAAACTCCAATTTTAATCAAAGCAACTCCTGAAGGTGCTCGTGATTATTTAGTTCCATCTCGTTTACACGACGGCAAATTCTATGCTCTACCTCAATCACCTCAAATCTTTAAACAACTTTTAATGGTTTCAGGTTTTGAAAAATATTATCAAATCGCAAAGTGCTTTAGAGATGAAGATTTAAGAGCAGATAGACAACCTGAATTTACTCAAGTTGATATGGAAATGTCATTTGTTAATCAAGATGACGTAATCAAAATGACAGAAGGTCTTATTGAAAAAGCTTTTGCTGCTGCAGGTGTTGAAGTTAAAGCTCCATTTAGAAGAATTACATACAAAGAAGCTATGGAAAAATATGGTTCAGATAAACCTGATACTCGCTTTGGCTTAGAATTATTTGATGTAACAGATATTATGGAAGCTTCTACTTTTGAAGCATTTAAAGCAGTTATTGCCAAAGGCGGAACAGTAAGAGCTATTAAAATTCCAGGGATTGCTGGATATTCTAGAAAAGAAATGGATGATGTAAGAAATCTTGCAATTTCTTTTGGTGCTAAAGGTTTAGCATGGATCACTTATATGGAAGATGGAGAAGTTAAATCTCCTGTATTAAAATTCTTAAACGAAGACCAAGTTAAAGCTATTCAAGAACGTGGCGAAGCAGATAAAGGTGATATTATCTTCTTTGTAGCAGATCATCCAAAAATCGTTTTTGATGTTTTAGGAAGATTTAGACTATACTTTGGTCAAAAATTAAATATGATAGATGAATCATTACATGATTTATTATGGGTAGTTGATTTCCCATTATTCGAACAAGATTTAGAAGATGGTTCATTCAAATCAGTCCACCACCCATTCACAATGCCCGCTTTAGAAGATATTGATAAATTAGAAAACGACAAAGGTAACGTTAAATCAATTGCTTACGATATTATCTATAACGGAAATGAGCTTGGTGGCGGTTCAATAAGAATCCATGATGCAGGCATTCAAGAAAAAGTATTCCATGCACTTGGCTTAAGCGAAGAAGATATTCAAAATAAATTTGAATTTTTGGTTAATGCATTTAAATATGGCACACCTCCACATGGCGGTTTAGCTATTGGTCTTGATAGATTAGTGGCACTATTATTAAGGGCTCAATCAATCAGAGAAGTTATTGCATTTCCTAAAAATTCAGCAGCTAAAGACTTGATGACAGACGCTCCAAGCTTAGCTTCTGAAGAACAATTAAGAGAATTGCACTTAAAATTAAGAAATTTACCAAAGGTATAAATTTGTTAAACAACAAAAAAATAGTTATAGTAATGCCTGCGTACAATGCGCAGGCTACTTTAAAAAAAACCTATGAAGCAATCCCTCATTCGATTGTAGATGATATCGTTTTAGTGGATGATTGCTCGAGTGATGCCACAATTGAAATTGCAAAATCACTAAAAATTAAAACTATAACTCACGAAAAAAACCTTGGTTATGGAGCAAATCAAAAAACGTGTTACCAAGAAGCCCTTAAACTTGGTGCAGATATAGTTATTATGCTTCATCCTGATTTTCAATATGACCCAAGGTTAATACCTGCGCTCGCTTCAATGATAGCTTATGATAATTACGATTGCGCATTAGCTTCCCGCATGCTTGTAGGCTCTGCAAAAAACTCTAAAATGCCAAAATACAAATATTTTGCAAATAAATTTTTAACAGCTTTTCAAAATTTATTTTTAAATAAAAATTTATCAGAATACCATACAGGCTATCGTGCATTTAGCGCTGAGGTTTTAAAAAGCTTGCCTTATGAAAAAATGGACAATGACTTTATCTTTGACAATGAAATGTTGGCTTTAATTTATTACAAAGGCTTTTCAATTGGCGAAATTTCTTGTCCAACCAAATACTTTGATGGCGCAAGCTCAATTAATTTTATGCGTTCAACGAAATATGGCTTTGGTGTTTTGAAAGTTAGCTTACTTTATAGACTCGCTAAACTTAAATTTAAAACAAAACTATTCTTTGATTGAGAAAAATTCAATAAATCGCTTTCTGTATTCACCAACAATAACATCTGAATATTGAATATCTGGATTTAAACCATTTATACTTAAAGTCTTGCATAATTGATTAAAAGTTCTAATTTTTGCACCAACACCTACTTTAGGGGAATTTAATAGAAAATACTGATAAGGAAAATTCGTAAATATGTGTGCAGCAAAAGAGACTACATCATGATTTTCACCATTAAAGCATTTTTCTGCAGTATTATATGCTTCGACTTCTGTTACCTTGCACGACATAATTTCTTCATATAAAACATTAATTGCTTCAAAATCCGGTTCCATTGATAATTTATACTTATATTGCATTAAACTTTTATCAAATTTAACATTGGGGTTACGCCCAATAGTACTTACGGTGAACGCTTCGCTAGCAAAATCAGTAGCAACATTTGGATTTGATTTTTTTTCAGAATCAAGGAGTTGAAATTTTGCAATTCCATGCTTTCTAAGCCCGAAATACATTCTTGTAATATCGGGAAATCTAAAATTAATATTTACAGGAAATATAGGTTTAAAACTTTTGCCAGTTTTAATGTCAAATATTGGTTCTAAATTTTGTTCAAGCATAATTATAGTAGCCACAATCAAAGATTGTATCTCTATGCTTGTATTTTGCGCTACTTTTTTAGAAATTCCTTCGGCTTTTTGCATTGATTTAGAATCTAACTTTTGCCCCATGCAATATTTTATCCAAAGCTCAACATCCGAATTACTCATTTTGGATAAAGTTTTACATTGTTTTTCTAGTAATTTTTCAGGTAAAAATGAAAACATTGTTCTATATTCATCAACAGGTGAAGTTTTGAGAGCGTCACTTTCTGAAACTTTTAAAGATTGTTTAATTTCTTTTTTAATTTCTGCACTTTTTTCATTAGCAGAATCTATAAACTTTTGCAATTCGCCATCTTGCTCGGCTTTATCATATTTTTCGCAAGATAAAGAAATTTGAACACCCAATTGCTTGGCTAATTCTGGATTAGCTGCCCAAAATTTTGTCATAATTATCTTCATGGCAGGATTATAGTCATCAGTCCTATAAATAATGCTTTGCGGTGAATAAAAATTATTTTCTCTTAAATATACAGACAATTTATTTCTTGTTTCAGGCGAATTATTCCAGGCGTCAATCATAATGATTCTTTTTCTTTGACCACCTTTTTGCATTGCATTGATTGCTTCAACTTTTTCTTCGCCAGACATTTTGGCCCAACGTTCTTTAGAAAATTGGGATAATCTTTCTTTTTGTTCATCCGACATTGGCTTTGAAGTATGAGAAGAAATAATTCTTTGTCTTTCTTCGGGAGACATTTCTTGCCATTTTTTTGAAATTTTATCAGCCATGAAATCAGAATAACCTTCTCTTGTATATCTTAAAGAAGTAAGATATGCGGAACTAGGCAATTTGATTCCAAGCGCATCAAGAGTGGAAGATAAAATATAATTTTTATCATCTTTTTTAAAGGCTTCATTAATATCTTCATTGATGTCATTATTAATTTCAGGAATTGTTTTTCCTTCAAGAAAAATTTTTCTTAACAAATATAAAGTTAAATTGTTTTCACCATTAGAAAATAAACTTTCCCCAGAAAGCTCATCTTTCATCAAAAGTATATCGTATAAAATGCCACGTTTTGATTTTAATTCTTCTACTTCTTTTAAATCATCAAACAATGGTTCATCAGGATACGCTTCTTTAACATCATTTACACTATCGCAAATTAAAAGATACTCAAAAGCATTACGTTGTGCTTGAAGAGGGGTTAATTTTTTTCTTTCTTCGGGCGGTAAATTTTCAATATAAGCCTTTAAACTTGCTGGTAATTTATCTTGGTTTCTATTTACAAAACTATCTAAATCTTTTTCAACCCTAGCGCCAAAAGCTAATAAATAATAACTTTGAGGATATGCAACTTGTGAATATTTCACGCTTGGTAGAATAGTTAAATCATTACTTTTTGAAAAAGATGACTTCTTTTGAATATTTTGTTGAATTAAAACTGGAGCAATTTTCATATCTAGACTATATATTAGTTGCTAAGCTTGGTGCAATAATAATAAATTGACGAATTAATTCTCTGTCCCATTGTACACCTGAACCCATTTTTAAAATTTCACAAGCTTTGTGAACAGATAATCCTTTTCTGTATGGCCTATCAGAAATTAAAGCATGATACGCATCAGCAACTGCTACGATTCTTGCAGATAAAGGAATTTCATCTCCTTTTAAACCATATGGATAACCTGAGCCATCAATATGTTCATGGTGATATTTAACCATCGGAATTAAATCATGAAGAGATTTATTTGGCATCAATACTTTATCCGCACCAATTGCAGGATGCTGTTTCATAATCTTCCATTCATCGTCCGATAACATTGTCGGTTTTCTTAAAACATGTTCAGGAATTCCAATTTTTCCGATATCGTGCAATAATGCACCCAATTTAATTCTTTCTACTTCGCTTGCAGGCAAATTGATAGCACGTGCTAGCGCTTCTGCATATCTTGATACAGCTGCAGAATGACCTTTTGTATATGTGTCTTTAGCATCAATTGTGCTAGCTAAAGATGAAACCACATCTAATAAATGCTCATTTGAAACAATATTTTCATTATGAAATTGATTAATCAATTCTTCTTCTATATCAATACCAATTGTTGCATGTTTTTTAGTTAAAACTTGTGCAAAACATTTTAATGCTTCATCATCCCAAAAATTATAATCAGATGTCGAAACAATTTCAGATTGACCTGATTGAGCACGTTTACTTTTTGAAATAAATAATGCTTGTTCAGCCAAAATAGTAAGCTTATCTTGTTTATTTGTTGAAGTAGGAAACATTGAAATACCACAAGAAAATTTCAATTGCCCTAAATCGTCAAACATTGTGCATGCTAAATTATAAAGTAAAAATTCGCAAACATATTTTGCTTCAGATTCAGATGTATCAGGCATTATAATTGCAATTTCATCACCCGCATAACGACCCAAAATATCTGTGTTTCTAACATTTTTCTTAATTTTATTTGCAACTTCTTTGATTACTTCGTCGCCTTTAGCATGACCCAATTCATTATTAATATTAGAAATGTTTGCAATATCAAAAATACAAAATGCCGTTGTTTTATCTGTTCCTATGTTTTTATTTATTTCACGAGATAAATCTTCTTGAAGTTTTTTATGATTTGATAAACCTGTCAAAGAATCAGTATCAGTATTTTTATCAACCAAATCAGCCAATTGTTTATTTTTATAAAAAATCGCATAGTAATTAGCAATTAACTTATAAATTTCAAACAATTGATTATTGTTGTCAGAAAAAATCATCACACCAATACTTTCGCCAAAAGCAAGTAATGGGATAATTATAGTTGGCGCTTTTGAAAAATAATTCATTTTCAAATAAGCGCTATCAGAAGTGAATATTGCTTCTTTATTTTTAAAAGCCCTAACTATTATATTATCATCATCAGAAAGTAAAACTTTTGATACATAAGAAGAACCAGTTTTTTCAATCAATTTCACGTTTATATAATTAGAAGCACTATTATAGATACCAACTGCCAAAAAATCTAGGTTCATTTTTGAACAAATTTGCTTGTGTATCGAATAAAACAGCTCTGCTGTATCTTTTTGATTTAAAACAGAAGCATTAATTGCACTAATTATTTCAAGATAATTAGCATCGCTAGCTTTTGCAATAGAATTTGCCCACCCGCCATAAATACGATTTGCTGAAGTTCTGGCATTAAGCGGCATAATTTTAGATGTGTCTATTGGATTAGAAGTACTCCCAAAGACTATACCATCTTGCGAATTTTGAATTATATTTTGATTTTTAGTTTTATTAAAATCCACACATCAACCTTTCGCTAATTGATAAATTTAATAAACCTTCTGAATTAAAAAAATGATAGTTTTTTAAAAAAGTCATAACATTTCTTTACAATTAACTTAAAACTTGTAATGTTTTAATAGAAGATTTTTCCCCGTTAAGTATTACTATTCTAGACTTTGGCACATCCAATATATCAGATAAATATTCAATAATTGCCTTATTTGCTTTACCTTCTACAGCTCTAGCTGTAATTTTTATTTTGATAAATTCTTCACAAAAATCGATCAAATTAACTTTAGAATTTGCCACAACCTTGATTTTAAACTTATATCCATCATTATTTTTAATCAATTCTATCAATTCATTGATATTTTTAGGCATATATTTACCAATATTTTTCTAAAATACAACATATAATATACCCCAAAAATACAATAATATGTATAATATTAATTATAATTTTGGTGAATTATGACATATCAAAAAAAATTTGAAGAAATTAAAGAAGAGTTATACAAGCAAAAAAGAAAAGCCTCTGACGTAGAAAATATAGAGGCAGCATATTGCTGGGCACGCGATTTACATGAAGGCCAGTTTAGGATTTCACAAGAGCCATATATTGTACATCCTTTAGAAGTTGCAAGAATTCTTGTTGACTTAAAGTTTGACAAAAACACTATTATAGCCTCCTTTTTACATGACATTCTCGAAGACACAGATACAACCGCTGACGAAATGAAAAAACGTTTTGGTGAAGATGTCCTAAATCTTGTTCAGGGTGTTACAAAATTGAGTAAATATCAATTTAAATCAAAAGAAGAGAGACAAGCCGAAAATTTTAGACGCATGATTATTGCAATGGCGCAAGATATAAGAGTTGTTGTGTTAAAATTAGCTGACAGATTACACAATATGCGGACTCTATCTTTTATGGCAACTGCCAAACAAAAGAAAATAGCTCAAGAAACAATGGATATTTTTGCTCCACTCGCCAATCGCCTTGGTATGGGTAAAATTAAGGCAGAACTAGAAGATTTATCATTAAGATATTTATATCCAGAAAAATACTACGAAATTGCAAAACTTGTAGCTGAAACAAAAGCCATGAGAGATTCTACAGTTAATGCTTTAATTGACACAATCTCAAAAGAACTAGAAAAATCAAAACTAAAAGCGACTATAAAAGGAAGAGCAAAACATTATTTTTCAATTTACAATAAAATGAAACGCCTAAATGTAACTTTTGACCAACTTTACGATGTTACAGCAGTTAGAGTTATTGTTAAAGACGAAAAAGAATGTTATCAAGTATTGGGCATAATTCACCAATTATTCAAACCAATTCCAGGTAGATTTAAAGACTATATTGCAATGCCAAAAGGCAATATGTACCGCTCATTGCATACATCAGTTATAGGCACTAAAAATAAGCCTGTAGAAATTCAAATCAGAACCCAAGAAATGCACGAAATTGCAGAATATGGGGTTGCAGCACACTGGAGATATAAAGAATCAGGTTCAATTAAAGCAAATAATAAACAAGATGTTCAATTTTCTTGGATGAGAAAAGTGATGGAGCTCAATAACGAATCAACAACTACGCAAGATTTTGTTGAGAGCGTAAAATTAGATATTTTTAATGACCAAATTTTTGCTTTTACTCCAAATGGAGACGTTTTTGATTTACCACAAAATTCAACACCCGTTGATTTTGCATACAGAATTCACACAGAAGTTGGACACAAAACCGTTGGCGCATTAATTAATGGCAGAATTGCACAGCTTGATACAAAATTAAAAAATGGCGATATTGTCGAAATTTTAACTTCCAAGCAATACATGCCAAAAATAGATTGGTTAAATTTTGTTGTAACAAAAAATGCAAATTCAAAAATTCGTCAATGGTTTAAAAAATTCAACAGAGAAGATAATATCCAAATTGGAAAAACAAACCTTGAAATCGAATTAACAAAAGCTTGTTTTGAGGAATATCTAAAGATAGGCTTAATTGATAAAGCCGCAAAAGAAATGAACTACAAAGGTTCCGAAGATTTATTCGCAGCGTTAGGCTATGGCGAAACAACCGTACATAAAGTATTAAATGTTCTTAAAAAATATGAACCAGAAAAACCAATAGAAGAAATTAAAATCCAAGCGCCAAAGAAAAACAAAAGCAAGAAAAACGATATTATTGGGCTTGAAGGTTTATTATGGTCGCTAGCTAAATGTTGTTCTCCAATTCCTGGCGAACCAATTATAGGTGTGATCACTCGCTCAAAGGGCGTAAGTGTGCATAGGCTAGATTGCAAATGTTTATATAATATAGAGCCTGAGAGAATGATGGATATAAGCTGGGCACAAACTGGTACAAAAACAAGTTATATTGCTCATATTAGAATTGAATGTCAAGATAGAGTTGGCATGCTCAGAGATGTAATTATGAAAACCGGCGATTTGGGCATAAATATAATATATTCAAACACATACTTAAAAGGCAGAAAATTTGGTATAATAGATTTAGGAATAGAGCTGGATAACATCGAAACTCTTAAAAAAGTTGTTTTAGGAATCCAATCAATACCAGATGTATGTTCAGTTAGAAGACTGCAACAAAAAGAAAATCTAAACCAAACCA
>JAFYOU010000040.1 GCA_017560095.1 Candidatus Gastranaerophilales bacterium
GGGTTCAAATTTCAAACAAGAAAATTGGTGTAACTCGCGCTCACTTAGAAGAAGATGCTGGCAAATTAGTCCATGCCGGTGCTGCTGGGCTTTATGGTTCAAGCTATTCTTTGGTTGATTTAAATCGTGCAGGAACTCCATTATTGGAAATTGTATCAGAACCCGATATGAGAAGCTCAGAAGAAGCCCGTGAATATGTTGAAAATTTAAGAAGTATTTTAAGATATATTGGTGTTTGCGATGGCAACTTAGAAGAAGGCTCAATGAGGGCTGATTGTAATATTTCAATTCGTCCAATTGGACAAAAAGAATTTGGCACTCGTGCTGAAATTAAAAACGTGAATAGTTTCCGTTCTTTGGTTAGAGCTATTGAATATGAATTTGTTCGACAAGCAGAAATCCTGGAAGATGGTGGAAAAGTAGTTCAGGAAACTCGCCTTTGGGATGATAATGCTGGCATAACTTCTTCAATGCGTGGAAAAGAAGACGCTCATGACTATAGATATTTCCCAGAACCAGACTTAATGCCATTGGAAATTTCTCGTGAATGGGTTGAAGAAATTAGGGCAAAAATGCCTGAACTTCCAAATGAAAAAATGGAAAGATATCAAAATGCTGGTTTAAGCGAATACGATGCAAGTGTTTTGGTTGCTCAAATGGATATGGCAATGTATTTTGATGAATTATTAAAACAAGATGTTGATGCCAAAACTGCTTCAAACTTCTTGATGGGTGAAGTTGCGGCATTTTTAAAGGAAGAAAAAATATCAATTAATGAATCAAAATTGACTGTTCAAAATTTTGCAAAATTGTTAGGATTATTGAAAAAAGGTACAATATCAAACAATATTGCAAAATCATTAGTAATTGATATTTTAAATACTGGTAAAGATGCCCAAGCTTTAGTTGAAGAAAAAGGCTTGTCGGTAATTTCTGATGAAAGTTCAATTTTACCTATTATTCAAAAAATTATTAATGATAATCCTGAACAGGTTGCAGCTTATCGTGGTGGTAAAGATAAATTGTTTGGTTTCTTTGTAGGTCAAGCAATGAAAGAAACCAAAGGAAGAGCTAACCCTCAAATGTTAAATAAATTATTAAAAGAAGAATTAGACAAATAATTTATTTGATAGTATTATAATTATATTGAAAATTAAATGGAATTAATTTGCCGATGTGGCGAAATTGGTAGACGCATCAGACTCAAAATCTGACGTGGTTCACCCCACGTGCCGGTTCGAGTCCGGCCATCGGCAATTAATTATAACTAGACCCTTAAATGGGTCTTTTTTATTGCCTTATGCCGGAGCGACCTCAAGGGTCGCCCTCTCAGAAAACTCCTTCGGACTTTTCTTCGGCAGAGTGGCCATCGGCAAATTTTTCATTAAAATTCTATTACTGCTCGTTGCCTCTGGCAAGCCACACCCCAAGGGTGCTTCCATTTTCTACGGCTCATTCTTCGCCTAGAAAATTTAGGGCGTCGGCAAATTTTTCATTAAAATTCTATTACTGCTCGTTGCCTCTGGCAAGCCCGCCGTGAACGGCACTTCAATTCTGTACGATTCGCAAAGCTCATCTACACAATTTAGTCGCATCCCAAGGGTGCTTCCATTTTCTACGGCTCATTCTTCGCCTAGAAAATTTAGGGCGTCGGCAAATTTTTATTATTCTTGAGCAATTTGGCTTAATCTATCAAGTTCTTCTTTTGTTTGCATATTTTCTTTTGATACACCACAAACCCCTAGTGAATTTGCCAACGTTTGTAATATATTCACACCTTTTTGTTATTTATTAATTGTTTTTTCGAAATTTTATCAGAAACCAATGTCGTAAATATTGGCATAAAACCATAATAAATAAGTGCAAAAATTACAGTAGGGCGAGCAACATTTAAACCTTCAAGATACTTAGATAATTTTGGATTATCAATATTTGCATTTTTGAAATTTTCAACAAAACTATTACCTAATTTTTGAATAATTTCATCAATAGCACATCCGCCAAAAATACTTATTACTGTAGATAAAATTTTGCTTATAATTAAAGGTTTTTTCTTATTTTCTTCGATTTTTTTCGAAGACGAAGTTGCAATCACACCACCTGCGGTCAATAAAATATCAGTCATAACAGAAGCGTTTCTTGCTATATTTTTAGAATTTTTTGAATGCTTAATTGCAAAATTTTGTGCTGGTTCAGATTCAATTATTGAAGAAATTAAATTTGTTGCCAAATCACCTTTAAAACTTACGCTGTTTTTATAAGTTTCAAATCCTTGTTTTTCAAGACTATGCACTTCTTGCTCTTTTTGTTTATTAAGTAAACCCGCAATAATAGGAATTAAAGTAACGGTAGCAATAGATTTTGGAATCGCACTTAATAAATTAGAACCCAACTTAATTGATTGAGTTAAAAAATCAAATTGCTTTTTAGAAAGATTTTTAAATGAATTATTTTTAAAAAGTTGATCTTGATTTTCTTTTATTTTGTTAACAGCACTTTCAATAGGCAAAGATATTCCAAGTGCAACAAGTAATTTTACAAAACCAGAGGCAATTGAATCTGCACTCAATATTTTTTTATTTTCCCTGTCTGCTTTTGGTGTCATAGAAATTGCAAGAGGTCTTAGTACAACTGCAGACAAAAAAGAAACTCCTGCAGCAAAACTTGCCCCATGATCTGCAATATGTTCTAAGCTTGATAGCAAAATTTTATTATTATATAACCCATTAAAATTTTGAGCATTTTTTATTTGATTAATCCTCACACTTTAAATTATAATTTAAAAATGAAAATTAAAAGTTTTTTATCAAAAGAATTAGAATGCTTTAGTCTTTTTGAAAAAATATTTTTTCCGACTGTAATTATATTTTTAATTTTTTCTTCTTTTATTTTAAAAGATGATAAAATAGCACTCATTAGTGCTATTTGTGGAACTAGCTATTCTTTTTTAGCTGGGAAAGGAAAAATTTCTTGTTATTATGTCGGAGCATTAGGTACTTTTTGCTATTGTTATATTGCATATAAAAATACTCTTTTTGGAAATTTAGCACTTTATGCTTTATTTTATTTTCCAATGTATATAATAGGCTACATAAATTGGTCTAAAAATTTAAACAAAAAATCAAGAAGTATAATTAAAACTCATTTATCAAAAAAAGAAAAATTAATTTATTTTCCACTTATGTTTATTTTAATAATTCTTTTTAATTTTGTCTTGATAACATTAGGCGGAAAATTAACTTTTATAGATTCAATAACAACAATTTGTTCTATTTTTGGGCAGATATTAACAGTTAAAAGATGCTACGAACAATGGTATATCTGGATTATAGTTAATGTTTTAACTCTAATCATGTGGATTATTGCATATGCAAATGGTTCTAATTGTTTTGCGACAGTTATTATGTGGTTTATTTATACTTTTTTTGCATTTTATTTTTTAATAAATTGGAGAAAAGAACTTATCTCCAATGAGGATAATATTTAACAATAATTAAATCATCTGTCTCAATATTGGCATCTCCACCTTTAATTAAATTTGTCAAACTTCCAACAAAAGGAATTGGTGTTAATGCCCATTTAATAGGATACACCATTAAAGCCCAACTTCTTCCTGCTTTAATGTATTCCCCCATTAAATGAGAACTTTCTACTCCATCAATTTTAAAATTATTTAAAATAATTTCAGCTGGAAATCCATTCATGCCCTTTGTAATAATTGTTTCAATTCTAGCTGTAGCAATTGTGCCTTTTTTAACAAATAAGCAATCATGGCAATATACATTATTTCTAACTTTTAATTTAATTTCTTGACCTTCAAAAATCTCATCACGTGTTGAAATTTCATTCAAAACAGTCAACTTAATTGGAACATATTCTGTTGCCTTATAATTATAATCCAACTCAGCAAAAGTTTGATTAATATTAAAGAAAAAAACCATCAAAATTAAAAATAAAATTCTATTCATATTTGAGTGCCTTTGTTGATTTTGTTCTTATTTTTTCTTTCAACATGGCTCTATTGCTCAAAGATGTTAAAAGAAAATTTTGATAATATTTATTATTTTCATATTCATTATTTTCTAAAAATTCAGGATATTTATATGTAATATATTCATAAATTATAGCCATCCTTTTTGAAGTCAAATTACTTCTTGAAATCTTGTCACTTCTTTTTTGAGGACAAGTTTTATTTATATACGTAATCAAAGCAACGGGATTATACTTTGCTTTAACCATAAAATCAACAGCTCTTTTATCTGCAAAAACTTCAAACTTCTTTGAACTTGTAGCAACTTGAAGCGCATCAAGCCTACCTCCCCATAGGCCATTATATGATTTTATAACAAGTGCAATTTCTCTTGCCAACATTGCAGCAAGTTCATTATCATCAGAAACATTTTTATATTGCTCACCATAAACAACAACTTGTCGCTTTGTTAATTCATCATAAATATCCAACATTCTTTTTTTATCAACATCATTGTATGCAAAAACAACTCTTTTAGGAATTTTATTATAATTTAAAATATCAACTCCAATACTATCAATTTTTGCTTGAATAGAATTATGCTTTTGCAATTCAGATTGAATTTCATTTGCAAAAATTGGCGTAAAAAGCATTATTAATCCCAAAATAAATAATTTTAATTTCATTGAAACTCCACAATAAAAAAATATGTTTTATGCTTTAATATTAGCATAAAACATATTTTTATTTATTATGTTACATTTTAACTATACGCTAATTTGATAACTTCTTTGAAAAATGGTGCAATTTGTTCTTTTCTTGAAGCTACATTTGGGATTGCCAATATATCTCTTTCTTCCGTTTTGGAATCAGTTCCTATTTTTGTAATAAAATCAGCAATTCGTTGCCCAAGCGGTACTTCTGCAATAGCAGATAATACCTCTTTATAGGTTTTACTTTCTTCGCCCTCTCGAACTTTGATTTTTTTCGCTAAAAAGTCGCTATCAGCTTTTTTTAATGCTTGTTTAACTATTCTTTGCATTTTCTTAGATACAATTAAATATGAACATTTTTTTGCTCTATCTGTAACAATCACAACGGAGCCAAGAAGCTTCTTGTTGTTCTCATCAAATTCTTCAAGGGCTGTTTTTAGTTCTTTTTGTTTTTCCCTAAGGAAAACGTCAGCGTCTCCAAGCTTAGTTTGCGCAATTTGGATACTGCCATATTTACCCATTTCTACAGTCTTAGAATCGTTTTTGCTTACTATATTGTAAGGAGATAAGTTTAAAACTTCAGAATCATTTTTAGACAATAATTCTTTTGCAAATTTGTCCGTATTTTTAATTCCTGCTTTTTTGGCTAATTCTTCTGCTGTATCAATATCATCTTGAGTTGTTGTAAGAGAAGTAAAATTATCCGTATCTGAAACAATTGCGCACCATAAAAGACCTGCCATTTTTGATGGTAACTCAACTCTATTTGCCCAATATGCTTGTGCAACATTTGTTGCGTTTGCACCACAAGTACCATATTGCATTGTAATTCTTTCAGGTGGCTTAATACTCATTTTATGATGGTCGACAATTCCATATACTTGATCAATTGTAACACCATCCGGAGATTCTGAAATATTGTTATGATCAACCAAAATAAAATTATGTTTCTTTTCGGGAGCAAGAATTTCTTCCCTTGATACAAGACCCATAAACTTGTTATTTTCATCCAAAACTGGGAAAGATCCATATTTATATTTTTTTACAGTATTTAAAGCTTCATCTAAAGTTTGCGTTGCATTAAGAGAAACAACAGTTGGGCTCATTATTTTAGAAACAGGAAGAGCTTGCTTTAATAAGCTTACGATTTGATATGTAGGAAATTCTGAACGCAAAATAACAACATTTTTCTCTTGCGCTAAACTTGCTACTTCATCTGAAACATCATCATCATAGGCAATAATTAACATTTTAGCACCTTTATTAATTGCCTCTTTTTGAATTTCTTCTCTATCTTCAACAATCACAACCGCATCTTGTAAATTAAGTCCACTAAACTTTTCCTTGGTACAAGTAGCTTCTACAATATTCCCATTTATAGTGTTTTTATCTAAAAACTCTTTATCACCTACCCTAACCTCAGCCTCAATTAATTCTTGAACAGTACTAAAAGAAATATTATATTCTTTTAACTTTGATAAACAACCACCTTTGGATGTTTGCCTAACAAAAGCAGATAAACTCTGCGAAGTAACCATACCAACAACATGATTATCATCATCAAGAACAGCCAAAGACTTAACTTTGTTATCATCTGTTACGTTAATAAAATCACGAATAGTGGAGTTCTGCTTAACTGATGTTTCACTAAAACTCTTATCTTTCATTACTTCTGCAACAGTCATTCTTAAATCAGTTTTTATTGATGGACTTGAAAGACCAAAAGAACTAAGAGCAAATTCAGCTTCTCTGTTGATTTTTCCAGCTGCGACCGCCTCAAAAGTATGTCCCTTGCCTTTTTTTGCATTCTCGGCTAAATAAGCTATTGCAACAGAAGAGGCAACAGAATCAAGATCAGGATTTTTGTGTCCCGTAATAAAATAATGAGCTCTAAAAGCAATATTATTGGTTGGATATTTAAAAATTGGTTTTATCATTTCAACACCTGCATTGTTTTAAAACAGGTGAAAATTTATTTTTGCTATTTATATTTATAAAAAATTATTATTTGTTATTTTAAATTTTTTTTATAAATATGCATATTTTAATACAGCAATATAATATATACCAAACACCTAGCGCCCAAAAATTTTGAATATTTCGTCAATATCGGTCTGCGGGCTTGAAGATTCTTTCATTGAGGCTATCATTTGTTCAAGCTCTGATACATCACTTAATTCATATTTTTGTTTAATAGCAGGTATTTTTCCTTTTAATTTTTCCAATTCATTCAAATCAACTTTCTTGCCAGCTACAGGCGTCAATTCAAATTCACCATTGGAAAACGCAAGCTTAATTGTTTTAAATTCGTCAGGGTTAGTTAACACTTGTTTAATATCTATAAAACCAGGCACACTGCGCAGAATTCCATCTATATCAGTAAATTTTTCAGGGGCTTGATTTGCTTGGGGGATATCACGCAATTGTTCACCCATATATATTTCATCTACCCCTAATTTTGGGTCAATTGGGTCTACAAGTTTAATATTTTTTGGATCTACTTTCAATACTACTTTAACTTCTGCTCCATCAGCACTCGCCGAAACACTTCCATCAAACATTTCTAAATTTTTTTTACAATTTTCAAGCTCAGAAACGTCATACCCAGCTTTTTTAAGTATTTCTATTTGAGGTGTAATATCATCCGCCTTGTAAGGAAATTCTATTACTTGCATTGGTTGTTTTGGTTGAACAATAATTTTTTTACCTTTTAATGAAACATTATATTGCCCAAAAATACCTTGATCCAAAATTCTTTGTAAAGTATCTTTTTCAAGTTCACTAATATCTTCAGGGCCATCCCCTATCGCTTTAAGAAGTGCATTTTGATCATCATTAGCACTTGTTCCTCTATCTACAAGTGACCAATCAGATGAAACTTTACCTTGGCCTTCTAGCCCTGAATCAGGTACAATGACACCACTTACAAGAGAATCAGAACTGCCTATTTGCGTAAGCTCAGTAAAATCACCTTTTCTAAGTTCATTTATCTTATCTTGAATTCCAGATGCATCAATACCGTGGTTCTTGCATTCTTCTAGAATTTCAGGTATCTTTTCCTCTAATTTTTTCAATTCATTTAAATCAACATTTGTTCCAGGCATAAGACACAAATCTAATTCGCCTTCATTAACTGCAAGTGCAAACGTTTTAAAATCGCGTGGCACATTTAAATTATCATATTTTGACTTACTCAATAAATTTGCAAATAAACCTAGTTCATCGCAATCAGCACTTTCATTTAAAGTATTTTTTGCAACCGGACTAGCAGCACTGGCGTCTGTGAAGAAACCAGGCTTGCCCCTACCTAACGCTTCAAGAAGCGCATCTTGATCAACATAAGCACCTGTTCCTGTATCTTTAAGTGGCCTATCAAATGAAACTTTACCTTGGCCTTCTAGCCCTGGATCAACTACAATGGCATCACCTATAGGAGAACCAGAACAGTCTATTTCTGTAAGCTCAGCAAATTTACCTTTATCATCAAACAACGCAGATAGCTTTAATTCGGAAGGCACTTCAACATCAAATCCAGTACTTTTAAGTCTTCTTAACTTATCAGTCAATTGTTTTGCCTCTTGACTATCAAATTCAACCTCGCCTTTTTTAAGTGTTAAAACAAGTTTTTTTGTTTCTTCATTAATTTTAACATCGCAAACGCGTTCCAACAAAGGATCTTTTAAAACGGCACTTAGAGCCCCTTCATGCCACAATTTGGTAATTTCCTCACCTGCATCATCAATTTTTATTCCAGCATCATGAAGGCTAGATAATTTTCCACCCAAAATATCCAGTTCTTCTAAATCAACAGGAGCATCGTCAGATTTTGGTAATATTTTTACTGCGCCATCAATTAGTTTTAATTCCATTGTTTCAAGTTTTATAGCATCTACGGCTGCTTGTCTCATTTTAGTGCTTAATTCTTCGATTTGTTTTACTAAATCATCAGTATCGCATTTCGCTATAGATAATGATTGAATAGCCCCCAATACTTTATCCAATTCTTTTGGATCAACTTGAACGCCTTCTATTTGTTCTAGTTGTAATTTTCCATTTACAACTTCAAATTTAATTGTTTTAAAATTTGCTTTTTCATTTAATTTACTTACAATTTTTTTACCTTTACGTGTCACATTAGGAACAACTTCAGAAGCAGCATCAGAAGCAGCACTAGAAACAGCGGCTTTTGGTTTTTTGGTCTTAGGTGAATTAAAAAATTCTTTTAATCTATTTAATAAATTTTTACCACCCAAGTCATCAGAATCAATATTAACAGACTTACCTTTTGCAAGATGTTTGACTGCAACCCCTAAACCAACAATTGATGCAGCAAGTCCAGCTCCAAAGATTGCAACTTTTTTTATAATTTCATTTTTTCTTTTTTTATTATTATCTTCAAAAGTAGTACGATGTCTTCTTTGAAAAGTGTCTACTCTTCCAGCATTTCCAGTATTAATCCAATTCGTTAAAGAACCAGACATACCTAAAATCCTTTGTCCGCCAATATCTGCGGTTGTTTGTGGCCCTATATTTAAATTTCCTGATATACTCATATATTAATAAAGTATTTTTTATAAAAAAAATTGCCATGAATTACATTTTATTTATAAAAAAACAAGTTATATTAAAGCAAAATTTTAATTGTGAAAATATATAACACATTCAATCACAATTATAGTACGACTTTTTACGACAGGACTATTAAAAACGTCTACCCGCCAAGCAAAGCTAATTGTACATCATAAAACGTTATTGCCTGATACTTAAATTTCAGTTATCCAATTTAAATATCAGACCATTAATGTGGCATTAATCAGCAAAACTCACAGTACCAATAGAGGTGTTGTTCAAAATCACAACTATTTGCAACAAAAAAGAGAGCACTACTACTCTCTTTAATGGTGGGGCCAGAGGGATTCGAACCCACGACCAAGGGATTATGAGTCCCCTGCGCTACCGCTGCGCCATAGCCCCTTATGCTTATTTAATTTTAACAAATAATTAAATATTTTCAAGCAATAATTTACTTATCTTATTTATCAATATACTCGTTATCAATTTTTAAAATTCCTTTAATTAACATATGGGCCAAAATAAGCATATTTGAAGACAAATAACCATCCGAAACAATCTTGAAATTTTGCACTCCTATTGCTGTGTGAGAAGTTTTTATTTCTTTAAAATCAAATGTTGCATATATAGTTGCTTCTTTCAATAAAACATTAATTATTCTTAAAAATTCGTCTTTCAAAAAAGTTTTCAGCGAAAAAACATCAACATAAAAATTGTTTTCAAATTCATTAATACAAATCAATAAATTTGAAAAATTAATTGTTTCAATGAGAATGCTTAACTTTGATTTTTTAATTGCTTCTGCTTCATGTTCTTCTAACGTTTCATTATTTAAATTTTTATCAAAAACCGGCACATTTAAAGGAATATATAGAAGCAAAAATTCCCTAAGTGCATTCGCGCCATGTGAAGTATTTGCTTGAATAGCATTCAAAAAAACAAGTACTTCTTTCAATTGTGCTGCATCTATTCCGGACTTTAAAGAAGATGAAATAGCTTGCATAATCCTAGATATTGCTTCTGTTGAATTTTGATTTATTAATTCAGACAAAGCTTTGACGTTAACAAGATTTTCAACCAATATTTTAACCAATTTAGAATTGATATTTTTATCATTCAGTTGATTCACAAATTTTTCAATTGAATCCGGAAAATCAAATAATTTTTGCAAATATCTTAAAACAGTCTCATTATCCATTTTAGCTGCAAAAAAATCATACATGAAGTTGTGTTCAACTCTTAAAGAAGCAGCTTGTTGAATTTGGGGCTGAATTTGCGATTGAGTTTGCTGTAATAAATTTTGCGAATTATTAACAAGTCCAGCTTTTTGATTAGCTATATTATTTAAATTAAAGTTAACCGAATTAAATTCCATAATAGTATCTTAATTTAAAAATTTTATTTGGCATGCTTTTTCAAATAATTATTAAAAATAAAATTTTATTTTTAATAATTATTAAGTTTTTTTAAGCAGGTAAAACCATTACCATACCAAGATTTTCTATTATACGACACTTGTAAAATATTAATTAGTTGCTTAATTTGCATTGCCTAAAATATTGGTTTAAAATATAAGTGTAGAAGTTAAAAACTTTGGTTTATTATAAATAATTTTTTAATGGGGAAATGGGGGTTTTGATAACCTCCCTTTTTTTCCTCATCTTTCAGACTTAAGTATTTTTTCGCTTCTTATTAATTGAGCTTGATATCTTTTTACCAGTTCAACATCGCCAATTAAAACAGAAATATCATAAGCTTGTTTTTTGTAGTTGATTTCGCCCTGATTTATTTCAATTGCTTCTTTTGCATAAAGCAATGCATTTTCATATTCTTTTAATCCGACATACGCTCTTGCCATTTGCGAATAATATTTAGCTTCAAGTGGATTAAATTTAATTGCAGTATATATTACTTTTTTGGCTTCATCAAATTGTTCTATATCATTTAAAATCAATCCTTTAAAATAATAAGTCTCAGGATTATTTTTATCTAATTTAAAGTACTCTTCAATCGAAACAAGTGCTTTTTCATAATTTTTCATGCGATAAAAAATCCGCGCCAATGAATTATATATATTTGGACAATTTTGATATATCTTACTAAAATCATCAATCAAATCAAGAGCTTCATTATATTTTTTATCATCAATCAATAAATCAATTATCTCTAATGTGTAATAAATTGAATCAGGATAATTCTTAAGCCCTTTTTTGTATACATCAATTGCTTTATTATACATTTTTAATTCTTTGTAGCAAAAAGCAAGTGTATCGATTAAAATTCCATTTTCTTGTTCTTCTTTAAAAAACAATTCCAATTTTTGAATAGCGCTTGAAATATCTGTTTTTTTTATATTAACAACTTGTGCTAAAATTTGAGCTTTAGAGTACAACTTGGAATCCTTATTTATAGATTCAAGATTTAAAAGCGCTTTAGATAATTCATTCTTTTTAATTAAAATCCAAGCTGAAAGAAAATATTTTTCATCAATATTTTCAAGATTATTTTTAGCTACAGATAGATTAATTGATTTTTTTAGAGAAACTAACGCTTCATTAAACCAAGAAATATCTATATAAGTCTTTGCCAAATCCAAATAAAAATCATGTTCATCATTATCAAGCTCAATAGCCTTTAAATATAGCTCTATTGCTCTAGAATAATTTTTCTTACTTGCTTCAATCCTAGCAAGCAAATACAATGCTAAAGCGTTATCTTCGTCAATATTTAAACAATAAGGTATTACTTTATCATAATTACCTTTATCAAATTCAATTAGAGCTAATCCTATATTTGCATCTACATGGCCCAAGTCAAGTTCAAGAATTTTCTTTAAAATAACTTCTTTTTTACTTTCATCGATTCCTGAAATTAAATATAAGATATCTACATCCATCTTAATTTGCTCATCAAGCATATTAAAAACTTCAATTGCATCTTGCTTTTTATCCATAGCAATAAGGGTTTTTATATGATTATAAAAGCTTTTTGAGCTTTTTGCATTTTCACACATACCAAGTGCAACCCTTAAAGCTTTATTTAATTGATTAGTTTTAAAATAAATTTCAAAACACTGTTGAGCACAATATTCGTGATTTGGATTCATTGATAAAGCTTTTTGAAAATGTTCCAAAGCTCTATCAAAATTATTCATTAATACAGATAAATCACCTAATTGTGATAAAATTTCAATACTATCTTGCGTGTCGTTTTGAAATTCTAAAACTTTATAAAGCATCTCAATTGCGCTTTTATATTTTTTTTGATTCCGTAATTCAAAAGATTTTTTTATTAATTCAATTTTTTCTTGTTCATGATTTCCCATAAAAGCTATTATATTTTATTTTTTTTCTTAATTCAATCATAGATACATTTGACTTTTTAAAAATCAACCTTAAACGTAAATCATATGATGTATTTTTTTCTCTTCCGATAAAGATTAAAGTACTTATGTCGTTGTCCTATAAAAAAGAGGTATTCAATGAAACTAGCAGCAGGAATAAACTTTGACGCATCAGGAATTGCTCAATCCATAAACGCTATGCAAATGAGCATGGATATTATGGGTATATTCAGCGAAAATGTTGTTGGTTTTGATAAAGTAGGATATCAAAGAAAAGAAGCTGTTATTTCATCTTTTGCGGAATACATTGGAACAAATGCACTGTCTCACAGCACAGATGAACAAGTTGGGCGCTTAGCTTTAACACAAAATCCTCTCGATATCGCATTATCCGACAAAGGCTACTTTCAAGTTTTAAACAAGGATGGAAGTATAGAATTAACAAGAGATGGAAGATTTTGCATGAGCAAAAATGGTGAAATCATAACTCAAACAGGTCAAAAGGTTTTATCTAGTGGCGGATTGCCTATAGTTTTACCAGTAGTTCCAGATGGTATTGATAAAATCAAAATTGGACTTGATGGAAAAATTGGCGTTTTTGATGAAAAAACAAGAGGCATGATTCCAGCAGGAACAATTGGTGTTGTATCAACTGATGGCAATCTAATTACATCAAATTGTGTTCGTCAAGGATATGTTGAATCTTCAAATGTTCAATTAGAAAAAGAATATATGGAAGTTGCAAATTACAAAAGAAGCTTTGAAGCAAACAGACAAATGTTTAGACTTCAAAACAACAATCTTTCATCTGCAATTTCAAGGTTAGGACAAGTATAAAGGGTAATTTATGGCATATAACTTACAAGGAATTATTAGAAAAGCTACAACAAATATGTCCGTTGAATTTGACAGACTTGCTTATATTACCCAAAATTTTGCAAATGTAAATACTAACGGATACAAAGCAGTTAGATTCGAAGACGTAATTGATGCAGACGGCTCAGTTCATGGAGTTGAAAGAGTAAACACAAAAACAGGAGAATACTTAATTACAAACAACCCGCTAGATATCGCACTTCAAGGAGCAGGCTATATTCCTGTTACAACGCCATCTGGAGAAATAAGATACACAAGGGATGGGGGCTTTATGAAAGATAAAGACGGCTATCTTATAACAAAAACTGGAGATTTAGTTGGCTCTGGAATTAAAATTGATGGAAACTGTGAAAAAATCGAAATAAAAGCAAATGGGGATGTTTATACATATAAAAGAATTTTTGATAAACCTGATTATGTAGGTACAATTCCCGTTGTACAATTTGAAAACCCTGAAGGTTTAAAAGATGTTGGCGCTAATGAATTTGTTGCAACTGAAACTTCAGGAAAAATGAGATTAATAGAAGAACATGATTACATAAAACAATATGGAATAGAACGTGCAAATGTTGATGTAATATCAGACGTGTATACCGTTTCAAGAATTAATGCTTCCATTTTAGCGACAAATTCTTTAATGAAAGCAATTAACACTATGTATGATGAGGCAATTAACTTAACTCAATAAAGGAGTAAAAAATGGGCTTAGTTCCAATGCATTTATTAAACGAACCGCAAAAAATGCTTAATATGATATCTCAAAGACAAGAGTGTCTTTCTGATAACATTGCAAATATGCACACAAAAGGCTACAAAAGAAAAGATGTTGATTTTTCGCAATATTTGAACAGCGGAATTTCATCTCGAATTGAAGCAAACCTAGTTGAAAAATACGGCCCAAGTCCAATAGCTTCCGGTACATACGGTGGTCAAAATATTACAACAGAAGAAGAATTAGCAAAAATGCAAGAAAATTACATGCTCTACAATGTGGCAGTAAGGCGCTTATCGAGTACAATAACAGAAATAAAAACAGCATTAAATGTTTCAGCTAACGGGTAAATAAAGAGGTAAAATTCAATGGGCATAATGAACGCATTTAAAATAGGTGGCGAAGGTTTAACAGTACATGGCAAACGTGTTGAAATTGCTGCCAAAAACATCGCAAATATTGATACTCCTAATTACACAAGAAAAATACCAATTATATCATCCAACCAAGATCAAAGTTTTGCAACAGTCTTATCATCAATGGGCGTTGGAGCACTAGCGGGATCATCCTCTATGGGAGGCGTTAACTTTGATGGAATAGTTGAAGACCCAACACCTGGAGCAAAAATATACAAACCAGGACATCCAGATGCAGATGAAAATGGATACATAAGGACATCAAACACAAATGCAATGGTTGACATTGCAGATGCCACTATCGCACAAAGAGCATTTGAAGCTTCACTTGGTGTAATGTCTATTTCTAAAGCAATGGCTGTAGCATCTTTAGAAATTGGCAAATAATTTAATCAATTCTTTAAATAACTTTAATATGAATTCTATAATTTGTTGCAAGCTATAGAATTCATTTGTTTTAACAGGCTCATTTGGTGGCAAAATAGACCATAATGAAATATTATATTGTTCACACAATGGCTTAATTTTATTAAAATACTTATAATCAGAGTTTTTTTCAATTATCAAAACAATCCCAGCATTTTTTCCAGACATTCTAGAATAATGTAAACTTTGACCAATTGCCTCAGCCCATTTTGAAGCAAAATCAAATTCAACAGCATGAGTTTGAGTTAAACAATCAATTCTTGTATTATCAATTAACTTTACTTCACTTCTACCATTTTGTTCTTTGCACCACATATTTTGATAATATTTTTCAGGATATAAATGTTTAGCATCTGCAACGGATACAAAAAATAAAAAAAAGAAAACAATTCTCAAAGCCATCATAAATACAGTTTATCACCAACAAAACAAATAAAAAAACCGCCTTAGATAAGGCGGTTTTAAGTATTTGCAATTTACTAGAATTGAAGACCAGCTTCTCTTGCAGCATCTGCTAAAGCAGCAACTCTTCCGTGGAATAAGAAACCACCACGGTCAAATACAACGCCTTCAATACCTTTAGCTAATGCTTTTTTTGCAACATCCGCACCAACAACTTTAGCAGCTTCGATGTTTCCACCGTGTTTTAAGCCTAATTCTTTCACTTTTGAAGATGAAGAAACTAAAGTTACACCATTTACATCATCAATAACTTGAGCATAAATGTGTTTTGTTGAACGATATACAGCTAATCTTGGCCATTGAGCATCGCCTGAAATTTTAAGACGTACTCTTTGGTGTCTTTTTCTTGTTTGTTCTTTTCTGTTGATTTGTTTTAACATTTTTCTTACCTTTCACCAAAACCAGTTCCGCTTAGACGGCTGATTTATATTGGCAACTTTACTAATTGTAATACATTCCGCCTGTCGGTATTTCGTCAAACTGGCTACTACTAACGTTGTCGCTCGTTGACTCAATTATCCTACGGCGGTCATCGATAGCTTCAATTCAAAACTCAATGTTTTGAATTTTCGCTCCGGCTTACGCCCTATTTTTTACCAGCTTTACCAGCTTTACGAGCAATATATTCGCCTTCGTACTTAACACCTTTGCCTTTATAAGGTTCTGGTGGTCTTTTTGAACGAATTAACGCTGCAACGTCACCTACCATTTGTTTGTTAGTACCAGAAACTGTAACTTTTGTGTTAGCTTCTACAGCAATTGTGATACCAGCAGGTGGTTCGATGACAACTGGATGAGAATAGCCCAAAGAAAGATTGATTGCAGTTCCTTGCATAGCAGCACGATAACCTACACCAACGATTTCTAGCTTTTTCTCAAATGGTGTATGAACACCGTTAATAGCATTTGAAATTAAAGTTCTAAATAAACCATGTAAGCTTCTAGATTTTCTATCATCAGCCTTACGATTTACCTCAACTTCATTTTCTTTAATTACTACTTCAATTTCAGAAGGAAATTCAACTGTTTCAGTACCTTTTGGCCCTTTTGCAGTTAAAACATTACCTTCAACTTTTACTTCAACTCCAGCTGGAATTGAAATTGGTAATTTACCGATTCTTGACATTTTCTTTCTCCTTTTGCTTTAAAAGCGGGAACGCATCGTATTTAAACGATTTAACCCTTAGTAATAACAAATTGCTACATTACCAAACGTAGCAAAGTACTTCACCACCAAGCTTGTTAGCACGAGCAGCTTTTTCAGTCATTAAACCTTTAGAAGTTGAAATAACTGCGATACCCATACCATCAAAAACTCTTGGCATATTTTTAGCTTTAGAATATACTCTTAAGCCTGGTTTTGATACTCTTTTAAGACCAGTGATTACACTTTGTCCGTTTAAGTATTTTAAAGTTACATTGATAAATTTAAAACCATCTTTTTCTTCAACGGTGTAGCTATCAACATAACCTTCTGCTTGAAGAACTTTAATTAATTCTTCTTTAAGGTTTGACGCAGGCATAGAAACTGATTCATGTTTAACGATTTTAGCGTTTCTAATGCGAGTTAAAGCGTCAGCGATTGGATCATTGATTGTCATGATTTTCCTTTCTACTTGCGAGAATTAATCTCGTAGTTTAGCTAAGTACGCACACAACTGTGCAAAACTAATGATATTTCAAACATGTTTTTTATGCAAATTTTTATGAAGAATTGTTAAACATTTTAAAATTTATTATCAATTATTATTTTTATCAGTTTTATACAACTAAAACATTTTCAAAAGGAAAAATAACATGAGAATTACCCCGATTAATTACAATTATTTAAACAATAATTATAAAATTAATAATAATATCAAAAATAAACATATAGTACATTTTACTGGAGATAAAGCTGAAAATACAGATGGAGAAGTCTTCGCAAAAGTAATGGCAGGCTGTGCGGCATTTGCAGCTGTTGTTACAACAATAGGGTGTTTTGGTTATAATTATTTAGCAGGGCAAAGCAATCAAGCACAAGAAAATCCCAATACGCCTTTTAATGACACAAGTTTAGTTCAATTTGTCCCATCAAATGAAAGAACTCCTGAATATCATAACGTTAAAAGCGGTGATACATTATCAAAAATTGTAAAACACTATGCGCAACTTCCAGATGATTATCCAAACGAAATGCTTGAACCATACTATTTAATTCTTGAAAATGATAATCCTAATGCCTGGGAAGACAGAAATATAATTAAAGCAGGTATAACTATAAGGGTAGATGGTATTTGCCCAGAAAATGTTTATCTTGATGGTATCGATCCAGCAGCAAAAGCAGACGAAACCGAAGAAAATGATATTAGATACGAAAAAGTAACAATAAATGAGTTGACATTTACATTTGATATTGGAACAGTTTCAAAAGAATTTCTCGGAAGATACGAAGGACGAGAAAATGGAAAATTTAAAACTATTGATAAAACATTGTCTGGAGACATTATAGTTACTAATTATCTTGGTTCCACTCCCAAAGATGGCGTCAAAAATGAAATAACTTACAATAAAGAAGGTCAAATTATTAAATATGGAGAACGGGACCCAAAAGGAGAAAGGTATTGGAAATATTTTGTAACATACGAATACACTGGTGATACACTAATTGAAACATTAAGCCCAGATAGAGCAATTAGTGATTTTTATAGAATTACAACAAAATATGACCGAGAAGAAGATATTGTCTTTTTGAAAGAATTTTCAAATGACGAAAAAGTTGTTGCAAGGGTCGATTTTATTTCAGGCATAGCTGAAATTGGCGGAGAAACTTGGATATTTGATGAAGGCACATTTAAATATAATAAAACCGATGATGAAATTGGATATTATAGCGGAACTATTAATGGACAACGTGTGATTATCGAACCTTCTAAATCTGGATTTTCAGTTCAATTTTTTGCAGATGGTGAAGTAGAAACAGTATTAGAATTCAATACAGACGGAGAAAAAATTACTCCAAAAGGCGAAGGGATTTGGCCTTGGCAACGATAAAGATTAATTAATATTAGTAAATTAACAATATTTTAAAAGAAAGGAAAAATATGCAACCTATTAGTTTTGGCGCTATGCTACGCATAAAAGGAACCCCAGCAGAATTGTGGGAACAAAAAGGCGAAGATAATTATAAAAAAACTGGAACATATGTAGAAGAATCCATATATATCAACCCAGATCAAGTTACTAGGGTAGAAACTCAAATAACCCGAGAAGATGTATACCATAATGATGGATGCTGTATGGGTATGCTTCGTGGCATAGTTATAGGAAAAGGTGGTGCAATTATTCATCTATCAGATGGTGAAGAAATAGAATTAGATAGCCCCGCAGAGAAAGTTATCGATGCACTATATGAAGCACAACAAGCAACAGATAGACCTTATATTGATTTTACAGCATAATAAATACAAAAAATTTTTAAACAAAATATGTTTTAACACAAAAACACTCCCCAACAAAAGGGAGTGTTTTAATTCAATTTTCCTTACTACCAAGAAGCTTTTGTAACGCCTGGTAATAAGCCACGATGTGCCATTTGTCTTAGGCAAATTCTGCAAATACCGAAATCTCTATGGAAACCATGAGGACGGCCGCAGATGGAACAACGATTGTGCAATCTTACAACTGGATATTTTCCTTTTGCTGCAAGTTCACGTCTTGTTTGTTCTTTGTTTATCATTGCTTTTTTAGCCATTGTTAAAGTTTTCTCCTATATTTATTATTTTGTTTTAAAAGGCATACCTAAGTGTTTCAATAAAGCTCTTGCTTCATCATCAGTTGTAGCAGTTGTAATAATTGAAACATTCATACCTTTTACAATATCAACTTCATCATAATGGATTTCTGGGAACAATGATTGTTCTTTTAAACCGAATGTGTAGTTACCACGACCATCGAAACTTTTTGGGCTAACACCTCTAAAGTCACGAATACGAGGTAATACAACACAAACTAATTTTTGGAAGAAATCATACATTCTTTCGCCTCTAAGAGTAACCATAGCACCAACTGGCATACCTTCTCTTAGTTTGTATGAAGCGATTGATTTTTTAGCTTTAGTTGAAAGAGCTTTTTGACCAGCAATTTTTGTTAATTGATTAACAATTGTTTCTGCTAATTTTGAATTGTGTGATGCTTCACCAACACCCATATTCAAAACGATTTTAGCCATTTTAGGAATTTGCATATCATTTTTATAAGCAAATTCTTCTTTTAATTTAGCTCTTACTTCGTTATTGTAACGGTCTTTTAAATTACCGGTTGTTTTAGACATAACGTTTTTCCTTTTCTTAGCCTTTGAAATTCTGCCTTATCAGCCTGTCGAATTTCAATGCCCCACTATTGTGGTCTATACATCAATTGTTTCGCCGCATTTTTGACAAACGCGAACTTTTTTACCATCTTTCACAACATGACCTACACGAGTTGCTTTTTCGCAAGATGGACAGCAAATCATAACTTTTGAAGCATTTAAGGGTTTAGCAATTTTATTTAAGCCACCTTGAACGCCTGCCATAGGATTTGCTTTTTGAGCTTTAGTTACAACATTCACACCGTCAACTAAAACTGTTCCTTTAGCTAAGTTAACGTCTTTTACGTTTCCTTGTTTACCTTTGTCTTTACCAGAAACAACGATAACACGGTCACCTACTTTTGTGTGAAGTTTTTTGTTAGTTTTCGCCATTTTCCTATATTCCTATTTTATTATATTACTTCTGGAGCAAGAGAAATAATTTTCATGAAATTCTTTTCTCTTAATTCACGAGCAACTGGGCCAAATACACGAGTTCCTTTTGGGCCACCATCTTTGTTGATGATTACTGCAGCGTTGTCGTCAAAACGGATAACTGAACCGTCTTTACGTTTGATATCAGCTTTTGTTCTAACTACTACTGCAGAAACAACGTCAGATTTTTTAACTGCCATATTTGGAGTTGCATCTTTAACGGTAGCAACGATAACGTCACCAACGCTAGCATATTTTTTATTACCAGAGCCCATAACACGGATGCAAAGAAGTTCTTTAGCACCTGTATTATCAGCAACTTGTAATCTTGTTTCTTGTTGTATCATATCTTGTTACCTTATTTCTTTAAACTACTGAGCAACGCTTACAACTTTATCTAATGTCCATCTGATAGAACCAGATAGTGGTTTAGATTCAACAATTGTAACAACGTCACCAACGTGGCATTGATTTTCCATATCACGAACTTTGAAGTTCTTTGTGAATGTCATTGTTTTTTTGTATTTTTTGTGAGCTTTCTTTTCAGCAACTTGAACTACAATTGCTTTTTCCATTTTATCGCTCACTACTGTTCCTTGTTTTACTTTTTTAGGCATTTCGTTTTTTCCTTACGCTTGTAGCTCTTTTTGTCTTAAAACAGTTTTTGCTCTAGCAATTAATTTTTTTGTATTTTTAATTGAAGCAGTATTTTCAAGCTGTTTTAATTTATTGTGACCCATTCTTAAAGTGAATAATTCTTTTTTGGATTCAAGAATTAACTCTTTTAATTCGTCAACTGATTTTTCTTTTATTTCTTGAAGTTTCATTTTGTCTACCTACTTTTCTATTACTCTTAATTTGATAGGCAATTTTTGAGCAGCTAGTTCTAGAGCTTCAACAGCTTCATTTCTGTTTTCAAAAGCTACTTCAAATAAAACTCTGCCCGGTTTAACAACCGCTACCCAATATTCAGGGTTACCTTTACCTTTACCCATACGAGTTTCAGCAGGTTTAGCAGTAATTGGTTTATCTGGGAATATTTTAATCCAAACTTCACCGCCACGTTTGATTTTTCTTGTAATAACACGACGTGCAGCTTCAATTTGTCTTGACGTAATCCAAGCAGGTTCTAGCGCTTGAAGACCATATTGACCTAATTCAAGAGCGCAACCTCTTGTCTCTGTTCCCTTCATGTTGCCTTTCATTTTTTTACGAAATTTTGTCTTTTTAGGCATTAACATTGTTATATTTCTCCTAATTTTTTCCTAAGTTATGCTTGTTCAGCTTGTGGTTGTTCTGAACGTTTTGGACGTCTTTGAAAACGAGTGTTTTCTTTTGAAGCTGGTTTTTTAACTTTAATGTTTTGATCAGCTTTTTCGCCTGGAAGTAATTCGCCTTTGCAAACCCAAACTTTTACGCCGATTTTACCCATTACTGTATCAGCTTCAGCGAAACCGTATTGAACGTCAGCTCTTAAAGTTTGTAGAGGAATTCTACCTTCTTTAGCCCATTCGCTACGTGCAATTTCTGCACCACCTAAACGACCAGATACCATAACTTTGATACCTTGAACGCCAGCGCGCATTGTTCTTTGCATTGCTTGTTTCATAGCGCGTCTGAAAGCAATACGTTTTTCCAATTGAAGAGCAATGTTTTCAGCAACTAATTGAGCATCAACATCGATTCTTGCAACTTCTACAACGTCGATTGTAACAGTATTTGTTTTGATTAATTTTTGTACAGCAATTCTTAATTCATCAATTCCTTGACCGCCACGACCTACAACGATACCAGGTTTCGCAGTAACTACTGTAATATTTACATTATTAGCTTTTCTTGCAATATTAATTCTTGATACGCCAGCAGTGTATAGTTTTTTCTTAATGAATTTTCTGATAACTGCATCTTGTGCGATATTAAGAGCATATTGACCTTTTTTAGCAAACCATGTAGAAACCCATGGTTCAATTATCCCTACTCTAAATCCGGTTGGATGTGTTTTTTGTCCCATGTCTTTCTCCTAGTCCTTTGCTACTTTCACTGTTAAATGAGATGTTCTTTTTAATCTCTTATACATTCTACCTTGAGCTCTTGGTCTTACTCTTCTGTAAGTTGGAGCTTCATCAGCGAAAATTTCAGAAACTTTAAGAACTTCTGCTGTTGCACCAAATTTTTCTGATGCATTAGCGATAGCAGCATTTAAGTTTTTCTCAACTATTCTAGCTGCAAAGTAAGGCATAAATTTAAGCATTCTTTGTGCTTCAGTTGCCTTTTTACCACGGATTAGATTAATTACTCTGCGAATCTTTCTAGCCGTCATTTTAATATCTGTTTGTTTTGATATAGCTTCTTGCATTTTTCTATTTCCTTAGTTATTTCTTCTTAGCTGTCTTATCAGCGGCGTGGCCTCTGTAAGTTCTTGTTAGTGCAAATTCACCTAATTTATGACCAACCATTTGTTCAGTAACATAAACTGGTACGTGAGTTTTACCATTGTGAACTGCAATTGTGTGACCAAGCATGTCAGGCACAATCATAGAAGCTCTTGACCAAGTTTTAATAACTTTCTTTTCGTTTTTTTCATTCATCATCGCAACTTTTTTCTCTAAAGATGGATGGATGTATGGACCTTTTTTTAATGAACGAGCCATCTATTTATGTTCTCCTATTTTTTTCTTCTTCTTACTATCAACTTGCTAGAGGCTTTTTTCTTGTTACGAGTTTTGTAACCAAGAGCTGGTTTACCCCATGGAGTTTTTGGATTTCCACCAGGACCAGTTTTACCTTCACCACCACCGTGTGGGTGATCAACAGGGTTCATAGTAACACCACGAACTGTAGGTTTGATACCTAAGTATCTAGTTCTACCTGCTTTACCAGTTGATAAGTTTTTGTATTCAGAGTTACCTAAAACACCGATTGTTGCATAACAATCTTTTCTTACCATTCTCATTTCTGAAGATGGAAGTTTTAATGTAACATAGTTACCTTCTTTAGCCATTACTTGAGCTGAGTTACCAGCACTTCTAGCCATTTTGCCACCTCTGCCTGGTCTTAATTCAATATTATGAACTAAAGCACCAAGAGGAATGCAGTCTAAAGGTAGTGCATTACCAGTAGCGATTTCAGCTTCTGGACCAGAAACAACTCTATCGCCTACGTTAATACCTTCTGGGCAAAGAATATATCTTTTTTCACCATCAGCATAATTTACTAAACAGATTCTAACGTTTCTATTTGGATCGTATTCGATAGTCATGATTGTTCCAGGAACGCCCATTTTATCTCTTTTGAAATCAATAACACGGTATGCTCTTTTATGTCCGCCACCAATGTGACGAGTTGTGATTCTACCTGTATTATTTCTTCCGCCTGATTTAGTTAAAGATTTAACTAAAGATTTTTCAGGAGTAGAAGTTGTAATTTCAGCGTAGTCTGGTCTTGTCATACCACGTTGACCAGGGGATGTTGGATTAATTTTTCTAGTTGCCATAATCTTATACTCCTGTCAATTCTTCGATAGGATCGCCAACTATTGTAACAATAGCTTTCTTTCCTGATTGAGTTCTACCAAATTTCATGCCCATTCTTTTTTGATGAGAAGGCATATAAACCGTTCTAACTTTCTTAACTTTGCGGTTTGGATAAGCTAATTCAATAGCTTGTGCAATTTCAACTTTTGTAGCATCTTTTTTTACTTCAAAAGTGTATGTATTATTTACAGTTGCCATCATTGATTTTTCAGTAATAATAGCGCCTTTAATAACGTCATATAGTCTTTCTTTGTTGGTATTTGTGTTTGTCATTATTTTGCCAACCTTTCAGTGATTGAGTTGATTGCAGCTTCTGTAGCGATAATTGAATCTGCTTCAACTAAATCTTTTACGTTCAAGTTTGATGGTAATAATAATTTAACGCTTGGAATATTTCTTGCAGCTAGTACTAAATTTTTATTTTCTTCACTAGCCAAATCAGCGATAATTAATACTTTCCCAGTAGCTTTTAAATCAGCTAATGCTTTAACCATAACTTTAGTTTTAGCTTCTGTGATTTCAGAGAAATCCTTAACTACTGTCATGATTTCTAATTTTGCAGACAATGCAGATTTAAGAGCTAATTTTCTTGCTTTTTGTGGAAGAGCAGTTTCATAGCTTCTTGGTTTTGGTCCAAAAATAACACCGCCACCTCTGAACAATGGGCTTCTTAAAGAACCAGCTCTAGCTCTACCAGTACCTTTTTGTTTCCAAGGTTTTTTTCCGCCGCCAGATACTTCAGCTCTTGTTTTTGCACATGCTAAACCAGCACGAGCATTGTTTAATTGTCTTTTAAGAGCCAAATACATAACGTGCATATTTGGTTCTACGCCAAACACTGAACCTTCTAAGTTCATTTGGCCTAATTCAGAACCTTGAGTTGATAAGATTTTTACTGTTTTATTTTCTGTAGTCATCATGCACCTCTAATTCCATTTAGTCCTAGTTGGTTTTACAGTAACTAATTTGCCTTCAGGACCAGGAATAGCACCTTTAATTAGCAATAAGTTTTTGTCAGCGATAACTTTTGCAACAGTTAATTTTGTAACTGTAACTTTTTCGTTACCCATGTTTCCAGCCATTCTCTTACCTTTTACAACACGGCTTGGAGTTGTACCAGCACCGATTGAACCAGGAGCTCTATGGTTTTTAGAACCGTGGCCCATTGGTCCTCTAGAGAAATTATGTCTTTTAACAGTACCTTGGAAACCTTTACCGATTGAACGACCTGTAACGTCAACTTTTTGAACATTAGCAAGAACTTCTTCTAAAGAGATTGCTTGACCAACTTCAAATTTAGAAGCGTCTTCAACTCTGAATTCTTGTAAATGTCTGAAGTTTTCTAAGTTGTTTTTCTTAAAATGACCAATTTGTGCTTTTGTTAAGTGTTTTTCTTTAGCAGAAACTACGCCAACTTGAATAGCTTCATAGCCATCTGTTTCTTTAGTTTTTACTTGAGTTACAACAGCTTTTTCAACAGCAACAACGGTAACAGGGATACAAGACCCTGTTTCGTCATATATTTGTGTCATTCCAAGTTTTGTTCCAATAACACCTAATGTCATGTTAAACCTTTCTGTTGTGAGAGCTACTTTTTAAAGTGTTTCTCTTGTTTGTACTTACTGGCTTTGTTTATCGTGCGATAAACTCTGCCTTTCTAAATAGATCACATTAATATTCAATTGTCATGTGTCTGAGTGATGTTGATATCGATTATAGTTTTACTTCGATATCTACGCCTGAAGGAAGATCCATTCTAGATAATTCTTCAGTAGTTTGTTGAGTTGGATCATAAATATCAATAATTCTTTTATGAGTTCTCATTTCAAAATGTTCACGAGATTTTTTATCTACGTGAGGTGAACGAAGAACACAATAAACTCTACGTTTTGTAGGCATTGGGATAGGACCAGCTACAGTTGCACCTGTTCTTTTTCCAGTTTCTACAATTTTAAGAGCAGAACTATCGATCAATTGATGATCATATGCTTTTAAGCAAACTCTAATTCTTTGTCTTTTTGTAGTGCTCATTTTATACCTTTTCTTAGTATTCTAATACGTGCATATCATAGCGTATTATAAACAAAATCGCTCGTCAACAAGTTTTTTGCGTTTGTTTTTAATTTTGTTTACATATCTTTAAAAATGGTGAATAAAAAAAGTTGCGCACTAAAACACTGGTGGCGTTTGTATATAATTTGCTTGAAGTTTCAAATAATTAATCTGCTCTTTATTCTCAGTTTTATTATATTTTTCAAGCGCAAGGTTAATCATTATCTCGCCCAATTTTTTATTTTCATCTTCAAAACAAATTGAATTATTAAAAATTTTTGAAGAATTTTTATCACATAATATTGTCTTGTTTTTTATTTTTTCTTCAATTTTATCCTTATAAACTAATTCAATATTATTTTTTGTGCCAACAAAAAACATATCTCGCCTTGCATCCATCAAAAGAATTTCTTTGTCAAATGCGTTTAATAAAATCTCAGCAGTATTTAAACCAATTAAAGGGGTGTTTAATTCTCCAGCCATAACTTTTGCTACGCTCATTGCTACACGAATTCCAGTAAAACTACCTGGGCCACAATTAACCGCTATTGCATCAAACTCATTTAATTTAATTAAATGCATATCGCAAATTTCTTTAATTTTAGATATTAAATACAAGCTGTGATAATTTTCGTCACTCAAAATTATTTCATCAAATATCTTGTTGTTATATTTAATAGCCAAATAAGAATTATTTAATGCCGAGCAAATTGCCAAAATATTCATTTGTTAACCCTTTTTGCAAGTTTATCCAAAAATATATCATTGCCTTTATTTTGCGAAGAAAAAGTAAAATATCTAATATCTAAATTTTCCTCATCATATTCAACATTAATGTTTAATGCAACATCAGGCACTTCATTTAACCCAAACTCAGCCCATTCAATAAAAGTCAACTTGCCAATTTTAGAATATTCTCTCAACTCATCAATCATTGATGATAGACCTTTTTGTTCAAGCCTATATAAATCAAAATGATAAATTGGACACAAAGAAGACTTATATTCATTTAAAATGACAAAACTTGGACTGGTAACTTTTTCTGACACATTTAAATATTCCAAAACATAACGAACAAATTGAGTTTTCCCAGCGCCAATATCGCCTGTCAAAGTGACAAAAAGTCCATTCTCGTCCAAACATTCAGCAAAAATCTTGGCTAATTTTTTAGTATCTTTAAGGGTTTCGGTTTTTATTTTCATATTTAAATATTACATTAAAAATTTGTTAAAAAATGTAAACAATTAATTTAAATTCTAAAGAATATCATCAAACATGTCGATATCTATATTGAGGTTAGTACAAATAAGGATGATAAAATGAACTACGAAAAAGATTTGGAATTATGTGAATATAACCCTGTTAGTTTAGCTCATCAAGAAGAATTAAGAACTTTAGCAAAATTAATTGAAGCACCAACAATGAGTCTATTTCAAAAATTAATGAAGAAAATCGTGGTAGCCCACGGAACAAATTAAAAAGTGAAGAAACAACAAATTTGAAGCCTCAGGAAACTGAGGCTTTTGGGTATTTTAATTATCAATAAAAAAATGGGGCTTGCGCCCCAAATTGTCTGGAATTAAGAATAGCTGGAAGTATGAAAAAGATTATCTATATATAACCTTTAAACTCAGAGATTCACAATTGCCCAACTTACTAAATTAAAAACCCTTATGGGCTAATCCATAAGGGTTTTTACACTAATCTTTCTTTCTTACTTCTTGCGACCTCAAATATTCGGCTTCTAAAGAATTTGGCACAACTCTAGCCCTGCCGTCAAAGTCAACTATAATAAAAAACCTATCTCTTTCATCCAGTGGGCCAATATTTTCTTCGTTAAATATCTGAGCAATTCTTTCTTCAAGAACAGAACCATTAAACGCAGAAACCTGACAATTTGGACTATTTGGGCCTTTTTCCCCATTTACATCAACCATTATAATTTGTCTCCCAGTAGCCCTGCCAGCAAGATTTTCACCACCAACTCCCCATTTAATACCGTCAGTTGTTTCAAATCCATAATATGTAGCAAATATTCTAGAAGGCTCTTCAACAAGATTTAATCTTCTAGCAAAAAACATCTGGAACTTTGAAGCACCTTCATAGCACTCTGTATTATTTCCCAAAACACACGCTCTTTCTGTATTTTTAAAACCTATGTTTTCGGGGTCATACGGATAAATACTTTCATCGTTTGCCAGCTCCTGCGACACACGCTCTACTACACTGTATGCCTTTTTGAACATGATTTTATTTTTTTCAGGCTGCATATTACCAAAAGAATATATCGTAACCAATATTATAATAGCAGTAATAACTAAGACCACTACAATTTCAGATAATGTAAATGCTTTTTTCATATAATCAACCTTTTAATTTCTTCTTGTTGTTTCATGTGATTTTAAATATTCAGCTTCGATGGAATTTGGCAAAACCCTAACCCGGCCGTCAAAGCCAACCAAGATAAATAAACGATCTCTTTCCCTATTTAGATCATTTGGTATACGCTCTTCAAACCTATCGCCATAATAAATCATGGGACTTTGCATTTCTGGTATATTTGGACCATTGTCCCCATTCACATCAACGATAACAAGCCAAGAATTGTTATTAACAGAATTAAGAATAGTCCATTTGAGTCCATCCGTTGTTTCAAACATACTGAAATATTCAGGTGAGCCAAGAGCAGGGGCACCAATAATATTTAACTTCCTTGCAAAAAATTGCATAAATTTTAATTTTCCGAGGCCACCACCGCCAAAACATCCCCCCTGAAATTCAGTACTTGGCACACAATCATCACACTCTTCTCTAGTTAAACCAGAAATACAAGCTTTATCAGTGTTTCTAAAACCAAGCCTGTTTGGATCATATGGATAAATGCTTTCATCATTAATAAGTTCACCAACTACACGCTCTGTAATAGAATAAGCCTTTTTAAACATAATCTTATTTTTGTCCGGTTGCAATTTATTAAACGTGCTTAACATAAGCATTGCTATAAATGCTATAATAATCAATACTATCATTGACTCTGCTAGCGAAAGTGCTTTTTTCATATCTTATCCTCTTTTTAAATTATCCCAATAATTATACGTTACTTCTAATTACTTAATACGGACAAAAAATAAAATTCTTTAATTATATAAAAGATTTTAACTATAACTATTTATCCAATTTCATAAAATCAACACGCCCTGAATCAAGATGATAATAAGCAGGAACAATTTTTACATTATGTTTATCCATATATTTTACAAGATCAATATCTTGTTCTAATAATTCTTTAATATCTTGCATAACATGTGCTTTGACAACATTATCTGAATTTATTTCTAATCCCTTACATTTACAATCTTCAATTGCAGGCTTAATAGAATCTTCCAATGCTTGAATATACTTTGTTTCTGAAACGCCAGATAAAGTTGCAGCAATTGCGCCGCAATCTTGATGCCCCATTATAACTATCAACTTAACCCCGCAGTGCATAACCGCATACTCAATACTTCCAATAACGTGTTCATTTAAAACGTTTCCAGCATTTCTAATTTCAAAAATATCACCTAAACCTTGATCAAAAATTAATTCAGGAGGCACGCGAGAATCAGAGCAAGAAAGAATAACAACAAAAGGATGTTGCCCTTTTAGCATTTCTTTTTTTCTTTCTTTAGATTCATCAGGATGCTGTGCTTTATTCGAAATAAATCTTTTATTTCCTTGTTTTAGTTTTTGAATTGCCTCTTTTGCAGACAAATTCTCAATATCATGGCTTGCAAAACTACAATTACAACTGAAAAATAAAGCAAAAGCTAAGGATGCTATAAATACATTTTTTTTCATAAACAACTCCACTATTTTTACAAAACTAGAGTAACTCTTAAAAAAGCAAAAGCAAGAATTTTTTAATATCAACAATAAAGTAATATCACAAAGCAATATCAACACTATTTACAGTATAACCATACCCACCAACTTGAACAAAATTAATTTCATCTAATGTATAGTCTAACTTGACTGTAATCTCTGAAACACTCTTCAAATTATAACCTTGTTCAAAAATATATTCCTTCTTTTTAATTCCAATTCTATGTAAATAGCAAGCAAGAGCACAATTTGCAGTTCCCGTTGCAGATTCTTCATTAATTCCATACAATGGTGCAAAATTTCTACATATTGCAACTTTTTCTTTATCATCAAGCAAAGTAAAAGCATGTATTCCAACAGTATTGTATTTTTTTGTTATATTTATCATTTCATTAAAATTTATAGTCATATTATTTAAACTATCCAAATTTTTAATCGGAAGAATAATATCTCTAAGACCAGTTGAGACTATTTGTATTGGTTTAGTGTTATCAATCAAATAAATGTCAATACAGTTTTCAAACAGATCAGGTTTTAATATCTCGCCATATTGAGGCCTATTTTGTTGCATATAAATTAATCCATCAGGAAAAATTGAAATATTTAATATCCCAGAGCCAGTTTCTATATTGCAACTTGAAAATTTAAGCATATTTAACTTATGCATCAAAGAAAATGCCGCAATTGTTGCATGCCCACACATTGGCACTTCAGCTTCCGGAGTATAATATTTAAATTTATAATCAGCCTTTTTGGATGAAGACACAAAAACTGTTTCGCTATACCCTAAATAACGTGAGATTTTTAGCTTTTCTTCTTTTGATAAGTTAAACTCATCAAAAACAATACCTGCCAAATTTCCACCTTGATTATTTTTTGAAAATGCACTTTGAGAATAAGCTTTTATCATAAAATAATTATGTCACTAATTAAATCAAAAACCAATACATCTATTTTATACAAAAAACATTTAAGCATTATTTCAAAGCAACATCTAATACAAAAAATTATTTTGAAAGCCTCCAAACATTTTCCATATGTTCACTAGTTCTATTTAATGGCTCAAATCCAAATTCTTTAAAAACTTCTCCTACAATATCTATATTCGGCATTTGCAAAGCTTCTTCTTCTCCCAATACAAATATGCCACCAGGATTTAAATTTTCTTTAACATTTTTTGCAATAGTTCTTACTATTTCATCCAAATTTTTTTTAGGTATTCTCTGCATTCTGACACATGAATTGACAGTTGTTAAATGATACATGGCGTTAGAAAAAGTGATTACGTCTGCTTTTTTACCACCAGTAACACCAGAAAGATTCAAAATATCACCTACCTGAAAAATACAGTTTTCAAATTTTCCATTTCTGGCTTTTATTATTTTGCCATCATATTTTGGCATTGGGATTCTGAATATATTTTCTGTACACCAACGTTTCGCTTTTAAAAATAAAGACTCTTGCTCACAATAAACCTCAGGCGTAACTTCAAAAAATTCATCAAATAACTTTTTTTGCTCCAACTGTTCGGAAGTTAAAGGTTTTTTAGAAGCAAAACACAAAAATGAATCCCCAAGGGAAGATGAATTTTCCATTAAAAGCTTTCCAGTATCAGCCTGTTCTATTATTTTTTCAGATATATCAAATCCTAAAATAGAAAGTCTTGATTTTAATGAATCTAAAAGCATTGAATAAGTAAACACTTCTTCACCCGAAGAGCAAGCACCAACGACCATCTTAACATCAGGTTTATTAGAAAAATTCTCAAAAATATACTCACGTACAAAATTCTTAGTTTGAATATCTCTAAAAAATGCCGTTTCATGTATTAAACGCAATATACCACTTTTTTTCGGCATTTTTTCAAAACGAAAATGTCCTGTAAATGAAACTGTATCATAAGATGAACTAAAACTTTTGCACTCATTAGCACACACTGTGGTTTTATATAATTGAGTTTTTTGAGTTGTTTGCAATATATACATACTAACTTAAAAACTATAAGTATTAAAAAATGTCCAAAATTGTAACAATATTAATTTTTGTAACAAAGCATTTTTGTAGCTATTAAAATCTTTTCTACAAAAGCCAAACAAAAATTAGACTCTATGCAAGAAATTAGACAAATTATTAACATGATAGCGAAAATCAGTTGAACATGTACGTTTAGCAAATTTTTGTTCTTTGTTCATCACAAAATCCCAAACCTTCAGTTTGCTTGTGCCCGAACTCACAGCGAGGCACCAGGCTTATGCTAATTCTCTTTATTGTGTACATTTTTGAAAAAAAATTAATAAATGGAGATGGCGAGAGTCGAACTCGCGTCCGAAATGATACCGCAAGGATATCTACATTCATAGGTACTTTTAATCTTAAATTCTAACAGGAAAATTACCACAACCAATTAAAATTCAAAGATATTTTCAAAGAATATCAACTTCATCTAGCTAAAGCTTGACGTATGTCGCTAAATGAAAACATACGCTGTACTTGCATAATTGACCCAGCTAACCGGCAAGTTGGGCTAGATGAGTGGCTGTCGCGCGATTCTTACGCAGCGATTGCTCTTGGAGCAAAATCAGCTTTTACAACGTTATTAGCGTTTATTTTTTTGAAAAGTTTAACAAGTTATTCAGCTTGAAATGCAACCCAGACGATAAACTTCACCCCGTCGAAACCGTTACATCCCCATATTTAATTTTCAAAGTACTTATCTTATTATAACACTCTTTGCAAGCTTTTCAATATTAGTTAACTATTGGGATTGTCAATTTTATAAATTATTATAAAATTGACAAGAAAGGATAAAATATGATAGTAGAATTAAACAACGAAAACTTTACAAAAGAAACAAGTCATGGGCTTAAATTAGTTGATTTTTACACAACATGGTGTACATATTGCAATAATCAAAATCCAATTTTAGAAGAGTTAAGCGAAAATGGCATGTGGATTGGAAAATTGGATTGTGATAAATATCCGGATATTGCTAAAAAATATGGTATATCGGGTTTTCCAAGTTTTATTTTATTCAAAGAAGGGGTTGCAAGCGCACAATTTGCAGGTTTTCACACAAAAAATCAAATGCTGAATAAACTGACAAGCTATTTGTAATTCCTACCAAAGATTGATTTTATATTTAAAAAAGCATGTGCTATAATAAATTATCAAAAGACAATTTTTCTTTTGCAGGGGTTTTGTATAATTGTGTTGTAAGGAGAAATAAATGATTCCAAGACTTTCATCAAATGTTTCATTTAAGGCAAACGAGATTGGTTCAGCTCGAGAAACATACGAGACTCTAATGGCTAACAATAACAAAATTGCACAAACACAAAGCAATATGGCTGCCAAATTTATGAACCAAGTTCCAATGCAAGGAACAGCTCAAAAACTTGATATTATTGCTTAAATGCATTATTAAAGTTGTATTAATTTATGCGCAAAAGTCTTAATGATTTTTGCGCATACTTTTAAATTTACACAAAAAACCACTGTATAAAACATCTTTAAATAATTAATTTTATTATATCTTTCAATCAATTCTTCTCTATTTTTAATAAACATCTTAATTGTATCTAGTCGCAATTTTTTATTCCAAGCTATCAGCTTTTTAACATAACCTTCACTTAAAAATTTTTTATTTCCAGTAGTAAGCGTTGTTTGCGAATTGTTTTCACTATGATGGCGATATAAATAATTAATACTAGTTATATTCGCTGACCCTCCAACTAAATGCAAAAAAGAAAAAATAACTTTGTCTGCACCGGTTTTCCAATAACTCTTATCAGGGAAAAATTCTAAAATATCTAAAGCACTTTTTCTGAACATAGCAGAACTGCTTGGATTCCAGCTCCAAAGACCAAACGGCTCTTTTACACGTCTAATTTCAAAAGCATTACTTTCTTTAAATAAATTTTCGATTTCTTGATAGTTAATATCTTTAAAATCATTGACTCTATAAGATGTGACTTCATTTTTATGATTTATCTCACCGCAACCGCAACTTATCAAAGCAAAATTATGATTTAAATGAGCATACAAAAGTGTTTTCAAGTAATTTGGAAGCAAAATATCATCAGCATCAATCATGCATATAAATTCGCCAGATGCATATTTAACCCCTTCTAAAAACGAAAGAAGCTGACCTTTGTTTTTATCAAGATTAACTATTTTTACTTTTTCAGAATAAATGTTTTGTAAAATATTTGAATTTTCTTCATTAGAACAATCATTTACAATTATTATTTCGAAATTTTGATAAGTTTGATTTAAAATTGATAAAATACAATCTTGAATATATTTTCCAAGATTATAATATGTAACAATTAGGCTTATTTTTGGCTCTTTAACAAGATTGCTATCAATAATCATAATGTAATTTTACCATGTTTAACAATTTTTAAAAATTTTTTAAAAAAAGACTTGATTATTTTTTTTGTTTTGTATAATATCATAATTGTCCTTAAGGGATATGACCTCGTGGGGGTTTAGCTCAGCTGGTAGAGCACCTGCTTTGCACGCAGGGGGTCAGGAGTTCGAATCTCCTAACCTCCACCAATTAAAGATAAGAGCCGAAAGGCTCTTTTTTATGCGTTTTAGACGTTATAAATTGACAACGATATTGAGAAAAAGTGACAGGGAGTTTTGAGAAAAATCACCTATTATTAATAAAAATTGTTTATTTGAAAAATGTACTCTAATGCATGTTTATGTTACCTTAAAAATGGGGAGTAAACATGAAAAA
>JAFYOU010000041.1 GCA_017560095.1 Candidatus Gastranaerophilales bacterium
ATAATAATTTAGCACTAAATTAAAGTCAAATATCTTTACAAATCCGTAAAAATGGGCTAAAATTTATTAGAAATGTTAGGAGCGATTAATTTGAATAATCAAGTAAAAATTAAAGTTATTTCATCACTTGAAAAGTTATATCACAACAATACTGTTCCAAGTAATACGCTATCTCATTTTTCCATGCTTAAAAACGAGAAAAAATCTTTTCAAGTTGTTGTAGAAAGTGAAAATGAATTCAATGCAGAATTATTCATTAAATCAAATTTTAATGATATAAGAATTTATACTATTGAACATATAAAATCAGATTTTCCGATGAATAAGACAGGTGCAGACGATTATTTTAGATTTAGTGATGATAGTTTTTATCCGGATTTACTCCTTCCAATTAACGAAGATGTTTCAATTAATAAAGGAATTAATGTGTTTTGGGTTGAAATAAATGCAGATGAAAGCCTTGTTGGTAACAATCCCATCGAAATATTTATAAAAAACAACAACGACATTTTAGCAAGCGCGCTCGTTAATGTTGACGTTATTGATTGTGAATTAGATTTCAACAATTTTATTTACACAAACTGGTTTCACACTGATTGCTTGATGTCTCATTATGGATTTGAAGCATTTTCAGACGAATATTGGCGAGTTACTGAAAACTTTTTGAAAACTGCTAACGAATACGGAATGAATTGTGTTTTAACACCAATCTTCACTCCCCCACTTGATACAGAAATAGGTAAAGAACGACCAACAGTACAATTAGTTGATATTTTTATTGACAAAGGTGTATATTCATTTAATTTTGATAAGCTCACAAAGTGGATTGAAATGGGCAAGCGTTGTGGAATTTTATATTTTGAAATGGCTCATTTCTTTACACAATGGGGCGCAAGACATGCACCCAAAATTATGGCAACTGTTGATGGTGAATATAAAAAGATTTTTGGATGGGAAACAAAAGCAACTTCAAAAGAGTATACGCAATTTTTAACTGCTTTTTCTATTGAATTCAAAAAGTATATTGAAAGCAGAAACTTAAAGAATCATGTTTTAATTCATGTAAGCGACGAGCCGAATTTCTCTATGCTTATTCCTTATGCTAAAGCGTCAAAACTTATTCACAAGCTTTATAAAGGTTATAAAATAGTTGATGCTCTATCTGATGTCTGGTTTTACAAACTTGGTATTGTATCAAACCCTATTCCATCAAATGACCATATACATAATTTTATTGATAAAAGTGATGATTTATGGACTTATTACTGCAGTGCACAGAATAAAAAGTGTGTTTCAAACAGATTTTTCTGTAATGATTCAATTCGTACGCGTGTGATTGGTTATCAAATGTATAAATATGACATTAGTGGCTTTTTACACTGGGGTTACAACTTCTATTATACCCAACTATCAAAAGCGGTTATAGACCCATATAAAGTAAGTGATGCAGGTGGCAAATTTCCATCAGGAGATAGCTATATAGTTTATCCTGCAGAAGATGGTACCGCTCATCATTCAATCAGATTAAA
>JAFYOU010000042.1 GCA_017560095.1 Candidatus Gastranaerophilales bacterium
ACAATACCAAGCAAAAGTATTTCCATATCTATCCCTGCTTCTGCAATTACCAAATTTTGTCCTTGTGGGACAATTCTCTCGCCAAATAGTATTGTTGTAGGTTATAACTTTACATCTATCCTCAAACTTATGCTTGCAAAATATACTCTTAATTAACCTAATCATTTTAACTCGCTTCTAGCAATTCTTGCATTTTCTTTGAATATATCCCATTTTTCAGGTTGTAAGTATTTCATTGATTGAAATTCTGATATTATAGTAGGCATAGTGTCAAATAATTCACCATATCCTCGTTTTTTTGCTTGCGTCGCTAGTTTGCGATATTCATTTAATTGTTTTAAGTCTGATTTGTATTGTGCTTTAGATTTTTGTTGAGAAACAAAATATTTTCCTTGTTCTTCTGATAAACTTGCTTTCCAGTCTGCATAGGTCATATTGGCTGGTATAAAATAAGACTTGCCACTTTTAGGGTCTGTGGCAATTCTTTCAAGTTTTGAATAATCCTCATCTTCTGAATAAGGAATTGTTACAGAACGGCAATTAGGGTGCATTGGTGGATAGTTTATGCCTTCTTCTGCCTCTGATAATGGAAATACCTTGCCGTCAAGGTTTTGACAGATTTCTGACGTTCTACTATCGAGTGTGGCAACATATTTGTATTCTTCTATGCCTTGTGTTTGCTTGTAACTATCCTTTGTTGCCTGATTTGCTATGTGATTAAATTCTGTTCTTGCCAATCTTTCACAATTAGAATATTTAACTCCCATTTTTTTTGAAATATCTCTGGCAATTTCTCTTGGATTTTTTCCCATAGCAACATCTTGTGCAAATGTCGTTTCTAAAGCGTCTATAAGACTGTTCTTGTCCTTCCAAATTCTACTTGAATAGTTTTCACCAAGCCATTTTTCTTGAACGACTTTATCGATTATAGAGCTGTTTAAAGAATTAAAGCTTGAATAAACACCTACGGCTCTTTGGCTATCGTATGTTGAACGCATATAGGCTTCTTCATAGGTTTTGCCTAATTTTACTGTAAATGCCTCATTCTCTTTCATATACATATTTTCTACCAAGAATTGTAATTGCATTTTTAAATAGTCAAGTCTTGATATATTTCTGCGTAAAGAATAAAGAATTTTGCCGTCTTTTGTTAAAGTTGAATAAATTTGTGATTTTAGCTTGTTTCTATAAGCAGGGTCATAAGCATGTTTTGATAAATCGCTGAAATATTCCATAGCTTCTTGTCTAAAGCGTTTCAATTCGTCATTAGTCAGCAATTTTCTAGTATCTTGTATAGTAATGCCTTGTTTTTCGGAATATCTACCAATAAATGCTTCGATTTCTTTATTCAGCTTGTTTATAGTGTCTTGGTACAGCTTTTTAAGGTCTTTTAGCAGTTCATCTGATGATTTTTCTGCATTTAAAAGACGATTTTCGGCTCTGCTAATCCAATATTCTTCACTATTCAACATTTGCTTCTGTTTCTTCTGTTACTTCTATTTCTTCAATATTTTCATTATTGGTAGGAAAGTCAAAAGGATTTTCTTCTGTTGCGTTCTTTTCTTCTTCGGCTTCACGTCTTGCTTGTTCTATTGCATGGCTTTCAACAGCAGGGTTATAGTTGTCTAGCGTTTCTTGTGATACCAGTCCTTGTAATTTAGTAGCATTTTCGATTAATTCTGTCTCATTAATCATCATATCTCTGTCCATAGTAACAACTACTTTGTATTTTGATGATATATCAGCAGATACCTTTTTAGTCCAGTCAAGATATTTGTCATAGAAATATTTTAATTTTTCGATAAATAGTTCAAATTCCATTTCTAAATCGTTGATATAAGTATCTGTGTCTTGAAAAGCTGATTTAATTGCAACACCACTAGGATTATTGCCTAATTGAATGTCTTTAATATTTACTGTACTTGTAAATTCTTCAATATCTTTTTTGATATTTTCTAATTTTGTTTGAATTGAAGAAATGTTAGGGTCATTCTTAACCAAACTAACTCCGCCATCGCTATCAACAGCAACCATTTTAATTTCTTTCATATTGGTATATGCGTCAATCAGCTTTCCTGTTTCACTTGAATAGTTTTTAAGAACAACTAGTGTATCAAGGTCATCTCTTAATGTATCAACACTTTCAGAGTTCAATCTGTCGTATGCGTCAACATAAGATTTTACTATATTCAATAAAGGTTTTTCATCTTCTGAACCTTTTAAGGCAATGAAAGGTATTTTGTTCCAACTGTCCATATCCATGTGCTTTTCGGTTCTTTCAAATTTTAAAATACCATCTTTGTATTTAAAATAATGCACTTCTTCTGGTGTCCATAGTTCAGCTTTATCAACTTGTTCAAATTTGTTGTCCGTAAATACTTCAACTGTATAAGTTCTTGCTAAAGCCAATAATTCATCGTGGCTTTCATCTTCCCAGTATGGAAATATGGTTGTACTATTAACTCCCATCAAATTAAATTCTTGTTTTTGGTCGATATAAGGATAGATAAAACCAATTCCGCAATTAATAGCGTTTTGAATTAGCTTTTTGATAATTTTACGATTTTTGGCATTGAATAGGTTTTCCCATTCCGCTTGATATATTTCTTCTTCTTGTTCATTCTCGTAATTAGCTTCAATAGGCTCTAAGCTGATTACTGGAGGCTTGCCAAAGCAATAATTTACTTTTTGATTAACTGCTTTTCTATAAAAAGCGTTGGCTAATTTGACATTAGATACTTGCTTATTCTCTTTTTTTCCACCTTTGCCATCGGAGTATTCTCTTTTTTTGTTTTGTATTTCGGTATTCTGAACAGCGAAGTATTTTTCTGCCTCAATCATATCTTTAATTTTTATGTTATCATTTGCATTTTCTATTAATGCTCTTGTAAACTCTAAAACATCAACCTCTTGATTGCCTATTTTCGCCATTTGTGAATTCCTTTATCTTCCCTTTGTTAACATTTTAGCATATTTGTATATGCTTTTCAATTTGCCATAAAAAAAACCGCCTTTTTGGCGGTGAGTAAACAAAAATTTTCGGAATTAAGTCTTTATTGAACTTCGTCTTGCATTTCTTCCCATGCAATATTGTAAAGTCTGTCAAATTCTGCTTTATCTGTTAGCATTAAATTTCTTACTTCATCTCTGGCTTGTATTCTAGCCTTTTTTTCAATTTCTTCTTGATTCAAGAATGTTCCATCAGCAATAATTTTGTCTTGATAAAATTTTGATATTTTGCCTACAAGTATAGCCCATTTGTGCATTTGTAAATTTTCTGCAAATTCTTGTTCTAGTGTAATTTCCATTTCCTACATCTCCTTTAATATCTGTTCTATCACATAAATACATTCTGTCTTCATTTCTTCCGTTGTCCATCTTTTGTCTTTTATGTGGTTTGGCTTAAATTCTTCAAAAAAATAATGTTCGTAAATTCCAAAATAGTCATTAACATGGTTATAATCCCAACCAATATACCATTTTTTGCCATCACCAAAGTCCCTAAAGTTGCTATAACTCAAACCACCATGGCAATCTATTTGAAACATCTTATCGTTGTCATAATCAACTTTATAAATAGCTATTTCTGGTCTAATTGACACATAACAACAAGGATGAGTTCCATAGCTAACAACCTTATAATCAAATCCTTTATATGTTCCGCTTTCAAGAATTTCCATCGTCATTTCTGACTTATATTCCATTTGTTTCATTTTGTTTTCCTTCTAATGTTTCAATAATTTTTTTGTTTGTCAATTCAGATAATTCTTCTTGCGTTAGTTCTTCGTTGTCAAATCTTAACTCATTCATTGTTTTAAAATATAGGTTATGAGCACTTGCACCAATTAATGTTAATTTTCCATCTTCATTAACGATTATTTTGCTGTTTCTGTTTATTTTTAATGTTTTCATAATAAAATATACCTTTTTGTTTTTAATACGTCTTAAAACTTATCCTAGCGTGTTCTAATTAATCATTTATGCTGTATGTCCAAGTTTTTAATTTGCTAGTGCCATATTTTTTCAAATATGTGTTTAATCTTTTGGTAAATTTTACGATTTCTTCTTTTACTGCCTCTATTAAAATTTCAACATCTTCATCTGTTGCTTCTGAATAAATATCTGTTGGAAATCTATCGGCATATTCTTGATTTACAAATTTTACTGCCATATCATTGTTGTAATAGTTTTTTATAAAATAAATTTTGCTTTCTTTTAGGTTTTTTAGCTGTCTGTTTAAGTCAAAAAGATTGTCGTTTATAAATGTAATTGCTTGAACATCACATTTTTTTAATGCTTGTTTGTAAGTATCTGTTCCTGCGTGACAGTCCATAACTTCGTCATAAGAATAACAAAAACTTGTTTTAATGTGTGGCTTGTGAAAAGCCATCATTCCTGCTGATAATTGAACAACATTTGTAATATCGCTTTCAAAGTATTTTTTCATTTTTTCGCTATTTTTGAATGTTGTTTGTAAAATATTTTCGATGTATTGATTTTTTAATTCTTTATTCATTTTTGTTTACCTCATTAAATTTTTCTTTATTCTTGCGATTAAAGTTAAATCAACTGTACCTAGCCATCTCCAATCTTTTGCATATTTGTGGGTTTGACTTTTAAAATCTTTTAACGGTTCGTATTTTCCTACCCATTTGCTATTTGTGAAGGGTACATCTGCGTCTTTTAATTCTTCTTCAATTTTAGCTAAACAGTCCTCTGCTCCACTTAATACAAATCTTTGAGTTCTTCTTTGTTTGTCATAAAAAATGTGAACGTATTTTTCCATTTTGTTTACTCCTTATAAGATGGCCCAATTAAAGAGCCATCAATTTTGCTAAACATTGAACTGATTGTTCGTAGAAGAATTGTTTATCTTCGTTGTCATAACAATCTTCTGTTAAGTATTTTGCATACATTTCAATAAGTTGTTTTAATGTAGATTTCATTTGTTGTTTTTCCATTTTTGTTTACCCTTAATTAACTATTTACATATACATTATACTATGGAAAAAATAATTTTGCAATACTTTATTATTAAAAATGGTACAAATGTATTACTTTTTTTACAAAAAGTTACAAGTTAATGTAAAAATTCAATACTTGGTCGTTTAGTTAGTTGTCTGATAATTGAAGCACATGCGTCTGGACAGTCATCGTGTAGTGCGTTTTCATTATATGACTGTATTTGCCTAATAAAGAACTCGTCCGTTTCTGGTAAAAATAAAATATCTTTCCAGTATGAATATAAATAGTTCATAATTTTCACATGCTTATTCATATCTTCGTGATATTGAATAAAGTTATTAGCTTTAGCTGTAAAGCCTTTATCGTCATTATTTTCTGTGTATATGCTTCCTGTTTTGTATTTGTATCTTAATGCCTTGATTTCTGCTATACAATCGTCAATATGTTTATCCCAATGCTTACCAAATATAATAATTTTGTCTTTTCCATCAATTTTTGTCATTTTAGCAATAGCAAATGCTGTTCCGTCTGCACCACCAAAAGATTTATCAACCAAGCCTATTCCATTGTAAATTAGTGCCTCGTTATCAGCAAAATTAAGCCCTTTGAAATTAGTATTGATATTTGTATTAGGTTCTTGCTGTCTTTGTGCATAGAATACCCAAGGAGTTCTTTCTCTCTCCTCCAATAGCATTTCTGTTGATATTTTTTCTTCCCAAACGGATTTTTCATCAACTAATGCCTTAATACATACTTCATCCCAATGTTTTTTCCATTTTTCTTTTTGTTCGCTTGTTAAATTATTTCCATATTTGCCTTCATTTTTAATATATCCTGTTAAGTCATCTTCATGAAGTCTTTGCATAATGATAATTGTAGGCACATCAGAACGTCTTAAACGAGTAGTTAATTTTCTTGTATAAAATTCCACACATAAATCTCTTTTTGTTTCATACATTTCATCTCCAGCTTTCATAACGTCATCTAATATCAATGCACCACAAAAGCCTTCAACTGCTGGATTGCCTGCGTCAAGACCAGTAATAGTACCACCAATAGAGCCTGCTGTTAAGCCTGCTCTACCGATAGAACCCTCAATACTCCAGTTTGCCTTACTTTTTTTATCTTTCTTTAATGAATATCCCCACATAATCTGATATGGCTCTGACTTTATTATTTCCATAATTTCAGATGACAGCTTTTGAATTAATTTATCTGAATATGAGGTATATAGAAAACAAATATTTTTATTTCGTGCGAAACACCACGATTTAAAATACTCAATTATTATAGACTTACCAAAACCAGTAGGCAAGTTAATTAATAAATTTTTTGTTGTATGATATTTAGCCCTAGCCTCTAATTGTTCAATAATTTCTTCGTGGAATGATTTAAACGTAAAATGGCTACCAGTCATATAATAATGAACAACTTTAATGAAAACCTTTAAACTGTTTTCACAAGCTAATTTTAAAATGCCTCTTTCTTCATCTGTTTTGAAATCTTCTGTAAATATCATAACTCTTTAATTTTGTTCATAACTTTTTCTATGATTTTTTCGTTTGTTATTTCTAAATTAGCATTGGTATTTATGATTTCTTGTGCTGTTGAAAATTCTTGTTTACGTTTTCTTTCTAAATACCATTGTGCTGTTTTGATGTCGTCTAGGTTCTGATATAATGTGTGCTTAGCCTTTAGAATTGGGTTTAATTTCCACCTTGTTATTTTGTCCGAGAAATCAGGGTTGTCCCTAATGTAGTCATAGAACGTACTTTCGGGTACTTCTGCAAAAACACACGCTTCTGAATTGTTACAGCCCATCTTAAAGGCTGTTTCCAATTTTCGTAGTTCTTCTTCCTGAATTTTTGCGGGTCTGCCTCGTTTTTTATAATCCTTCGGGTCTTTCTTTTTAGTCATATTTTTTACCTATTCTTTCATATTTAAAACCTATGCTTTTCATTTCTTCTTCATCTAATAGGTTTCTGTAATCAAGTAATATGTCATCTCTCATTGATGTCAGTATTAATTTATAGTCCAAGTTTTTAAATTCTTCCCACTCTGTTAATATAACCAACATATCAACTGCATAGGCACATAGTTTTGGACATTCATAATAGTTAACTTTATCGCCTAATATCTTTTTAGCATTTTCATTGGCTTTTGGGTCATATACTTCAAGAATGAGGTCTTTTTCATTTAAAAGATGTTGTATGATTTCTATTGCTGGACTTTCCCTACAATCATCTGTATTGTTTTTAAATGCTAAACCATATATTGCTATTCTAATTTGTTTTTCGCCATGTGGGTTTAATTCTTTTGCTTTGTCTGCAATTTTCTTTGCTATTTTCATTTTTCTAAAGTTATTACCATTGATTACTGTATCAACCAATGACATTTTAGAGTCAAATTCTTTTGATGTTTCTAATAGTGCTTTAGTATCTTTAGGAAAACAACTACCACCAAATCCTATGCCTGCATTTAAGAACTTATTACCAATCCTGCTATCTAATCCCATACCTTTAGCAACAAATTCTACATTTGCGCCTGCTTTCTCACATAAGTCTGCTATTTCATTAATATAGTGTATTTTCAAGGCTAGGAAAGCGTTTGAGGCATATTTTATTAATTCAGATGAACGTCTATCTGTAAATAAAACATTCTTGTCTTGATATAATTGCTGTAATAAGTTTTTTGCTTTTTCGCTATTTGTACCTATAACAATTCTGTCTGGGTTAAAGAAGTCATGTAAAGCAAAGCCTTCTCGTAAAAATTCTGGCATTGATACTATATCGCAATTTTCATTATTGATTATTTCTTCTACCATATCACCTGTGCCTACTGGTACAGTTGATTTAATTGCTATAACGATATGTCTGTCTATTTCACATTCTGCTATTTCTTTTGAGGCTTCTTTGATATAAGTTAAGTCAGCTTTATTTGTGTTTGGTTCTGTTGGTGTACCAACTGCTAATATAACTAAATCAGCATTTTGTATTCCTTCTTTGATTGAATATGCAAAAGTTAATTTTCCTTCTTGAACTGTTTTATCGAAAAGTTCTTTTAGATTATCTTCGTAGATATCTATTTGACCTTTATTTAGTCTTTCAACTTTATCAATATTTTTGTCGATGCAACATACATTATGCCCTAAACTAGCAAAACCAACTCCTGTTGGCAATCCTACATATCCAGTACCTATAATACTTATATTCATAAAACCTCCTTTAGATATTCTATTGTTTTATCCAAGCCGTCAGATAGTTTTATTTCTGGTTGCCAATTTAGTACTTGTTTTGCAACGGTTATATCTGGCTTTCTTTTTACTGGGTCATCTTGCGGTAAGTCTTTAAATACTATTTTAGATTTTGATTGTGGTATTTTTTCTAAAATAATTTCTGCTATTTGTTTTATTGTGTATTCTTCTGGATTTCCCAGATTTACTGGCTTATTATATTCGCTGTTCATTAGCTTTATCATGCCATTAACTAAATCATCTACATAGCAAAAAGAGCGAGTTTGTGAACCATCGCCATAAATTGTTATATCTTCGTCCCTTAAAGCTTGTTTGATAAAGTTTGTAACCACTCTGCCATCATCAGGGCTCATATATTTGCCATAAGTATTAAATATTCTACAAATTTTAGTATCTAAGTTATATAGCCTGTTGTAATCTGTGAATAGTGTTTCAGCACATCTTTTGCCTTCGTCATAACAACTTCTTGGGCCATTTATATTTACATTACCAAAATATGTTTCTTTTTGTGGGTGTTCTAATGGATTTCCATATATTTCGCTAGTTGAAGCCTGTAATATGGTAGCGTTATTTTTCTTTGCCAATTCTAGTAAATTTAATGAACCTATAACGCAAGTTTTGGTTGTTTCTATTGAATGAAATCCTTGGTATGCTGGAGGACTTGCAGGACAAGCCAAATTATATATTTGCTCAACTTTTATAAATGACATAGAGTTGCAAATATCATGATTTAAGCATATAAAATTTTCATTATTTAGCAATTCTTCTATATTTTTCTTGCTTCCTGTATAAAAATTATCTAAACAATAAACTTTATGTTCTTGCTCTAATAATTTACGACATAAATTTGAACCAATAAACCCAGCGCCACCAGTTACCAATATAATCATTAAAACTCCTATTCTGGTATTTTATAGTGTTTAACTTTTTTAAAATCTTGTAATTTTATTCTTTTTTCGCCATAGAATTTGGCAGGTATTAACTTTAAGTGTCCGTTCATCTTTTTTAGTTCTTTTCTGTTGTATTCATGATGAACTCTGCCATATTTGATTACTTTTCTATAATATTGTGGGTAAACTTTCATCAATAAGTTTGTTTTATCTACGCTACTAAATTTATAATTTTCTGCGTCGCTGTATAAGCTTTCTTTATCATTTTTATCCTTTGCGTGATTTCCACCAACGGCACATCTTGTACTTTCTTTACTTTTTAGTACTCCTCCAATATATGAAGCTATACAATAACCACTAACCATGACATCTGTTGATAATATAACATCCTCATTATATCTACCTCGCCATCTTAAAGGCATGTCATTATAAATTAAATTACAGCTAAAACATCTTGTGTTGAGTGCAAAAGTGTTTTGCCTAACATTAAAAAAGAAATCTTTTTGTGCCAATTCAAGCATTAAGAGGTTTTCATATTTGTCAAAAAAGTTTTCCGCTTTTTTAAACTTCTCTTGAAAGTCGTTTATTTGACATCTTTTTCTTACATATATATTTTTAGCGTTTCTTCCTACAATGTGATAAAACATCATATTGTCATCCATAAGCCAGTGTGCTTTATGCCCTAACTTTTTGGCATAATCCCATGCAAAATTTCTTTCTGCACCAGAGCCAGCATTTTTCACTCTATGCGGAATATCATCACATGTTTCATATTTGTATTTATAAGTTTCATCAAACTCTAAAATGGTTGTATATTTTTTTTGTTTTTCTGTTAAGTGCTTTTTGTATTCTTCAATTTGTTCTTTATGCAATATCAAATAATGCAAAACTTCGTATTCGGCTAACCATTTACTTGTTTTACATCTTTGAGGTCTATTATAACTAATGACAAATATCGGATACTTGTTAATCATTTAACATATCTTTCTTCATAAAAGCATAGGTACAATATTGTGTATTGATGTCAATATCTGTTTGTGGATTATACTTTTTAGCAAAATTGGTAATAAAGTCTTGTTTGTCGCAATTTTCATCAAATACCAATACCAAATATTTAGAAATTGGCATTTTTGACAATGCTAACATCTTATTAGTTTGCATTTCTTGAAGATTGTCATTATCCATTAATTCTTCTTCGTCATAAAATTGGTCGTCTGCCATAGTAAAACCAACCACATCATCCAAACCCCAATCTTCTAGATTTTCTATTTCAAAATCTGCTTCAAGTTTTTCTAAATCCCATTCTCCAGCAGTATTGGCATTTAGCCTAATTACTACTTCTTGGCATTCTTTTTCGTTTAATAATCTATCTGGAACTTTGACATCAACTTCTTTATATCCAAGTTCTTTCATTACATGCAATCTTGCATGTCCGCCTAAAACGGTATTATCTGCATTAATTGTAATGATGTTTGCGTCACCACAACTCTCCAAAGACTTTTTTAGGTCTGCTAAGCCTTTTGCAGTAAACTTTCTTGGGTTTTTATCATATCCTTTTAATTCACTGATATTTCTTTTTTCAATTTTCCAATTAATCATCGTTCCCCCAAGCATTATTTTAAAATTTTTCTTAAATACAACAATAAGGCATTTTTAAATATTGCCGTTTCTTTGCAATTTAATATTTTCGTTGCTTCTTTAAGCAATTCGTCAAGCTTTGACGATATATCGAACACTTTTTTAATCTTCATAAATGTAATAAAACACTTTATATTTTGTCATTTTATTACATTTTAGCATATATTTTGACTATTTACAAATTTTTCCATATAATCGTCAAAACCTTTGCTATTTCTTTTTTTGCGATATTTCTACATAAAGTTCATCTAGCTTGCCTTCAAATCTATCTTTATCAACTTCTGCTTCTGCCATTTGAACAATTATTGCACTTGCCCAACTTTCGGCTAACTTATAATGTAATCTCTGTAATCTAATTTGCTCTAATTTGCGTTTTACTGCTTCGAGTTTGTTTTTATATGCGATTTCATTTTTAGCCTTGTTAAAATCGACTACAAGTGGGTCTATTTGAGTTTTTATTTCCTTTATAGTTTGCTTGGTTTGTTTTATTAAATCTCTATTGCTTTTTTTGAAATCATCTATCCTGTTTTTATAATATAAACGGGTAAACATAAATCCCCAAAATAAGCCCAATCCTAACCAATATAATGCTTCTAAATTATTCATTTTTCAATTAAATCACTTTCTATATAATTGTAATCACTATACTTTAAAGCAATATTTTTTAATTTTCTTATATCAACTGTTGGACGGCTCTCATGGTGGTATTCTATACAGTCGGATAATTCTTTTTTGAGTTCTTGAAGTTCTTTTTTTGCTTTCTCTAATCTTTGAAAATCAAGATATTCCATTGTTATTTGATACTTTGGCATTCTTCCTCCTTTATCTATAAGTATTTATGGTTCGGTCGCCTTGCAATTAAATTTCTTAATTTTAGTAAGTCGTCTGTATTCATATTCACAACAAATTTGCCTGCTTTGTGTCTTTCAATTTTTATATGAGAAAATTCAGGTCTTGCTAAATACATTCTGATTGTTTCGTATTTTCTATCAAGCATTTTCTCTAGTACACTCATTTTGTATCTCATTTAATACATCCTCACAATTAAACTCTGCCAAACTAATATATAATCCGTTAAATCCTTTTAAATGTTTATCACAAGATGTATTTTTACAATCTTTGCTTTTTGAACAAAATGTTTTATCCATTACCATACTCCTCTAATGCAGATAATACAGCATTATTAAATAAATCGTCATCTTCTTGTTTTCTTTGTTTCCATCTTTGTTCTAATAAGCTAACTATTGTGGCATAATAATTAACACTTATAACCAATGGCTGAAAATTAAGAGTTAAGTTGTCGCTTGCCTTTCTTTTTTCACATACATTTTTGATTACTTCATCAGTTGGAACACCATCTGCAAATAATTCATCTCTTAATTTATCAAATTCAGTATCTCTTTGCATTTTTTTAAAAGTTTTATTTAGTGCTATCGCCCATTTGCGTAAATCATCACTTGTAAATTGCAAATTCTTGTCGCCTTTTATTTCTCTAGTAATATATCTTTTAATTTCTGAAAATGTTTTGCACATCTTTACTATATTTATTTTAACAAATCTGGGACTCATATTGTCTGCATAATAATTAATTTTTTCTTGAACATTCATTTTTTTAGACTTTCTATTATTTCTTCCAACCATTCAACGCAATATTTTTTACCTTTTTCAACTTCTTTTAAATCATTGCCAATTAACATGCCGAATAACCAGAATGAATTTACAACACCTTGCAAATATCTCATTGCATAATATAGTCTTTTGGCCATGCTTTCTGGGTCTGTTTTTGCACCAAAGCATTTTTCAACATTTCCCAAGAATTGTGGATATTCATCATCCCATTTTTTAGCATTTTTAAAAGGTTCAAATTGTATTATTTTACTCATTTTTACATCCTTTAGCTTCTGTGCAGTGCTTACAATTTGGTAATAAAAACTCTTTCATAAAAGGTAATTGTCTTACAACTTCTTTTCTCATCAAGTCTGTTAGTTCTCTAATTTCTGTTTGAGCTCGTTTGCATAATCTTAAATTGCAAATATGTATTAATTCTCTTAAATTACAAGTCATAACTAAATTAGTACAAGTTGCGTTTGGTAAAATTGCTCTTGCGTCCTCTTTTTTAACTCCATTTTCAATAAGTGCGTTATAGCAACACATGATTTCTTGCAAAATTATGCCTGTGATTTTTTTATTTTCTCCACCTAGTGCTTCTGGTATTATAAAGTTATTATCCATTTTGCAATATCTCTGTGATTGAACCGAGTATGAAGCTACTCTATGCCTTGTTAATTGGGCTAAAAGACTACGACTAACACCTTCTATTGCAAAAGTACAAACAACATGTTCAAAGGTCGATAAATGACCGCTTCTTGCTATTTTAAAATTAAATCTAAATTTGGCTCTTGACCTATTAGTTCAATAGGACTTTTGGAACTATAACAAGTTCGGCAAGCTGTATGTATTATCTTTACTGCCATGCTTAAATCATTTAATAATTCTACTTTCATTTGTTATTCCTTATTTAATCTTTACTGCTGTAATCTCAATTCCTTTTCCGTATCCATTTTGGTCACAACCAATAAAAATTCTGTATGTTCCTTCATCTGTTGTAATTTTAGTTGTTGATATACGAAAACCATTATAAGTATCTACCAAATCTATTGGATTAATTATTGTTTTTGCTAGTATTGGAGCCGATAATGCTATTCCAACAACCACCCCTGCTATTGTTTTTTTCATTTTATTTGTACCTCACACTTAAATATACTAACTCTATTTTTTGATATATTCCATATAGGAAATGATTAATTGCTTTTTTGTACCTCTTTTCAAAAAATCTATATTTTGCCATATCAAAATGGTTATAATTTCTAAATCTTCTGCACCTAGTACAAAGTAAACCGCTTAATTTTCTTTCTTTATAATTATGTATTCCAAGCTTACAAAGAAGGTTCATATATAACCTCAAAATTATCTATTGGTGCTAAAATTACTATTGATAACTCTTTGTTTGGAATATTTATATACATTTTTTTACCTTTATAAGTTTTATTGTCATCTGTGATTAAATTTATATTTTCTAAACCATTAAATTTTTCTTCTGTAACTTCAATATAATTAGTTTCACTTATTTTTAAAATATATTTGCTCATTGGTGCTCACTTTCTTCAAATTCACTTATTCCGCATATTTTACACTCATCATCTAAAAGAGGAAAATCAAATTTTCTTTCATAATGACAGTAGTATCGTTGGCTTATTTCTGAATAATCAAGAAAAGGACATCTTCCGCCATAAATTCTACAACCGCTATAACAGTAAAATGTATTTTGTGGAATATCTTTTTCTGTTAAGGACTTATAGTATTTTAATTGGAATAAATATTTAATTATCATTTCTATTTTTCCCAAAAAGTCGAGAACATCTAATTTGAACCAACTTAATCTTGTTTTAAGTGTTATCTGTTCATTATTTTTAGTCATTGATTTATCCTTTATAAAATTTTATCTGCTATCCAAAGGCAAATTTTAATCATTAGGCAAAGAGCAGTAAAACCTATGATTATAATAAAAAATGCTAGTAATAAATAAAATAAAAACTCTGCTATTGTCATTCTTTCACCTCTTGCAAAAGCCATTGTTTAATTGCTTCTTTAGACCTTACAGGGTCATATCCTGTTAATTCTATGCCCTTTTTTCTTAATGCCATTATTGCACCCTTAAAAAGTGCTTTATCAATGTTATTTATATATTCAGCCATTTCGTCTAGATTATTAGCTTTCATCTTTTCAAAATTGTTCATTTTTCGGCTCCTCGGCTTTTTCTAAAAGCCATTTTAAAATACTGTCAAAATCATTTAGATTTTCTTTTTTAGCTTTTTCAATAAACGCTGTCAAATATAAAGCTACTGCATCACAATCGCAATTAATTACAATGTGTCGCATTATTGTATAATTGTTCATTCTTGCTCACTTTCTTCTTCTGGCTTTTCACAAGGAGAGCTAATTGAATTATCATGTGCTTGTTGCTGTAATAATTTTAGCGTTAAGTCATCTCTTTTTATGATTAATTCTTCAATCATTTCATTTGCTAATTTTTTAACATCGGCATTGAATTTAGCGTATCTTTGTTGAATTTCTAAAGGTATTTCAACAGCACTAAAAATATGGATATTAGTTTCTAATTCTTTGTGTGTTGCTTCAAAGTTATAAGCACTTTTAGTTGCTTTTTGAATTTCTGTTATTACTGTATTCAAATTAAACATTTCTTCCAAAATTTTCATTCTTCTTCACTCCATATACTGTCTTTGTACTCAATTGCCGATGCTGTTATTTCTGCTACAATATCTAAAACTTTGAAATTTTCTTTAGGTGTAATAATCATAATAGGATATTTATGTTCAAAATAACTTTCTCCTTTTATTATTTTCCCTTCAACTTTTAATCCGTTTTCTTCAAAAGAACAATTGCAATCTTCTAACTCATTATATTGTTCTTCTGTAAAATCCATATAAACTAGTTCATTTATGTAAAATCTATATTTTTTCATCTATCACCTCGTTAATTTTGTTAATGATTTTATAAATTGCCACTTCTCTTTTAACTGGGTCTTTTATAGCATGATAATATAATTGTCCTGCAATCTCTCTTGTTTCTTCAAGTGTTTGTTTGAGTTGGTCATTTTCTTCAAGTAATTCTCTATATCTTTTTGATATATTTTTATCAAGATTGGCCATAATGCTTGATTTATAAGTGCTATTTTCTGCTTTCAACTCCTCATTTTCTTTTTTGAGTTGGTCGAGTTGATTAAGAGTTTCTTTTAATTCTTCTTGCAAGTTCAAACATTCTTGATTATAAATATCTAATTCTATTTGATGTGCGGTTTTATTGTTTTTACATTCTTGCTCTTTGCGTTGCCAATTTTTGTAGTAGCAATTACATCTTCTGTTACAATGTACGGTTTCATTTCTTTCAATACAAGCATTTTGAATATCAACAACAACTTCATTATTTCTTACAATTTTTTGATATTTATTAAAATACTTGCACTCTCTTACATTAACCCCATCAATTATTATCTGCTCGTTATTTTTAGTCATTGGTTATTCCTCATAACAATCACAATCGCATAATTCAACATTTTTAACTGTAATTTCACCACAAGTTATATCCCAATTATCTTCAATAGCTTGTGTTCCGCTTTTTAAAGAAGCTAAAAGCTGTTGTTGGCTTTTATTTGTGCAGATATCTAATGCTACTTCAACTTTATAATTCAAATGTTTTTCACTCATTTTAATTTCCTTTCGTTATTTTTAGTCATTATTACTTTCCTTCTTTAATATAACTCTTGCTTGTCTGCGCATATATTTTTTCCACCAACCCTTCCAAGGTATTTCAGCCCACCAAGGTATGCGCTTTTTACCAAGTTTTTGCGATTTCATTATTCACCTCTTTATTTTTAGTCATTGTCAAAATCCAATTCTATTTCATGTCTTTTCCAAAGTTTTTCTATTTGGTTTCTGTAAAATGTGGTAATTCTTTTACCTCACTTCGTGCATTCAAAACAATCTTCTACTCCGCACAAGTGACCTTTAAATTCAAATTCATGTTTACAAAATAACTGTTTTATAAATTTAATCATTGGTTATGCCCTTATATTTACCCAAAAACTTTAATAATTTTTTCTATAAAACTTGCTATTCCTAAAGCCAAAAATAAAAAGAAAGTAAAAAATGTAATATGTTCAAATATTGTATATTTTGGCTCATGGTCGCTTTCTTGCAAAAGCCATTGTTTGATTTTTTCTCGGCATTTGTTTACTTCTTGATTACATTGTTTGCTATAATACATAGGACAATCAATACAATGTGTTCTTAAAAATACAAATCGCAACATTTCATCAAAATTAAAATGTTTTATCATCTCAAAATTATTCATTATTGTTCACTTTCTTCCAATTCTGCTAACAACTTTAAATTTTTATCTATTGCGTCTGCTATTGCTTGACTAAGTGGATATTCTTTCAGTCTTGCAAATAATCTATCAAGTCTTTCTGTTATTTCTTCTTTGGTTGTCATTTTTGCTCGCTTTCTTTGATTACTAACACTATTGATCCACCAACAAGTATTATTGCCAAACCAAGTGAAATTGATATTGTTAGCGCCATTCCAAAGATTTTTAAAAGTAATATAATAAAATTCATCTTTCCACCCCAAATATCGCTTGAACTTGGTTTTTAAGTTCGTCGGTGTTTTCACGCTCAAAGGCACTTACCAAACTACTTAAAATATGTATTTTAAGATTTTCAATTTCACTAGCACTGCTAATAAATAGGTTATCGTGTCGGTTGTAAAGACATATCAACTCTAAACAATGTCTATCTGTAATTTGTGGATAAATTTCTTTTTGATATGCACAAGAACATTCTGTTGTGCAATTTTCTTGATTTCCACATTTAATATCCATATATCTATCAAAAGTGCCGTATTCATTAGCTAATTCTTCGTTAGCCCAATATTTTTCCTCTACTGTGCAAGTGTCTTGATATTTTGGCTTAATATCAAATGTTTGAAAAAATCTTTTTTCCAATTCTGTTGTCATTGTTAATCCTCAAATAATTCTTTTTTAAAAGGCAAATTCCAATACCATAACAAATAAGCACACATAACCTCTGGAAAGCCTTGTAATATCCTCTCTTTGTTATGTTCATCTGCTTTTCCGATTAATTCTAATAATTTTATTGTAAAATATGTTCCACCACATTGTTGCCACATTTCAACATCTTTACAGGCTCTTTTTAATTCGTTTGTTGAAACAATATATGCTTTATTATTTACAACAAATTCAATTAGATATTCGCTTTTTTTGCTAATTTCTTGAATAATCATTGTTTCTTTCCTCATATCTTGTTATTGAATATTCACACCAAAATTGATATTTGTTTATCATTTCTTGCCATTTTTTTACACTCAAATTAAATTCTAATTTATTTATACCCTTGTATGTATAAATAATTCTGTCGCTATTGAAATCATAAAACAACTCTCTTTGATTTACTTTTATAGTAAATTCCCTTAAAAAATACTTTTTTTCAATTTCCATATTTACCTCAATTAACTGTTTCAATTTGCAGAAATGTTACTATTCTTTGTTTTGTTTCAATTATCTTTTCTGTTACTGTTGTTCTTCTTGTTTTTTGATTGTTTTGTTCATATATTTTTCTACAAAAGCAATCGCTTGCCCTCTGTATTTTCTCAAAATTTCAATAAAGGCAACTACATATTTTAATTCATATTTTTCTGATACCCTTAATGCTCTTGTTACTAGAATATCGTCTTTATAAATTCTCGGTCTGCCTGCTGTCATATATTGTCCTTTCGTTAATTTCATTATATATCATTTTTAATAATTTTGCAATACTTTTTTTTAATTCAATCAAAGGTCGTGCTTCTTTTTGGTTCGTTGTTTCAATTAGTGTTATTGTTCCTTTCTTTTACATTGTTTTACTTTATAAAAGTGGTACTCTTGCCCTTTTTGGTTCAATCAGGATTTTTGCTTTTTCGATATATTGTTTCAATTGAAGCTTTTGTTTCTTTTACCATATCTGTTTCAATCTGGGTCATTGTTACTTTCTGTGATAATGTTTCAATTTTTTTGGTTAATCATTCACTATTTCATGTGCATGTCCTAAAATTGCAATAGCAAAAGGTTTTGGTGGCTCTTGATTAAATTCAAGTCTGTACCATTTATCAAAAAAGTGGCTCAAAAATATTTTTACAGCCCATCTTCTTGCTCTTGCATGAATATGTGCTGGTGGTAACATTCCTTGCGAATACCACTTATAAGCTTCTGTTGTTTTTCCTACCTTTTTAGCCTTTTCTTCTGCCAATTCTTTATATTTTAATGCTTCATTATTGGCTTGTTCTAATGCTTTTCTTTGAACAAATAACTTGCCATAAAAATCATTTGAATTATTTTGAACTTTTACAAAGCTTTCGCCAATTTTATAGGCTAATGTTCTCATTCTTTGATTATATGGCACTCGTGAAAAATATTTTATAATTTCTGTTTTTGTTATTTTAACTGGATTTTCTTTTTCTTGGTCGAAATGATTTAAAATTGTGTCATAATTCCAAGTTGTTTTTACTGACAATCTTGCCAAATCTTCAATATCATATTTTTTCTTGTCACCACAAACTTCTTCAACAAGTTTTGTTGCTCGTTCTTTTCCTAACCATTCAACGGTTGGGTCAAGTCCACAAAATCTCCAAAATGCACCTGCTGTTTTGGCTTTATTAATGTCTAAATTTGCAATTAATCCTGCCGAAATAACTTCTCCTATCCCTGTAATACCTAGTAGCCATTGTCCTATTGGTTGAGCTTTTACATATTCCTTTAAAACTTTTTTGATATTTTGTTCTAAACTTTCAAATTGTCCAGCAAAAAATCCTATTGCCTCGTGTGGTTCATCAATGTCACTTTTAACTATTGAGCGAACTTGATTATTTGTAGCAATTCTAAATCCTTGAAGCTGATAGTATAAATCAACTAGATATCTACATTCTTCTCGTCCTAGTGTTGCCCCTGCTTTAATTAAATCTCTGTCTAGTTTTTTTGAGATTACATTTTCTAATTCTAATGTTTCAATCATAATAACAACCTTTCTATTTCAATTTATTTTTTTGTTACTTTTGTTTGTAATGTTTCAATATTTTCATATGTTACATTTGATTTGTATGTTTCAATTATTATGTTTGTTTCCTTTACTTTCTCTGTTTCAATTAACTTTTTTGTTGCTTTTTTTGCTATTGTTTCAATTTCCCCTCGTGTTACTTTCGGTAAGATTGTTTCAATTTTTTTTGCTGATACCTTCTGTTTGTATGTTTCAATCCTTTAAGTTGTTGCCTTTTAATGAGATGTTTCATTTCATCTGCCTGTTACACTCGTATTTGTTGATTTAATCGTTTATGGAAAATGTTTCTTTCTTTATCTCTGACTCAATCTATGTATTTGTTACTTTCACTTTGGCTGTTTATTCTTTGTATATAAAAAAGCTCTTTTGAATTAAATATTTATCAAAAAACTTTTTTTCGTCTAAATTATCTACATCATTATGACATTGGGTGCAAAGCGTGAATAATTTTTGCTTTTCTTTTACAAATTCTTCTGTCCAAGTGCTTGGATAACGTACTTTTTTAGCATTTATATCTCTTATAGCTTTTTGTTGGTTCAAATAATGGTGTACTGTCAAAAAATGAGTTGTACCGCATAACTCACATCTACTTTTTGGTATATATGTTCTTCCAGTAGTTGTGTCGTAATACAATCCACTTTTAAGATAATAACTTTTTTTCATTTTCCCTCAATTAAACTACATGTTTATTTTACATTAAAAAATATAATTTTGCAATACTTTTTTTTAATATTTACTGCTTGAATATTTATTTTTTACACATTCCAAAGTTTCACCACTTACTTGCTGTTTAATGACCGATTGTAACGCACTCGCATGGGCTAAATAAGTCTTTATAACAAGTTCATAGCCCTTATATTCAGCTTCATACATCAACATTTCTTGGTTTAATTGGCTTGCTACATTTCCATATTCATAATGAGCCATTAATTCAATTATTTTATTTTCTGGACTTTTCTTTGAAGTATGCAAATTAGCTTTTTGAATTAATATCTGTAATTGGTTAAAACAATGAGAACTTTTTTTTCTAGCTTCAAGATAAAGTTTTGAATATTCCATAGCTTCACTTGTAGTTGATAATAGTTCTTCTTGAAAATCCATAAAATCAGTCATTTTTTTGTTCCATTTCTTTTAATATGTAATACAATCTTGCACCAGCATTATAGAAAACTTGTGAAGCGTGTAACAATCCTGTTTCTTCGTCATAAACTTCATCTTCACTCAAAAAATGCCTCATCATAGCGTTTGTAAAGCGTTCTTTTCCATCTTCCAACTCTTTCCAGTTTCCTAATCCGTATGTTTTTGTTCCATATTCAAAAACCTTGCAAAGCTCTAATAGCTGAACTTTATAATCAAAAATCATGTCTGCTATTTTTGGCTTTCCTGCGTCGTGTTTTATTCCTTTTTTTTCCATTTAATCCTCCAATACAATTTTTCCTGTTTTTAGTGTTTCTGGTACACTTATTACTCTTTGATTTGAACTTCCGCACCATTTTATATTTACATCAGCCAAATCTTTTTGAAATTCACCATCTACAAGTACGTCTATATATTTCATAACTTTCAAATCTTGTACTTCTTCAAACTTGTAGCCTGTATATATCCAAATGTCTTTGCTAGGGCAAAATTGCTTAATCGTTTTACATATTTGCTCAATTTCATTCCTGTTTTCTATATGCAATGGGTCGCCACCTGAAATTGTCGTTCCTTGTATGTATTCTTTTCCAAGTTCTTTTAATAACTCGCTTAAAGTGTCTTGTGTGAATTTTTGTCCACCCTCAATATCCCAAGTATATGGATTATGACAGCCTTCACAACGGTGTTCGCAACCAGCAACCCAAAGAACAACCCTTAAACCAGAGCCATTCAGCATATCGTCTTTTGTTATAGCCCAATAATTCATTAGCCTTCATACTCCTGTAATCTTCTAACGACTTTGGTTTTTGGATAATCACCCTCACTTGTATCATAATATGTTTTTAATTCATCATCACTAAAACAAGCAGGATTTCTTTTTGAAATATAAAGACCTTTGGTAACTTCCGTCCATTCTTCTGGATTGTTTGAAAGTGGCTTTAAATTTTTAAATTCTACAAGAGTATTGAACACTTGAAGAACAGCACATTTACTAAAACCGCTATGTTCTTGTTTTGAAAATACTTCTATAAGCTCTAATACATTTCTAGCAACTTCATTGTCATATTCACTACCTTTTATACCAGCTATTTCAAGTTCTCTTTTTGCATGTTCTAATAAATTACTCATCTTTTTATTTCCTACATAAAACTTTCAACTATATAACAAGGTTTATAGTCTTTTAAGTACATGGTTAGACAATAAACTTTTTCATCGGTAGGCAATTCTTTGTTATAGCATTTTGCTTCAACAAAAGCATTTTCTGATGTTGTTATTTTTGCTGTTCCATTTTGCAATGTTGCTTTTCCTTTAATAAAGAAATTACAACCAGTAAAACCTGTTTTTTGACAATTTACCTTGTAATATGTTTTGCCATTGTATTCACTATATTTTAATTCTCCAGTTGCATACACATTGATACCTTTTTTGAAATATTCAGAAACAAACTCTGCTTGCTTATCCCATATTTCACAATTAATAAAACTGGTTAACTTTTGTTTATCCACAAAATTATCAACTGCTATTGTGAATTCTGTTTTGCATTTGCCAGACTCAAAATATTTAATTTCTGGGTCTTTTGTCAATCTTCCACTTATTGTTACTAAATTGCTCATATTTTACCTTTCTATGCTTTACCTGTACTGCCTATGCCACCGCCTCGGTCGCCTTCTCTAAAATTCTCGTCATCTTTGACAATATCCCATTCAATGTATTTCTTTTCAACTAGTTCAAGCTGACACAATCTTTGTCCATCTTCTATAATTTGTGGCTCTGTTCCAAAATTATGAATTGCCAACATAATTTCATCTCGATAACCTGCGTCAATTACGGCTTCACTATTGGCAAGTCTGCAATTTAATTTAATTCCAGTTGAAGAACGAGGTTTTATTTTAACTCCCCATCCATTTGGCACTTTTATTTGAATTCCTGTTCCAAAAATATGCACTTCATTTGGTTGTAATTCATAGCCTTCTTCTGGTGCTTGTACTTTTACATCCATACAAAAATCTGTGTCATTTGCATATTTTGGTAAATATTTTACATCTTTACATACTATTTGAATTTTCATTTTAGCCTCCTGTTTTAACTGCTATTATTGAAAACATAAATAAGAAAATTAAATAAATAACAGCATGTATTCCATCATAAGATTGCTTTGTTTTTTGAAATTTACACATGTTCTTAATATACATAATTCCTACAATAAATGGCATTATTTGAGCCACAACTTCTAATACTTTGTTCATTTTTTACTCCTTATATTTTTTTCATTATATCGTGGTATTTTTTTAGTATTGATTTACCTTTTTCTAATCCTGCTTCAAGTTTTTTGATAAATTCTTCATCTCTTTTAATTGTATTTATTATCAAATCTTTTTTAAAGTGCGGATTATATACAACATAATCAACTTCGCTTGTTTCTAGTCCATACATCTGCATTTGCATTTGTGCATAATAGCTTGGGTCTATATAATTGTTTAATAATACATTCATATAAACTTTATCGCTAGGACATTTGATTTCAATACTTTTAATTATTTTATCTTTTTTATAGATAACTCCATCTGGGCTTACTCCAGAATAATCATCTATCAAAACAAATCCTACACTTTGAACTATGCTATCAGTTTGAAGTTCATAAATACATTTTGCCACATCTTCTAATTCATTGCCTCGTTCTAAATGCTCATTGGTGTAAATTTCTTTTTGATAGTCAGAATAGTAATCAGCTATAAGTTCAAGGCATAATGTTTCAAGCCCTTTACCGCCTGTTGCTATTGTTCCAGCATTACTTGCAGTTAATTTTCCTAATCTTATGTTGTACCATTCTGGAGTTCTTTGTTCAAAATTGAATATTTGCATTATTTCGCTCTCAATTCTTTTGCTCTATTTGCATAAAGCTTGTTTAAAGCATTTCTATCGCATACATTATCTTTGTTTTCTGCATAGAATTTGTTTAAGTCTGAAAGATTATCAATTTTATTCATTTCTGAAATAATTTGTTCATCTTTGTTATCTTTGCTTGTTTCTTTTAATTCATCTTTTCCGTGTTTATTGGTGCTATCTGCGTCTTTTACATCATCAATACAGAATAAACCATTTAAAGCATATTTTCTAGCATAACTTGAAGCTGAACCAGTTAGTTGGCTTTCGTCTGATTTTTTCTTTTCAAGTGCTTCTCTTGCTAATGCTGTTGTGCTTGTTATTTGTTTTCCATTTTCATCATATAAAATTGCTGTTGCTTGAACATAATATCTATCGCCAACGCAAACAATATCATCTTTTAGAATTAAGGCAAGTCCTAAATCTTTTAACCAAGGTTTAACGGCTTCTAAAATATCTTCGCAAGAACGATAATTATATTCTCCAAAAGAATTGTATTGATGTTTTGGCGCTTTTAGACCTTGTTGTATTTTAATTAATCTTTGCATTTTTAACTCTCCTTAAATATGACAATCTACTACGGTAATCCAATCTTCATCATTAAGATTAGACATTATTTTTTCAAATATTTCTCTATATTCGCAATGTTCGTCTTGTGTTGCGTGTGAACAACCAAACCAACCCATTTTGTTGGGTTCAATCCATTCACCTTTATACAAAATTGCATAAGTGCTGAATGATGTTTGTTCTTTTATATAAGTTTCTTTATCTTTGTAAGTAGTTAGATAATAATTTTTGTTATAAAAACTTCTAAAATCTTCTTCTTTTTCGCCTTCTTGCAGAGGACTATCTTCAACAACCACTTCCCAAAATCTTTTACATTTTTCAACATTTTCTACATCTGGAGTAAAATCAATATTTTTAACCTGTGCGTGGTCTGTTTTTAGGTTGTCTATTAAATTTTCCATTGTTTCTTGCGTATTTCCCATTAATGACATAATACTGGGTTCGCTTTGTACTTCTTGCTCAATAGGATGTTTTAATTTTAATGACCCACACCATCTGCCACCAACTTGATACCAATCCCACTTGCTATTAGGATTGTATGTACTCCATTCGTTGCCTTGTTCATCGTAACAATCATCTTCATCATATTTTTCAAGAAAAGATTTTATTAAAGTGTCGTCATTCGTAAAATCTAAATCTGTAAATCTTTCTTCATGGTCTTTTAAAAATTCAATTTGCTGTTCTCTAGTCTTATAGATGTATTTTTCTACCTCTATATTTTCATCAAATGGTGCTAAAGCCTTTTCGTAATCACCATCTTCGGTTATTACTGCTACTGTAAAATGACTCATTTCTTCTCCTTAATTAACTACAAAACAATTATACATCAAATACTATAATTTTGCAATACTTTTTTTAGATTTTTTCCAAAAAATATTCATTGTAATTTACAGTTGTTGTGCCAATTTTCGCCTTATTTTTTCTTATTTTCAACTCATAGCCAACTGGTGGTTTTTCTTTAAAAAATCTTATTTGTCTATCGGCATTTGATGATTTCACCAAACAACATGCTTGCCAGTTACTCAACCAACCTTGTTTTAATCTTTCTTCTAGAATTTCTTTTTTTGATTTCATTTTCTTCTCTCCTTCTTTAAGCTCGCTCTGTATAACTCTTGATTTATTTCTTTGTCTATAAAGCTTTTCAAATATTGCATAGCCTCATAGGTTATCTGGTCTTTTCTGTATTGATGTACTATTTCTGTATATGTTGCTGGTTTTGTTTTTGTTTTTTCATATATAGATTTTTTGTTGTATCTCATCTAAAACTCACTTATGTTTTGTGTTGTCAAATCAAAGTTCAATTTTACAATTTTATTGTTTGAGCCGTGTCTATTTTTAGCAATAATTATTTCAAGTTCATTGGCATTTGCGTTGTTGTTATATATTGCTTCCCTGTGAGCAAATAAAACCATATCGGCGTCTTGTTCAATAGCTCCACTTTCTCTGATGTCTGATAACTTTGGTCTTTTGTCATCTCTGTTTTTTATATCCCTGTTTAATTGAACTAAAACCAAAATAGGTACATTCATTTCGGTTGCTATTAGTTTAATATTTCTCGAAATTATTGTAGATTTTTCATACAGTGATTTGTTGTTGTTACCTTGTATAAGTCCCAAATAATCTATTATTACAAAATCTAATTTGTTTTTCTTTTGCTCTTTTATATAATTTTTTAGCTTTTCACAAGTTAAATTATAATCAGTTACAACATTCAAGTTCCATTCTTTTAAGTGTTTCAATCCATCCTTATATTTTTGCATTTCTGATAAATTAAACCCAAAAGAGCGATATTTCATAGCATTTAAGCCCATGGTCATACATACAAATCTATTTTGTATTTGCTCTAAAGGCATTTCTAAAGAAAAATACAAAACTGTTTTATCCTGCATGCAAAATTGACGAGCCAAATTTAATGCTATTGTACTTTTACCCATACCAGTTGAACCACCAAGAGCAATATAATCACCTCCCATAAAAGAGCCTATATGATTATCTAGTGGAGCATAGCAAGAATAAATTGCTGTTCCTTTTTTTTCATTATAGCGTTTTTCAAAATCTTGAACATCATCAGATATATGTTTAATTTGTATTTGTTGAAAATCTAATTTTTCTTTTAAGCTGTTGATTTCTTCTAAATCATCATTTGTTTTGGCATTTTTTATCAGATATTTAAGATATTTTTCCACTAAAAGCTTACAATAAGTTTCAGTCATGGGACTTAAGGCATTTACATCAACCGCTATTTCTGCAAGCCTCATCATTACTTCATTATTATCTGATATAGTGCTTACAACGATAGCATTTATTTCTTCCCCTTTTAAATATAAATCTCTAGCAATTTCAAATATTACTGAATTTATAGGGTCAGAAAAAAATTTTTTGTTTAAATGCTCCATTATATATGATTGTTTTTCTTTGTGCATAAACAAAATATGTAAAATATTTAATTCTAAATCATTTGCGTTATAGGTATGGGTTGTATTCATTGCTCTTTTTTTCCTTAACTAACTTAAATAAAACTGCTGGTGCTGGTGCAAATCTAAAGTTTTCATGGTTTTTCAGAATTTCTTTTATGAGCCAATCATAATCGAGCTCATCGTATTTCTTTTTTAGATATTCTTCAATTTCATCTAGTACAATACAATATGCTTCTAGTCTTGGTAGTGTATTTTTTTCTGTAAAGTCGTCGTAGTAACTTGTAATTTTCTCGCAAAATTCTTTTCTATTCATTTAGCCTCCAAAATATGTATCTAGTAAGCTTTTAACATCTTGTGATGTTTTTTCCAAGTTGATATTATATTCATCGTTCCAACATTCACCGTTTAGCCAAGTTGTGGGATGTTTTATGTATTTTGTTTCGGGTTTGTTTGATTTTATATATTCTATATAGTTCAATAGACCTTTTTTTATCAACTCATAGTCATTTTTTTCTAATAATTTTAAAAATTTTTCTTTTGTTTTCTTTTTTTGCTCTTTCCTTGGATATAAGTTCCAAAATTCTTCAAATAGTACATTATATTTATTTATATTATTTTCTATATTATTATTTATACTATTAGGTAAACTAAGTTTAACACCCCCATTAAACTTAGTTAAACACCCCATTAAACTTTGTTTAATACCCCCTTCAACTTTGTTTAACACCCTATCTGGTTCAATAACTTTGTATTCGCAATATTTAACTTTATTTACGACAATATCATTTTTTTCTATAAGTCCTTTATCTTGAAGGTTTTTTAATGCTTTTAAAATTCCTTGTTTTGTGGAGTTTGTCCATTCTGATAGATAAGTCAAACCTCCGCTAAATTTGCTTTCACTATTTTGAGAAAAGCCATAAATTATTGCGTATATGAGCAGTTCGTTTCCTTTTAAATCTAAATCCGTAATCATCCATCCCTGAACCGTAATATAATTTTCTCTTTTTATCACATGTCCTCTTTTCTATAAGAAAAAACCCTACCAAAAATGTTTTATGTTGCTACACCCAAAACTTTGGTAAGGTTCAATTTTATTCAATTTTTTTTCTTGTTTTGGGAGTAGCATTTTTATTATACCTCAAAAATTAAGTAAAGTAAATTAACTATTTAAGTATTTTTCTAGAATGGCTATTGCATTTTCGCAACCTTTAGCTACACCAACGCAATAACCCATGTGTTCTAGCCAGTATAACCATTCTTTTTGTTCTGGTTTTAAACTGCCTCCTTTTTGTCTTTTCATCTCAATAAACAAAATATTTTGCGTTTTTGATTTATTTGAAGCAAGTACAAGCAAATCTGGAAAGCCCTTGCTTAAGCCACTTGCTTTTGCTTTTTTAATGTAAGCATATCCGTTGAAGTTTTGTTTGTTTATGTACATTCCATTTTGCGTACTAACTACTCTTATTCCTATTGTTTTGCAATATCTAATAAAACTTATTTGTTCATCTATTTCTTTGGGACAAGTATTCATTTAAAAAATTTCCTCTAATGCGTCTAAAATTAATTTTAATATGTGTTTGTTGTTTGTTTAATGTAATTTATCATTTTATAATTTAAACCTTCTTAAAAACGATTTTAGATTGCTTAAATTTATCATTTAAAATAAACCAGTGCTAAAGCATTTTTAAAAACACCCATTTGTTTGTTTTCTTTGTTTAAAAATCTATGGCCCTTTCTCAAAAACTCAATTTCAACATTTGGATTATTTAATATGTAATCATGAAAATAAGCTGTTTCGGTTCTAGCTGGTATTAGCATAGCCACACAGGCACCCTGTTGATTTTCTTTATAAGCTTTTCTAACCCATTTTTTGCACTCATTAAACGGAGGATTGCACCAACAAAAACCAAACCAAGGTTCTTTTAATCCATTTTGTTCACCATTCACATAGTAGCTCAATGCTGGAATATTGTGTTCAGAGCAACAAACATCTATTGTGAAAAAACCAACTAAACCAAATTTTTTTAATGCTTTTTCATAAAGTTCTGGCGGTGTTTTATAGTCATTTTCGTTATATTCGTAATTGTATTTGCTCATTTTTTAATCCTTTAATATGCCTAGTAGTGGTACATTGTTTACATTTAAAGCAACATAGTTATTTATTTTAAAATATTTTTCAGCTCCTTTTGCCAATTCTTGTGGAAATTCTTTTTCAATATCTTCTTTGCTTCTAATCCATCCAAGAAGTCTTGATGTTTCAACATTCAGAGCCTTTGCAAACTCAATGTCAAATTTTACATGCATATTTCCATTTTTGTATGCTCTATATTCCATGAAGGTTTTATCCGAGTCGCCATAAAGGCAAAAACATTTTTCTCCAAAGTTTTTAGGAATATCGCACAGCCCAATTTTAAAACCAAGATTTTTAGCTATTGTAAAAATGTCTTGTAGTTTTTCAGAACAACCATAATCAAAACCATCAAGTCTGCCATAGTAATCGGTTCTAAACGGACTTGACATAATAATTCTGTAATCCAAAGTGTAGTGGCTTACTTTTTTTTCATCTGCAAAGCTGTTATGTCGCCATTTATCACGCTCAAACACCTTTTGATTGCTTTTATATGGTTTTACATTGTCTGGACTTGATAATTTTTTAAAGAATGAAATTAATTGCTCATCATAATAACCATTTGCATTTTTTATTACCCACAAAATTAATGGATAAATATTTTCTAGTGTAAAATCAACTGTTTGAAGTTCTTTAAATCTGTCAAACATTTGCCTTCTGGTTTCACTTGTTAGTCTTTCTGTTATTTCTTCAAATTCATCGAAAACTATTCTCCAATATTTTGTTTTTAAAGAAACAATTTTTTGCTTAATGGCTTCTTTTATGGCTTCCTTTTTGACTCCAATAGTCAAAAGAGTATCTGTATCTAAAGAACAAATTGCTTGAAATTGCTCAAATAATTTTTTTTGTTCTTCATTATACAAATTAACCAAAAAATCGCCTTTCGATTTACAACCAACTAGCTGATTTTTGATATTTTGTTTTTCTTCTCGTTCAATTTCACTTTCATATTTGTTTTCTTTTGCACTATCTCGCATTTTAAAAGTTTCGTCAAACCAGTTATCAAAAGCTTTTTCGTTAAAATCGTTTAAATCTCTCCAGCGATAATCGTATTTTGTTGGATTTTTAGTAAATCTAACTACATCTACTTTTGCTCTTGCTGGTCGTTCAGCTTGAAGAAAATCAAAAGAGCCTAAAATATTGTTTTGAATATCGTATTTTTTAAGAACTAAATTAATTTGTTCATTTTCTTTCCATCTTTGCGGAATAATCAAAAAAGCTTCTTTAAAATTACCATCGGCTAAAATTCTTGTAGTCCACTCAACATATTCAGAATATGGCGGATTGCAAAAATATGTATCAGCTTTTTTATCAATTAATAAAGTGTTATAGAAATCAGTTCCTAAAACTATTGTATCTTTATCAAATTTATCAATTAGGATTTTAGATTTCTCTATAACATAATACTTTGAAATTAATCTACAAGGTTTATCTGGGTATCTGTCAATTAATTTTTTGTTATATTTATCAATATCTTCAAAATATTTTTGCTGATTAATTTTATCAAATTCTTCTGCGTATTTTTTAAAGTTACAAGTTCCGCAACCAATATCTAATATTTTTGAACCAGTATCCATTACTTCATATATTTTCCAAAGCATTTCTCTTGAACTTGGATATAGCTCAAAATCTTCATTATTTTCTTTTAATTCAATTAAAGTTTGTTGAATTCCCATTTTTTCTCCCTACTTGCAAACAGCTAATACCATTCGATTATTTTTATTTCTAAACAAAATCAAATAGCCGTCTTGTTCATATTCAAATGTTACCTTTTCTTCTAAATTGTTCATTATAATAGGCAAATATTTGTAGCTTAATTTTATTAAGTCGCATTTACCTTTTAAATCACAACTTATAGTATCTTCAAATATGCCATTTTTGGTTGTATATTTTACTTTTGCATTTTCTTTATCAAAGTCAAAATAAATTGCCGTCATATCTTCGTCTTTTATCAGGTCAATTTTTTTAAATACATTTTCTAATTCTTTTTTCTCAAAAGTAACATTATTTTCATAGCCTTCTGGTATGATTTCTTTTATTTTTGGAAATTTGCCACCTAGCACACTAGAAATAATTTCAATATTTTCAAACTCAAATTTAATTGTTCTTTCGCTTGGATAAATTACAAAATTTTCATCGTTATATTTGGCAATTTCTTGTGCAAGCCTAATAGGAATTGTCAAATTAACTTCCAAATCATCTGTAATATCATATTCGCAAATGCTTAAAAAATTTCCATTAGTAGCTGATATGTTTAATTTGTTTTTACAAAAATCAAGATTTATGCCTTGTGTTGTAGCTTCCGATTTAATTTCTTTATTTGCAAAATCAATAACTTTCTTTATGCCATTAGTAAAATCAACCAAAGGAAATTCTATCCTATTTTCAATAATTGTGCTTGGTTTTTCTGGATAAAATTCATTTGTAATTATTGGTAATTGCAATTTTGATTTATTTTCTTTTAGAGTTAATACATTGTCTTTTACTTCAATGTCAATATAATCATCAAAGGCATTTACATATTTTTCAAATTTTCTGCCTTCAACTACAACATCAAATTCATCATTTGATAAAATTTTGCCTTTAGCTGTAATGCTCATAGCTTCATTGTGTGCTTTTACAACTAAATCATTCTTGTTGATTTTTAATAAAATATTTTTTTGAACATCAACTTTACCCACAAAAGGCAAAACTCTTTTCAAAATAGAACTTATTTCTTTTACTTCTACTGCAAAATTCATTTATTCTCCCTCATAAAAAACTATTCTGTCTAAATCTTCATAAGCTTTTTTATAATCATCGCTTACATTTTCATAATAAACTTTATTTTTCATTTCTTCTAAATATCCAAGAATACTATCGTAGGCTTCAGTGTAGCTAATATCCCATTCAGCACAATATTCTTGTATTTCACTATTATCTCTAAAAACCTTGTAGCCGTTATCTTGTAGCATTTCTATACATTCGTCTTCAAAGTCTTCTAAATTTATTTCTACTTCAACATATTTACTCATTTTAGTTCTCCATCCATCTTTTTAACTTTGTAATAAAAAATAATTTGCATAATTCTTCATCAGATTGTTCAACTTCTGCAATAAAGTCTAAAAATAGATGATTTACTTCAAAATTATTTACGAACATGTGCTTTAGACTTTTATAACTTAATTTATCGTACATTTTTCTCTCCTTCTATATAAATTCTGTCATTTTCTTTTTTGAAAATAAGTTTTTGTCCTCTTTGTAAATTCAAAAAAGCTGTTACTAGTTTTGGTAATGTAACAAAAAGAGTATTTCTTTCTGCCACTTGTTGAATTTTTCTTTTTTCCTCAATTTTCATCAAATCCTCCTAAATATCCTGTACTTCCAAATCCTCGTCAAAGATTTCAATAATTTCCTTTATGATATAATTTTTATTTTCTATTAGTTTTCCGTTAGCATTTATTATCTCAAATTCATCATCGTAGCAAGGACGACATTCTTCTATGTCAAAATCTGCCATTCCTTCATCGTGCCAACAATAAGCGTCAAATTGCATATCTGGGTGCCACATTCCGTCAACCTCTACTTGGGTTTTTAATATAACTACCCTGTCAAACATATCTTTGTCTTTTGAGCCTATTTTAGCCTTTGCAATTATATTTCCTCTTAAAGTAATCTCATAAGGTTTGTTATTCATATTAACCTCCAAAACTCATTAAAATAACCAAAAAGAAATAACCAAAAAATGAAGCCAATGCACATTTTCTTAATTCTTTTGCAACTTCTTTTCTATCCGCCCATTGAATAAGCAAAGATAAAGCTAAAGTAATAATTGTTACCGTTAAAACTATAATACTAGGTATCATTTCCGAACTCCTTAATTAACTACAAGACAATTATACATCAAAAATATAAAAAAAGCAATACTTTTTTTTAAACTTTTTTATATAATTTTTGAAATATAAACTACATCATATTTTTGCTGAAAAATTTTTCAAAACGATTGCAAATTTTTAAGCCTTGCGTAACAAGGGTTTTCAGGTTTAATTTGCAAACGATTGCAAAAGTTTGCAAAAATTTTGCAAAAAAGTGGTATAATTACGATATGAAAAAAGAATTAAGAAAAAGACCTTTAGTAATGGTTGATTTAGATGGCACTTTAGCAGAACAGCCAAAAGAATACCAAAGAGAAATTGGCAAACCTATTATGCCAATGGTTGAGTTAATCAGAAAAGAAATTGAAAGCGGTGCAGAAGTTAAAATTTTTACTGCAAGGGCTTCTGACTGGGCTGATGAATTAGAAAAACTTGATATTGAAAGATTTTGCGTAAAATATTTTGGCAAGGTTTTACCTATTACCGCCACAAAAGAACATGAGATTACTAGAATATATGATGATAGATGTATTCAAGTTGAGAAAAATACAGGAAAACTTTTAAATGACAACAGAGGAATTTCCAGTTAAAAATATACCAGAAATGTTTTGTTTTGCTGGAAATAATACTAGCATTGAAACATCAAAAATAAAAGAAATGGAATGTCTTTATTGGTATGGAAATGATAATGACTTATCAATTCCAGTTTTAATGATAACCTTACAAGATGGAACAAAAGTTTCTGCTGATTTTGACAGCAAAGAAGAAGTTGAAGAAGCTATAAAAGCATACAAAAAGCATATTAATTTTAGAGTAGTAAAATAGGGATTAAACATAAAGCCTAATCCCTAAAAGTTATTTGTTAATTTCGCCAACCATAGCATTATACCATTTCAATAAATCATCATAAGTATTTTTTTGTTTCATTGTTTTATCTGATAATCTAATTTTATCTAGCCAGTATTTAGCGTGATTAAGTTCTTGGCTTGCCATTGATTTTAATGTAGGGTCTTTATGCTCTTTATACATGCTGAAATATTTATCAGCCCCCATTATTTCTTCTTTAGCTTCTTCATAATCATCTTCAAAAATATCTTCTTGAACTTTATCCATTTTGCGCAACAAATACCACATTGTGCCTATGTTTAAAAGTTTTTGAAAGTCTGCCGAAAGAGGATTATATGCTTCCATATTGACTTTTTTAAGCATATTAGAGAAGTCGCTTTTAAGTTCTTCGATTTTATCGTGCATTAGTCCTCCTCCTCTTTCTTTTTGTACTTACAATGGATTTTATCATCCAGTATAAACAAAAACATTTCGAGCCAATCGGTAGCTTCGCCTTGATGTTGCCATCTTTGTATATTTCCTAAATCATCTAGCATTAAACACATAGCGCATTCAATTATATCGCTTGTTTTTCCGCAAGTTTCAAAATGATGTTTATTTAATTCGCCAAGTTCTTTTAATGCATATTCAAGTTCTTCGAGCCATTTTCTTAAATGCTCTTTTAAATCCATTGGAGCATAGTTTATATTCATGGCTTGCATATCAAGTTTTTCTCTTTTGATATTGAATAGAATATTGGCTAGTTTCATTTGCCAGTATTGAAATTTTTTACAGTTATATCTATGCAGTCTTTTAAAGCCATTATATCCTAACGATTGCAAGCAAGCAGAAGCCTCTTTATTTAATTGTGCGTGCTTTTCAAGGATATGGCTCACTCTGTCATAAATCGTTTTTAGTGTTTCCATTTTTTATCTCCTTTAAAAGTTCAATAAGTTCTTTATTTCTTTGTTCATTAGACTGATAAATCATTCTATTTATTTGCAAAATCTCTGCATTAATTGCTAAATTTGTACTTGTAGCTAAAAAGTTTAAATATGCTAATCTATCAGCTTCTGAACTAAAGAACATATTAAGCTTGACCTTCTTGTGTTACCTGCTCTGTTTGAGGTTGTAATACCGCTGTTGGATTATAAGCTATTCTTGTAGGAATACAAGTCAGCACAACGAAATGAGGTACACCGCCTAAACCATTAGCACCGAATTGCAGACAATATTTGTCTGATTGCAACAATCTTCCAGAAGTTACAATATTTCCAGCTTTATCAATTAGTGGATAAGATATTGCGTTAGAAACGATGTATGCTTGCTCTGTTCCTATCATTTCTGGTAGAAATTCAACTCCTACAAGCTTATAACGAGCATAGTTTACAAATTGTCTATTTGGTACAGTTAAAGTCAGTTGTCCAGCACTTAAAGTTTTGTTTGTTACTGGAATTATATTATTTACACAATTACACATTTTAATTTTCCTTTCTATTAATACGAAAAGTGGGTAATAGCTTTTCAACTTTTACCCACTTGGGAGGATTTCATACCGCATGGGCAATGTTTGAGTTACACAAACGCATATCCATTATTTGAGCAACAACCACTATAATTGCTTACTCTGTAAGCTTCGTATGGTGATGGTTGAATGTATGCTGGAACTGGTGCTACTGGTTTCATTGAAGCAATAATTTCAGCAGTTTGAGCTTTTTGGCTCATTTCAAAGATAGTTTGATTTTTGTCTGCAAGTTCTTTGCAATTTAAGTAATCAAGTATTCTTTGAGTGTTAGCTGTTGCATTTTGAATAATAGCACTAGTATTGCGTTCAGAATTGAAGTTAACACCGTCTATTGCTCTTTGAATGTCGCAACAACAAGCTTGCATTTGAGTGCCTACACCATTGATTTTGCTTGCAAGTTCATAAGTTGTAGAACACAAAGCATTACCCAAGTTTGTGTTTACTCCTTGAATTGCTGTTTGAGTTGCATAAAAACCATCTTTTACAGAATTGTTTAATGCAAAAGTTGCGTCAGCAATACCATTTTGTACCGCTCTAATGCCGTTGTCTAATTGTCCGAATTGTTGAGCACCGAATACAGCATTGTCCATACCAACAAAACCACGATTACCAAAGCCATAGCTACCGTTTCCTAGTAAAGCAAAAATCAAAAATGCCCATACCCAAGAACCGCCAAAACCATCGCCATAGCCTGAACTTGTTTGAACTACTGGAGTTGCTCCTACATCTGTTAATGCCATAACCTTTTTCCTTTCTTTTTTATGTACTACAAGCCAATTTGACTTCTAAATTGGTCTAAATTTATTCCTTTTGTTTGAGCCAAGTTTCTTGCAACTTGCTCTAATTCTTGTTCGTTTTTTCCTTGTGTTAGTTGATTAAATTGTCCCCATACTGGGCTATTGCTGAACATTTTTTGCATTTCTGCCATTGGATTTTGTGCCATCTTTAACATCTGTATCATCTGCGGATTGAACATTGTTTACTCCTCCTTTAATGGTTTCTATTTCTGCTTTTAGTGAAATTATGTTTTGTTCTAAAACTTCAATTTTGCTTTTCAAAATATCGTTTTCGCTTATTTGAATTGTCTTATTTTCTTGTTCTGGTACAAAAGTTACTGTTTTTGCTTGCCCTGTTGTATTTTCTGTGTATTTCACATAGATTTCGTTGTTTGGAAAGTTTGTAAAAATGTAAGGAATTGATAAATTGTCTAAAATAGCGTTTCTTGCTTCATCTTTACTTCCTACCGCCCTACATGGAAATTGATTTGTTGGTTGTTGCATTGTCATAGGATTTACTGGCTGATATGGATTATATCCATTTGCTAAATTTCTCATTTGGTTTTGCCAATAATTCACTTGTGGATTATAGTAACCTTGTGTCATTTGAAAATCCTCCTTAATTCTGCGTTAAAATCGTTTATATCAATGTTCAAGTCTTTGGCTATACCAAAACAACATAATATATTTTTATCGAGCATATTCTTTAATCTAGTACGCTCTAATTGACTTAATGATTTAACATATTTAATTGCTTTTTCTTTAACCATACTTTCATCATAAAAAATTTTTTAAATTTCAAAAGTTGGCATTTTGTCTTTTCTTTGTCAACTCAAAAAAAATATGGTATAATTGTAGTAGTTGTAGACTCTCTCTATAAACTCCGTAATACTAATTCTATCACACAAGCCCTTATGGGCTTTGTTTTTTGCATAAAAAAAGCACTCGCTGACAACTGCGAGTGTAGTTAATTAAGGTTGTTTATAATGATTTCAGTCTATTTTTCTAATTCTTTTCGTCTAATAGATTTATATTTTCTTACTGTTTCAATGTCTATATAGAAATGTTCAGCAAGCTGTTTTTTGGTATATTTTTTAACAAATGCAAGAACGCAAAATTCTGTATATTCTTTGTTTTTGCCTAGTTTTCTACATCTTTCACGAAGTCTGGCTTCGCTTGCGTCATCACACCTAAAACTACAATCAAATTGCGGTATTTTTCCAATTTTTTCTCGTATAATTACGAGATTATTTTCAAGAGAATATTTGGATATATTCAATTTATTTTGAATATCTTTTTTAGGTATTTTCTGGACATAAAAAAGAGTAAAAATTTCTTTTTGCAAATCTGACATAAGGTTTTCTAAAATTAAGTCAACCTCTGGTTTTATCAGGGATTTTATTATTTTGTTTAACCTTTTAATCAATTTTCCTATAATTCCTATTATTTATTGTCTTTTTGCCTTTTTCATATTTTGTTGATTTTACTTTTACTGTTCTGATTGTAGGATAATTAGACTTGCCTGTTTCTGGGTTTTTTCTAGTCAAGCTTTTGTGATATATTTTTTGGCTTGCTTTTGCCATTCATCACCTATTTTCTAACGCTATATTTGTTTGCTTCTGTTATATTTCCGTTGCCTTCTGTATCAATTTTTTGTTCCACAACTTCATTCTGATAATCGTATTGGCCAAGAAAATCGTGAAAAGAATGTTCAAAATAAACTGATATTGCAGACAATAAAATCATTGAAAAAATAAATAATATTAAAGTAATTATTTGAAATTGTCTTATAACTTTTTTTCTGTCTTCTAGGGTATCTTTTAAGATAATGATTATTTCGTTTCTGACTTGACTCTCTAATTCTGAAATCTTGGGCATTTTATCCTCCAAAAATTTTAAACAACAAAGCTATTATAGCAGATATACAGCACATTGCAATATAGTCGAAAAATTTTGACGGTCTGTCTTTTAAATCTTTAACATCTTTTTTTACTTCTTCTAGGGTAGATATAATTTGCTTATAGTGTTCATCATGTCTTACTGTTTCAGTCTTAATAGGCTCTAACAGTTTATGAAATTCTTTAGCGTCTTCTTCCAATGCTGATACTCTTTGTTCTAATCTTGCAAATTTTACGTCCATTATCTTTCCCCTATATATACTCATAATAGCATATATTTTAAATTTTTGTATATGTTGCTACTTTTTTTCACAATACAATCCGTTTTGACTTCTGTCTAGTCCCAAATGTATTATATTTTTTTTCTGATACCAAATAATTTCATTAAATAATTCTGTTCTTCTTGCTAATTCATAAGCCTTTTGTAAATCTTTACAAGTAAAATCAACTGCGGTTGCTTTTTTAGTTTCGCACTGATGACAAGATGTATCTACTCCGCCTACTGATTTATTATGCTTTTTGCAACGTCCAGCAGAAGTAATTGTCATTGGCATATTTAAAATATATCTAAACGCTTGCAATCTAATTAAAAATTCTTCATCCATATTGTAGGTTTTACAAGCACATTTACAGCTTAATTCATTTTTAGTAAAGTTTTTTAATTTAATATTTATTGTCATATTTAGCTTCCTCTGTTATAATAATTTTGGTGAATTAATTTTATAGGCAAAATTTATTTATTAACTCTCTACTTATTCGATTTTCTATCAAAGCCCTTTTGGGCTTTTTTTACCAATTACAGAAAAGAGTTTGAAAAAGAGCAACGGAGTTTTTCATAAAAAATCTATTTACGGGATTTACTTTTGCAACTTTCAACAAAGCGTTGAATACATCTGTTGATAAAGCTCTATTATTATCTATAAATTCTTTATTTTCACAAAGTTTATCATGTATCATTGAAGCTATTAAAAATCTATTATCTGTGCTTGAACCAGTTATTCGCCAAAACAATCTTGGTATGCTTGCACCATTCCAAGTATAATCTTTTTCAATTAAAAATTCATAAGTTTCTTGTTCAATCTTATCTTTTATTACTATTTTAAGTTCTGACAAATTAATAAAAGGTTTTTTGTTTATATCTTTTTTTTCTTCTTCTGTTGTGAACGGTGTAACATATCGCATTGTTACGTTAGGTACTTTGTCAAATAAAATTGCTATTTCTTCATCATCAAACCAAGTTATCATATTATTTTCCTATTCTTTCTAAAAGTCTTTCAAAGTCTGTAATATAACCCTTGATAATAGGTAAAGCTTTTTTTGCTTTCTCTATATATTCGTCGTCGTATTTATCAAAAAAGTTTTCAACTACATCAACAATTGCCATAAGTTTTTTGATTAATTTAATTTTCTTAAACATTTTACCACCTCTTTAATACTTCCCACATTTCTTTTCCCTTCATTATTGGGCTTTTTTCCCAAAGTTCTCTTAATGTTTTAGCAAGCATTTTTAAATAATCAGTTCCTTTAGTATCTTTTATGTTGCAATTTTCAAACACTTTAAAATAAGCTTCTGTATTTTCTTTTGTTGCGTATCTAAAAATATCGCCATTTCCACGCTTATTATTATTCTCAACTGTCGCTAAAACAAAGTTTCCTAAAGTGTTTTTGCCACCTTTTGAATGCGGTTTACAGTGTTCAAGACTTGCATTCTTTGGGTCTAATTTTCCACCATAAAAACCTTTTTCAAGCGGTATATTGCCTTTTTTAAATTCGTCTTTTAATTTTGACTTATAGCCAAAATTTATTAAATCAAATTTTATTCTTGGTATCAATTTGTAAATCCTTTCGCAACCAAGGGGCATAAAGCCCCTTAATTGAACCATACAACATATACAATCGGTCTAAGGAGTCATCCTTAAAGCTTTACATTGTACAGCGTGGTAATTTTAAGAAAGAACACCTCGGAAGGTGTCCTAACAGCTCATTCTCTCTATTTATACATTTGAGAGATGAGTAATTTCAAGTTTTTAAACCCTAACCGCCTGAACTTGCAAACAGTGAATAGCTACTTAGATATCATTTTCACTATTACTCGCATTTTAGCTTCTTCGAGAGGCTTCGAGCGTTACCGTTCTTTTTAAATTGTCAATTTACACATTTTTGCACCGAATATTGGCACGCTTTTACACATTTTCACTAGGAATATCTAATAAAACCGTATAATCGTTAGTTTCAAAGAACTTGTCTAATTGCTCAGAAGTAAAGCCAAGCAATTGTCCGATAGCTTCAACATAAGGATTTCCACGATAGAAGTTATTAGCTTTTAATTCGATTTTTAAAGCTTTTATGTCTAATCGTTCAGGTTGAAGCTTAGTTACAAGCTCAATGATATCTTCAAAATCCATCCCTTTTGCTTGATATATTCCACGCTCAACATCTGCGCCTGTTAGGTATAGTTTGGCAATGCGTTCTTTTTCTTGTTGTTCCTTTTCGGCTTCAAAATTAGGGTTTAAAACAAGCTCATTATTTTCAACAATATATTTTCCTTGCATGTAGTCATTAGGTAGAGGTTTAACATCCTCATAAAATCTAGTTAAGGACTCTTTTTTGTCAGCTGTTAATAATTGGTTATTTTGGATTGTGTAATACATTATTTAACTCCTTTCAACGGACAAAAATATACTTCATCATTCTCAGTTCCTGTAACGGTCAATACGTCCCCTTTTGCTATAAGATAAAAGTGTCCAGTAGTACCGTTATCACTATGTCCAACATATTGCCCATTTATATAAAACTTACCTTCGTTAGTTCCCGACCAGTTAAATTGCCCAAACAAACAACCATCACAAGGCGCAATAAAAGAAGTAGTGCTCGTCACTGAAATTAAAATACCACTTACATAATCAGGCATCCCCCAAGAGACAATTTCTTCTTTATTACTTCTGTCTAATTTATCAGCCAATCCTTCCAAAACTTCCCCAGCATCTAAAAGCTCAAGGTTTTGTACTGCGTTTGCAACTTTGAAATAAAGTTGTGCTGTTGATTGTTCGGCTATGATACCTGATTTTGTTGAGTCGGTTGTTACACCAGTTGCAATTGCGTTAAGTGTGAAGCCTGAAGTAGCCGTTCCTACTGGTTGTCCCCACCCACTTGTTGTTGCGCCTAAACCACCATTTGAATTTATATTTCTTGTAGATAATCCATAATTTTCAGTTCCATCAGTCAAACCTAAAGCCAAACCGTTACCAACAACAGTACCACTCAATGATTTTGTTGCAATGGTTAAAGGTGTTCTAAATGTCATATTGTCTTGGTCTAAAATCCAATATTCATCATAATTAATACCATTAACCATATGAGTATTATTAATTACTTTTAAATCATACGGATTTGTTCCATTTACTGCTTTAACTAATTCATCATAACAAGTTTTATAAACACCTGCATTATTTTGTCTTTGCCCTGCTTTTAACCAAGATACATTGTTTGGTTTAAAGTCAAAATACATTCCTGTGAATAGTGGAATTGTGTCATTTTCACTTGTTGTAACTTCCGTTACATTAGTAATTGCTTGGGTAACTTCCGTATTTCCTACACAATAGTATAAATATTTATTTTCATTAGCTTCTAATGCAATACCTGAATTTGTTGGGTCTGTTGTTATGCCAAGAGATTTATTTGTAATCCAACCACTTTGAGTTAAAGATGTTCCTGCTTGAACCCCATAAGCATTAGCGCTATTATTTTCATAATGCGCATTAGGTGGGAAAAGACCAACATTATTAGTTCCATCAGTCAACCCCAACGTCATTCCATTACCCATAACTCCACCAGTTAAGGCAAAATACTTATTTCTTGGCAAGAAAATTCTTTCATTTTCTTCATCAATTCCATAAAAATCAGCTATGCCATATTGATTATAAATTTCATCAATTTGCGGTTTTAAAAATATTGGGTAGAATTTATGTCCGTTTGGGTTTTTAAAAATAGATTCAACACCAGTCCAGATTCTTTCATTAGCAATATTAAAATATGCTTTATTTAAATTAATTGAACCTAAAAAGGGACTTGCATAATCACGACCGACACCAAATTTTGTTTCTGTCATATTAGCAATTGGAGTTGTTGAAGCATATTTTGCAAATTCAACCCAAGTTGAACCGTTATCAGTTGAACCCTGTAAAATATATTCATTTCTGTCATATGTGGCTTTAAGTAAATATTTTGTGTTTGTAGCAACTGCAATATTATTCGTTATTGTTGTGGCAATCCATGAAGAACCAGCCCCTATATCCATACTCCATTTGCCATTATCCATTCCAATATGAAAGCTTCTAATTGTTTTATCCGAACCACCAAACAAAATTTGTTTTGTTGAAATATCGCTTCCAGTAGTAGCTTCAAATTGAACTTCCCAAGTAGAATTATTTGGTGCCATTGGAATTGTTGTTTTAATATAACTTGTTGTAGCGAAGCTACTAAAAACTTCATCGTTATTTGTTAGTGTTCCAACAATTTCTATATTTGTTTTTATTTTAGACTCTGTATTAGATTCATCTTTAAATTCTTCTAAACACTTATTATAAAAATCAGGATAAGTTTCTTTTGAAATATAAGTCCCTTGTAAAGCCCAACCTCTAAGTTCATCACCTTCTAAAATATGGTCTGTAATTCTAGTATCAAATAAGTTAAAAGCTGAACAATGACCATGAATATATTTTTCTAATTCACTACCTTTAAAGTTTCCGCCGTCCAAATCAACTTTATTATTAAGGACTTCTAAAACTTTGCCTTCTGACGCATTTATGTCGTTACTCATTTTCTTTCACCTCTATTTCTTCTTCTGTAGGTTCTGTTGGTTCTTCTATTGGTAATAAATACGTATAATCTTTTGTATCAAAGAATTTATCTAATTGTTCACTAGTAATTCCTAACCCATTACCAACAACATCTATTAACGGATTAAATCTGTAATAATCGTTTGCATATTCAAATTCTATTAATGCCATTGGGTCTGTAATTTGTGCTTTAATTTGGTCTGGTGTTACACCTTTTGCTTGAAATAGACCTAAGAATACTTCACGTTTTGTTAATGAAAGTTTGGCAATTCTTTCACGCTCTTTTTGTTCTTGTTCTTCTTCATAATTAGGATTTAAAACAAGTTCGCCATCTTCAACAATATATTTGTTTTCTTCGTAATATATTGGAAATTCTTTTATATCAGAATAAAATTGCTCTAAAGCTTCTTTTTCACCTTTTATTAATAAATTATTTTGAATTGTGTAATACATGATTAATTACTCCCCTTAAATGGATAAAAACCAATTCCAAATGTATTCGTTGAGCCCG
>JAFYOU010000043.1 GCA_017560095.1 Candidatus Gastranaerophilales bacterium
AATATAACTAAAATTCTAGTAGGGTTTGTGTAGTTAGATATATACTTTATTGTCTAATGTATAAAAATGTCTTATTTTTCATTGTAGACTTAAATTGATATTAGCGTGCGTATTAGTTCGTTACATATTATCTTGATTTTTATATTAATTCTACACTAAATATTCTGTAAGCTGCTCTTGGTAATTCAATATATAATGTATCAAATAAAGATGTGTCTGATAATTCTATATCAACTGTGTGAATGTTCTCGTCTGCATTTGTTATGTTTACCATTCCAGCATATTTTTGAACATTGTCACCTTTTATTAAAGCATAAAATTGTGTTGCACCTATTGATTTATATTTTATTCTTATTTTTGTAGGTTTTGCATAATCTCTTAATAAATTATAGAATAGGAATATAAATGATGGAGTTGGACTTTGGTCTGGGTCAACATAAAAATAATATAAATTGCTATTTGTATCTAGTTCAAAATATGGGCTTTTTACTGCTGCACCATCTGGGAATCTGTTATAGTTATATGGAGAACGTAAAAGTGGGTTTATATTTTTAGTTTTTGTAGCTGGGTTATTTCTATTGCTTAAAATTAAATTATCTTCAATTATTGCACTGTATATTTGACTTGCTGAAACATATAAGTTTGTTGGTACTACATTAATATAAGGGTTTGGGTTTTGTGGGTTTAGTCTATTATCTTTTATTATATCTCCACCCGCTGGTGCTAAATCAATTATATTCAAATCACTTACGCCCGGGCTATCAAATCTATTATTTTTTATTATTAAACCAAGTTCTGTGTTACCATATATTGCACAACCACTGGCTGAATAATTTTCAAAATAATTGTTTTCTATCATATCATATCTGTTTTTTTCAATTCTGATACCACCATATCTATAATTGTATAACATATCATTGTGACATATTTTATTTTGTGAACCATAAGTGTTTACTCTTTCAAGCCATATATGAACGCTATTTGTTACGATTCTATTTTCTTCAATTGAATTTATGTCACAACCTTTTAAGTAACATGCAATTCCAAATCTTTCTATATTACAATTTTTTATTCTACTATCAAAAATACTATTTAAATCAAAACAAATTCCATAATCTTTTATGTCATTAAATGATGGTAAAACATTTGTATTTTTATTAGTGTCATTATTGTAGCAAGAAAAATCTCCTGTTATATATAAATTTTCAAATATTAAATGCAACAAACTTCCTTGTGTTCTCCAATTATCATTGTTAAATTCTTTTCTATTTATTCTTATAAAGTTTTTAGTTCTTATTCTTAAATTATTAAAATACATATTTGTTTTGAAATCGTAAGGTGTGTCTGATATTGGTGAAAGATATTCGAACATAACATTTGAAGTATTATTTATTAAAATACTTTCTGTCATGCTTTCGCCAATTATATTTGTATCAATATCAATATCAATTGTGTCTGATATTAAATAAGAACCTTTTGGAATATATATTTCTTTATAGGTTGTTACTGCATATTGTAATTTATCTGTTATGTCTGTTTCTCCATCATTTTTAATTCCAAGTTTTTTAACATTTATAGGAAAGTCAATATTGTATAATTCTGCAACTAAATTGTTATAGTTTGTTAAAGCAAATAAGTCAATGTTGTTTACTGTGTCAGTGTTTATTATTTCTCTTATATAATAATAAGCATTTCCACCATCATTTTTATTGTAAAAACCAAGTGTTTTAACAAATGAACCTGCTATTAAATTTTCGGCTTGTTTCATATCGTTTATTGTATCAAAAGTTAATATTGATTTTGCATTAAGATATTGTGCTATAATTTCTTCAAGTGTTCCATCTTCTGCCATTTCGTCTAATTTGTTGTTAATTTCTTCTTGAACGTCTAAATTATCAAAATAATTTGCAACGTAATTTTGAAGTTCTTGAACTGCTTCTGAATTATTGTTTACAACTGGAATAACTTGTGTTTCTAAAAATTTACAAAACCACATTAATTGTTCTTCATAAGTTAATGATAATTTGTAAGAAGTTGGAATTTCTCCTATTGTCATACAAGTATGAATAATTTTTGGTAAATTTTCTAATTTTTTCATATTATTAAATTCCTTTCTATTTTATTTTAATATATGCCCATAAACATGTCGTTCAATTCTTCAATGATTTCTCTATCAACTGCCCTTATAATGTCACGATATTGTTTTATAAGCGCTTGTGCTGTTGCACTTACTCCGGAATTTCCTTTTGTCTTTTTAGTATAGTTTTCGTTTTGATTTCCCGTTCCGCTATTTTCTGTTGTTGTTCCGTCTTGAACATGTGATTCTGATTCACTAGCACTTGTTGAACTTGCATAAGCACCTTGTAATATATCAGTTTTACTTATTTGTCCTTGTGGTGTATCTGAATTTACATTCAAGCCACTTGAATTTGAATTTGAATTTGAACTTGAACTTCCATTGTTATGTGATTCTGATTCAATACTACGTTCAAAAGTTTCTGTAAAATCTACGTTAACAAGTGGGTCAAACTTTATAGCATTTGAGTAAATAACTGGAAGATAATCTTCCATTATTTCTTGCATTCTTGCCTTTACTCTATTAGCAAAAAGTCCCGGTGTTTCGAAGCCAATTTCACGCATATAATAATGGTCAACAATTTTTCTAGCTAATTTGTTTTTGTTCCATATTCCAGCGTTTATGATCGTGGCTATTTGTTCTTCTGTTAAATATTCTTCTAGTTCATAATCTTTGAACCAGCTTTCTACTTCTTCACGTCCGTAAAAATCAATTATTTCACGAATTTTTATTGTATAAGTTGCCATTATTCAACACCTTCTTCCACTTTATCTTTTACACTTTTTTCTATCTCTTTTATATCGTCAACCCCGTTTTTGTTATAATCTGTAACAACAGATTCCATATTTTTAATAATATTGTGTAAATCTGAACGAACTCTAACTGATATTGCTTTGTCACCTGTTAAGCCGTATTTTTCATTAAATAAGCGACAAGCTTCTTGTCTTGGTGCTAAATAACTTTGTAAATTCAAATTTATTAATTCGTTATTTTGACTTGCTTCGTCCGTTATTAGTCTTTCTTTTTTATCAACCATTATGTTGTTAATTCCGAAGAAACGTTAATGCTTCGTTCCATATTTCTTTCTTATATTCCATTATTTTATCAGCAACAAATGGTGCTTCTGTTTTTATTGCTTTTATTTTATCAAAATCAAGGTTGTTTTTGTCACCGAATATTACTGGTCTGTTACCATCATATTGAGAATATAAGTTTTCCATTGTAAGACGTTGTTTCTCGTCTGTTAAAATAAGCACTGGTGTTTTTTGTGCTTTTATATTTATCATGGCTGTTTGCTCTGCTTCGTATAATCTATATGCGAATAATTCAAGAGTTCCTGCCGTTGGTATTCTCTCCCAGTTATTTTGTACAAGAATACATTCTTCAAATTCGTTATTGTTATCTTTGTTAAGTCCGGAATATAATGTTCTTGTTTCGTGATAGTCATAAGAATAACAATTCAAACTTGTTGGGTAGCCGTAAATATTTATATAACCATCTGAACTTGCTCTTGTATTAATAAAACCATAATTTTGGTCTTTTAATAGTGTGGCTTGTCCTAAATAATATAAACATTTTTCAAGATACATTGCATTCATTGTTTTTGGAAGGTTTACCCATTCAAACATTGATAAAGCAATTTTTTTGAATCTTTCTAAATAGTCCCAGTATGTTTCGTCATTTACTATTGCTGAATCAATGAATTGATAGTTATTTTTATATTTTTTATTCATTCTTGCCATATTAATTCCTTTCTATGCTATGTTACAATAGCATTACTTTGTGAATAATCAAGAAAAGTTGAAGGGTTATGCCAAAATGTTACTCCACCATCAAACATGTCTTTTAACTCTTGTAAATCTTCTTGTGGAATTTCTCCTGTTATATTACAATCGATGGTTTTTACATAATTCCAATTTGTACGTCCTGTTATATTTGGAACTTTAACATTGTTTACTTTATAACCAAACATTGAGAAGAAATTATCTAAAATTAAAGCCATTTCTTTTTTAATTGACATGTCATAAAAATGAAATTCATTTTGTTTGCTTCCTGCTATAACGTCCCCACAATTAAGATTTCCTTTTGCTTGGTTAGGTGTTAAAGATTTTTCATGAAGTGTTCCAAGTGTTTTTGCAATTCCAGTTATTCCGGAAACAATTCCAGTTCCGCCACCTTCTGGTGCTGTATAACCACCAACAATTATTGAACCAATATTTGCCGTTGTTTCAACTGCCATATTTACTCCATTTTGTGTAACCCAGTTAGTGTAAATATCACTATTCCATGAAAGCGTTGGAAATTTACCCATGTTTAAGCCTTCAATATCGTTTCTGTCTATTCCTTTATATTTCAAAGGAATAATTCTTATTGAACAACCCGGACAAATTGCGCCTTCTATATTAAAACGTGGTTGTGATAATAATATTTTAACACCATGTTCGTTTTTAATATAAAAGTCTTCATATTTATAAGTAACTTCTCCACCATTGTTATTGCTTGCTATTAAATAACGATATGGAAAACATTTTAATTTATTATTAACTGGAACATAACCATCTAAATTTCCATCGGTTATTGTTAATAAATGTGTATATTGTACGTCTTGTCCGTTTATTTCGTATTCGTCAATTGTATTTCCAGCAACAACAACGTTGTCGTCACGTACTGGGCTAATTAGATTTTGTGGTACTAAAAAAAGTTCTAAAACTCCTTCACCTTGTCCTGCTAAATCAATATTTTGTAAAACGTCGTTTAGTCCTTCAATATATCTTTTTCGGTTATAAGGTGAAACTCCATCAATATAGTTTTTGTTATACCATGAAAAATATTTTACACCGGAATATATATTGTTATATAAATCGCCTTTTATTTTATCATATTTGTTATTGTGATAAGAATTTATATTTAATGTTGTTCCCATTACAATAACCAAGTCGTCTAAATACCCCGATAATGTATGTTTATTTGCTATAAATTCTCCGGTTTCTAAATCTTCTTCAACTATATTTGCGCCCACTGAATCGTCGTTTACGTGTTCACGTTCAACAAACATTGTATTATAAACAATATCAAATTGCCATGTTTGGAATACGTCTGTTTGAATTGTTAAATCTGTTGTATTATCGTTCTTATATTCCATATTAGTAATATAAGCATAAAACCATTTATTTGAATAAGATTCGTTCTTATACATTACATAATTATATGTTCTTATATCGTCAATTGGTGCTTCAAAACGAATTATGTTATTTTGACGTTGGTAAGTTGTATTGTCGTACTCTAAATGTGGAAGTGATAAGAAATAAGTTGTTTGTGCTGTTAGACTTGCAAAAGTTAATTGATTTTTTCTTGCTATTTCAAAAGGAACTTTTAATAATCTTATATTTGTATTTGGTGTTATCATTTTAATTCCTTTCTTATAAATAAAAGGGAAGGAACGAAATAGATTCCTTCCCTTATTTATAGGGTTTATTTTTGCTTATTAGATAAAATATTTTTTATTTTATTATTTTTTGCTTCTTGATTCTGAAACTTGTGTTTCTGGTGCTGCTGTAACAGTAACTGTTATTGTATCAGTAACATTTCCGCATGTTGCTGTTATAACACTTGTTCCAGCTTCAACACCTGTAACTACTGCAATTTTGTTATTTCCAGTTTTAGCTGCAACAGTTGCTTTTGCTTCTGTTCCACTAGTATAAGTAATAGTTGCATTTGCTTGGAATGGGTCTGTTATAACTGGAAGTTCTAATGTTGAACCAGCCACAACAGTTGCACTTGTTGTTGGTGTTATGAATTCTATTGTACTTGGTGCTACTGTTGGTAAACTTGTAACAAATAATTTTCCGTTAGCAAAACAGCTGTAATTGTACATTTTTACGACGTTAAGATATACGTTCCAACAACGGTTGTTTGCATTGAAGAATTCGTCCATTTGGAAGTCTTGTTCTTTAATTCTAAACCATGAAGTATCGAATATACCACAAATAATTGCTGAACCATCGAATGTTTTATTGCCGTTTTCGTCGTATTTGTCAAAATTATCGATTCCAATAACGCGTCCTAAAAAGTCGGTTTTTGAAATATTGAAAGCGTCGGCAAGTACGTCGACATCGACTTCCGCCAATACGTCATTTCTAACAAGTAAAATAATGTCTTCTGGGTTTGACCATGTAACAACAGCGTTTCCATAGCCACCTACTTTTGCCCATGCGTTATTTTCGCTTGTTGGTTCTTGGAATGATAAATAAGCTTTTCTTAAAGCTTTAACAAGTGCTTTTCCAGTAGCTTCACTTGAAACAGCTGAAACAGTTTCCATTTGAATTGAATTTGTTCTATAAGCATTTCCAACTAAATTTTTACTGAATCTATAATCGTCTATATATGCGCCATTATAAAGTGAATTTGTTATACCACTTACAAAATCGTCAAGTGTTGACCAAGAAACGAAAGCATTTCTTAATTTATCCCTTGAAATTGTAACTGGATACTGGATATCTGTGTTCACACTAGGGTACTGCACCTTAATGTCACTTTCATATCGTGCTAATAAGCCAGCAAAATCGTCAACATTAAATCTTCTACCTTTTGCAGGGTTTATGTATATTTCTTGCCCCGCATAACCAAGTGGGATTCTTTCTCCTTCTAATATTTTTAATTTGTTTCTGAATGTTTTTGTTAAGACTTGTGTATAAACGATACGTTTAATAAGTCTTGACATAAATTCGTTTGCAACAGTTTGGTCTGCAACTATTGAAGCAGAAAAAGTTCCGATATCTGTATCAGGAAGAATCTCTGGAACATATCTTGCATACAAAGTGTTGTCTTGAATACTTGTTTCTCTTATTGCGTTAAGAGAAACCCTTAAACCTTCTGGTATTGCCATTTTTTTTCTCTCCTTTCATATTTTTTTTATTAAAAAGTTTTACTACTACTAGCTAATTTATTATTACCATAAAATTGTCTTTTTGTCAATATAGTCAAATAGTCAAAAAAAAGAAAACCTTTCGGTTTTCTTTTTAGAACGGGGTTCATATTTATCTTATTAGGAGTAATTATGATACTTATATATTATAATACTTTTTATAATATGTCAACTATTTTTTGAAATTTCCGTATTCGTCAAAAGCTTCTCTAAAATCAAAAGGTTTTTTCTCTGTTTGTGTTGGTTCATTATATAATGGAATTTCGGGTGCTGTTTCTTTTGCCATTGCTATTTGTTGAAATAACCCACTATTTGTTTCTAGTAATTTTTCGTTTCTTTGTTTATAATCTGCTATTGTATTGTCCTTTTGTTCAATTTCTTTATTCATGTTTAAGTTATCTGCAAGAAGTATTCCTAAATCGTCAAGAATTAGTCCGCTTGCTTCTTGTCCTAGTTTTTCTGTTATTTTATTAATTGAGTCTTGAAATTCTTTATTTTGCATGTTTTATTCTCCTTTCTAAAATCTTCTTTTTTTTCTTAACTTTCTTGCGTATAATACCCATGGAAAGTGACTTCTGTAAACGTCTCCACCCGGTGTTGGTGGTGTTGGTTGGTCTGCATAAGGGTTATATATAAAACCTTGAAAGTTGTATCCGTTCCAATCATAACGTCCATTTACGGGTGTAATATATGATAAAAAGAAAAATGTTCCTTGATAAGCACTATTTGAAACAGTTATTTCTCCGGTTTGTTCGTCTATTTCTTCTACAATTCCAACATGCCCCGATTCTCCGGGTAAATCAAAACATATTACAGCGCCAAGTTGTGGAGTTTGTCCTGTTTCATAATAACCACTTGCTACTGCTTCGTCCCACCATTCCCCACCATCATACAATGGAAGTTCTGTTGGTTTATGTTCACCGATATTGTTCGGGTCGCCTATTTCCCAAAATCTACCTTATTTTGCATGGTTTACGTTAACCGATACGCGTAACAAGTACAATTGGGCATTCCAAACCCACTTTGGTAAAATGGGTTTTCACTATACCATTTTGGGTTGTCCACAATTCCATCACTTGTTAAACGTGGTGTATAAGCCATAAAATCACCCCCCTAGTTTTCCACATAGTTTTCCACATTATACACATATTGTGTTGTATATTTCATTTACTATGTCTTGCACTTCTTCATAATAATTTCCAAGTGCTTCTTTTCTTTCTTCTCCGTTTCCATATTTTCCGAATATAACGTCAACTGCTAATGATTTGCAAATATCAACTTCAAATTCTGGTGTTGGTTCAATATCAATTAAATTTGTATTTAGAAGATAATTTCCATCAATTCTATTTGATTCTGTATTAAATATGTTGTTTGTATATTGCCATATATCAACTTCAAAGTCTGCTGTAATTTCGTCATTCCATTGTGCTAACCATATTGAATAGCCTTCAAGTTCAAGTGCTTGTGGTCTTATTTTATTTCTGAACCAATTCAAATTTGCGTAAACTCCTGCGCGATAGCCTTCTGATTCAAGATTTCTACAAAATATAAGTGCAATTTGTGTTATTTCGTCTTCGCTTAATTGTCCAATAGTTTTGTCGTTTTCTAAATCATAATAAATAGGTAAATCAAAATCTTTTCCCCTTATATAATCTAAACAATTTTGTGCTTCAAATTTTGCATTTTCAACACATGTGCAATAACTAAAATGATAAGCTCCAACCTTGATTCCTGCTTCTTTACAACCTTTGTAATGTGTTTCGAACATGCTGTCTTTTTGTCCTGCGTCTTTTCCATAGCCACAACGTATTAATGCAAAATCAATTCCGTTTCTTTTTAGTTCTGCATAATCAATATTTTCTTGCCATTCTGACAAGTCAATTCCTTTTATCATAACTTATTCCCCTTCCTTTTTATTTTTTAATTCTCCTGTAAAATCTTTCATGATTTTTTCAAGAAATTCTTGAAACTTTTTTGGTATTGGTAATTTACACAAAATCATATTTTTAAGAATTGATAAAGCTTCAAAGACAATAAATAATGCGTTGAATAGGTCTGCAATTCCTATTTGTTCAATATGAATGAATTGTTTTATTTCGTCTGGTAAAAAACCAATAAAATTAATTGATACAATTGTGTCAATTAAACTTAAAAATATTATGCAAATAAGCATTCCAACTTTTCTGATTATTCCGTCAATTCCTATTGTACTATTCAAACTTTTTTCTTTTAATGCACGTAAAATTCCGAATATTGTATCAAGTACAATAACAATAATTAATATCTGAACTCCTTGTTGATTAATAAGTCCTTGCAAAAATTCTATCATAAAAAGCACCTACCTTTCTTTTGACTAAATTATAACATTATAAAATAATCTTTGCAATATTGCTTTTTATTTGTTCGTCTTTTATTGTAAAATCTGATTCAACAAGAACTATTCCGCCTTGTACTCTTTTTTTCTTCAAGTTTCCCGGTATAGAATAACCCGTTTTGAATTTTTCCCATTCTATATTTGAATAACACGTTTGATTCATTCCGGAACAATGCGCCTTTATTTGATTTTCTTCTTTTAATATATAACATTTTTGTTTCAAATATTTTCCTTCTTCTGCTTTTGTTTCAATTTTCCATGCACCAAGTTTGAATTTATCAATTTCAACTATTTCGTGTAAATCTTCTTCACTTATAAGTGCATGAACGCTGTCTGTGTCTGTATAGATAAATGAATCATAACCATATTTATTCAATGTATATTCCCTTATTTTTTGTGCTGTTTCTATTATGATTTTACGTCCATAAGCTGTAATAAAAATACTTGTTGGTGCATATATTCCTTCACGTTGTTTTGGTTCTGTTGTTGTATAATGAACGCAATTGTCTTCTGCAATATATGGAATCTTGTTTCGATATTCAACAGCACTTGCAAATTTTCCGCTTAATGAATTAAGCATTAATTTTGAAATTGTTTTCATTCCTTTATTGTCAAACATTATTCCTTCATTTTTTCTTGTAAACCATTTGTCAATATATTCGTTAAATATTCCTTTAACTGATTTGAACTTGTAACCATATAAGTAGCGAAGTCCTTCAATTTCGTAATTTTCAATAAGCAATTCTAAATCAATATTTGTTAACATTAAGCAAATTCTTTCACCTTCGTTATATTCTATTACATAGTCCGTTGATAAAAATTCCATTCTATGTTTTAATTGAATTGTTGGAAGCTTATTCTTTTTTAGTTTTAGACCAGTAAATGAAATCATTTGAACATATAATGAATATAAATATTCTTGTTTGTACTTTCCTTCAAAATAAACTGGTTCTCCATAAGGTAAATACATATTTTTCATAATTGAAGGGTACAAAGAATTGCTGTCAATTACAATAATATTTTTTAAGTCCTTTTCTTTATAAATTGGGTTAAGATATACATAACCGCCTTTGTAAGCAAGTTTTATTTCTTCTGATTTTTCTTTATCTATAATCGGAAAACATGTTGTAAAAGTTGAATGGTTCAAAGTTGATTTGAAGTCCTTCATTGCGTTTGAACTTTGTGTCATGTGCGTTAGTCCTTCTTTGAATAATTGATCCAGTGCCTTTGAAACAATTATAACGTCATTCATAATATATTGTTCTTCTGAACGTGTTAATATATGACCAAGTTCGCGTGGTTTCTTATAATCAATTGAAAGTTTCTTTTCTTGTATTCCAAAACTTTCTGCGATAACTTCAACTTTGAACGGAATAATTTTTAATGAATCAATAATTGTGATTTTTCTTATTCTTGTTCCGCGTCCAAGATATATAACTATTTGATAAAATTGTCCTGTATCTGATATAAGAGTTTGAAACGTTTTTGCGTCAATGTCTTTGTATTCCTGTATATGTTTATAACCATTTTTTAATAAATAGTAAATAATAAATTCACCATCAAAAGATAAGTTGTGCATATATACAATTGGGTTATATTCTCTTTTTAAGTGTTCAAAAAATATACCAATATCGTTTCCAACTTTTATGTTTTTTTCGTTACCTATTTCGCAAAATGCCCATGCCCATACATAGGTTTCATTTTCAAGCCATGTGCAAGTTTCAAAATCTCCTACAAATTTTTTCATAATTACCCCTTCAATATTAAATACCCAAAAAGTCGAATAAGTCTTCTGCTGTTTCAATGCTATTAACTTTTTTTAGCATTTCTTCGTCACCTTGTTTTGTGTATTTTCTAATTAATTTGTTCTTTTCTTCCTTAATTAACCCCATTTGTTCTAATGCTTCGTTAAATCTTTCTTGTTCTGTGTTTTCTGTTCCTGTCACTACTCCTTCACCTTCTCTGTAATGTACAAATATGTCTTGCATATATTCTGAACGTCTTGTGTAATTGTAAAAATACATAGGGTTTTTTAGTCTGTCAAGTTTATTTTTGAATAACTCATAACCCCTAAAATCTTTGAAAGATTCCACCGCGTATTCAAAATTTTGTCTGTATATTGTAGCTTTTAACATTTCATAATCTACGTCACCAAGTCTTGTAACCATTTGACGATATGTCATATAAGGGAGTTCGGCTTTTTCTCTATATGCTTTTATGTCGCGAAGATTTTCCAACACTTCTAAATATTGCAATTTTAATTCTTGTTGTTGTTTTGAACTGATTCTTTTTCCAGTTGTTTTTGCTTCTTCTAACATTCCAGTTATTTTTTTTCCGTTGTTTAACAAGATTTGCTTCTGCACGAATTGATTTCAATTCAACTTGTTGCATTTCCCATGTTGTCATTAATTTTTGTGTTTGTCTATTCAAAATCGGTTGTGCTGATACTTCATTAAAACTTCTTAAAGAACGTAAAACGTCATTAAGTTTACCACGTGTTAGAATCTCTTTTTTAATTTGTCCGTATTCAACCGGTTCTGGAAGATAAAGTTTGTTTTCTTCCGTTTGTAATTTTCTTATTTTTTTATTAAAATCTGAAACCGCTTTTCCAAGTGTTAGATAATCTGATTTTGTCCAACGTATATTTGCATTCATAATTAGAACCCCCTTAATATTAAATTATACTTTAATGGTCAAATAATGTGTTTCAATTGGTTCTTTATTATTAACCATTACTTTGAAGCCCCTTTTTTCAATTCTTTTGTATAATACTACTGCTAATAATATTGAATAATCTGTATTGACTTTGAACTTATTATATAATTTTTTTGTTTCGTTGTCTATAAATTTTTCAAGTTCATTATCAAACTTCCTTACATAAAATCTTGAAGAAAAATAAAATGTCAAGTTTTTATAAGTATAACAATACTTACTTTGTTCAATATCAAGTTCAACACCATTTCTTGTAAGCATTAAAATTCACCACCTTAACTTAAATAATAATCTATAATTAATTTACAAATTCTTTCACTTAATACAATCATGTTAGTTTCAAAAGTAAAGCCAAAATCATAAACAAAATCAGTTTCGATTTTATCTTCATTTATTATTGTTATTATTTTATATTTTCGAAAGTCTATAAATTCAACTTCGACTTTAAGTTTATTATTAAACTTTGTTTTCAAATAATTTAATATTTCATTTTCCATATTTATTCCCCTTCCAATAATTTTTTTAAGTTTTTATATCTTGTTTACTTTTTAATATTTTCTTTCATAAATTTATTCTTTTCTTTTTCTTCTTTATTCATTTATACACCTTCTTAATTTTCTATTATTTCAACTCTTGTAATTGGTGCTGTATCTGGTGAACCAAAACCATAAAAACCTACATATTTATCATAATAAACAATTACTTCTTTTCCTTGTTTTATTATTTCTCTAACTTCATTTACTAAATCAATATTGTTTTTATCTATATAATAATATTCTTCTTGACTATTTTTTTCATACTCTGTTGTTTTGAAATAAACTTTATAATTTCCGAACATGTCTGTATCAACTGCCGTTGGTTTTATTCTATGGCTTCCGCTTGCAAAATCTATATGTAAACCAAAAGCAAAAATACAAATTATAAATATAACAATAATTACTACTCCTACTATAAAAATAATGTTCATAATTTCGTCCATGTCTATGTAACCTTTTTCACTTTTTAATTTATTAATATAATTTTTCATATTTTAACACTCCTTTTTTAATTCTTCGGTTATTGGTTTCAAGTCTTTTTCTTTTATGTCATATATACTTTCATAACCATATTTTTTTAATTTATTATTCAATTGTTCTTCTGTAATAAATAATGAATCACACCAGTTTTGAAAAGCTTCTGCTCTGTCGTTACTTATTACTTTATTATAATTTTTATAATTGTTTTGTTGTGCTGGTTGTTTGTTCAAACTTTGTGCGTCGTCGTCTTCTGTTGCAAGTCCGAAAGCCATAAGCAAACTATATCTTCTTGCATAAGTCAACGCACTTCCTTGTTCTTGTGCTGGGTTGTTCTTTCCTTGCAATATTGCTTGAACAACTCTGCAACCTTGAAGCCATTCTTCTTCCCATTTTTCTTCTATATAACGCTTTGTGAATATATAGTCGTCTCCGTCCATTCTTTCAATTTTTTGTATATATTGCATGTTGTTTTTTTCCAAGTAGTCGTGAATCTGTGCTAAATCTGTGTATTTGTAGCCGTAACCTTCTTTGTTACGTTTCAAATTTTTTTCTGCCATTTGTTATTCCTTCCTTTCTTTAAAATACTTCAATTTGTGATAACAATTTTATTGTGTCAGTTTCACAAATTATAACACCGCAAAAATAATATGCGTCGTCGTCATTGTTCTTATTTTGAACATTGTTTGTCATAATAGAATTAAAGTGTTCATTTAATAATACAAAAACCCACATTGGTATTTTTATATATTTTGGTTTTCTTCCGGTTTCTTCTTCAAATAAATATATTCTATCTTCCATTATTTCAATTATTTTTTTAATTTTTATTTCCATTTATTATTCCTTCCTTTATATTTTATAATCTAAAATATTTTTTCTTACTTTATAATAACAATCTAACCACTCGTTATATTCTTTTGGGTCTGGAATAGCTGGTTTTTCTAAATTCATTCTTATAACTCTTAAAAATTTAAATTCTTTTTTCATTTTTGCTTTTTCTTCATTTAATTTTTTATTATATGTAAAATCACATTGTGCTTGATAATCTTGTATTTTTCTATTAAACGTCCAAAAGTCAGCGTTTTTTTCGTCTTTTAAATCTTTTATTTGCTTTTCGTATTTGTTTTTTTCTTCTTCATATTTTTTTATTGTCATAATTTTAAGATTAAAAATCTTCATAATTTATTCCCCTTTCTAAAAATTAAAATTCTTTTTCTTTTAGTTTGTTTTCTTTTACATAATCACTTAAAAGTTTGTTAAGTTGTTTCAAAAAGTTGTCGGTCTTTCTTAATTGTTTATTGCTCATACTTAATAAATTTGAAGCGATTATATTTTGATTATGTTTAATCTGTTCCAAGTCTTTAAGTATTATCGCTCTTGTGTCTCCCATATCTGCTAGAACATTTGTCATAAAATTAGCAAATTCATGTAAAGCGTCTTTCCCGACTTCTTTTTCTAGTCTTTCATAATCTTCTTTTTTCATAATATCACCCCCGTTTCTTTTCAATTATATTATCATTGTTTGTTTTTTTTGTCAACATATTTTTCAAAAATATTCAAATAAAATATACAAGTTGACAAAATACATAATTAATGGTATATTGAAATTGCAATTTTGTTTTCCATGTATTCTTCTCAAAAAAAAGAATATGTAGTTCATTATGCATACTTCAATAATAGGTTGTTTGACAACCTATTATTTTTTTGATAAAATGTAATTGCGAACATATCAATTAATTTATTAAGTTCCTAACTATACGTACCGAAGGCGAAGAACCTGTATAGTTTGTGTGGGTGTGGTTACCATTAATAAAATTGATACTGTTTGCATTTTTTTTGAAGGTGGTGGAAAACATGTATTATGATTATCACAAAATTATATCGTATAATTGTTTTTTGAATTTTTTAATTCGGTGAACGTGGTTGCGGAAAAACTTATGGTTTTACAAAATATGTTATTAATAACTTTATAAAAAAAGGTGAACAATTTGTTATTATCAGAAGATACAAAACAGAACTAAAAGAAACATTGAATACTTTTTTTGATTCAATGATAAAAAACAATGAATTTCCCGACCATACATTCTATACAAAAGGAAATAAATTTTATATTGACGACGAAGTCGCAGGAATGGGCATTGTTTTATCAACTTCCCAAAATTTAAAGGGTTCAAACTTTGATAAAGTTACAACGATCCGGTTTCGACGAATACGCAATTGAACCGGGTCAAAAGAAATATTACTTGTCGGACGACGTTGTAGTGTTTCTTAACTTGGTTGAAACAATCGCAAGAATGCGCGACGTTCGAATCTTTATGCTAGGAAACCCAGCTGACATTTACACAAACCCTTATTTTGTATATTTTAATTTATCTGTTCCATATAATACTGATATAAAATTATTTAAGAATAATCTTATTTTGGTTCAATATATGTACAACAAAGAATACAGAGAAGCAAAAAGAAAAACAAAACTTGGTCAAATTGTGGAAGGAACAACATTTGGAAATTATGCTATTGAAAATAAACAACTTTACGAGAATAACACATTTATTGAAAAGAAGTTGAAGTCGTCAAGATTTACTTTTGCTTTTATTTATAATGGTGAAACCTTTGGTGTTTGGTTTGATTTCAAAGTTGGAAAAATATTTGTTTCAACAGATTATGACCCAAACACTTCATATATTTTTGCATGTACACTTGAAGACCATAAACCCAACACGTTGTTATTAAGTGTGTCAAAACAATATACATGTTGGAAAAACTTTATTCAAAATTACAAATTAGGAAATGTCCGCTTCGAGAACCAAAAAATCAAGATAATATGTAACGAACTAATACGCACGCTAATATCAATTTAAGTCTACAATGAAAAATAAGACATTTTTATACATTAGACAATAAAGTATATATCTAACTACACAAACCCTACTAGAATTTTAGTTATATT
>JAFYOU010000044.1 GCA_017560095.1 Candidatus Gastranaerophilales bacterium
AAATAAAATTAAACAAATAAAGAAAATTTCAAAAACTAGACCAATAAATGTTGTATTTATAGCCTTAGAAAATGAAAAATGGGGTTATCAAGCACTCTATGAATCATTACAAAAAGATAGTCGTTTTAATCCGATTGTATTAGTTGGAATTCATTATGATATTCACAAGAAAAAAGATTGCACAAAATATAATTTAGAAGAAAATTATGAATTTTTTAAGCAAAAAGGAATAAAAGTTGAATATATTTATCAAAATGGTAAGTATAAAAATTTAAAAGATTTTAAACCTGATATGGTTTTTTATGAACAACAATGGGGTTTACCTAAAATTTTAAGACCAGAAGCTGTATCAAAATACGCACTCACATTTTATTGTCCTTATGGATTATCTTTATTGAATTACAAAAGCGATTATATGAGAAAATTCCACTCATATTTATATAAATATTTTGTTGATAGTAATTGTAACATTGAGAGATTTGAAACATATCACAAAGGAAATTCAAACAATTGTACTCCTGTTGGATATTCAAAACTGGATGAATATTTAGATGATAAAAGAATCGATTTAAATAAATATTGGAAAGATTCTGATAAATTTAAAATAATTTACTCCCCACACCATTCTTTTGATGCAGAAAGTTTAAGAATGGCTACATTTAGAGAAAATGGACAACTTATTTTGAATTTGGCTAAAAACAATCCAAGCACGACTTGGATTTTTAAACCACATCCAAGATTAAAATTTGCATTATTAAAAAACAATATAATGAGCGAAAATGAGGTTGAAGAATATTATAGAGAATGGGAAGCTATTGGTAATGTATATCTACAAGGCGATTATTTAAATATATTTAAGTCTTCAGATTTAATGATTACTGACTGTTGTTCTTTTCTAGCAGAGTATCTACCTAGTGGGAAGCCTCTTATTAGATTAGTGAACAAAGATTCTACTGCCCTCAATTTATTAGGACAAGAAGTTGTTAAAGGTTATTATGAAACATCAAACAATAATGAACTAGAAGAAACTTTTAAACAAATAGTTCTTGATAAAAATGACCCTAAAAGAGATGTTAGAAACGATTCTCAAAGTTTTGTTATTGATTTTAATCAAAAAAGTTCCGAAAAAATATTATTAGAACTAAAAAAAATAGTAGATGTTGGAGGTGCGAATGCCTAAATTATCTATTATAATTCCCGTTTATAATGTAAAACCTTTTTTGGAAGAAGCACTCAATAGTGTAATTAATCAAACTCTACAAGATATTGAAATTATATGTGTTGATGATTGTTCAACAGATGGTTCAATAGATATTTTAAAAGAATATGCTAAAAAAGATTCTCGCATAATTTTAATTAAACAAGAATTTAATCAAGGGGAAGTTGTTGCAAAATATACAGGTGCTCAAATTGCAAAATCAGAATATATTGCAACCCTAGATCCTGATGATTATTATGCACCAGATTTTTGCGAAAAATTATTAGCATACGCTATAGACAATAATGCAGATATGTCTTGTTGCAATATGCAACATATTAGAGAAAATGGCAAAATTGTTAGAAATAGAATTTTAAGAGTTACTAAAAAAGATAAATTAATTGGTCATAATAAAAATTTCTTAAATCTATTAAACCCTGCAACAACTAATAAAATTATGAAAAAAGAAATTTATATGACTTCTTTAAACTTCAAAGAAAGAGATATTTGGAAAGATTTTTATCAATTTTGGCGTGGTTATAGCATAAAAAATTACAAAATCGCATTGTTAAATGAAGAACTTTATTTCTTTAGACAAAGAAAATCTTCAATAACACATTCTAAATGTACATCAAAAGATAAAAACGATAGCTTATATAAAACTGCAAATTTGATTTTAGATTACTTAATTTCGAACAATCAATATGAAAAATTAAAAAACATTTTTTGGTTTAGTATCGCTGAAAAATTTAAAAAAATATACAAAAGAGGACAAGAATATAAATCTGCATTATTGGAATTTCATCTTCTTGCAGATAAATATTCAATCCCTCAAAAAGATTTAAAAATATTAGGCGCACCGGTTTTATTTTTAAAAATCAAAAGAAAAACAATTAAACTCTAAAAGAAAGAAAATTATGATAAAAAATTATGGAATTATATTAGCATCAGGAACAGGGAGCCGTTATGGAAGCGATGTCCCAAAACAGTTTATTAAAATCGCTGGCAAAACAATTTTAGAACATACCATTGAAGTTTTTGAAAATGCTAGCGAGATAGACAAAATCATTGTTGTTATAACTCCTGAATATAGACATGTTGCAGAGAATATATTACTCAAAAATAAATATTTGAAAATAAGTAATTTATTAAATGGGGGAGAAACACGAAAAGACAGTTCTTTTATTGGAATCAATTCTATTGATGATGAAGAAGCTAATGTCATAATTCATGATTGTGCTAGACCTTTTTTAACAAATAGAATCATTACAGATTGTGTAAACGCTTTAAAAAAATATGATGCTATTGATGTTGCTATCCCTGCAACAGATACAGTCATTGAAGTTGAAGATAATATTATTTCAAATATACCTAATCGTTCTAAACTACAACGAGGGCAAACTCCACAATGCTTTAAATTATCGCTAATAAAAAAAGCCCACGAATTATCTAAAGATGATAAAAATTTTACCGATGACTGTGGATTAATAGTTAAATATAATTTGGCAGAAGTTTATGTTGTAAATGGAGATGTAGAAAATATAAAAGTAACATATCCAAGCGATATTTTTATGGCTGATAGACTTTTTCAAATAAGAAGTCACGATTTCCCAAATGATAAATGTTTAGATGATTTAAAAGACAAAGTCATTGTCATTTTTGGTGGAACAAAAGGTATCGGTGAAAGCACTTCTGATTTAGCTTTAAAATATGGTGCTAAGGTTTATGTCACATCTTCTAGTTTAGGTTGTGATGTTTCTTCATATTCAGATGTAGAAAATTATTTAAAAGAAGTTTTCAACGAAACTGGCAAAATTGATTATGTTATAAATTCTGCCGGTATTTTAAGAATGGGTAAATTAGCAGAGCGAAATATAGACGAAATTATTCACGATATAAATGTTAACTATGTGGGTTCTGTTAATGTTGCAAAAGCCTCAATCCCATACTTACAAAAAACGGAAGGATGCATTTTGTTATTTGCATCAAGTTCTTATACAAGGGGGCGTGCATTATATTCAACCTATTCATCAACTAAAGCAGGAGTTGTTAATTTAACTCAGGCATTAGCTGAAGAATTAGCAAGTGAAAATATTAGAATCAATGTTATTAATCCTGAACGTACTGCAACACCTATGCGTTTGAAAGCCTTTGGAAATGAACCACCAGAGAGTTTGTTGCAACCTGAAAAAGTGGCAGAAGCAAGTTTAAAAACTCTTTTATCAAACTTAACAGGACAAGTTATTGATGTAAGGAGAAATAATGACTAAAATTTCGTTAGTATTGCCAATCTATAATGTTGAAGAATATTTAGAAGAAGGATTAAATAGTTTAGTTAATCAGTCCTTTGATGATTATGAAATAATATGTGTTGATGATTGTTCAACGGACTCATCTCTAGAAATTTTAAAAGATTTTGCGAATAAAAATGATAAAATTAAAGTAATTGAATTGCCTGAAAATAAAGGGCAAGGATATGCACGCAACATAGGACTCACATCTGCTACCGGAGAATATATTTATTTCTTTGATCCTGATGATATTTTAGAACCAAATGCATTAAAGATACTCTACGAAGCAGCTAAAAAAAATAATGCTGAAGTTCTCCAATTTAATTACTATTCATTTTTAGATGGAACAAATAAATTTAAAAAGGTTGATGTTGCTAAAATTATCCAAAAGGCAACAAAATATAATTTAAAGAAAGAAAAATCTTATTGTTGGCAAAATATTAGGGCTGGATGTCTCGAGAACTTTAGCCTTTTAGTTTGGAATAAATTTTTCAAACATTCTTTTTTAAAGGAAAACAATATAGTTTTTTCAGAATTACGTTTTCTGGAAGATCATGCTTTTTTACATAAAATGATCTTTGCTGCAAAACAAATTCATTATATTGATAAATGTTTATATAAATATAGAATTAGAAAAAACTCTATTATAAATTCCGTTACCGATAAAAAATTATTAGTATTTAATTATATAGGAATTTTAAAACAGCATTTAATCCAACTTGGCATATACAACGAATTATATGAAATTTATTTAAGCTACTGTTTTAAGTGGCTTAATGTAGCTTATAATAGTATCCCTCAAAGTGCTTATTCAATATATCAAGAGAATTTAGTATTAATTTTAAGTCCAGAAGAACTTACCAAATATCAAAAATATAAAAGCAATCAACAAAGTTTTCTTCAAAAAATGTTCTCTATAAAAAATTTGTACATTAATGCACAAAAACATAAATTAATAACAATATTTAACAAGGAATTTCTTATAAGGAGGGGAAATGACAAAAGTTAGTATAATAATTCCTGTTTATAATGCTGAAAGAACATTACCAAGATGTTTAGAAGCGATTTTAAAACAAACATATAAAGATTTTGAAGCAATTTGTGTTAATGACGGCTCTAAAGATAACTCGTTTCAAATCCTTCAAAAATATTCAAAATTAGATTCAAGAATTAAGATTTTTAATCAAGAAAACTCAGGTCCTGCTAAAACTCGAAATTTTGCAATTTCTAAGGCTTGTGGTGAGTATTTAATGTTTTGCGATGCTGATGATTGGTATGAACCGTTGATGGTAAAAAAAATGGTAGAAACCATTGAATCTAAAAATGTTGATTTGGTAATGTGTAATTGCAATATTCATAATTTAAGTAATACTAGTATAATTCCAAAAGATTACTGTCAATATTGTCATATAAAAATTAAAGAAAAAATGGATGTTAACATCGATAATTTCGACAAAATAAATGTTTTACTTTGGAATAAAATATTTAAAAAAGAGATTTTAGATAAAAACAATATTAGCTACCCTACAAAATATGAACACGATGATGACAATTTTATTGTTAAATATTTATTATTTATAAAATCTTATTATGGAATTGAAGACAAATTGTATAATTACATTGTTGGCAATCCTCATTCTATAATGGGAAAATATTATACAAAAACAAATAATAATTCATATTTTGATTTTATTTATAATCAAATTGATATTTATTCTTGGATAAAAACAAATTTAGATACAAATGCTTCTTATAAATATTTAAATATTTTCAAAAACAAATATATAAATTTTTATACAAAATTAAATGAAGAAAATAAATGCAAGGCAATTGAACTACTTAAAAATTTTATAACTAATAATCCTGAAGTTAAATCAAGTAAATTTTTTAAAAAAATAAGTTCAATTCCTTTAAAAAAATATAATAAAATTGATAAATTCATTACAGAAGATGTAACATTTATTCAAAAAATTTTTTCGCTAAGAAATAGAGAAAATTATAAAATACTTTATTTTTTAGGTCGTAAATTTCAAATAAATAGGAATGCTAAATTTTATTACGAAAATAATTATGATTTAAAACCATTTTTTGAACAAAATAATATTCCTGTTATTTTTGCTTGCAATAAAAGTTTTGCAAAATACTTAAGTGTTACAATCGCATCTTTATTAAATAATTCAGACAAAAATCATAATTATGACATAATAATATTGCACAACGACATTGATAAAGACTTACAAGAAAAATTTTTTAAAATAATTGAACACCACAAAAATATAAATATTCGTTTTTTTGATGTTTCTTTATTAATAAAACAATTTCAAATAGATAAATGGTATGTAAAACACTTAAATATATCTGCATACTACAGAATTTTATCTCCATTAATTTTTAAAAATTTTAAAAAAATTATATATTTAGATTCTGACGTTATTATAAATGCCAATCTTTCCGAATTATACGAAATCACTTTAGATGATAAAGCAATATTAGCTATCAGAGATGAATTTATATCAAAAATTAATTCTGATAATAATTATTCTTTTCCATTTTTTCAAACTTACGCTAGAAAAATACTGAAATTAAAATCTTTAAAAAATTATTTTAATTCTGGGGTAATGGTTATGGATATTGAACACATCAATAAATGTAATTATTTTGAAAAATTTTTGAAATTAGGACGCCTTAATAATAAATATTTTCACGACCAAAATATACTAAATAGTGTTTTACAAAACGACGTAAAACTTATTGATAACGCCTGGAATCTTCAATTATCAACAAATCACAAAAATGATACCATTAAACATGGAAAAATTTTGCACTATTGTTCAGCAAAAAAACCATGGTTGACTTTGTCAAATAGTATCCAAGATAAAATATGGCTGGAAAATGCCAAAAAATCTCCGCTATACTCAGAAGTTACAAAAAAAGCTGAAATAATAGTCTCTTTAACAACTTTTCCTGCAAGAGTTAATGTTGTTCATTTAACTATAAATTCAATATTACAACAAACACTTAAACCTGACAAAATTACACTAGTTTTATCTAAATTAGAATTTCCAAACCTGGAGAAAGACCTACCAGGAACATTATTAAAGTTAGTTAACGAAAAACAAATTTCTATAGATTGGGTGAACAATAATACAAAACCATACAAAAAATTAATACCTACTTTAGAAAAAAACAAAGAAGCCATTATTATTACTGTTGATGATGACGTTATCTATGACATTAATCTTGTAAAAAAATTATATGAAACCTATCAAGAAAATCCTAAATGCGTTATAGCAACAAGAGGGCATCGCATCAAGTTAAATCATAATAAAATTTGCCGTTATAACGAATGGGAATATGAAACAAACTCCAAAGAAGCATCTTTTAACATATTTGCAACAGGTATAGGTGGCGTTCTTTACCCTCCTAAAGTTTTACATTCAGATATTTTAAAAGAAAATTTATTTTTAAAACTATGTGAAACAAATGATGATGTTTGGTTTTGGGCAATGGCAGTTTTAAACCATACCAAAATCAAATTAACAGAAAAAGTTGAATTAAGAAATATTGAAGGCACTCAAGAACAAGCACTATTTCATGAAAATGTTATTAATGGCAACAATGACATTTATATGAAGAACATTATAAAAAATTATCCTGAAATTTTAAAACTATTAACCAGCAAAGAAAAATTTTCATTTAATCAAATCTTTCAAACTATTTTTTCAATTAAAAACGAATACAAAAATGAAAAAAAATATAAAAAAATTACAATTTTAGGAATAAATTTCAAAATATCAAAAAAACAAATTGGCAAAAGCGAATTATCAAAAAGCAATCATATCAAAATAATTGCTTGCTATCACAAACCTGCCATTTTATTAAAAGATGAGATTTACACCCCAATCCATGCAGGGCGTGCTTTGAGATATTTAAATCATAAAGATGGAAAAACATCTAAACAAAATTTTAAATGGCTACTCGACAACATGATTGGAGATGATACAGGGGATAATATTTCAAATTTAAATCGAGAATTAAATGAAATGACAGCAATATATTGGGTTTGGAAAAATTATAATAAAATCGGTTCCCCTAAATATATTGGTTTTAATCATTATAGACGTTTTTGGAATATTCCAAGCAAATTACACAACAATAGAGTAACGTTTGATTTAGATAAATTACGTAGCATACTATCAGATTGCGATATTCTTTGTAACACTTTTACAGACATTCCTGCAAGTCTAAAAAACGATTACGCAAGTCATTCAGATTGGGGGATGAAAATGGAATTTTTTGATAAAACATTAGAAATATTAAAAAATCGTAATTATATAGACATACATAACATACTAACAAAACCATCGAGCGGGCCAATGTACAACTGTTTCATAATGAAAAAAGAAATATTTTTTAATTACTGCGAATGGTTATTTCCAATACTTTTTGAATTAAAAGATTATTTTAAAGATTACAAATACAAACCCAATACCCAAGAAAATCGAAATTTATCTTGGATGGCAGAACGATTAACATATTCCTACATAAATCTATTGCAAAAAAAATACAAAATTAAACAACATCCTATTGTAAATATAGATACAGACATAGAAGTAAAAAATAGCTTATTCAAAAAACAATTTTTAAAATAACTTGACAACAAAGGAGATTACAATGAAAACAATTTTAATCACAGGTGGAACAGGTTTTATTGGTTCCAATTTATGTAAAAGACTTATTGAAAATGAAAATAATAGTTTAATCTGTGTTGACAATAACTATACAGGTTCTTTAGATAATGTGAGGGATTTATTAAATAATCCGCGTTTCAAATTTATTGAACATGATATAATTCAACCGCTTGAAATTGATGAAAAAATTGATGAAATTTATAATTTGGCTTGTCCCGCTTCCCCTCCTGCTTATCAAGGAGAAAAAGCTATTTTTACAACAATGACTTGTGTTTATGGCGCTGTAAATATGTTGGAACTTGCCAGAAAACATAATGCAAAAATATTGCAGACATCAACAAGCGAAGTTTACGGGGAGCCTTTAGTACACCCTCAACACGAAACTTATAGAGGAAATGTAAACCCAATTGGTATCAGGGCTTGTTATGATGAAGGCAAAAGATGTGCTGAAAGTTTATTCTTTGACTATAACAGGATATATGGAACAAAAATTAAAGTTATAAGAATTTTTAATACATATGGTCCTCTGATGGATCCAAATGATGGCAGAGTTGTTTCAAATTTTATTTGCCAAGCATTAAGAGGAGAAGATTTAACTATTTATGGCGATGGTTCACAAACTCGTTCGTTCTGCTATGTAGATGATTTAGTAGAAGTGATTATTAGAATGATGGCAAGTGATGATAAGTTATTAGGTCCTGTTAATACTGGAAATCCAGGCGAATTTACAATAAAAGAACTCGCAGAACTTGTAAAAGAAAAAATTGATAAGAATTTAAATATTATTTATAAACCATTGCCTTCGGATGATCCTACTCAAAGAAGACCAGACATCTCATTAGCAAAAGAAAAATTGAATTGGGAGCCAAAAATTAAATTAACGGAAGGCTTGGATAAAACGATTGAATATTTTGCTCAAAAAATCAAATCAGAAGAAAAAGAATTAATGAATATTTAAAAGGAGAAATAGATAATGAAAGTTTGTGTAATAGGTACAGGATATGTAGGCTTGGTAGTTGGAACTTGCCTTGCCGAAATGGGAAATGATGTTATATGTGTTGATAATAATGAAGAAAAGTTGGCACAACTAAAACAGGGAATCGTTCCTATATATGAACCGGGATTAGAAGAATTAATTAAAGTTAACGTTGCAGAAGAAAGATTAAGTTTCAGTTCCGATATAAAAACTTCTGTTGCAAAATCCTTAGTTTGTTTTATTGCAGTTGGAACTCCTCAGGGCGAAGATGGTTCAGCTGATTTAAAATATGTAGAACAAGTAGCAAAATCTATAGGACAATCAATTGAAAAATATACTGTAATTGTCGACAAATCAACGGTACCTGTCGGAACAGCTGATAGAGTGACAGAAATCATTAAATCACAAACAAATGTTGAATTTGATGTAGTCTCAAACCCTGAATTTTTAAAACAAGGAGCTGCTGTTGATGATTTCTTAAAACCTGATAGAGTCGTTATCGGTTCAAATTCTCAAAGAGCATCAGAAATAATGCAAGAATTATATTCTCCGTTTTTAAGAACAGGAAACCCTGTTATCATGATGGATGTAAAATCAGCTGAAATGACAAAATATGCAGCAAACTCATTCTTGGCAGTCAAAATTTCTTATGCAAATGAAATTGCAAATATTTGTGAAAAAGTTGGAGCAGATGCTGAAATGGTAAGAATTGGAATGTGTGCAGATAAACGTATTGGTTCTCAATTCTTATTCCCAGGTCTTGGTTACGGAGGAAGCTGTTTCCCTAAAGATGTAAAAGCATTAACAAAAACTGCTATTGATAATGATTGTGACTATAGCTTACTAAAAGCTGCAGATGATATTAATAAAGCTCAACGCCAAATTTTTATCAAAAAAATTCTAGACAAATTTAATGGCAATATTAAAGGTAAAACTTTTGCAGTTTGGGGCTTAGCTTTTAAACCTAAAACAAATGATATGAGAGAAGCTCCGGCAATTACAATTATCAATGCTTTACTAGAAGCAGGAGCAAATATTCAAGCCTTCGATCCAAAAGCATTTGAATTAGCAGAATTTTATTTTGGAGATAAAATTACATATTCAAAATCAGCTTATTCTGCACTTGAAAATGCTGATGCTATGCTCTTACTAACTGAATGGAATGAATTTAGACGTCCTGATTTTGATAGAATGAAATCAATAATGAAAACCCCTATTATATTTGATGGCAGAAATCAATATAATGGAGAAAGACTTATTGCTCGTGGCTTTGATTATGCTTGTGTAGGTAAAAACTACAACCAAAAGGAGCTATGTGAAGCAAGATGAAAGGAATTATTTTAGCTGCGGGGGCAGGGACGAGATTGTATCCTGCCTCCATTCCTATTTCTAAAATATTATTACCTATTTATGACAAGCCAATGATATATTATCCATTATCAACATTGATGTTAGCTGGAATAAAAGATATTTTAATTATCACTAACGAGGTTGATATTGATAATTTTAAAAAACTGTTTGGAAATGGACAACAGTTTGGATTGAATATTGAATATAAAATTCAATATGTTCAAAAAGGTATTGCTGATGCTTTTTTGATTGCTGAGGATTGGATAAATAATGATGAAGTTGCTCTTATACTTGGTGATAATATATTCCATGGACATGGGTTCTCTACATTAATGAAAAATGCACTAAAGAACAACAAAGGGGCAACAATTTTTGGCTACACAGTAAAAGATCCTGAAAGATTTGGTGTAGTTGAGTTTGATAATAATAAAAAAGTTTTATCAATAGAAGAAAAACCTAAACATCCAAAATCAAATTATGCAGTTACGGGTTTATATTTTTATGATAAAAATGTTTGCCAGTATGCAAAAAAAATAATACCATCACAACGGGGTGAATTAGAAATTACTGATTTAAATAGAATATATTTGGAACAAAGAAATTTAAATGTCGAGATCTTGGGTAGAGGTTTTGCTTGGCTAGATACAGGAACTCATGATTCTATGTTACAGGCAAGCAATTTTGTGCAATCAATGGAATTAAATAAAGGAGTTAAAATTGCATGTGTAGAAGAAATCGCAATTAATCAAAATTTTATATCAAAAGAAAATTGTCTGAAATTTATTTCAAAATTTCAAAATAATGATTATTACAAATATATTGAAAGGTTATAACAAAGAATACTATGAAATTAGATACTACAACTGCTAAAAATTCGTTCAAATATTCTTGGTTACTATCAAGGATATGGCCTTATATAAAGCCTTATTTATTTAGAATATTTTTAGGCTTTTTAGTTGCAATACCTCTTGGATTATTGGATGGTGTTACAGCTTTTGCACTAAAACCATATATGGATTATGTTATCGGAGGTAAAATACTTGAGTTTAGTTTATTTAATAAACAAATTACTATAACAAGTCTACAAATGTCTTTTTTACTACCTGTTGGTGTAATTCTTTTTGCAATGTTTCAAGGGGTTTTGAGATATTTAAATGGTTATCTTTCCACTTGGACATCTCAAAGAATAACTAATGATGTTAAATTTGACTTATTCAATAGATTAATTCATATGCATCCCCAATTTTTTGATGAAAATTCTTCAGGGATAATAATTTCAAGATATATGAACGATCCACAAACTGCTTCAGCGGGAATAATTGACCAAATTAAAACTATTACAACAAGCGTGTTTGGAGCATTAGGTTTAATTGCAGTTATGTTATATAGTTCTTGGAAGCTTGCAATTATTGGAGTTATTGTTCTTTGTGCTGCTTTTATTCCTGTTGCATTAATTAGAAAAAGAATTAAAGAAGCTTCTAATAAAAATATGGTAATTGGAGGAAATATAACAACTAATATTAATGAAACCTATCAAGGCAATAAAGTTATGGCAGCATACGAACTGCAAGATAGACAAAATAAATATTTCAGAGAACAAACATGGAAATCGTTTAATGTAAATATGTCATTATATAAACGTTCAGGTTGGATGTCTCCAATAATGTATACAATTGCGTCCGTAGGTATTGCAACTGTTCTTGGCGTTGGCACATTCTTAATAAATTCAGGCGAAATGACAGCTGGAGGTTTTGCATCTTTTGTAACATCATTATTGTTATTGTATAAACCAGTTAAAACGTTAGGGAATACTTTAACTAATATTCAAAATTTATTTGTAGCTATGGGTAGGGTTTTTGAGCTGTTTGATTTAGAAACAGAAATCAAAGATTGCAAAAACCCTGCAACTTTAACTGGTGTAAATAATTATATTGAATTTAAAAATGTTGATTTTGAATATATTCCAGAACATCCTGTTCTTAAAAATTTAAATCTTAAGGTTAGTAAAAATGAAACTCTTGCAGTTGTTGGAAATTCAGGTGGTGGGAAATCAACCCTTGTTAATTTAATACCTCGTTTTTATGATATAAAATCAGGATCCTTAACCATAGATGGAGTTGATATTAGAAATTTATCAATTAAATCTTTAAGACGTAATATTTCAATGGTATTTCAAGATAATTTCTTGTATTCAGGTACGATTGAAGAAAATATTATGATGGGCAATCCTCAAGCAACAAAAGAAGAACTGCAAAAAGCAATTGAATCTGCTCACTTACAAGATATGATTGCCGAACTCCCTGAAGGCTTAAATACATTATTAGGAGAAAGAGGCTTAACACTTTCAGGAGGACAAAGACAGCGTGTTGCTATTGCTCGTGCAATGCTTAGAAATGCTCCAATTGTAATTCTTGATGAGGCAACTTCAGCACTTGATAATGAGTCAGAAGCTATCGTTCAAAAAGCAATGGATAATCTTATGAAAGATAGAACTGTATTTATTATTGCTCATAGGCTTTCAACTATAAAAAATGCTAATAGAATTGCTGTTATCAATGAGGGTGAATTGGTTGAACTTGGAACGCACGAAGAGTTAATGAATATTGAAAATGGTCAATATAAAGCTCTCTATGAAATGCAATTTAAAAAACAAGAAACACTTATTGTATAGAAATGCAATAAGCTTAATTCCAATTTTTTAGGGCTTAAATAAGCCCTTTTTTTATGAAAATTAAAAATGATGTTTTTTATAAAGTTTTAAAATATAATTTTCTGACATATCACATTGTTTAGCCAACAATGAACGAGAAGTTTTAGAACCATCATAAACCTCTTTTATATATTTAATTTTAGCTGCTAACATTGCTTTTTTAGGTACTGCAAATGTTACACCTGAAAACTCTGACATAATTTTTATTGTTGCTTCCAAGCCAATAACCGAAGCTATTATTTTCATATCTTCGTTAGGTAAATTGTCGATTGTGATGTATTTTATCCAAGGTTTATCCAAAAGTCTCTCCTAGGGTGTTTTGGTCTCGTCAGTTAACGCCTTACGTTAAGACAGCCAGCTTGCTCTGTTAGCCGGCTGTTTCGACCTTTTATGCTCTAGTCATCATCGGCATACTAATTTCGATATTAGAGATTTCTCTCATTAATTTCTTTAATAAATCGATTTGAACTTTTACAAGTCTGCATTTATCACGCTTTTCATACTTTTCAGTATAGTTGTCTTCAATCATAGAAGCTTCGGCAAAATCAAGCATTACTTCATTGTAATCTGCCATTAAAGATTCCATTTGAGCGTTGATAATTGACATTGCTGTGTTGTTTTCCATAAGTTTTCTCCTTCTTTTTTTATCTACGACCTTAAAAGCTATTTAAAGAGCTTTTAAATACTTTTTAATTCTTATTTGTTCCAAAATGGCGATGATTCTAGAGGCTTTGGCTTTAGTCATAAACCTAATGTCATCTATGTGGAATTGCTTTTTGATATAGGCTCTTAAACTGCGCTTTTGTTCTTTTGCATCATCAGAATTGCAAATGTCTTGCCAAGTAGCTTCGAGTTTTCTTAACTGCAAAGGTGTTGCCATTATTGGGTTTCTGCCATTTAACTCGTCATATTTTTTAAAGCCTGAATTTTTTAAAACTTTAACTTTGTCATTCAAAATGCTTATAAAAATATTCGCTTCTGTTTCAGTTAGTGACTTTGAACTGCAAACGTCAAAACTTGCAAGCATATCTCTGTAGAGATCGTCATCTAAGCCTAAAATATTTTTTAATGTATGAATTTGTTTAATCTGTAATTGCGTACTCATAATACTCCTGTCTTTGTAGCTCTCTGCCATGAGCTATCCCAATTTGAACACCGAGGATAAAAATGCCGAGAATTATCAAAAAAATAGCCATAAATGTATCAAAATTCTTACTCATATTAACCTCACACAATAATTTGGCTAATACTTGCCTGAACTGCATCTTCGTTGACTTCCACGCCATTTATTTCGGCAATACGAATGGTTCTAACCAAGAGTTTAGTTAGAACCCTTGTATTACCGGCACAATATTCGGATAGTGTAGGGTAAATGACCTTTCCGTTAGGAAGGATGGAAGTGATGATAGCTTTTTTATCTTCTTCGGTTAATTTGTTTAACCTAGTAGATATGCCCACTCTTGAATAGAGCTGTGCGTATTGGCGTTTTTCGCCTTTTAAATTCATAATTAAGCGTGGCATTCCAACTAATAAAATACCAACTTGTGCTTTATCGTAAATTCGTCTTAAAAGCTCTAATGATTTATATGGCAGGTGTTCTGCTTCGTCAATAATAATAAGACGACCTGAAGCTTTTAATCTATCAACTATGTCTAAGAACATTCCGTGGATAGTTCCACAGCCATCAAAACCTAGTTTTTTATGAATTTCAGAGAATAAAACTTTAGGTGTGTAGCCTAAATCAGCTTCTACTAAAATCACGTCAGAATTGTCTATTGCATATTTTTTAACTGCAAATGTTTTACCAATGCCCGCATCACCGCAACAAACACCGATTTCATTTTCTACGTGACAGGTTTTTGCGATGTCGAATACATCTTCAACAATAGTAGTATTAACAAATCCTAGTCTAACTTTGCCTTCACGAAGTTTTTCAATTTCTAGAAAATGTTTTACTGAGTCTTCAACTTTTTGCGTGTTGCCTTTGTATTTATCATTCATCCATAAATGAAGTGTTGTGGATGAAATATCCATAGCTTTGGCAGCATTAGCAATAGAATAATGTTTTTCTTTTAGTAAGTTTTTTAATTCTTTAACTAACTGCATATCTCCTCCTATATTGCCCTTTGAGCCATAGCACGACGCTTTTCACTTTCAGTAAGGAAAAGTTTGCACTTAGGTTTAATCGGGGTTACATATTTAGCCGGCTGAACATTTGAAGCTTTTTCAGCCGCAACAATTTTATCCATATTAGTATTAGAAAGTTCTATAACTTCAGGATTTGAATCGAAATCTGTGCTATCTAATCCACATTTGATATTGCTGATTATTTCTTCATTTGTTGGATTATATTTAGCTTTTATAAATTCTTTTAGAACTTTTTTCTCTTTGTTTTTAACTGCAAGAGCTTTTTTAAGTTCTGCTTTTTCAACATTAGTTGTAGCCAAGAATGATACTTCTTGATAAATATTAGCTTTGCCAAGATATTCTTCTGTTTTAGCATCAAAAACCCAAGCCTCTTGGTATGCGTTTATATCTCTACGAATAAAGACCTTACGACCTTTTTCGGCAATCATCCATTCGCCCCAATATGTTACTTGTAGTTGCGAATCATAAACTCCGTTTCTGCCAATTTTGACAGGACGAGAGGTTCTCATACAGAATAATTTTAAAGCATCGCTACTGATAGCTCTTTTAACTTTAAATTCTTCTGCCCATACTTCGTCAGGGCATCTACCTTTTAAAATCTTGCCTTTAGATGGATTTTTGTTTAAGAAATTGATTATAAAATCATCAAATAATTCTTTAAAAACTGCAAAATCCATTATTTTATTATCTTTAATTTCAGATAATAGTTTTTCGGGACGTTCTGTTATTTTTCCACCTCTGTACCCTACAAAACCTTTTGAAAGGAATGTTTTGATTTTCAAAAAATCCCTTTCTACAGGCTTTGTTTGGGCATTATATGGGAGGGCAAAATGAACATTAACGCCTACATTTTTCATTAAAGAATTCTCTTTTTGAGCCAAGTGTTTTACTTTTACACTTTGCTCTCTGCCCCCTGCAAAATCTTTACAACGATAGTCTTTACCATTATCAAGATAAATATCTTCAGGTAGGCCGTATTTTTTTACACCATAATAGAAAGATTGAAATATATGGTCAGAGTTTGGAGATTCTGCGTGCAAGAACCATCCCAACCATTTAGAAGTTTTAATATCTCTGAACACAGTAACCCAAGGAAAACAAACTGTTCCGTTGAATTTAACTGCAACGTCTATTTGAGCGTGGTCAGAAACCCAAACGCTACCTGCTGTTATATTGGAATAATCTCTTGAAATGTATGTGGCATATTTCTTATTCCAAGCAGCATTGCCGTATCTAGCCAAGTAAATAGCCTGTTCCGGAACTAGTCGTTTTAGCATTCTGTCAAAACTTCTTTCATTTGGGAATTTACTAACATCAAGGCTTTCGCACTCTTGTTTTGCAAATCCTAAAGTTGCAAGCCAACAAACGTGTATTGATGGTGCACCTTCTTTTAAAAATAGACTTTTATAATATTCATAATATTTCTGTTCAACGCATAATTTTCTACCACATTGATTCTTTTTAGATATTAATGCATCTGCACCATTATTAATATAATTCTTTTTGGCATTGTATAAACTCGTGTAACACGCAGATTTCTCTGGATTTAATATGTTCCAAGAGGCTAAGAAATTCTTAACTTCAGTATGATTCATACCTTCTGTTAGTTTTATTAATTCTAAATATTTATCAGCTTGCTGTTTAGAATTGTTTTTAACTTCAGAATATATAGAAACATTATTATTTTCTGCTTTATTTAAATATTTATCTTGGAACTGCAAAGGAAGTGATGATAATTTAATACTATATACTTTATACCTTCCGTTTTTAATAAAGGTTGAAAAGTATTCTCCTCGTTTACATTTACGTCTTACAGTTTCTTGAAGTTCGCCTGTAAGAACTGCAACATCTTCAAGCGATAACCATATATTATTGGAGGTCATTATTTATTACCTCCTTTTGATAAATCTATTTTTAAAACTTTTTTAACCCAATCGCTAAATGTTTTATTTTTTCTTTTTCCTGAAATAAGCAAGCTTATGTAGCTTTCATTGAAACCAAGAAAATCAGCCAATTCTCTTTGAGTGATTCCTAATTTTAATAATTCAATTTTTATGTTTTTACCCATAAGCCCCTCTAGTCTGTGCGAAACATTCGCACTATATTGCATATATTATGACAGATTGTGCGAGAGGTCAATAGAAAATCAAAAACTGTCAAACACTTTACAAATGTTAAGTTTGACAAATTCGGTTAAAATAGTTACTATAAAACTTGTTGAGATATTGTGCGAATTGTAAACATTTTTTGCAATTTGTTACATAACTATTTGACACATTGTGCGTTTATGAAATAATTTTCATGAGGTAAGTTAATATGGATACATTACAAGATAGAATTAAAAGAGTTAGAACTGAGCTTGGAGCTTCTGCTGAAGAGATCGCTCAGAATTTAATTGATAAGGGTATTAAAATATCTGCAAGAAGTATTTATTCTTATGAATTAAATGAAAGACAACCAAGCACAGCTTTTTTGCAAGGTTTAGTTGATACTTATGATATTAGTGCAGAGTGGTTATTATCAGGGCGTGGAGAAATGTATTCTAATCCTGATAAAACAACTATCCCTGCAAGTTTCAAAGTTGATGAAATGGTATTTATTCCATTATTAGATATGGCAGCTTCAGCAGGATATGGTTCTGTTATTGAAGAAAAAGCGGTAGCTAAGGATTTTGTTGCTTTTGCAAAAAAATGGTTGAGAACAATAACTATCGCAAATGAAAACCATTTATTAATGTTTTCTGTGCGTGGTGATTCTATGCTTGGTCAGATTAATGATGGCGATTTAATTATGGTTAACGACACAATGACTGAATTATCTAATGACGGCACTTATGTCGTATGTATAGATAATCAACTCTATGTAAAAATCCTACAAAGAATGCCAGGAAATAAAGTACAAGTTATTAGTAAAAATACAAAATATGCACCTTTTACAGTTGACTTAGATTCTGAATATTTCCAAATTATTGGGAAAGTTGTTTGGTCTGGTGGCAAGGTTGATGTTTGTTAATTTAGTACTTGTAAAATAAATCGACTTTCCTAACTGTTTTATAAACATTATCTTTATTTGTATATTTATAAACACCATTCGCAAAAAGGCAATAATCTTTTGGAATTGTAAATCTTTGATTATCTACAAAATCATCATTAAAATTGAAATATACAAATTGTCCTGAACGACAATCATCTGAGCACAAAGCCCATCTTGGACAAATGTATCCTAAAGCACCGTTGTCTAAGGCTTGTACCACAAGGCCACGTCTATTTTTTATAATACCATTATTATTTCTGGCAAAACAACAATTAGAAAATAAAAAGAAAAATACAATTAGTAAGATAATTTTTTTCATAAACACCTTCCATATTAAATTTTATCATGGAAAAAATTATCAGAGAGTTTTGTAGTTTTTATCATTTCAATTTAAAATGTCTGACAGAAAGAATTGAAAAACTTCCCCTTAATTTTCGCAAAATTGAAATTTTCAAAATATTTTGTCCGACATTTTCAATTTATTTTGACAAAT
>JAFYOU010000045.1 GCA_017560095.1 Candidatus Gastranaerophilales bacterium
CGGGCTCAACGAATACATTTGGAATTGGTTTTTATCCATTTAAGGGGAGTAATTAATCATGTATTACACAATTCAAAATAATTTATTAATAAAAGGTGAAAAAGAAGCTTTAGAGCAATTTTATTCTGATATAAAAGAATTGCCAATAGATTACGAAGAAAACAAATATATTGTTGAAGATGGTAAACTTGTTTTAAATCCTAATTATGAAGAAGAACAAGAACAAAAAGAGCGTGAAAGAATTGCAAAACTTTTCCTAACAGGCGCAGACGTTGAGCGTGGGATTTATCAAGCAAAAGGGATGGATTTTGAAGATATTATTGAATGCGTGAGCCGGTGCCAAAACGGCGAAGCGTCGAGCTTTGGCGTTGGCACTACGCAGGCGACGTGCGATGCAGTCGCTCAGGAGCTTTGTCAGGATATAGATATTAAAGCTCTAAAAATCGAATTAAAAGCAAATAACTTCTATCGTGGGAATCCTTATGTAAGCGCTATTGGTGCTTTATTAGGTTTCACGGATGAGCAGTTGGATAAGTTTTTTGAAGATGGCAATTATGAACATTTGTTGGTATTCTGATGAAATATTAGAAATTTGGTTTGATAAAGTTCCGAATCTTGATATTCGTTTTATTCTTCCTGATACACCAGAAGAATTGGTAAATGAAATTTATAAAAAACCTTTTATTTGCAATAAAGATTTATATGTAGTTTTAAAAGATAAAATAAATAGTAAAACATATGGGTTTTTAGTTCAAAAAAAATATACTTGGGATGGCGCAACTATTCCGAGATTTTTTTGGAGATTGATAGGCTCAAAAACCGATAATAGATTTTTAGTTCCAAGTCTTATTCATGATGTACTTTGTGAAAATAAAGATTATGTTGATTATGATAGATATTTTTCAACAATCGTTTTTGAAAGATTGCTTTATGTTTCAAAAGTAAATTCTTTTAGTCGTTGGGTAATAAAACATTCTGTTGATAATTTTCAAAAGTTTTGTGGGTGGTGATGGCAGAAAACAGTGATATAGTAATTTATTCTTTTTTGGTTTTAGGCACCTTAATAGGAGTATTTAAAAGTATTGATTGGTTAATTTCGATTAAATATCGAACAAAAGATGAGTGCGAGAGGTGCAGGAATTTGATTTATGAAGCAATTAATAAAGATAGAGATTTACTGGTGCGATTGGATGCAAAAATGGATTTAGTTTTGGAAAAGATGAAGGAAGTTAAATATGATTAATTTTAAAATGTCGGAATTAATTTATTCTGAAATTGCAAACAAAAATAATATTTCTAATGTTCCTGATATAAATTCATTAGATAATCTTTTAAATTTGATTGTTTATTGTTTGCAACCAATCAGAAATCTTATTAATAAACCTATGATAATTACTTCTGGCTTTAGAAGCAAAAAACTTAATCAGTTTGTGGGTGGCATATATAATTCTCAACATCTTTTAGGCTGTGCGGCAGATTTTAAAGTTTTAAATATGTCGACTAAAGATGTCGTTAAAATTATTTTGAATTCCAATATAGAATTTGACCAATTAATCAATGAATATGATTCTTGGGTGCATATTTCGTTTTTAAAAAATAAAAATAGAAAACAGTTCTTACATAAAAAATAAAGGCTCCGTTTACGCGGAGCTTTTTAGTTGTTAGTTTAAGTTAGGAGTTATTAAATTTATGAGCTAAGGTGAGCGAGATATCGTGTATCAAAGCTACCTTTTGTTCCCATATCATATAGTATTGTTTTTGCATATATGTCACTTAGAGGCTTTTTATATGGCCTATCTTCTTTAAGCGCACAATATATGTCTGATATTGTTAATGCCTGGTTTTCATGATTTCTTTTTACTTTTTTATTGTAATCATGGTGTTCATATGTTAATTGTGCAACGCGTGGATTCAAGTCTGTTGTTTTTAAAATTTCATAACTTAATAAATTATGAAGTTCTATTATAAGTCTTTCGCGTTGAGTTAATTTCCCTTTTTTGTTAAGTATTTCTTTTGGAATAAAACCTTTTCCTATATCATGAAGCAATGCTGCTTGCGTTAAATGTAAATAGGACGCTTCTTTTGCGCTATGTCCCATTCTGCAATACAATTTTTGGGATGTATTTGATGTTGGAATTAAATGAGACATTATGATTGAGTTTACATTTTCAAAATTGAATTCTGCTTTTAGCCCGTATTCGCTTAAAATTCTTTGAATTTCAGGATTTTTTTCTATTGCATTTTGAATTGTTTCTTCGTTTACATATTTTCTTATGAAGCGCACAGGTTGAGTTAACGCAAGGGTTTGTTCGTTTCCTGTGGTTTCTGTTGCATATTTTTTGTCTGTTTGTTGAACAAATGAATTTTGGGCTAAATTATGGGAGTTTAGTACATATACATTAAAACTCTCACCAAAATATAGCTTTGAAGTATTTTTTTGAAAATTTGCCGTATTTTTGCCGTGCAACGCATTGTTTAAGCGTTTTATTAAACTCATATTCACCCACTAAATACATAACACACTTATGTTTAGTTAAAGTATTTTTTTTGAAACACATTGCGTTTTTGTATATACTAATTTAACAATTGTTTACATTGTTTTTTTATCATTACCTTCAATGCCAATAAAACCGCTTTTTCCACTTATTTTTTGAGTTAAAAAATAAGCAACTTTTGGGGTGAGCCAGCCAAGCCCAATGAAGCTTCCAATTATTCCTAAAGCATATCCTATTCCGTTTTTCATATTTAATTTTTTAATTATTCTTTTAACTTCATCGGTGTTGATTTCGTTGTCTTTTATAATGTTTTGCGAATTTGCTAGGTGTCTAATCAAGTTTTCAACCGACTTATCGATAGCTAATATTTCATCTTTGTGAACAAATTTGTTTATTTTTCCATATCTACCATTAGTTGCTTCTTGATATATTTGTTTTGTAGCATCTTTACCAAATATTCCTTCTAAGGTGAAAATTTCATTTTTATTTTTTACGCTTTCTATCGCTGAATAAAGAGAGTCATTTTGTTGTGATATAAATTCTGCTACTTTTGCATCAATTGCAGGGGTTTTTAATATTTTTTGCATACCTTTTTCGATTAAACCTAGGCTAAAATTATAGAAGAATATTGCAACCGCATCCATAAACCCAACTTCAAATGCTTCATATTTATTTCTTGCAGTTGCGCATCTACCTATAATCATCGGAACATCCGTTGATAATAACCTTGCAGTGTTATTTGTATTCATCAAATAAACAGCTGTATCTAAAAGACCTTTAAAGGCAATGTTGTTATTTTTTCTTGTATTTGTTTTGAATTGCTCCATTGTTAGGCGATTTTTTGTGTCTTTGGTTATCGTGTTTTCTTTTTCTAATTTGTTTGCCGTAATTCGTTGATTAATTTTTGGTAGTGCAATGCCCATTAAAAAACAATTCAAAAGCCATGAAGTTATTGTTATGGCTTGTTTTGCACCTTTTATTCTTTTAACGCTTTTATCTACTCCTAATTCTTTAATTTTTTTACTATATTTAGCGCCATATTTTGCTAATTCACTTACGTCTAGATTGTCTGGGTTTAATCCATCTTTAAGGTATGTTACGCTTTTTTCAATTGCATCTTTTGAATAATCTATATCCATTGGAAGGTTGAACATTTTTTCGAAAGCAAAATTTCCAAGTTTATTGAAAACTGGTATGCCAAAAAGCCAAACTAAAGCTGACATGCCTTCTTTTCTTAGTTTTTCTCCTGCCTCAATTATTCCGCCTCTTTTATATCCGTTATAAGCTTTTCCAATATCTGCAGGCACTTCAATTAAAAGAGTCCCCCCTTGCTTGTTAGGATTCTTTAAATAGTTAAGAGTTTTGGCCATTATTGAATATTGAAGTGGATTTATTTTGGACAAAATTTACCTGCATGCAAATATTTACTATGCTATAAAACATATAAAGGTAAAAAGTTGCTAGCTATTTTGTTTGTTTTCGTATCCGCTTAAATTTGCCACTTGTTCACACCATTGCTTTAAGATTTCTTCTTCGCTTAATTCGTAAGAAATAGGTGTCCCGATTTTAATTGAAACATTTTTCTTTCTAAAAGGTTTCCAATTATATTCTTCAAAGCCTGTTAATCCCATTGGTAAAATGTCAACTTTATTTGTTTTAGCAAAATATATAAAACCGCCATTGATATTTTCTATTGTTTTGTTTTTTCTTATACCTCCTTGCGGAAAAATGCATAAATCATATTTTGCCTTAAAGACTTCTTTAACTGTTTTAATTGTTGTAAGTCCAACTTTTTCTCTGTTAAGTGCGAATGCACCAAGTCTATAAATATTTTTTGCCACATATCTTTGCGCCCATGTCTCAGTTTTAAATAATTCTTGCTTAGCAATATAGGCAAGTTTTCTTCCGTAAGCCATATTTACAAAAAATACATCTAAATATGAAATGTGATTTGGAGCCAAGATATAGTTTTTACCTTTTTCTAGTTTGAATGATTTTTCTATTTTAATGTTATAAAAAGGAAATTCTATAAAGGGTTTTAATAAAACAAAAATTGTGTAAATTTGATATAATCTGGTTAAAAAATTAAAATCTTTCGCTTTTTTTTGATAAAAATTAACATTTTTCAGATTCATTTTTATTTCCTTCTATTAATTCCATGACTTTTTCGCTCCAAAGGGCTACCATTTCTTCAACATTGTTTGTGTATTTTATTGGCTCTCCAATTCTTATTTTCATTTTGCTTTTAAATAGTTTTCTTTTGTCTTTTGAAGCTCCAGTGATTGCAATAGGTAAAATGTCGCATTTAAGAGTTTTTGCAAAATTTGCAAAACCTTTATTGATATTATCCATATTGTCATCTCTTTCCCTTGTTCCTTGTGGGAAAATTCCGAGTAGCCAATTTGTATGTTTGATTGCATGTGCTGTTTTAATTGTTGATGGTGATAGTTTTTCTCTGTTGACTGCGAATGCTCCTAATAAATCTAAAAATAAACGCATTATCTTTTTTTCAAATAGCTCTATCTTTGCCATAAAAGCAACTCTTCGGTTGACTGCACAAGCAATTAAAAATGGATCAATTGCACTTACGTGATTTGAAGCAGCAATGCAAAACCCATTGCGAGGAACATTTTCTCTTCCTTCAATTGTTAACCCAAAAGCAATTTTATAATATAAACCATAAACTAAATTGCAAGTTATCCATTGAAAAAGACCTCTGAACATGTTGTATTCTTTTGAGTTTCTTTTTTGATAGTCTTTTGTCATATTTTTCCTTAATTAAATTATTATGTTAAAATTATATCAGACATTTTAACTTGTGATATAATTTGTTACAAAAAGGAGAATGAAATGAAAAAATTGTTGTCTTTAGTGGCTACTTCACTTCTATTGTTTAGCGCTGCAAATGCTGAAGTAATTGGAATTGTTGATTTTGATAAAGTTGTTGACAATTATACAAGAGTAAAAACAGTTTCAAACGAAATTTCAGATAAATATGCTGAAATTCAAAGATACACTCTTGACAAAGAAAGGGAATATAAAAAACTTTCAACTCCTTTAGAAAGAAAGAATTTCGAAGAAGTAACTGCTCGTGAATTATCAAAAAGACAAGAAGCTTATTTGAAATTAAAAGAAAGAAAAGAAGCTGAAATTGACTTGGCTATAAAAAATGCTATTAAACAAGTCGCAATGACAAGTAAAGTAACAACTGTTGTTGAAAAGTCAGTAGTATTTTTTGGTGGGGTTGATTTAACTGATAAAGTTGTTAAACAACTAAACAATCCTGTTGTTAAATAAAATAAAAAGTTCTATGTGATATTTATGTTACATTCAAAAAGGGGCCAAATGGCTCTTTTTTGTTTTTAAAATATTTTTCCTTTAATTGGTTTTTTGTTAAAAATAAAAAATATTTTAATTATTTTTTAGTATTAAGCTGGGATAATTTGCGCGCAGTAAATCACGTACTTTTTCTGGATTTTTTTCAAATTCTTTTCTCAAATAGCTTTTTTTGCTTTCTTCAAAAAATATTTTGATTGTATAATCAATATCATCCAATGTGGCTGTGTCGTGATTTTCTTGTGTGCTATCTAAAAATAAATTATAGCTAGCTAATCCATCTGAAACGATTTGACTTTCCGCTTGTTTTGCTAGCAAAGTAAAATATTCTCTTTTGGCTTCTGATATGCTCATTGCTTTTCCAATCCAGCCATCAAGTACAATTTCTTCTTTTGAATTTTCTTCGTCATCTAATGAGGTTAAAACTATTATATGGTCATATGGACATGTGTATTTATATATTTTATCGCCAGTTAATTTGTCGTAAATATTAAGTTGTAACATCACATTTGCTAATTTTGAATTTGTATAATTATTTGCCAAAAGCATTGCTTCAACTAGCTCTGCAAATTCAGCACAGTTTGCTACACCGTATTCTTTAATTGTTTTTAATTCTGCTAATACGTCTTTTAAAACTTCTTGTCTAAAACCATAACGTATTCTGCATTCATATAGTGGAATGCTCAATTTGTCTGTAAAAATATTTAAATTTCTGCCCAAATTGCTATGTCTTGGTGTTCTCAAGCAAAGCCAGTAGTCATCCGAATAAGAAGGACTTAAGGCTGGAAATTCATGTTTTGTTTTCCTTACGATATCATCTCCCATCCTAATTTTTTTCTTCCGTGATGAAAAATATAAGTTAGGATTTGCGCGATAATTTGCTATTCTCATATTTTTATAAAGCAAGTAAATATTTTTTGTTTCATGGTAGATATTTTGAAGCTTTGTTTTGGTTGTTGGCAAAAAATTTTTTTTAGCTGTCTTATTTTACATGTAATGTATTGAATAAAGGATAATCATGAGAATTTCGCCAGTTGTCTATAATAATAGGCGCGTAAATAATTTGCATGGAATAAAAAATAATAATCAGTATGCTAATATTTCTTTAAATTTTAAATCTGCTTCAAATAAAGATAAAGATAAGTTTATTACGCAGCATGATCTTGATCGAAATAAAATTCCTTTAGGAATTGAGCAACTTTGCGATATTGGTGTTTGTGAAAAATATAAAGATGTATATTTATCTTATCCTCAATATGTTATTGGTTATCAATGTATGACTATATTGTTGTCAGATTCATACAAAGATAATGATAATTTTGGCCGTATAAATTTATGGGTTAATCGTTTTCCTGACGATGAGAAAATTGCTTCATTTGGTAAAGATGAGCTTTTTGCTATGTATACTAATCCTAAATATCTTGATATTTTATTAGCTATCGCAAAAAAAAGACCAGAAGATGTCATCGCAGCGTTATCTTCGATGTGCAGAGCTTCTTCTTGTGATAAAAGAAAACAGCAACAAGAAAAAGAATTGGCAATTAATGCATGGGAAATGACTCCGGAACGTGTTAATTTTTTTCAAAAATTGTTAAAATTATCTCCGGTTAATGCAACAAGAATTTTACCTTTAATGAAGAAAGAATATAGAGATTTAATTTTAGCTCCTTATAAACAAGGTGCCAGAACTAGTTCTTTGATGTGTGGTGATATAAATTTTCTTTTAGAAGAAGCCAACAAAAAACCAGATCTTATTATAAGTAATCTTGCAGTATTTGATAAAGCAAAAGGTGATTTCAATGTTAATCTTTGGTTGAAAGATAAAAATAAAAATTATTCACAAATATTGTCTTCGTTACTTGTAAAAAAACCTAAAGAGTTTTTTAAATTAATGGAAGATAGCAATTTTTTGTGGCATGCAGCTGGAAATGAATCTCAAAGATATCTTGAATTTATTGAAACCTGCATGGTTGTTGATCCAATTAAAACAATTGAATTACTTTCAAGAAAAATAATTGATCCTAACGAAGGAAGGTTTGTTTCTTCTTTTGAAAGGGCAATAGATAATAAAACATTTAATTCTCCTGAACTCATGAAAGCTACATATCAAAGCTCACCAGCGCATGCGTTTGCCGCTTTTGATGCCGTGGTTGATTGTGATGATGATAAAAAAATGAATTTACTTACATATTTTGTTGATAAAAAAGGAGTAGCTGCTGAAGATTTTATAACTTATTTAACAAATTTTAATTTATTGTTTGTTAAATCTTTATTATCTGTTCAAACCATAGAACATCTTCAAGACCTTAAATATAAAACCGCACTTGAAAAATTAGAAACAACTCGCAAAGAGTTATTAAGAAAAATGGGTAATGATGTATCTCAGACGAAAAAAGATGCCTTGGATGCAGTTATGGCTTTAGAAAGAGAGCTTATTGCTCATATGCATGCATATCAACATAAGCCACGTCCTACTCCAGCCTCTTGTGGTAATCGAGTAAATCTTCATCCAAGTATTGATCCAAATGCTTGGAATATTCCTGCAAGCATTCCGTATGGTTCGATAGCTTACGGTGAATTGCTCCGTTCTAGTGGTAGTCTTGCTTATCATTTGATTCGAGATTCTTATTGTGAGTAACAAATAAATGATGTTTATCATCAAGTTTATAGTTGCTAAAAGGTTTAAAATATATCGAATATTCTTCTGAGCAAGAAGATGTATATCATGAGCTTTCTGAAGCAAAACAAGCAAAAGAAACCTGCGCAACAATAATTGCACGCAATTCTTTGTGCAACTATACGCCATTTTTTGCATTTTTATTGCAGAAAGATTCTGAAAAATTTTTTGAAATGGCTGAGAAAACTGATTTATTGTGGAACATGGTTCAAAATCAACATCAAACATATTTGGATTTTATTGAAGATTGCTTAAGTGGCAATTCAAAGAAAACTTTGCAGTTGTTATTAAAACCAATTATTGATGTTGATGAAAATAGATGTAAGAGTGCTTTGTGTTCTTGTATAGAAAATACAGGTGTCGATTATTCAGAATTGTTAATGGCAATCTATCAACTTCAACCCGAACCTGAAAAGATTTTTTCTCTACCTGTTGAAACAAAAGACGGTCATATTGTAAATCTTTTGACGTATTACGTGCTGCAAAAAGATTATAAAGCTGAGGAATTTATTTCATATTTGACAAATTCAAATATATTGTTTATCAGAAAATTGTTGCCTTTGGATGTTTTGCATGGCATGAAGGATAGAAAATATAAACTTGCCAAAGATAACACTGATCATATAGAAGCATCTTTGCGCTGTGCTATTGCAGATGTTGAACGGCGCTTAGGTGTAACAGTTAGTGAAAAAGAGGCCAATTTAGCAAGACTTGTTCTTGAGACTTTTAGTGAAACTCAAAAAAGAATCGATAATCTAGAAGATAATGTGGCGTGTATGGCAGTAGATTTGCAAGATTTATATTTCCAACATCGTTCAAGAGATGGGAGTTTTTGCATTGGGAGCCGCCAATTACGGCCAATAGGCGAGTAATTTTGGCTGATAATCATCTCATTTGTTCGTTGGCTATATTCATGAGACTGTTTTTTGATTAACAGCTTATGTATTTATGCTGTATATTCCTATTATATCGTTTCTGTTTCGTTCTTTTTCTTCAACAGAACTTCTTGAACCTGTGCTTCTGTTTGATGTATTTCCTTCGATTGTTGTAATATTCGTGCTTCCATCTCCGTTGTCTATAAATAAACCTACGTGATCTGCTGAGCCATCGCCATCCCAGTCAAATAACACAAGATCTCCTGCTTGAGCTTCTTCGGCTGATACTTCGTGGCCTGCGCCTGCCCTCTGTATGTCTGGGCAATATGCCTGATTGCAATTTCTGTACCATTCTGGTAGATTATCTGCTCCGATTGTTTCTTCTAATGCCATTCTTGCAAAATCTCCGCACCAAGCTCTCTTGTGAAAATCCTGATTGTTTTTCCTGAATACATCTTCCATTGAAGATTGACTTTTATCATCGTATTGTCTTGCCCATTCAACTGCGTTAGCCCCGCTAGCCGTAGAATATTTCCATTGCGCCTCTTCTTCAAGTTGCTTTGTTAAAGCTTCTTGTGCTTCGTTTAATGCTTTTTGCGCTTCAATTATTTTTGTCATATCAATTTTTTCATTGCGAGCACTTTCTAATGCCATTTTGTCGTTATTATATTGCTCTTGCGCATTCTTTAATTCACTGTTGTTTGCTACAACGTTTTCTTCTAACTTTGCAATTTCGTCTTCTGATAAAGTAATTGATTCATTTAAAGCTGTAATTTCTTCTTTAAGTTTTTTATTATTTTCTTCAAGTTCTAGTATTTTATCTTCAGCTGCCTTTTTATTGCTTTCAATTTGTTTTTTTCTGTTTTCGAAGTCAAGGCTATTAATTTCAGAATTAATTTTCGCAATTTTTGCTTCAAGGCTTTTAATTAAATTAGTATTGCATTCATTACCTTTAGATTCTTCGTTGTTTTTTGCATTTTCTAGTTCTGATAGCCTGCCTTGTAATGTTGAGTGATAAGAAGTAAGATTGTTTAGCTCTGCATCAAAATTTAAAATATTTGTTTTTTGATTTTGAATTTCTGTTTCATTGTTTTGAATTTCAAAGTTTTTATCAGCTATTGCTTTTTTGTTTTCAATTATTAATTTTAGTTGTTTTGCTTCCTGAGTTTCGCATGCTTCAAGCTGCTCTGTGTATAATTTGAAGCTGTTATTGGCGTTTGTTTCTAAGGTCTCTATTTTGTCATTTATTTCTTTTTGTTTGGTATCAAATTCTGTTTGTGCAGCTTGAAGAGCTTCTTTTCTATCTTTAACTACATTTTTTAATTGTTCCGAATTCATTTCATCTAGAGTTAATGTATTATTTGTATTGTTTGCATGGTTTGTATATATTGCACGGTTGTAGTTTGCTCTATTTACTGGTTTTGAAGTAGTTTTTGTTGTTTTACCTTCAGTGGTTTTGTTGGTTGATATTTCTGGTGTTGTTGTTTTTATTGATTTGATTTCAAATGTTCCATCAGCATCACCATTTTTGTAAGCTTTTCCTGCTTCAATCAAGTCGGTCAATGTTAAATTTGCTTCATCTGTATCAAAAGATTTTATTGTATCAATTAATGCTAATAATTCTTCTTTGTTAATATTTCCATCTTCATCTGTATCTATCAAGCCTCTAAACTCTTCATCTTTGCATATTTCGCCTAAAATACCAATTAATAAGTCTTTTTCGGTTTCTTCTTCGGTGGTTTCGTTGAAAGAAACATCTGCACTTTCTTCGTTTAAATCATCTTCTTTTGTCTCCATGCCTTCTTCTATTTCTTCATCTTTTGAATTGATGGATTCTAGAAGCATGTCTATATCTTCTTCTGATAATTTCTCAATTTCTGTCTCTTCGCCTAGGCTGTATTCATCTTCTGTATTGCTTAAGCCAATAGAAAGCTCATGCATTGTTTCTATAATTTCTTCTTCTGTTAAGCCTAGTTCGTTATCTAGGAAGTTCTCAAATTCGTTTGCATATAAAAACACACTTTTAAGGCTATCGTCTGTTTTATATTCCTTGCCTTGTTGGCTGCCTAACTTTTCAAGGTAGTCTATAAATTCATTTTTTATAGTGTTTATATTGATTGTCATGCTAACCTCATTAAAATTACATATATATAAAGTATATATTTCGGACATAATTGCGTATCGAAATATATATTTTTTCACCTACAAGGGTTTAATTCCACAAATAAGTAGTATTTTAACAATTGTAAATAATTGTAAACTTTAAACAATAATACTTGAAATTTGTTTTTTATATTATACGATAATATATGCAAGAGCAAACGAGCTCGGTCACCACATTATCAGTTTCAAATAAAACATTTGACAAAAAATATTGACGTGATAATGTAAGAAAAGCGACAGAAATCAAAAAGATTTCATTATGGAATGGGTCGCAAGCAGGAAGTAAACATATTTTTTTTGCCCTGCACAAAACAAGTTTACGAAATATATAAACTTGCACATTGAAAACAGAATATCATATCTATCGATTAAAAATGTTAGTTTAAAGATAGAGTTTAATTTCTAAAGAAAGAAACAAAGTCTTAATTCATAGAATACTAACCAATAATTAATTGATGCTTATACAAACGACAAATACCTGTTGATTTTTTAAGAAACAACAATTGGACAGTGCTTCGTTTAATTACTAAACGAATTAATTATGAGTCAAATCACTCTTTC
>JAFYOU010000046.1 GCA_017560095.1 Candidatus Gastranaerophilales bacterium
GATTTTCAAATGGAATATTCCATTGATATCAGCGTTGTTATAAAGAATGAAAGCCAATTTAATTACTGGCTTGGAGCATTGCCATTTTATGATAATGTCCAGAAGGAAGGAGTCGTTCTGAATGGATAACAGACAAAAAGACTATTCTTGAAAAGCAGAACCTTTCAGAAATAGTCTTTGGGTTAATAATTATTCTTTTTAAGCCATAAGGAAATAATTCTTTGCCAATCTTGTCCATTTTTCAGAACTCGAAGAACTGAAATTTTTTTATTATCTACAACATAGAAAAACAGATATGTATTTATACATCTCATATAAATTAAAGAATCTCGGTACGTAAACTCAGTTGCTTCAAAACTAAGCAGAGAATTTTTTATGATTTTTGAAGCTTCTTCTATTTTCTTATCAAAGTTTTCTCCATACTCTAAATATTTAAAGTTAATCAAAATGTACTTTTTCATTTTAATTAAATCGTTTCTAGCACTTGGAACATATCTAATAGTATATTTTCTTAGCATATCAATTAATATTTTTTAACTCCCTAAATAATTCTTCTTCTGAAATGAACTCTCCTCTTTCGTATTCATCAAAAGCTTCATCAAGCATATTAAAAATAACATTCATTGAATTATCTAAGTCTTTATCTAAATCTTTTACTAAAACGTCCATTATTACACCTCCGCTTTATTAATCACATTTCATAATCTACTATCCTATATTTTATTATATACCTTTCATAAGTTTTTACAATAAAAATCTACACCGGGTAAACAGGTATGATATTTCATATATAAAAAGGGAACCCTTCTAAAAGAGTTCCTATACAATCATTATTCATTTATAATTCAAATATTTTTCTCTTCGAGACTCCTTACGATGTAATCGTAAGGCAACGAGAAAGAAAAATATAGTAATTTTTTCAAGCACATCTGTAATTTGTCTTCCTCTGTCCTTTCAAGACGTAACTTGAAAGGCATGTTCTTTTTCGTAGGTAGTTCTAGCTTTAACCATCGTTTCAGATTCACCGAAATAACATTCCCCCAAGCCACTTCTAACAGAATCACCAATGATACGTTTTTGAGTATTACCATTTTCTTGCCCAGCATTAATTATGGTTACACTACCTTCGTGAGTCAAATTATTGTTAAAATCACTTCCGCCACTTCCTACTAAAGCAAAAACGGAATGAATATTAAAGAAAAATACCAAGAAGAACAATAAAAAATATTTAAAAAATTTGTTTTTAGACATTTATTTCACCACCTTTTTTTGAATTAATTTTAAACTTTTTCAAATTCAATAAATTTTAAAGTCTAAAAACTCTTTCTATATTATACAAGCAAAAATCATTAATTATCATTAAAAGTAGGTCTTAAATGGTCAAAAAAGGTTTTTGAGCATAAAAATTATGGTTTAAAACTAAAAAAAGACAAATAAAAAAATACAACAAAAGAGCTTGGCTATAAATCAGAATCGATTTATACCAAGCTTATTTCTTTTGTGTTTTCATTTATTCAAGTATCCTTCTTTTAGTAAATTTAATTGTCTTTATTATTTTTTATTATCTGAAGCAAACAGTAAAATAGTTAGTATCTTCTGGAGATAAAATCATAGCTTCCGAGCCACCAATAGGGCACCAAGTATTAAAAGCTGTAAAAGTAGGATTATCTTCATATGCTTGTCGATAAATTTCTTCATATAATTGTTCACCATCTGGAGAAACCAATCTAAGAGAATTTCTAATAGCATTCCAACTTAAATCGTGCGGATTAACCATAATTTTTAACTGCCAACAATCACCAATCCAATCTAAATTCCAAACATACCCGCCAATAACGCCACCAAAAAGTCCAATACCTGTACCATAATTTTGAATCTTAGCAACGCCATAAGTAGAACCTTCAACCTGCATACACCATAAAGGGTCAAAAGCAGCCTTATAAGCCTTCCAAGAGTCAGTTTCAGGAGCTGAAGTTTGTTTAGTAGCAGGAGTATCAACTAAAGGTAAACTAGACATGTCAGTAACCCATCTATCAGGAGTGCCATACTGAAATTCATTTAAAGCCCTCATAAAATCAGAATTGGGACTTAAATCTTGCCCATTACAAATAATGACATCATCAGCATAAAAAGCAGCTCTAAGGGTAACATCATTTTCAAAATCAAAACGTGCATATTCATCCTTAATCTTTAAAATAACCCCATTAGAGGCAGTCCAGGTTCTTTTCTTAGTCCATTGTCCATTACAGTCATCACTAGGGTCATAAATATAGCTAGGAATCACAGGTATGGCACCATCTTCGCAGGGTTTCCGACCTTCGTTTTTTCCAAATGATGTATAGTGAGAATATAAAACATTTCCGTCATCCCCCAAAGCAGCTACAACATCAGGATTGTTTTTACGATAATATTCAACATCAAAAACATTTCCGTCAGGCATTTGATATGGCATAGCGAAAACAGGCATAGCAGAAGTTACAGCAAGAGCAAAAGTTAACAATAGTAATCTTTTTTTCATGGATATACCACCTTTCTTTATTAGTTATCGTATTAAAATAAAAAAAACATAAGGGAAAACACAAATAAAAATAGAAAATATACGATTTAAAATATTATTCTTATTTGTCAAACTAAGTTCTACCCACTCTCCATTCAAACTAGAAGTAACTACGGCAAATCTAATACTAGAAGTTAATTCAACAAATATCATCATATATCTCTTAAGTGTTATAGTTTTATTGCTGCACCGGGTACCAC
>JAFYOU010000047.1 GCA_017560095.1 Candidatus Gastranaerophilales bacterium
AATCGGATTAGCAGGGGAGATACGTTCAGTTAATTGCTGTGAACAAAGAATTAAAGAAGCAGCGAAATTAGGTTTTGAAAAGTGTGTAATTCCTTATCACAACTATTCAAAATTACCTAAATATATTTTTAATGAAATCGAGATTGTTCCTGCAAAAAATATTAGACAAGCATTTGAGGCGATTATGAATTGAATGAAAGATTTTTAACAAATCCAAATCTTCCTGCAAGTAAAGTTACAACAGTATTTGCAAACATTGACGATAATGCTCTTAAAAACGTTTTTGATGAATTAGCTATAAAAGTCGTGAATGTAACTGAAAATCCTCTTTTAGACCAACCTGTGAGCAAGCACGCTGACATATTGGCGAATTATGTTGGGAAATTTACATTTTTAGTTGATAAAAATCAAATAGAATTTTGTAATTTTATAGAGAAAAATGATGGGAAATCAGTATTTGTAGAAAATATAGAATCGCCATATCCAAATGATTGTTTGTTAAATTTTGTAGATATTGGCGATTATATTATTTGCAATAAGTCTATTTTGACAGAACAAATTGTAAAATATTTGCCTAAAAAAGAGATAATTGATGTAAAACAAGGTTATTCAAAATGTTCTGTATGTATTTGTAAAAGAAACACTATTATAACCGACGATATTTCCATTTATAACGCGGTTTCACAATACAATAGTATAAATGCTCTTTTAATCGAAAAGGGTAGCATACGCATCAACAAGTACGACTATGGTTTTATTGGTGGTTGTTGCGGTCTTGTTGACAAAGATTTATTGCTTTTTAATGGAGATTTATCAACCCATACAGATTTTGACAAAATTATAAAATTCTTGTATGATAATAATATAAAATATATTGATATTAAAGATAAACCACTAACTGACATAGGAAGTATAATTCCAATAACTGAAAAAGACGGTGAATAGTATGAAAAAAGGCTATTTAATTGCATATTTAGGCGCAGCTACAACAATGGGAATAATCCTCACAAAAGCAGGTAAAATGACTAAAAAATACGGTCAGCCATTAAAATCAAAGAAAAAAGCTTCTCCTGAAAAACTTGCTAAAACAGCTGAAAAAGGTATCGATTTTGTTACTAAAAAGGTTGTAAAATAATGAATAACTTATTAGTAAAATATATTGAAACAAACATTTTACCTGAATATTCAAAAAATGATTCTGGTCATGGAATTGAGCATATAAACTATGTAATTGACCGATGTTTTAGATTTGCTGAGCAGTTCGATAACATAGATTTAGATATGCTTTATACAATTGCAGCTTTTCACGACATTGGTCATCATATTGATAAGAAAAATCACGAGAAATTATCAGCGCAAATGTTCTATGAAAATAATGATATAAAACAGTTTTTTACTGAAGAAGAACAAATTATAATAAAAGAGGGGATAGAAGACCATAGAGCGTCATCAGATAGAGTTCCACGAAGTGATTATGGTAAAATTATCTCTTCTGCAGACCGTTCAACTGATGTAAATGAGTTTCTAAAACGCACGCATTCATATACATTAAAATATGAACCAACTCTCAATCAGAACGAAATGATTGAAAGAGCTTATAAACATACTAAAGAAAAATACGGCGATTTTGGTTATGCAAAGCATTATGTGTTTGACGATGAATATGATAAGTTTAGAAACGACATTTCAGAATTATTAATTAATAAAGAAAAATTTAAGGATTATTATATAAAAATAAATAATTTATAAATTACATATTTATTCCATAGGAATTTGATTTATCAAATACTTATGGAATATTTTTTATATCTAAAACAAAGGGGGATTATATGATGTTGAAAACTTAAAATAATTGTTGACAAAGTTGAAAACTTGATATATAATTATACAAAATAAATATTTTGTATCATATAGGGGAATAAAAATTATACAAAATACGGGAAATATGAGTTTTTATCGCAGAAAGCCCGATATTATCAAACACTGCATTTTACTAAACATACAATTAGTATTTTACTATAATCAGTTATATAAATCTGATTTATATAATTATTTTGTAAATTTTATTTGCTCAATATTTTTATAAACAAATACTTTATTTTATAAAAAACAAATTCGATAATTTTTTTCAAAATGAACTCTGCATCGTTTGAAAAATTTCTATCAGATTTTAATTTAATAAAATTTGTAAAAATCCTTTAATTTTTGATTCTTTTAATGTATGATTATATTAATGAAACTGAATTATTTGATTGAAAATGAGCTCGACTAAATATTTAATTAATCAGTTACTAATCCAATTGTAGTCATTTTTTATAGTCAGAGGCTATTAACTTACTATAATCTTTTATATCGCATTAATAATTACCTATTATTAATTTTTACAATTCCAAACCAATAATTAACTAAAAAACAATATGCAGTTGTGAAACTGTTTCACAGGTGATGCTATGAAAAAATTAAACTACACAGGCTTATCGCCAATTATTCGGGATTTTTTAGTGTATCTTGATGTAATAAAAAACAAATCCACACTAACTATCGATGAATACGCATCTGATTTACGTCTTTTCTTTAAGTTTATAAAATATTATCGTGGACTTGTCCCCTCTTCTATTGAGTTTGAAGAAATTAATATACTCGATATCGATGAAGAATTTGTTAGAAGTATAACATTAAATGATGCCTATGCCTTCCTCTCCTACTGCAAAAACGAAAGAGATAATCAGGAAGCAGCAAGAGCGAGAAAAGTGTCGTGTCTTCGTACTTTTTTCAAATATTTAGAAAAACAAAAACAGATTATTTCTGATAATCCTATGGAGGTGCTTGATTCTCCGCGACTCAAGAAATCCCTTCCAAAGTACTTAACGTTAGAAGAAAGCATAAAATTGTTAAAATCTGTTGATGGCAAGTATAAAGAACGTGATTATTGTATTCTTGTATTCTTCTTAAATTGTGGATTACGATTATCTGAACTTGTCAGTCTTAATTATAATGATATTCGTGATGACCATACTTTAAGAGTTACTGGTAAAGGCAATAAAGAGCGTACAATTTACTTGAATGGTGCTTGCCTTGACGCTTATGCTCACTATATGGCTGTAAGACCTGTAGACGGCGTTGCTGCTACAGACAGAAACGCGTTGTTTTTAAGTAGCAGAAACAAGCGTATAAGCCCCAAAACCGTTCAGCACATTGTTTATTCTTATCTTGAAAAATGTGGTCTTGAGGGCTATTCAGTGCACAAACTACGTCATACTGCCGCAACTCTTATGTATCAGCATGGGAATGTCGATGTGCTTGTGTTAAAAGATATTCTTGGCCACGAAAATCTCGGAACAACTGAAATATACACTCACATCATTGATGAACAACTAAAAAAAGCATCAGAATCAAATCCGTTGGCTAATATTAAAAGCGATAATTGACAAAAGAGAACCAAATCCCTTGGGGTTTGGTTCTCTTTTTATATAACATTTAATTTTGGTGCAATAAAAGTAATTAACAATGAAGTAATTGAAATACAAACAACATTTATAATCAATAATATAAAATACCTTAGTAAAAATAATTTTATTGATATATCATCTGTCGAAATTTTATTTGTAATACAATTGCGGATATATTGACTCATATACACATTCTCATTAGAAGCAAAAATCAACGAAGTTGTTGTTATAACAAAACATGGATACAATAACAACAAGCAGAAAAGCACACCCTTAAGCTCGTATTCATTGTATAAATATCCACTAAAAAATCCGATATATATACATTTTATCATTGGAAAAATAAATGATAATATAGACCCTATGAAGCTTGTTCCAACAAAAAAATTTATAATCATAAATATACAATCAAATTTTAATAAAAATATAAATATTGATTTGAAATTACTACTATTTAATTTTGTAAAATTGTTAGAAACAACTTCAATTAAGTCTACATTATCTGTTAATCTGAAATAAAACGCACCTAAAAAAAGGCCAAAAATTGAAACTATTAAGAAAAAAATCTTATATTTATCTTCATAAATTTTATTGAAATCAATTCTACTTTTTTCTTTATGGTGCTTAGGCGATTTATATTGTTGTTTTCTTCTTAAACTTATTACCTTCGTCATAATAAAATCCTTTATAATTATAATTATTTTCTGCGCTTTGTATTAGCACCGACTATACCACCAATTGTACCGCAAATAACTATAGCTATATACAAGAAAATTGTTTTTGGGCTTAATTGCGCACGAGAAAACAAAAGCATTAATATTGTTACTATAAAACTGAATATAATTGATGATACTACTCCAGAAATGATGCCTTTTAGCTCAGATTTTTTTGATGCAATAAATCCTACAACAATACTACTAATCATTATACTGCCAATAAAATATGCGCTTATAAAATTGGTTAATATTGCAGTTTTTGAAATAATTGCTGACAATAATAAAGTTAAAATTACAACAAATACTAAACCAGCAAAATTTGATATACTTAAGCCTAAAAAATTTTTATTGACTATCGGTATGTCTTTTTTCCTTTTAGATGTTCTTTTTTTAAGCATAGAAAAATCCCTCACATTCAATAATGAATATGAGGGAAACTTGTTTTTTATGAATAAATTATTCTTCGTCTTTTTTAGACTTCTTGCTTTTCTTTTCAGCCATTGCTGCTTTTGCAGCTTCACGCTCTGCCTGAACCTTTTCATTAGCAGTGTGATTTGTCTGAATAGCATATTTCTTAAACTTAATCTTAACTCTGTCTGAACCAGTTTCAAGAACGATTGTATCATCTTTAACTGCTACAACTCTGCCACAAATACC
>JAFYOU010000048.1 GCA_017560095.1 Candidatus Gastranaerophilales bacterium
AATCGGATTAGCAGGGGAGATACGTTCAGTTAATTGCTGTGAACAAAGAATTAAAGAAGCAGCGAAATTAGGTTTTGAAAAGTGTGTAATTCCTTATCACAACTATTCAAAATTACCTAAATATATTTTTAATGAAATCGAAATTGTTCCAGCGAAAAATATTAGACAAGCATTTGAGGCGATTATGAATTGAATGAAAGATTTTTAACAAATCCAAATCTTCCTGCAAATAAAGTTACAACAGTATTTGCAAATATTGACGATAATGCTCTTAAAAACGTTTTTGATGAATTGGCTATAAAAGTCGTGAATGTAACTGAAAATCCTCTTTTAGACCAACCTGTGAGCAAGCACGCTGACATATTGGCGAATCATGTTGGGAAATTTAAATTTTTAGTTGATAAAAATCAAATAGAATTTTGTAATTTTATAGAGAAAAATGATGGGAAATCAGTATTTGTAGAAAATATAGAATCGCCATATCCAAATGATTGTTTGTTGAACTTTGCAGATATTGGGGACTATATTATCTGTAATAAATCTATTTTGTCGGAACAAATTGTAAAATATTTGCCTCAAAAAGAGATAATTGATGTAAAACAGGGTTATTCAAAATGTTCTGTATGTATTTGTAAAAGGAACACTATTATAACTGACGATATTTCCATTTATAACGCGGTTTCACAATACAATAATATAAATGCTCTTTTAATCGAAAAGGGTAGCGTACACATCAACAAGTACGACTATGGTTTTATTGGTGGTTGTTGCGGTCTTGTTGACAAAGATTTATTGCTTTTTAATGGAGATTTATCAACCCATACAGATTTTGACAAAATTATAAAATTCTTGTATGATATCAATGTAAAATATATTGATATAAAAGGTGAACCATTAACTGATATAGGAAGTATAATTCCAATAACTGAAAAAGACGGTGAATAAAATGAAAAAAGGTTATCTAATAGCATATTTAGGCGCTGCAACAACAATGGGTGTAGTTCTTGCTAAAGCTGGTAAAATGGCAAAAAAATACGGACAACCACTAAAAGAAAAGAAAAAAGCATCTCCTGAAAAACTTGCAAAAACTGCAGAAAAAGGTATCGATTTTGTTACTAAAAAGGTAATCAAATAATGAATAAGGTTATTGTAATTGGTTGTCCTGGTTCAGGTAAAACAACATTTGCTGAAAAACTGCATAAATGTACTGGATTACCTTTATATTATTTAGATTCAATATGGCACAAACCCGACAAAACTCATATTCCAAGAGAAGATTTTGACAAAAGAATATTGGAAATATTTAACGAAGACAAATGGATAATTGACGGCAATTACAAAAGAACAATAGAAATGCGTCTTAAAGAATGTGATACTGTTTTTCTATTTGATTTACCGACAGAAGTTTGTTTGCAAGGCGCAACCGAAAGAATTGGTAAAGGTCGTTATGATTTACCGTGGATAGAAACAGAGTTAGACCCTGAATTCAAACGATTTATTGAAGATTTTCCTAAAGATACATTACCATATATCTATGACTTACTTGAAAAATACAAAGATAAAAAACAAATAATAATTTTCAAATCAAGGGAAGAAATAGATGAATATATTGAATAACTGAAATGAATAGGAAAATTTTTCAGAATTTTTATAGACACTTTGATACTTTCATTCGTCTTATACAGTGAAAGGTGGTAAAAAATTATGTTTAGAAAAATTTTTAAGAAAAAACAAGCAATACACGCACAAGCAGTTGTTGATTTGAGAGACTATACTCCACAAGCATTAAATAACATTAAAGTTATTGAAGCAGTTGCTTTGTTGATTCTTCCAGAAAATCCAACACCTGAATATGTTGAGGCTTTTTCAAAAATTCAACTTGACGCAGTAGCCCTTACATTAAATTTATCAAACGATAAAAAGATTTCTATGTTTAATGGCGTTACATCTCTTTCAAGTATAAACTTAGCAGACAATACTGTAGGTGTTTTTAATGGTATCACAATTATTGGACACGCTATCGAAAACGAAAATGCACAATATATTGCAAATGGAATTGTATTGAAAAAACTGGGACTTCAAAATAATGGTCAGTGTCTTATAGAAAATGGTCTAATTTTTGAAATGGATTTTGATGAAAACAAAGTTAAGTTATTTACCAATAAAATTGAAATTGATTCATCATTTATTCGTAATGTAGCAGAGGGGACTTTAATTGCCTCTGGAGATACTATTACTTTATTAGGAGACATTACTGAAGAAATAATCTTCGAAAAAAATATTCAATTCTTTGCAGGTAACATGATTAAATGCAATAAAAGTATTAAAGGTTGCGTTCAGGCAAGGTCTTGTGTCGGAAATAAGATAATAAGTGAATAATATGAATAACAATATTCAAGAACTATATGAAAAGTATTATTCGTCTGTATATAAATTTTTTTGCAAAAAAATCGGCGAAAATGATGCCGAAGACCTTACACAACAAACCTTTATTAAGTTAATAACATGGATTAGTTGCATTGACAAAATGCGTTCACCAAAATCATTAGTTTTTACTGTAGCAAAAAGCGTTTTGTGTGATTATTTTAGAACAAAAAAGTTGTTGGAATTATCTGTCTCATTTGATGAATTATATGATCATGCAGATAACTATGATTTCACAAATGAGGTTGAGTCTTCAGATTTTCTTAATAAGCTCACAAAACGAGAACGACAAATAGTTGAATTGAAAGTTCAGGGTTATAACAGTTTAGAAATTGGTAAAAAACTTGGTTTATCAGGTTCAACTGTTCGAACATATCTTGAAAAAGTTAGAAAAAAGATAAGGTGAATATAATGAATGTAAGTTTAATAAGTTATATTCAAACATACATTTTACCTGAATACTCTAAGAACGATTCGGGTCATGGAATTGAGCATATAAACTATGTAATTGACCGATGTTTTAGATTTGCTGAGCAGTTCGATAACATAGATTTAGATATGCTTTATACAATTGCAGTTTTTCACGACATTGGTCATCATATTGATAAGAAAAATCACGAGAAATTATCAGCGCAAATGTTCTATGAAAATAATGATATGAAAGAGTTTTTTACTGAAGAAAAAAGAATCATAATAAAAGAGGGGATAGAAGACCATAGAGCGTCATCAGATAGAGTTCCACGAAGTGATTATGGTAAAATTATCTCTTCTGCAGACCGTTCAAC
>JAFYOU010000049.1 GCA_017560095.1 Candidatus Gastranaerophilales bacterium
GGAGCTAGAGCTCCAGTTCGTTTTCTTTTCAATAAAAGCCTAAAGGCTTTGTTCATTTTTTCTTCTTTTGTGCTCAAACGCCGCAATCAAAAGAAGAAAAAATAGAACCAAAAAAGAAGAAAATAACGGCTTACTTTAATTCTTGGTTTTTACCCATTGCTTCAAAACTTAATTCCTAGTCAAAAGATTCAAAGATTTTGACATCTTATACAATAATTTTCGTGCTTAATAATCAAATTACGATAGCGTGCAAAATCTTTTCAGCTTTTGCCTTTTTGTGGAATTAAATTTTTCGCTTGTTGCTTTTAACTTTTTCATCGGCGCATGAGAAAAAAGAGAAAAGCTAAAAAGAAGCTTTAGCTTCTTTAGAAATAAAAATAAATTAAAGTAAAAGTATTAAAATAAAACATAGTTGCATTTAAATAAAATGCTATATTTTATACAAACCTTGAAAAACCTTTTTGTTAAAGATATAATATTTTTCAGCAAAAACCCATTAATTAAGATAGTTTAGGAGAAGAATATGACTGGTCAACTAGCTGACAACAAAGATTGTGTTAGCCCAAGCGAAGTGGCTTCAAGTATAGCAAAAAGCGTAATGCCAAAAAAAGTTCGCTATGGACTTTTAAAGATGTTTCTATTAGCAATTGCAGCAGGTGCTTTTGTTGCTTTTGGCGCACATTCTTGTTTAACTGTTATGACAGGAACAATCGCTGTTTCATGGGGTTTAGCAAAATTAATCGGAGGCATTGTTTTTTCAACTGGTCTTATGATGGTTGTTTTAACTGGAGCTGAATTATTTACAGGCAACGTTTTAATGACTTTTTCATTATTTGAAAAGAAAATATCTTTACTCGAACTTTTAAAAAGCTGGGTTGTAGTTTATTTTGGAAACTTTGTTGGAGCAATAATAATTGCAGGATTAGTGTTTTTAACAGGCGCATCTCATAATTGCAATGATGCAGTTGGCATAATTACATTATCAACCGCTACAACAAAAGTAAATTTATCATTTTTGCAAGCATTTACATCTGGCATTTTGTGTAATTGGTTGGTTTGTCTTGCTGTTTGGATGGCAGCGTGCTCAAGAAGAATTATTGGTAAAATTTTTGCAATATTTTTCCCAATTATGATATTTGTTGCATCAGGCTACGAACACTGTGTAGCTAATATGTTTTTTATCCCAGAAGGTATTTTTACAAAAACATTACCAAACATTGTAGCAGCTTCAAATTTAGCTCCCGAAGCATTAGCAAACCTAACTTGGCAAGGTTTTGTTCTTAATAATTTAATTCCTGCTACCCTAGGTAACATTATTGGTGTTATAATATTTGTAGTGTTATTGTTCTGGATGGCTTATTTGAAAGAAGAAAAATAGTGAAAAAGGCATTTTTTTTAATAGTTTTAATATTTTTATCAATAACTCCTCTTCAAGCTCTTGAAGAGGAGTTTAAACCAATTATTTTAGAACCCGAAGAAAGAGCCCAAGAAGAAAAAATTAGCCCATATACTAAACAAGCCTTAAAAGGAATAATAGAAAAAGAATACGATTTAAATTCTTCCGCCGGTATGTTTAAAGAGCAACTAACAGCCCAATTTAATCGCGGAATTATAAAAAACACCACTCTTCATGCGCACATGATTCACACATTAAACGAAACAATAGCAGATGGTGATAAAGATTTTAATTATGATTCATCATTGATTAATGTTGGGCTAAGCGGAAAATTTAGAAGCGATAAAGAAAAATATACATTATTATTTGATTTAACTCCTGATATTTTTGAAGATTTTTCGCATAGATTTTTACTCGATGCACACATTGAAACAACCAGAATTAAAAATCACACAATTCTTTTTGGTTCCTCTCGTCCCCAAGTTGGCTATGAAGGCGGAAATAGCGCAAAAACAATTCCGTTTTTAACACGTTCTCAAGCTTCAAGAAACTTTTCTAATGCAAGAAAAACAGGGGTTAAAGCAGATGGTAAATACAAATGGGTAGACTATGAAATTGGCGGATTTAGCTCTGATATTCGCTATCACGAATTTTTCCCTGGAGTTGAAGGTAATTTATGGGTAGATTTTAAACCCTTGGCAAACGTTGAAGAAAAATATGGAAAATTATATGTTGGTGGCGGAATCTCTCATGGAGAAAGAAGTTCAACGGATTTTACAGTAGCTTCAAGCGCTATTCGATACAACAAAGAAAAATTTTGGGCAAGAGCCGAATATCAACACGCAGATGGCTCAAATGGCGGTAGTGGATTAACTGATAAAAAAGGATATGGCTATAATTTAACTTTAGCCTATAGATTAACCAAAAAACTTGAACTCCTAGCTCGCTTTGATGATTTTGATAAAGATAAATCGATTAAAAATAATAATTCAAGAGAATATACAGCTGGAATCAATTGGTATATTTTGGGTCAAACTGCAAGAATTATGTTGAATTATATCTTCTGTGAAAATGAAGCTAAATCTGATTCACACAGAATATTATTAGGAACACAAATTATTTTATAATTATTTTAAAGCACCTGCGCCAGAAATGACTTCCGTTATCTCTTGAGTAATTTTTGCTTGGCGTTCTTTATTATATTCAATAGTCAAAGATGAAATCATATCTTGAGCATTATTAGTCGCTGCAGACATTGCTGTCATTCGAGACGAAAGCTCAGATGCTTGAGCTTCTAAAAAAGCTTGATAAATGATATTTGTAACATACATTGGAACAACTGTTGATAAAACCGCATTTAAATTTGGTAAATATTCGCTTAAAGGTTCAATATATTGAGTTTCATGAGAAACTTTTAATTCTTTGTCAAGTTCTTCATCTCTAAAATCAGCAATTTCATTATCAATTATAGCCGGTAGCAATTGCCAATTTTGAGTATGACAAGTCATCATATTTTTATATCTTGTCGTTACAAGTTGAATTTCATCAATTTCGCCCTTGATATAATCATCCGCCAAAGCTGAAGCGACAACATAAGCGCTTGAAGAATTTAAATCATCTAATATATCAACGTATGTTTTTCTAATTTCAAAATTCAATTGCCTTTGAGCGTTTTTGATTGCAGGAATAGCTTTTTGACCAATCAGATAAACTTTTACTTGTTTCTCTTCGTTAAGCGCTTTTTTAATCATATTTAAGCTATAGCGAACAACATTAGCACAATATGCACCAGCCAAGCCCTTATTTGAGGAAACAATTACAATTCCAACGCTTTTGACTTCTCTTTTTTCTAATAACGCAGAGTAATTTTCAATAGCATTTTTAGTATTTAATTTGTCACATTCATTTTTAAAAGTTTCTTTATAAGCCCAAGCAAACATTTTATATAATTCAAGAGTAAATGGGCGAGATGCTTTAACTAAGCTTTCCGCTTTTTTAACTTTTGCAGCTGCAACCATTTTCATTGCTCTTGTAATTTTTTGAGTATTTTTAATAGAATTTATTCTATCTTTTATGTTTCTTAGGTTTGCCATAGTTACACCTTAAATATGTTAGTTTTAAAGTTATTAATATGTTTAATTAGCTCTTCTTTATCGGAATCTTCTAATTTAGCGCCAGCATTCAATCTCTCTTCTAAATCAGGACAATTAGATGAGAAATATTCAAAGAATTGTTTTTTAAATTCTTGAATATCTTTATTTTCAACATCATTAATATAACCTTCATTTCCGCAGAAAAGAATCGCAACTTGTTGAGCAACTGAAAGAGGATTATATTGAGGTTGAATCAAAATTTGAGTTAGCTTTTCACCTTTTAAAAGTTGCGCTTTTGTTGCAGCGTCAAGATCTGAAGCAAATTGAGCAAACGCAGCTAATTCACGATATTGCGCTAAATCAAGACGTAATTGACCTGCAACTTGTTTAATACCTTTAGTTTGAGCTGCGCCACCAACACGAGAAACAGAAATACCTGCATTAATCGCTGGTCTTTGACCTGAATTAAATAGATTTGATTCTAAGAATATTTGACCATCAGTGATTGAAATTACATTTGTTGGAATATATGCTGAAACGTCGCCCGCTTGAGTTTCGATGATAGGTAGAGCAGTAATTGAACCGGCTCCTCTTTCGTCTGATAATTTACAAGCACGTTCTAATAAACGAGAGTGTAAGTAGAATACATCCCCTGGATATGCTTCACGCCCTGGTGGGCGTTTTAATAATAATGACATCGCACGATAGGCTTGAGCGTGTTTAGTTAAGTCATCATAAATAATTAAAACATGTTTTCCATTTTCTAAAAATTCTTCAGCTACAGCACAACCTGCAAAAGGTGCGATGTATTGAAGCGGAGCTGAATTATCAGCAGTTGCGCTAACGATAATTGAATAATCCATAGCACCTTTTTCTTCTAAAGTTTTTGCAATGTGTGCTACAGTTGAAGTTTTTTGACCAATTGCAACATAAATACAAATTACATCTTTACCTTTTTGATTGATAATTGTATCAATTGCAATAGCGGTTTTGCCAGTTTGTCTATCTCCGATGATAAGTTCACGTTGACCTCTTCCAATTGGAGTTAGGGCATCAATTGCTGTTAGTCCCGTTTGAAGTGGCTCATGAACGGATTTTCTTTCAATTATACCAGGAGCAATTCTTTCAATTGGGCGAGTTTTTATTGTTTCAATATCACCTTTTCCATCAATTGGAGTTCCCGTTGGGTCAATAATTCTTCCAATTAAATTATCCCCTACAGGAATTGAAGCAATTCTACCAGTTGATTTAACACTCATGCCTTCTTTAATGCCCGTATAATCACCCAAAATTACAACACCAACATTATCTTCTTCAAGGTTTAAGGTAATTCCAAGAGTCTTATTTTCATCATCAAATTCAACAAGTTCTGATGACATGACATTTTTAAGCCCATAAATACGAGAAATACCATCTGAAATTTCAATAACAGAGCCAACGTTTTCCACTTCTAATTTTTGAGAATAATTTTCAATTTTAGATTTAATAATTGCGCTCAGTTCAGAACTATTAATTGTTGGTGACATATATTTTGCCTTTCTTATTATAATTTTTAAATATTTTTTCTTAAGTTATTAAATTTTGTTTTTAAACTTAAATCAATTACTTTATCTTCAAATTTAATCAACAAACCACCCAAAATATCTTTATCTTCTTCGTAGTTTATAATTACTTCTTTTTGAAGCTTTTCGTTTAATTTCTTTTGCAATCTTTCTTTTTCGCTACCATCAAGGACAATTGCACTTGTTACATATACTCTTTGCCTATTTTTAACTACATCAACTTCTTGTTTAAAAGCTTCATAAATCGTTTCAAAAATATTAAATCTATTTTCATCCAATAAAATATTTAAAAAGCTCAAAGTCTTTTCATTAATTTTGCCGTTAAGCACGTCATTTATAGCATCTTTTTTATCTTTCAAAGACACAATTGGATGAGAAAAGAAATTAACAAAATCAGGGTTATTAAAAATAACTTCCTCTACAAGAGCCAAATCTTCATTTATTTCATCAATATTATCGACAACACCTTGAGATAGTGCTTGAGCATATCTCTTGGCTGTTTTTATATTTTTTATATCTAGTTTTTTATTCAAAATAAACTTCCTTCGATTTTATCTAATTCATCAATTGAAGAATTGATTAATTTTTTGTGCATGTCATTATCTAGTTTTTGAATAACTTGGTCTTGCGCCAATTCAATACAAGCTAAATAAATTTCATTAGTAGTAATTTTTTTAGCTTTATCCTCTTGTTTTTGAAATATTTTTTCAACACTTTTTTCAATTTCTTCTTTTTGAATTTGCGTTTTTAACTTTGATCTTTCCCCTAATGCATAAGCATTACTTTTAGCTTGTTCAATTATTTCTTCTTGAAGTTTCGGAGTATTTTTAGCATCTTTTTTTGTTTGTTTATATTCTTTTAATGCATTAGCCGCACTAGTCGCAGATTTTTCAATATCATTTTTAACATCAATTGCCAATTTTGAAATTACTTCAACAAGACGTGCTTTTTTAAATATAAAAGCTAATGTTGCAATAACTATTATAAAATTAACGATATTTGTAGCTAATAAATTTTCAAATGTAAATTCCATTTTTCTTCTCTATATTTTTAAGTATTGATTAATTTTTTCTTCTTCAAGATTAATTTCAACATCTGTTTTTAAAACTTTTGAAATAATTGAACCAACAATATTTGTTACTTCATTTTTAATTTCAATTTTTGCCATTTTCGTCTCTTCGTTTAATTCGTTTTGATTTTGTTCTATTTTATCAATTGTCTGAGCTTTAACTTCTTTTAAAATTTCTTCACTTTGTTTTTTTGCTGTTTCATTTGTTTCACTCAATATATTTGAGGCTTCTTTTCTTGCTTCACTTAGTAACCTTTCTTTTTCTTCCAATAAGGCTTTTGATTTTTCTTTTGAATCAAATTCGGTTTTCAAATTTTTTGCATAAAATTTTTCTCTTTCTTCAATTACTTTTGTAATTGGATGAAAAAGTATTGCTTTGATTATAAAAAGAAAAATTAAAAAACTTATTACTGCAAATAAAAAAGTTCCATTTATTGCTAACATTATAACTCCATTTGTTTAATAGGGCGCGAGAATGTCTCGCACCCAATACAAACTTCTTAAAGAACAAAACCTATTAAAATTACTACTAATAATGCATAAATCGCACAAGCTTCAATAAGACCAGCGCCAATATAGAAATATTTTGAAATTTGTCCTTCTACTTCCGGTTGTCTTGCAATCGATTCAATAATTGCTTTTGTGGCCCATCCAAGACCAAGAGCAGGACCAACCACACCCAAACCGATTGCGATACCCATTGCTAAAAATTTTAATACTGTTAAATCCATCTTTATATCTCCTTTTTCTTTTTATTTCTTTTAATGATGTTTTGCAACTGCACCTTGAATATATGCATTTGCCAATAATGTGAATACCAACGCTTGAACAAACGCTACAAATAACTCAAAAAACATGATTGGTAGCGGCAATAATGAACCTAAAAATAAACTTATATTATAAACCCAGGAACCAGGCAATATTCCACCTAATGTATTTTGGCAAAATGCATTAATTGCAGTTGGGTCTAACAATGATGCAATCAATGTTCCTAGAACCAAAATAAGAATTTCACCAGCTAAAATATTTGCAAAAAGACGAAGTGATAATGTTAAAGGTCTTACTATATCTTCTAGCATATTAAAAGGTGTCATAAACCAAATCGGTTGGAAATAATGTTTAAAATAAGAAATTCCCTTAACTCTAATACCTGAAATTATATAATACAATAAAACCGTTATAGCTAATGCTGCAGTCACATTAATATCATTTGTTGGAGACGCAAATTCTGCTCCTAATTTATTAATTGAAGGAATAAAGTTTAATAATTTCCAAGGAATTTGTCCTATTAAATTGCTTGTTATAATCAACAAAAATAATGTCAATAATAATGGAGTGTGGCGTTTACCTTCATCCCCCATATCTTTTGTTAAACCCGAAAATATTTTAACTATATTTTCAAAAACAGCTTGCAATTTTGAAGGAACAAGTTTGATTCTTCCAACAGCAACAGCAGCAAATAAAATAATTATTGCCATTACTATCCAAAGAGTTATGAGCGTATCCATATGTACGTTCATTCCTAAAACTTCAACTGTCCAATGGTGTCCTATGTGCATATTTTTACCTATTGTATTCTTTGTATATCTTAACTTAATTTATGGTTTTCCTTGTAATTCGTTTGGATGAAATATTTTTAATTTGCGAAATTTTAACAAAAAAATTATTATTAAATTATGAAAATTCTTTTTGTAACAGATTTATATCCAATCCTTGATGATAAAACCATTCCAAAAATCATTGAAGATTTTGCTCTCGCTTTTAAAAAAAGAGGAAATGATGTTTTTGTAATTCGAGCTAATTTTTTATTAAATTCATATTTACGAGGGCATAAATATATACCTGAATGCGAAACAACAAGAAACGAAGTGCGTATTTATAACAAAAACTTTTTTCTACCTTTTTTAGATGCAAATATTGATTATTTAAATGAAAAATTTGATTTAATAATTTCTCATATGCCATCAGGACATATTTACGCCGATTTAATTAATAAACATTTAAAATTGCCCCGCATTTCAATTGTTCATCAAAGCGATTATCGAGTTTTAAATAATTTTAAATATGCTTTTTATTTTAAAAATAGGCTTGAAAAAGCTCTTCAAAATTCAACTTTAATAGGTGCAAGAAATAAATTTTTAGCCGAAAAATTAAAAGCAGATTTTATTTTACCTTCATTTGTAGATATTGATAAAATTGTCCAAAATAAAGATTTCAAAACTGACAAATTAAAGTTAATTACTCTATCAAAATTAATTAAGCGAAAAAATATCGATTTAGTTATAAAAGCATTAACTAAAATTGATTTTGATTTTGAATATTCTATATATGGAGAAGGCAGAGAAGAAAAAAAACTTGAAAAATTAATTAAAAAATACAGTCTTCAAAATAAAATTAAAATCTACCCCCATATTGAACATAATAAAATATGGCAAAAATTGGATGAAAACAACGTTTTTATTTTGCCATCTATTAATGAAACTTTTGGAATATCTTATCTTGAAGCGATGTCTCGTGGTCTAATTACAATAGGCACAATAGGTACTGGAATTGATGGCATCATTGAAAATAATAAAAATGGATATTTAATTAAACCAGAAATCAAAGATATTAAAGATGTTTTAGAAAAAATAAAAAAACAAAACAACAATGAAATAATTAAAAATTCACTTTTAACAATTAAAAACTATACAGAAAATGAAATTATGAATAAATATGACGAAGTTATTAAAAAAATTCTATGAAAATAGATTTTTTCAAAATATAATTTAAATATCATCTCACAACAAAAAAGGAATTAATAAGAATGCAAGCAAGAAGAGCAAGTAGAGAATTAGCCTTAATACTATTTTCTCAATTAGATAAAAATATCGACAAATATGAAAAAGAAGATTTTTCAACAATTGTTTTAAAATCGGTTAGAACTTTAGTTTCATCCTCAACAGATGAAATTTCTCATTGTGTTTCACAACTAAATGAACTTAAAAATCAAATTATTGATTTTGAAAACAACCATGAAGACAATTTATCACGTCCAATAGATTGTGATAATATACCTGTTGCGCTACCAATGACATCTGATTTTGAAGCAAAAATTGATATAATGCTAAATGCAGCAGAAAAAACAATGTCAGCACTTGATATCGCCGAATTATGTACTTTATCTCACCAAAAAGATGTTCAAGAATATGTTATGACCTTATGTTCAACATATCAAAACCATAAAGATGAAATCGATAAAATGATTAGCGAGTTTGCTTTTGGTTGGGATATTGAAAGAATTTTTAAAATTGACAAAGATATTTTAAGAATTGCAATTGCTGAATTAGCTTTTATTAAAGATGCTCCACATAAAGTCGTTATAGATGAAGCACTAGAACTAGCAAAAAAATACTCAACAGATGATTCTCCTTCGTTTATCAACGGAATTTTAGCAAGAGTTGTAGAAAAACATGTTTAATTTTTTCAAGAAAAAAGAAGAAAATAATGAGAATAAGGCTCAAAACCAAGGTTTTGGGCTTTTAAAAAATGCACTAGCAAACACCGCTAATTCTTTAATAGATAGTGTCGTTAGTGTTGTTACGGGTGATTCAATACCTGATGAATTTGAACTTGATGATATTGAATCAATGTTAATCAAAGCTGATTTAGGTATAGATTTAGCTACTGAATTGGTTGAAAAAATTAAAGAAAAAAGAATCAAATCATCTCAACTAAAAGATTTTTTAAAACAAGAATTTGTTGAAATTTTAAATTTAGAATCCGATAACAAATTAAAATTCAACAAAGAAAAGCTAAATGTTTATTTTGTTGTTGGAGTTAATGGCGCAGGGAAAACAACTTTAATCGGAAAACTTGCAAACCGTTTCAAAGAACAAGGCGAGCGTGTTCTTTTGGTTGCTGGAGATACATTTCGTGCAGCAGCAGAGGAGCAACTTGATGTTTGGTCTAAAAGAGCTAATGTCGATATTTTAAGAGAAGATAAAGCAGATAGTGCATCATTAGCATATCGCTCTATAGATATGGCTCGCAAAGATGGTTATAACGTAGTAATAATCGATAGTGCAGGGCGCTTACAAAATAAATTTAATTTAATTGAAGAATTAAAGAAAATTAAAAATGTTATCTATAAAAAAATTGAAAATGACAATCTCGAAACTTTATTGGTTTTAGATGGCTCTCAAGGGCAAAATGGTTTAAATCAAGCACTTGTTTTTAATGAAGCTGTTGATATAACAGCACTTGCAATAACAAAACTTGACGGAACGCCAAAAGGTGGAATTATTTTTTCAATAGCAAAAAATCTTAAATTGCCAACAAAATTAATTGGAATCGGTGAAGGCATAAATGATATTATTGATTTCAATAAAGCCGATTTTATAAATGCGTTGTTTGAATAATATGAAAGATCTTTTTTCATACACAAAATTATTTACAATACTATTTACAATATTTTATATCTTTGGACTCCTTGGAAGCTTTTTTGAACATGAAATTTTATTTTCTTCAATAAGTTTTTTAATTCTTTTGTGCTTAGTTTTATTTTTAAATTTAGATTTTAAAAAAATTATTGTTCTTTATTTAATCTTTTTTATTGGTTTAATTAAAGCAAATCAATCTTTAAAATTGCCTTCAATATTAGATGAAGTTTATTCAAACGACGCAATCATTAAAGGACAAATAATAAGTTCAAACAACATTTCAAATAAAAACGATAAAATAAAATTTTTCTTAAAAACAAATGAAGTTAAAGTTAATAATGAAACCTTTAAAGATTTAAACATCAAATTTTTAATAAGCATAAACAAAATTGAAAAATACAAAAATGAAATTTCGATCGGGGATTATGCAGAATTAAAAGGAAAATTGCGCCATCCAAATTATGCATCCAATCCTCATCAATTTGATTATCGAAATTACCTTTTAAACAAAGATGTTAAAAACATTTTATATGCTGATGATTTCAAAAAATTAAAAGAACCTGACTTTAAAACCGATAAATGGTATTTTGTTTTAAAAAAACTTGAAAAAGCGAGAAATAACATCATTGAAAAACATTCAAAAAATATCAAATCTCCTCGCTTAGAAATTTTAGGTGGAATTATTTTTGGCTCCGAAACAATAAACCCAGATGAAGAAATAAAAGAAAACTTTAAAAATTCTGGTTTACTTCATTTGCTTGCAGCAAGTGGATTAAACGTTGCTTTAATTTATGGAATATGGTGGTGGATAGCAACCTTTATTCGTTTTCCATATAACCTTTCCATTTTAATTGGTGCTATATTTGTAATTCTTTATACTTTTATGACAGGTTTTCCTCCAAGTATTTTAAGAGCTTCCATTATGCTTTTATTTGTACTTTTTGGAAAAATAATCGACAGAAACACAAACTCTTTAGCCTTAATATTCTTTGTTGGTTTTTTGATGCTTTTTACAACTCCAAAAATCCTTTTTGATGTTAGTTTTCAACTCTCTTTTATTGTAACAATTGGACTAGTTATTTGTATACCAATAATTACAGCAAAATTTGATAAAATAGACAAAAAATATAAAGAAAAATACAAAAATTTTTCACGAATAAAAAAATACTTTATCACATTATTCTTGCCTTCTTCCCTTGTCACGATAGTTGCAATTCCATTAGTTGCACAACTTTGCGTTATGCCACTACAGATGCATTATTTTAACAATTTTACTCCATTTAGCTTATTAGCAAATATTGCCGTTGTTCCGTTTATTGGATTTTTAAGTTTTATTGGTTTTGTTAGTTCATTTTTTGCCCTTATTCCCGTAATTGGTCAAAAAATTATTTATGTTTTTGATTTATTTGCAAATCCATTATTGGGATTGTTGGTTAAAATCAGCGAATTTTTTGCTTCTTCCAAATATTCACTAATCACAACAATAGGTTTAAACGCTTTTCAAATTGGAATATTTTGGATAATAGGTTTATTATCTATACTTAATTTAAAAAACAATTTTAAAAATAAAAAACAAATAATTTTTTTAACCGTTTGCATAATTTTATTTTTTATTAGCTTTTTTCAATTTAAAAATAATAACCTTGAAATAATAATGTTTGATGTTGAAAATGCTGATAGTTTTTTAATCAAAACTCCAAAAAACAAATATATTATGATTGACACAGGGAAAAAATCATACAATGGTTCAACCTCAGCTCAACTTATTATTAATAAATTTTTAAAAAATGAAAGAATAAATAAAATTGAATATTTAATCATAACGCATTTTGATTCAGATCATTGTGGCGGGGTTATAGATATATTAAAAGAAAATAAAGTCAATAAAATAATCATACAAAGCGAAACGCCAAAGTCTCAAACTTCAAAAGAAATTCTTAATTACCTAAAAGAAAATAAATTAAATTATTCAATTGCAAAAAATAATGATGAAATTTACTTTGAAGATGATGTAAAAATTAAAACCTTCACACCAAATTTAAAAAATGATAATGAATCATCAATTATAACTTTATTAACATATAAAAACAAAAACGCTCTTTTTATGGGCGATTCAAATACAAAAGGATACAAAAACATTAGCAATTACTTACCTAATGAAGTTGAAATAATCAAAATTGGACACCACGGTTCAAAAAATTCAATTAACAATGACATGATTAAAAATCTAAAACCAAAATACGCATTAATTTCTGTTGGATACAACAAATTTAACCACCCCAATTCTAGTATTATAAATATTCTTGAAGAAAATAATATAAATATAATTTCAACCAGAACTTTTGGTTTTTCAAAAATTATTCTAAAAAACAAAGAAATAAGAACATATCACTACGACAACTCAAAGAAGCGATTAAAAGAAATTTCTTTTAAAGATTTTGACTCAATTCCCTTTCATGAGAGCGAATTTCTAAAAAATTTTATAAGTAAAAACAGCAAATAAAACTTTTTTGTGCGATAATTAAACCAAGTTAAATTTAAAGGAGATTTAAGATGAGAGAAATTTCACCTCTTCAAAAAGAAAGATTGAACTATCAACCAAAATTAGCTGGAGCTTTAGCTAACGGCATTAATTCAGTTAAGCTAACTCTTGGCGAAGCAACTCGTTCTGTTGCAGACGAACAAGATATTAAAAATTTATTTCCAAATGTTTTTGGAAAACCTATTGCAAAATTTGCTGCAGCTGGTGACGATTTATCAACTGAAATGAAAAATGTTGGCGTTATTTTATCAGGCGGCCAAGCTCCTGGCGGTCATAACGTTATTGCAGGACTTTACGATGCACTAAAAACCGCCAACAAAGAAAATAAATTATTTGGTTTCTTGGGTGGCCCATCAGGTATTGTTGATGGTAAATACATCGAATTAACTGATGAAATTATGGACAAATATAGAAACACAGGCGGTTTCGATATTATTGGTTCAGGCAGAACAAAACTTGAAACTGAATCTCAATTTGAAAAAGCTTTAGAAGTATGTAAAAAATTAAACATCGGCGCTATTGTTATTATTGGTGGCGATGATTCTAATACAAACGCTTGTTTATTGGCTGAATGGATGGCTGCGAACAATACTGGTATTAATGTAATTGGTTGTCCTAAAACAATTGATGGCGATTTAAAAAATGACCAAATCGAAATTTCATTTGGTTTTGATACTGCTACAAAAACTTATGCTGAATTAATCGGTAATATTCAAAGAGACGCAAATTCAGCTAAAAAATATTGGCACTTTATTAAATTAATGGGTCGTAGCGCATCCCATGTTTGTCTTGAAGTTGCACTTCAAACTCAACCAAACATCACTTTAATTGGCGAAGAAGTTGAAGCTAAAAAACAATCTTTAGAAGAAATTGTTAACTATATGGCAAACATTATTGCTGCTCGTGGAAACCAAGGTAAAAACTTTGGTATAGCTTTAATTCCAGAAGGTTTAATTGAATTCATTCCTGAAATGAAAGTTATGATTGGCGAATTAAATGACTTAATGGCTAATTTAGAACATGATGGTGCTTATCAAGAAGCTCCTCAAGCTCAAAAATATGAAATCATCACTTCTGAATTAAATCCAACAAGTGCTAAATTATTCAATTCTCTTCCATCAACAATTAAAGCTCAATTATTAATGGATAGAGACCCTCACGGAAACGTTCAAGTTTCAAAAATTGAAACAGAAAAATTATTAATTGAAATGATTGCAAGAAGACTTGAAGAAATGAAGCAACAAGGTTCATACACAGGTAAATTTGCAGACCAAGCTCATTTCTTTGGTTATGAAGGAAGATGTGCAATGCCATCTAACTTTGATGCAGATTACTGCTATTCATTAGGATACAACGCATTTGCTTTAATTCAATCAGGTTTAACTGGTTACTTATCATCAATTAAAAATACAACTAAACCTGCTACTGAATGGGTTGCAGGCGGTGTTCCATTAACTATGATGATGAATATGGAAAGAAGACACGGCGCAATGAAACCTGTAATTAAAAAAGCGCTAGTTGAACTAGATGGCCCAGTATTTAAAGCATTAGAACAAAATAGGGATAAATGGGCAATTAATGATTGCTATGTATTCCCTGGTGCTGTTCAATACTTTGGCCCAGCTTCAGTTTGCGACGTTACTACAATCACATTACAATTGGAACAAGAACGCGCTTTAGTTAATGTATAATTAACAAATAAAAGAATTAACCGCTCTCAAGTGAGAGCGGTTTTTCTATATCATATAATGTATTTTATAGAAAAAATTAATCTTTAGATTTATAATATAAAAAAAGACCTCTTGAATTAAGAGGCTAATGGTAAGTAAGTAAATTTATTTTTATTTTTAGATGTAATCTAAAAGCGATACACTTCCTAAAATTGTTGTTCCGATAGAATAACTTGCCTGCAAGGCGGTTTGAGCATTAGCTAAATCAGTCGCTGCTTTTGTAATATCAACTTCTTCAAGATCAACCTTGTCTTCAGTTAATTTTAAAATTGTATCTTCATTAATATTTTTTGTTGAATCAAGTTTTGCAACTTTGGCAGAAACCAACCCTTGAGATTGAGTTATATTTTTTGTAGCCTTATCTAGTACTCCAAGTTTTTCCCTAATTTTGTCATATTCCAAAGTATCTGCATTTAAAAGTTCATCCAAATGCTTCATCTGAGAGAAGAAATCTAGTTGAACACCATTATCATCAACTAAAGTTGGGTCTTGTTTGCCAAAAATTTCTTCGCCAGTAAAATTATATGCAAAAGTTGTATTTTCACTGATTGTTAAATTTCTATCACCAGCTTGCTGGCTACTTCCATGGTAAGTCACATTTCCGTTTTCATCAACTGTATAAGGTTGCTCTTTTGTGTATGTACCAGAAAACACATAATTATCAAGGTATTTTACATTCATTTTATCTTGAATAGTTACAACTCTTTGTTTAATTTCCATAGCAATTGCTTTTGCACTTTCAGGAGAATTTGTCGCATTTGACGCTTGAACAATTAAAGCATTAATTGCAGAAATTTCATCAGTTACAGCCCCCAATGCATCATATGCCAAATCCATTTCATTAACTGCGGCTTGGATATTACTTTGATAAAGCTCTAATTGAGCTAATTGATCATTTAATTTCAAAACTTTTGTTGCATCAGGTACATTTTCAGAAACTTTTGTAAAATTTTTATTAGATGCAATCTTATTCATAATATCAACATAGGTCTTATATGAGTTACCCATTGAATTAGTTGCCATATTTGTTATTGTTGAAGTTGATACACGCATAATAAAAATCCTTTTTTATTTTTTATACCATACTAATAATTGTGCCCATTAAATCATTTATTGTTGAAAATAATTTTGCTGAAGCTTCATAAGCTCTTTGATATTTAATCATATCGGCAAGCTCTTCATCTAAATTAACACCAACGATGTTAGCGTAATTTGTAGCATCAGCATCAGCTATATCATTTGCTGTATCTGCTTTTGCTTGAATTGTTGCAACATCCATACCTGTTTTTGCTGCATTATTTGTCAAAAATTCACTTAATGTACATTTATTTTTTCCATTGTTATATATGCAAATTTTTTCATTTTGCAATGCAGTAATTTTTGTTGCATTGTCTGAATTACCTATTGATTTAACCCAATTTGCATCAACATTGCCATTTTCATCCGTGTAATTAGCTAAATCAATTCTAGCTGCTGCAACTAAAAATGGATCATTCAAAATAGCAGAATTAACTTGGATATTGCTTGCACTGAACTCAGCACCATCGCTTGTTGTAAACATAGGAGTATTTGATTCAATCAAAATAGTATTTCCATCCGCATCTGCACCCAATGCTGCAGCGAACACACCTTCATCATAACTTCCAAAAGTTTGTATATCGTTAAGTGCATTTGCAAATGTTAATGCCGCAGTATCCATTGCGGTTTTTATATCATTTATGCTTGTGTAGTTTTCACTTGAACCATTCAAAAATTCAACATAAGCCCTCATTGAACCTGAATTAAACTTGTCAGCAACTCCATTTTCAATTATATAATCAGGATTTTCAGTTGATTTTAATGAAAATTTAACAGCACCATCTGGATTTGTTGAATCAAAATCAACCTCAATATTATATTTGAGCTCTCCACCTTGAACTAATGCAACATCACCTAAAAAAACATTAACCGTTCCGTTTGCATTTGCTTCGGTTTTAACATCCATATAATTAGATAATTCCTTTAAGATATTATTTATTTCAACCTGAGTAGAACTACCTTGATTATTTTTAACATGTGCTTCATTAGCTTTTGCAAGATTGGTCATAAGATTATTAATAAAAACAACTTCATTACTTACAGCCTGAAATTTATCTTCTTGCAATGATTCGCATTTAGTTGAAACTTGATTAAATTTTTCACAAACATTTTGGGCTGCAAGAACATATTGTTGTCTAATCGACATATCAGTAGGAAATTTTTCTAAATCAGCTGCAGCAGCATAAAATTCATTCAATAAACCGTTCAAACCATTATCGCCCAAGTCATCCGCGATTCCCTCTAATTCACCTAAAGCATCAGCCAAGGTGTTATAATAGTTTGAATCAGCATTAGAATCTAATAAATCTTTAAAGGCGGCATCATCTATATAATCAGATAAAGAAGAAATTGAAGCGCCATTCATACCTTTTATTGTAGAAATAACATTTTCACAATTTGTTGTATACTCGTTAGTAACAAAATTAACTCTTTGTCTATGATATCCGTCAACATGCAAATTTGCAATATTTTGAGAAACAACAGTTAATGCATACTGATTGTTTTTCATAGAACCTAGAGAAATATTCATACTTTGATTAAGCGACATAATTAAATCCTTTTAATTTCCTTTAAATTAGGCTTCTTCCGTGATTGATGAAATATCTAAACATTCGCTATCTTGGCATCCTACGCCACGAGCGTTGTATGAAGTTTTTTCATTTTGCGCTATATTTAATATGCCAGATAATATGTTATTTATAACATCTAAGGAATGTTTTATTAATATTTCGTTATTTTTTTGAATAACTTTTATTTCTTCGCCAAGCTTTTTTAAATTCTGCTTTTCGTCATCAGAAAAGTTATTGTTTACCAGATCGAACCTATTAATTTTTTCAGCCAAAACGATTATTGCTTCATCCGTTAAATTTAAAACTTCTAAATTCTTTTTTATTATTGCTTCTTTTTTATTTAACAAAACTTCTTTAAGCTCTAAAAAAGTAGCGTAAACTTCATTATAATTCATTACTTACCTTTATACGCAAAAATCTGCGATTACACTTCTTCCATACATTAAGCCGTAATTTATATCATCAATTGATAAAGTCTCACCCATGGAACTTGCGTACTTTTGAATTTCAGCAACATCAATTCCATTATCTGTTTTTTTTACAGCTTTTTGCATTTCCCCTTTGTCTATTAATTGAATATCATCTTTTTTAACATCTTGCAATTCAATATTTGGAGTATTTTTGTCCTCTTTTGGAGCTTCAAAAGCACGACGAGCTGTATTTAAATTTAATTTCGAAATAGAAGAAGCTATTTGAGATGAAATATTAGTATTGTTTGAAATATCCATTATTTAACCTGTTTTTCTAATTGTGTATACATTTGTTTTGCAATTCCAATACTTGTATTTGGATTAGATGAAATTTCACGAGCAATTTGGTTATACATAAATGATTTTAAATTATCCATATATTTAGATTCCTGAAATAAAGAACCTTCTTTATCAATTGTTTTGTCCATTTCCATCATCATTTTAGAAACAAAAATAGATTCAAACTCGCTTGCTACTTTTTTTAATTGCTCTTTTTCGGATTTTGAATTTCCTCTTATATTTTCAATCGCCGATAAATCAGAACTATTTGTCATATAAGCATTTCCAATTGAGCCAATATAATTATTCATCTATATCACCTCGATTTCCGCTTGTAAGCTACCAGCCGAAGCCAATGCTTGCAAAATTGCAATTAAATCCATTGGGCCAACTCCAATTACATTTAGTGCCGAAACTAATTCTGATAAATTTGAATTTGCTTCAAGCTCAATTAAAGAAGCTTGTTTTTCAGTTATTTGAATCTGAGCATTTTGTTGAAATCCTGTATTGCCTTGCGCCATAGGATTTGGTTGGATTACTTCATTTTGTACTTGAATATTAATTGTTATACCACCATGAGCAATAGCAGCAGGCATCAACTTTGTATTTCCACCAACTACAACTGTTCCTGTTCTTTCGTTCACTATTACTTTTGCTTTTTCAGATGTTGCTCCCACAACTTGATTTTCAATCAATGATAAAAAAGTAACTCTATCATCCCTATATCGAGCTGGAATTTGAACTTCAACAGCCCCTCCGTCTAAAGCTTTAGCTGGCGCAACACGAGTTGAAATCGTTTTTGAAATTCTACTTGCCATTGTATAATCTGCTTTATCCAATAATAAAGTTAAAGTTGTTTCATCGCCAATTGTAGATAAAATATCACGCTCTACGATTGCACCGTTTGGAACACGACCTGTTGTTGTTATGCCTTTTGAAGCACTTGCACCACCAGCTGCAGCTCTAACACCACCAGTTGAAACAGGGCCTTGCGCAACAGCAACAATTTCTCCATTTGGCGCTCTTAATTGCGTTTGAACTAAAACTCCGCCAGATAAACTTTTTGCATCCGCCATAGCAGAAACCGTTACATCTAACTTATCACCTTCTTTAGCAAAAGGAGGAATTGTTGCAGTAACAATAACGGCAGCGGAAGTTCCTTTTTGAATGTAGTTCGATTGATCAATAACAGTTCCTAAAGATAAAAGCATTTGTTGGCTTGTCATTTGAGTATGACGAGAATTATCACCTGTATTTTGTAAACCCACTACAAGCCCATAACCAACAACTTGGTTTTCACGTATTCCTTTAACATGAGTTATATCTTTAATTCTTAAAGTTTGTTCTGAAATTGCATTTGCTTCAAATGCGCTTGTTAAAAACATAAAACCTAAAAGAATTAATGCTGTTAACTTTTTAATTTTCATTGTCATTACCTTACTTACCACCAATTTTTAATCTTAGAATATAGTTCTAACTGCTCTATCTAATATACCTTCATTTTGTCCACGAGAAACAGTTCCAACGCCATTCATAGCAAATTGAAGATTAGCCACTTGGCTTGATAAAATTTCTCCTGATTGATTTATCCATTTCGGATCAACAATTCCAGAAATAATTAAATCCAATCTCTCGTTTTGATTAACCAAACTTTTTTTACCTTGAACGAGCAAATTACCATTTGGCAAAACTTGAACAACTTGCGCAACCACAATATCAGTTAAAGACATTGTTCTTCCCAATTGAGTTTGCCCGCTCACACTTAAATTGCCTTCAGTTCCATTTAAACTATCTTTAAAGCTTGTATTAAAAATTGAATTAAACGCTTTTGTTAAATTCTCTGCCAAAGAGCTTTGTTTTTGAGTTGAATATGTGCCAACATCACTCATTGCAGGAGCTTCATCAATAACAATTGAAACTAAATCGCCAATTCCGCGAGCTCTAACAGAAGAAAATAACGCTTTAGGTTCAATAGTTGAACTTTGAGAAGCATTTAATGAAAATAAACTTTCTGCATTTACAATTAAGGTTGTACTTAATATTAAAGATAAAATTAATAATTTTTTCATTTTATATCCTTACCACCACTTCATTTTCAGACTTTATTATTCCATTATAAGTTTTATTGTATTTATCTGATTTAACTAAAATTCTATCCCCTTTTGCGCCATCATTTAACGCGCGACCTCTTAATTTAATTTTCATATTTTTTGATTCAAAAATAATATCTATATTAGAATTTTTAAGAACTAAAGCTTTTTGCTTTGCATAAGTTCCTAAAATTATGCTTCCCTTTGGGTAATTTCTTGTTGAAATCATATTTGAAACATTTACCGAATATGTTTTTCCTAAATATTTAGAAATTTCTCTTTTTTCAAGTTTCGTATTTGATTCATTAATCGCTTGATTAAATTGAATAACATCTGACGCAACCAAAACATGAGCAAACACTTGGGTTTGAACATTTATTGGAAATGCTTTAATTGTTGCACCTAATGAATTTTTAACTAAAATTCTTTTATACTGATTGGTCAAAAAACCATTATTTTGAGAAATAATTTCTATATTTGGCTTAATTGATTCATCTGTAATAATTGGATTTTGACTTATTCCTGCAATTGTAATTTTAAAATCAGATGAATAAGGTGCAACTTGAGCTTTAATTTCAGGAGTAATTTTATTTAAGATATCTTGCTTTAACTCAGCAGATGTCAAAGTATAGCAAAAGGCATTTTGCAAATTAGCAAAAAACACGATTAATATTAAATTTTTAACTATGCTTTTAATCATCTATTTCCCTATACTTTCCGCCTGTGGGTATTTCGTCATACTCGCTATCACTTCGTTGTCGCTCGTTGTCTCAATTATCCTACGGCGGCCATCAATAGTTACGCCTAAAAACGTCAAAATTTATCATTTTGCCGTTTTATTTACGGCTTCACCCTGTTTATACTATTTGATTGGTTTGTTGCAAAATATCAGAACCCGCTGTAATCACTTTTGAATTGGATTCATAAGCTCTTTCTGTCTTAATTAATCCAATTAATTCTTCTACGATTTGAACGTTTGATCCTTCAATAAAACATTGTTCGATTGTTCCATATCCTTCTTCACCAGCAGTACCTTGCAAAGGTGTGCCTGATGCTTGAGTTTCACGATATAAGTTATGTCCAATAGCCATTAAACCTGATGGATTTTGGAATTTTGTTAATTGAATTTGACCTAATTGAGTTTGCTCTGAATTTGTTCCAGTTGTACAAGATACAATCCCTGCTTGAGAAATAGTAATTTCTTTAGCGTTAATTGGAATTGTTATAGGTGGTTGCAATTGGTAACCATCCGTGGTTACAATTGAACCATTTGAATCCATCTTCCAAGCTCCATCTCTGGTATATGCGATAGATCCATCATCTAAAGTTACTTGAAAAAAGCCATCTCCAGCAATCGCAACATCTAATTGTCTATCTGTTGATTGAAGATGACCTGTTGAAAAAATTCTTGTTGTTGCTGCAGTTTTTACACCAAGACCAACCTCTATGCCAACAGGTTGATATGTTCCTTGACCCATTTGAGCACCAGGGGTTCTATGAATTTGACTTAATAAATCTTGAAATTCAGCTCTAACTTTTTTATATCCATATGTTGATAAGTTCGCTACGTTATTTGAAATAACATCTAAGTTATTTTGTTGTGCAATCATCCCAGTTGCTGCGGTTGTAAGTGCTCTTAACATTTATTGCTCCTATCTAGAAATATTGCCTAGTGAAATGGCTTGTTGTACAGTATCACTTTGATTTTTTAGAATCTTACTCATAGATTCATATCCTCTTGAAACATTGATAGAATTCAACATTTCATTAATTGTATTTGCATTAGACATTTCAACCATTCCTTGTTGAAGACTGAAAGTTCCATCTGCTTTAGTATATACATTTGGATTTTGGCCATAAATTGGCAAATATTTTGCTTGACCAATCCCTGAAATTTTAGTTTTATCTTCAAAATCACAAATTTGGATTTTTTGAAGCGCAACATTATAATTTGGATTTACAAGAGAAATTTGACCGTTTTCCGCTATAACCAAATCTTTCATTACATCCCATCTGTTCATATCATCTAGGTCAACAGCGTCCGGATCTCTAGTAATTCTGATTTTCCTATTTTCCATATCCATAATGAAATCGCCATCAGAATTTACCAGATAATTTTCATCATTCAATTTGAAATTGCCTGTTCTTTGATAATAATAATCCCTGATATCATATTCTTTATTATCAGGAATATCTTGATATCTAACCTTAAAAAATCCATCCCCTTGGAAAGCTACATCCATTTTATTTCCAGATTCAGCAAGTCCGCCTTGTGAAAAATCAATATAAGTGCGCTCTGTTCTAGCACCATTACTTAAAGAGCCAATTTCAATCTTTTTTCCTTGCGCATTTTGTGCTTGCACTCTAGATTGCATAACATCTTGAAATGTCATTGTTGTTTTTTTATAGCCATTTGTTGTGACGTTAGCTAAATTGTGCGCCGTTACATCTTCAAAGTCAATCAGCGCTTGCATGCCTTTTGCAACTGTTCCAATGCCTCTTGTTATCATAATAAACCCGCTTCTTTCACTTTGTTGTATGCACCCATAATATTATTTATATAATTTTGAGTTTCTTTATAAGGAGGAATTCCGCCATACTTTTTAACGGCTCCAGGGCCTGCATTATAAGCTGCCAATGCTAATTCTTTATTATTATCATATTTATCTAATAAACCTTTTAAATATTTAACTCCACCTTCAATATTTTGGCTAGGATTATAAGCATCAACCACACCTAAAGACTCAGCTGTTTTTGGCATTAATTGCATCAAACCCATTGCACCCTTTTTACTTGTTGCTTTTGCATTAAATCCTGATTCTTGCTTAATTATTGCTTTTATAAAATCACCATCTATATCATATTTTTGAGAAAAAGTTTCAATCAATTCATCAATATCAACTTTCTGCGCTTTTAAATCAATTTTTGATTTTAACTCGACCGCTTCTTTAACTTCCGATTTTATTTCTTCAACAACTGGTTTTGACTCAACTTTTTTTTCAATGGTTTCGATAGATTCATCTTTAGCATCTAAAATCTTTTTAAAATCTTGTTCAATGGTATGAGTTTCTTGGCTTGCTTGAGGTTGCCCCGAAATTTTTTCAAGAGCAGAAAAGCTATTTTCAATATAGCTTATGCGAGCAAGCGCCATATTAAGGCTTGATGAAACGCCTATAGTCATCCTTACTAATTCTACCTCTTACCATTGTCTAGTTTTTATGGAGTAATTTTAAACCTCCACATCAATAATATAGACTAACTTAGGTATAAAGCTCATCAATCAAAAGGTGTATTTTAAGTTAAAAAATTAATCTTTAGATTTATTTTAACTAATACATTTCACCCATACCAAATGTAAAGAAGCCATTCTTTCTATCAGCACCTGCTGTATTTGTCAAAGGAATACCATAATCTAAGTTGATTGGGCCAAGTCCCGGAATAAATACTCTTAAACCAACACCAGCAGTAATTGCATATCCTGGTTTATCATATACTTGTGAGCCAATAGTTTTTCCAAATAAAGTACCACCATCAACAAAAGCTGCAATTCTTAAATTATTCAAGAAAGTATTAGATGTAAGTCTATCAATAAATGGAATTGGAACACGCATTTCAGCACTTCCCAACATATATCCATCACCCACACCAACTTCTGAAATATTGAATCCACGAAGTGTATATGGGCCGCCAAGGGCAAATGCAGCAAAATCTGGCATATCTCCGTGTAATTTTCCACCAGCTTTAGCTGTAAGTACAAATGATGATTTTTTGCCGAAAGGAGCAAATTTTCTAATCATACCGTGTAACTTACCAAATGTTTCACCAGTAATTCCTAGATTTTCTTCAAGTGTAATTCTTGCTAAAACACCGTTTCTCGCATTTACAACAGAATCTCTTGTGTCATACACCAAAGCAGGAGTAACTTTAATAAAGAAACCATCATCTAATTCTTTTCTGCGATTATCCCAAGCTATGCCACGTTGCACATATCTAGCACGCATTTTTGCAGCATCGCCTTCCTCAAGAGTTACACTTTCAAGTCCAAAACCAATTGAACCAGAAAGATTTTTATATGTAGTAAACCTTCTTGAAATTGTAGCTTCTGCGCCAAATCTTTTTTCAATTGCCAATGGAACTTGATAACTTCCATAATATCTTGCAAAACCACGAAGGGCCAAAGATTGATTTTCACGCTTAAACATTGGCTCCAAGAAACTCAACTCTCCTTGGAAGTTTGCTTTTTCTACAATTGAACTGTCGTTCATAAGAACACCAGTACCGGCCATTAAATTTAAATTAAGCTTTTGCCCCAATCCCCTAAAATTATTATCACCAAAACCAACAGAACCAAAGAAACCAGATGCAGAATCAATACCAACACCCAAAGAAACTCTTCCTGTTCTTTGTTCTTCTAGTGAAATATGGACATCGTAAAGACCAGTTTGTTCATCTTGAGTCAACTCTCTTTGAACATCTCTGAATGCTTGAGTTCCCATTAAACGCAAAATATCTGAGCGCATAGTGTTTTCATTATAAACACTCCCAGGTTGTAAAAAGATATTTCTTTTTACAATAAAATCTTTTGTTTTATTATTTCCCTCAACAACAATATCACCAATCACACCTTCATCTATCAATAGATTAATATATCCGTCTGGATCAGGTGAAACTTTTGCAACACGAGCAAGAATATATCCTCTTGTAGAATATAACTCTTGAATTTCAACTATTGCATTGTTAATCCCTAAAATATTTTGAGGTTTGCCTTTGTATTGATTTAAAATTTTCATTATTTCAGAAGTCGAAATACTGTTATTCCCAACAACACCAAAACCAACAACAGGTGGGTTCTCTTCTAAAATAATTCTTAATTTAACATTATTATCGTCAATTTTTATAGGAAGCGCTCTTATATTTTGCGAAAAATATCCTGTATTATATAGAGCTTTTAAATCATTTGACACATCAGAACGGACATATTGATAACCCTCTTTGGATTTAATTTGTTCTTTTATGTAATTAACATCGAGTAAATTATTACCAAAAATTTCAACTTCTTGAATATAAACTATATTCCCATCATCAATATATGTTTCATCTTGAACGTTTGTCTCTGGCAATTCGTCAAAAACTTGCTCCTGTTGGATTTCTTCTGCTTGAATTTCATCTTTAATTTCGTCTTGTTTTTTAGTTTTTTTGAAAAAATTAAAACGAGATTTTTTCTTTGATTTTTTATTTGAGCTTGCAGAAGTTAAAGAAATATCTTCATCTTCAAAAATTGAAAATGTAGATTTATCAAGTTCCGTTTCTTCTAATTTTATTTCTTTTTGAACGGTTTTTTTGTCATCTTTTTTCTTAAAAATAGTTTTTATTTTTTTAACATCAACACCTTGAATTTGAGCAACTACAGCATTATCAATATTTAATTCACCACAAAACGCACCTTGCCCAATATATAAAGACAAAAATGTCAAAACAATTAAAGTTTTTATATGAATTTTTCTCATCTAGTCCAAGTCAAAAAATTAAGACGATACTTCACTAAATATTATTATATATCTAAAATCAACTAAGTCCAAATAAATTAACAAAATCAACAATTTGGCTTATTTTTTAAATAAATTGTTACAAAAATTGTAAATTAAGTGTCGATTTATAAATTTTATACTACTATTTTATTAACAGGGTGTAAAAATGAAAAAGATAAAAATTAACGCTGAACATAGAGCACTCATAGAAATTGTCATCAGAGAAAGCGCCAAATTTAGAGGCAATGAAGAATTAATTGATCTTTTTTGCGATGCAATTTATAGAAAATCGTATCTTATTATGGATGCAATTCGAGATACGGCCCGTTTAAAGCGTCATTTAATGATGATTTGTGATGGTTGTATGGATCAAATCATCAAGGAAAAAAAGAAATACGAAGAAACTAGAGTCTATAGACAAATAGAACACAATACAAAAATACAAGAAGAAATTGTGCAATTAAAGAAAAATCCATTAACCGAAAAGGAAGATCTTGAAGAAGAATTCAAAATGCAACAAGCAACAAAAAGCGTTGTTAATCTAAAAGAAGAAATTCAAAGAAGCGAAAGATATGATTCTTCTGATATGTTAATTGACCCATTGGATTTTTGTCCACAAAAAAGAATCTCTGAGCATACTATTGAAAAATTAATTCAAATTGTAAAAATTATTGATTCAAAATTCCCAAAAAAAAGATATTATGAAATTTTTACACTTCGTTATATTAAAAAATTAAATCAAACAGATATTGCAAGAGAAATGAAAATTTCACAAGTCGAATTATCTAAAAGATTTGTAGAATTAATTAAATTAACAAGAGATAATACTTAAATACACCATTTGCATTTGTTACAAATACTCATTCATGCTATCATCTTATTATGTCTATATTAAAAATTATTGAATACGGAAACCCAATTTTAAGGGAAAAATCCAAAGAAGTTACAAAGATTTCAAAAAAAATAAAAACGTTGATTACTGACATGCTGGATACTATGTATCACGCTAATGGTGTAGGTTTGGCTGCTCCTCAAGTTGGGGAAAATTTAAGAATTTTTGTAATTGATGTATCTGACCCATCAGGCCCAATTAATCCGCTTGTGTTTGTTAATCCAAAAATTATCAAAAAATCAGGAGCAATATCAAGCTACGAAGGATGTTTAAGCTTTCCAAAAGCTTATACAACAGTAAGGCGCTATAAAAATGTTATGGTTAAAGCGCTTGATATTAATGGACGTCCATTTATTAAAGAGGCTAAGGATGGTGAATTACTAGCTCGTGCAATTCAACATGAATTTGACCACCTTGATGGCCGTATGTTTATTGATCATTGCAGAAATAGATTTGAAGCCAATAATGTTTTATCAAAATACAATCTTCCATCTATTCAAGAAGAATTTTTAATTGATGAACCTGAACTTGAAGAAGAAATTGTTACTTGGGAAAAACAAAACCCAGATGAGGCCGAAAAATTAAGAAAAGAAATTGAAGAATTAGAAAACGGAAAAGAATAATGCCAATTAAAATTGTATTTCTAGGCACTCCAGATATAACTTTAGAATCTTTTGATTTTTTTATAAAATCTCCCGACTATGAAGTTTTAGCTTTAGTAACCCAAAAAGCAAAAGCAGCAAACAGAGGTAAAAAAATAATTGAGCGCAATATTACCAAAGTGGCAAAAGAAAATGCCATTCCTGTATATGAGCCTGATAAAATATCTCGTGAGATCGAAATAATTGAGCAATTAAAGATGATGAAACCCGATTTTTTCATCACCTTTGCTTTTGGTCAAATTTTATCTCAAGAAGTTATTGATATTCCATCAATCGCTACTATTAATCTTCATGCAAGTCTTTTACCTGAATATCGTGGGGCAAATCCAATAGCACAAAGCATAATTGATGGCAAAACCAAAACTGGTATAACAACTATGAAAACAGTTTTAGAACTTGACGCAGGAGATATTTGTCTTCAAGATGAAATTGAAATTCCATCAGATATGAACGTAATTGAATTAATGATAGAAATTTCAAAGCGTTCTCCAAAATTATTGGACGAAACCCTAAAAGGTCTGTATAACAAAACTTTAGTTTGCAAAAAACAAGAACACAATAAAGCTACTTTTTGCAAAAAAATGAAAAAAGAAGAAAAAACTATCGACTGGAATATGTCTGCACACGAGCTACATAACAAAATTCGTGGAATGTATCAATTAAACACAAATCATACAACTTATGATGACAAAATTGTGAAAATATTAAAAACAATCGTTGTTGAAAACCTAAATGGCAAAGAAGGCGAAGTTTTATCTATTGAAAAAGATGGAATTGTAGTTGCTTGTGCTAAAGATGCTATTAAATTAATAACAGTTAAACCCGAAGGAAAAGGCGAAATGCAAGCAAGCGCATGGGCAAACGGAGCAAGGATACAAAAAGGAGCTAAGTTTATATAAATGGAATCCCGTGGAATTAGAGGTGCAATTACGGTTAATGCCAACACTAAAAAAGAAATTCAAGTAGCCACAATTGAATTATTAAATGAAATGCTAACTAAAAACGAAATAAAAACTAACGATATTTCATTTGCTATTTTCACTTTAACATCTGACCTTAACGCAGATTTTCCTGCAAAATATGCTCGTTTAAATTGCAACTTTAATCAAGTTCCCATGATGTGCTACCAAGAACTCGATGTTCCAAACAGTTTAAAAATGTGTCTTAGAATACTTTTAAATATTAATACTAACAAAACCCAAGATGAAATCAAACATATTTATCTAAAAGGGGCATCAATCCTTAGAGGAGATCTTAAAAATGAATAATAATGTAGTTAATATTGAGCAAATCGAATACCCATATTTAGAAAAACCATTAAGTGTTTATGCTCTTGAAAATGGGCACAAAGTTGTTTTTGCACATAAAAAAAGTCCAATGATAAATGTTTCTTCTTGGGTTAAAACTGGCTCAATCAATGAAAACAAGGAAAATAACGGAATTTCACACTTTGTTGAACATTTGTTATTTAAAGGAACAACAAAATATCCAGCTGGTGTTTTTGATAGAAAAATGGAAGAATTAGGCGGAATTATAAACGCTGCAACATGGAAAGATTACACTTTTTATTATATTAATATTCCAAAAGAACATTATAAAATAGCACTTGTTATGCACGCAGATATGATGGTTGACGCTTTATTTCCTGAAAATGAAATTGGCCCAGAATTTGACCCAGAAGGCCTGGCTCCCGCAGAAAAAAGAGAAAGATATGTTGTAATTGAAGAAATAAGAATGGGCGAAGATAATAATTGGAGAAAAGTTTATAAAAACTTAAATTCTTCAATGTATGAATCACACCCCTATAAACGCGAAGTTATTGGCACAAAAGAAATTATAGCCAACATTTCACAAGCAGAAATTGTAAAATATTACAAAACTTTCTATACACCTCAAAACATTACAACCATTGTTGTTGGCGAATTTAATGAAGATGATATGTTAAAGCTTGTCCAAGAAAATTTCAAATTCAAAGACAATTCCAATATTGAAAAATGCACAACAGATAACGAAGCTCCAGAATATGAAATTAAAAATCCAACAACTGTTGTTGATTATAGCGAGGTTAATACAGGATATTTAATGATGGGCGCACTTTGCAATAGTGCCAAAAACTTAAAAGAAACAATTGCACTTGATTTAATTTCAACAATTTTGGGTGATGGAAAATCTTCAAGATTATATTCGGACTTAATTGAAAAAGTTGAAAATCCTCATTACTATCAACTTGAAAGTTGTCATTATCAATTTAAAGATGGGGATAACTTCTTAATTGAAGCCAATTTTGATGCAGATAAAAAAGATATAGTAATTGATGAAATTAAATCTCAACTCAAAAAACTTAATTCCATAACAGAGGTTGAACTTCAAAAAGCTAAAAAAAGAGCCAAAGTTAATTTTGCCCAAGAATCTGAAATGGTTTCAGATATTGCAGATGCTATCGGCTATTGGATGACAGTTGTTGAAGATGTAAGCATAGCTAATCAATATTTAAAGACTTTAGAAGAAATCGATTGCAAATATGTAGAAGATATTTCAAAAAAATATTTAAACCCAGAAAAACTTTCAACAAGTTTATTACTTCCAAAAGGAGAAAACTAAAATGAAACACTATCAAAATAATGGAATCAATATTTTGCTTGAACACGCCCCAAAAACCCCCAGAATAAGTGTTTCGTTTTTCTTTAAAACAAATAAAAAAGAAAAATTTTATGGAGTTAATTCTCTTTTGGCTCGCCTTTTATTACAAGGGACAAAAACATATAATGCAAACGAATTAGCGCTTGCTTTTGAAAATGAATGCATTGACATAACAACAAAAGCAAAACAAGACTACTTAAAGTTTTCCCTTGTGTTTTTAAATGAAGATTTTAATCGTGCAATGGAACTTGTTAAAGATTTAATTTTAAATTCCACATTTGACGATTTCGAAAAGGAAATCTTTAAAATGAAAGGCGAAATTATATCTGATTTAGATAATCCCAAAATGAAATTAACAGATATGTTTGTAAAATCTTTATATGGCGAACATCCATATTCTTCAACACACACAAAAATATTAGAAGATTTAGATAAAATTACAAAACAAGATATAATTAACGCTCATAAAGAACTATTTAATTGCTTCAAATCAATTGTTGTTGTTGGCGACTATGAAAACGATGAAAAAATGATTGAATATTTTACATCCAACTTTAGCTTCATGAAAAGCGAAAATCAACCTTGCGAAATTGAAGATATTTTTAAATTACCATTTAAAGAAGATAAAATTATAAAAATAACCAAAAATGATGCCTCTCAAGCACAAATTATTCAAGGCTGGCTTGTTGAATCTTTTAATTCCAAGTTAAGCGCAAAAATTGCAGTTTTAAACAACATTTTAGGTTCATCTGGCTTATCCAGCAGACTTTTTGTTAACTTAAGAGATAAACAAGGCTTAGCTTACACAGTCAGAAGTCAATATGAAACATTGGCACATAGTGCAATTTTTAATATGTATATCGGAACTGCCCCAATCAATATTCAAAAATCATTGGATGGCTTTAAAAACGAATTACAGAAATTAGCCGATACACCAGTAAATGATGAAGAATTGCAAGGCGCAAAAGAAAATATCCAAGGAAGACTCAAGTATTTTACTCAAAACAACTCTCAAATTGCAGCAGTTGATGGATATAACTTTATAATGAATTTAGGTCTAGACTATAACGAACATTTTATGAAAGAAATTCGAGAAGTTAATAAATCAGATGTTCAAGAAATAGCTAAAATGCTTTTAAGTATGCCAAAATTAATTGCAATTATTGCTCCAGAAAATGCAATGGAAAACATTTAATCAATTTTCCATATACATACATCTAAAGTGGAATTAAAATAACAAGTATAATTCTTAGAATTAATTACGTTTCCACTATAATTAAGATGAGAAGTAAAAATAACCATATCTTTATTTATCTTTTTAATCTTATCAATCTTTTCTTTTGAAATTTTATAAGAATTATCTTGCGCAACTGTCTGCGTTTTTAAATCATCAAATTTGAATAATTTTTTAATTGCACTGTCAGATGGCTTTAAAATCAAAAGAACATCTTTGTTATTTTTCTTTTTGTATTCTCTTGCAATTTCAAAAGTATTGTAACTTTGAGAAGTTTTCATTCTTATATGAGAAAAAGAATGCTTTGAATAATTTTGCATTAAAAAAATACAAATTCCAACAAAAACATATACCCACTTTCTTTTGTATTCTTGAGAAAAAATTATAGATAAAATAATAAGTGCAAATGGTATTAAAAATAATACATAACGCTCTGCCATCATTGGACGAATTATCAAAGATAAAATTATTCCAATAGAAAAAACTGAAAAAATTACCCAAAAACAATAACAATATAGACTTTTTAATTTCAGATTAGTTTTTTTAAATAAAAACATTGCAGATAATAACAATGGAATAAAACCACCAAACACAAAAAAGATGCATTTTTTTATTAATTCAAAAGTAATTTCAGGTAGTGCAGTATTAAAATTTACATTCAAATAAGCTTGATTGTATGCAGTTAACAAATAATATGGCAAAAAGGATAACAAGGTTAAAAAATTAACTCCTAACAGCCAAACTAAATCTTTATTTCTTTTATTTTTTATAAAACTAAAAGCAAGGTATAAAAAATTTGTCAACACAAAAATTACTTGATAATAATGAGTATTGACGGCAACTATTGATAAAATTCCATATATTATCCAGTATTTTCTATTAGCATTTTTTAAAATTTTAAAAGTATAAATTATAAACAAAACTGCCAATAACACAGTTAAACTATAACATCTTATTTCTTGTGAAAAATAAATTATTGGCAAATTTATAGCAAACAAAAAAGCAGCAAAGTTTGCTATTTTTAATGAATAATTATTTTTTAAAAACAAGAATAAAAAAACACCCGCACAAAGAGAAAAAATTATACTTAAAAACCTAAAGCCCATAAAAGAATCAGTAAAATATTGCATGACTCTAAGCAAAAAGAAATAAAAAGGAGGATTCCCTGGATCATTAAATAAATTCAAAAAAGGATAATGCGTTGAACTTATTTCAATTGCATAACATTCATCTCCCCAAGGCAGATATGAATTTATATCACTTAGCCTAAAAATAAAAGCTAAAATAAAAATACAACTTGGTAAAATAAATTTATTTATTTTCAATTTACAACCATAAAAAATAGTTAAAGCCAAAAAAATAAAAAACAGGTAAAATATTTTATCAAATTGCGACAATGCATTTACAAATGCATAAATCTTATTTTTATGAGAAGTTATAATTTCCTTTTTAAATTTATATTTATCATAACTTTTACAATGTTCAGCAAAACAAATTTCTTCACTTGCTTTTTCTAATTCTGAAAAATCAGAAAAATAATACATTTTAATATCATTAAAAATGACAATATCCTTGATTTTGTTTTTATGCTCCAAACTAACCAAAAGTTCAAGAGAATCAACATTATTCTTAATTGTCTGATTTAAAATATTGTCAAATTGCTTAAAACCATAATATTTTTTATTGATTTTCAGCAATATATCATTATCTTGTTGCAATCTTGTTTCAACAATAACATTTATATAATTTTTATTTTCATACTTAAACCAAGTGCACACAAAACACAAGAAGCTAAGTACCAAAAAAATATAAAAAAGGATTTTTGTCTTCATTTTATCCAATTAAATGATGCATTTTTTCAATCTTTGTTTTGATATATTTTTCATTATATTCATCAATTATTGGTTCAATAGGCAATCTATCATTAATTTCCAGACCATAACCTTCCAAACCTATAATTTTTGTTGGATTATTCGTTAAAAGATTAAACTTGTTATAACCAAGATGCCTTATAATTTGTGCCCCAATTCCATAATCCCTTAAATCAGGAGCAAATCCCAAAGAAACATTTGCTTGAACGGTATCTTGTCCTTTATCTTGAAGGGCATATGCTTTAATTTTATTAATTAACCCAATTCCTCTTCCTTCATGTCCAATCATATATACCAAAGCACCATAACCATATTCATTAATCATTTTAAGTGCACTATGTAACTGATAATTACAATCACATCTTAATGAATGAAAAATGTCCCCCGTCAAACATTCGCTATGCACTCTTACCATTGGAATTTTATCAGTCCGATCTTCTTTAACCAATGCAACATATTCTGCGTTATTTAAAATATTCCTATAACCTCTAATTTCAAATTCACCAAACTTCGTAGGAAGTTTTGCGCTTGCTTCCATTTTGATTAAAGTTTCTTTTTGAATTCTATATTTAACTAAGTCAGCTACAGTAATAACTTTTAAACCTTCTTTTTTTGCAAACTCTAAAATATAATCTCTACGTGCCATATGACCATCATTAGTCATTATTTCACACATTACACCTGCTGGTTTTAAACCTGTTAATTTAGCTAAATCAACAGCTGTTTCAGTATGTCCTATTCGTTCTAACACCCCACCAACTCTAGCAACACAAGGAAACAAATGCCCTGGACGCCTTAAATCTTGTGGCTGCGAATTTTGATCAATTAAAACCTGAATTGTGCGCGCCCTATCATAAGCGGAAATACCAGTCGTCACGCCAAATTTTTCATCAGCATCAATCGAAACCGTAAAAGCTGTTTTCATTGATTCTGTATTTTGCTCAACCATTTGATTAAGTTCCATTTTGATGGCTATTGTCTTATCAATTGCAACACAAATTAAACCACGCGCATTTTGAGCCATATAATTTATATTTTCCGGCGTTGCAAAATCACACGCACAAATCATATCACCTTCATTTTCTCTATCTTCATCATCCACGACAATAATAATTTTGCCTTGTTTATAATCTAATAAAGCCTCTTCGATTGAATTAAACATTATTTTTCCTTATTAAAATCCATTTTCTTTTAAAAATTCAAAAGTTAATTTTGATTCTTTTTTATTTGTACAAAACTTTTTAATATATTTCGCAAACAAATCATACTCAATATTAACTATATCACCAATTTTAAGGTTTTTTAAATTTGTATCTTTAATTGTTTCAGGTATTAACGACACCTCAAAAGAATCACTATCTACTTTTGCAACCGTCAGACTTACACCATTAATTGCAATTGAACCTTTTTTTATAATCAACTCAGTATTACAATTAAAACTAATTCTTTTAGAAAAACCATCTTGAACTATGCTTTTAACTGTTGCAACACAATCAATATGGCCAGAAACAATATGCCCATCAAGCCTAGAAGATAATTTCATTGCTCTTTCAAGATTGACTTCATCCCCAATCTTAAGATGTTTTAAATTCGAGACATCTAGCGTTTCTTTCATAACATCTGCACTATATAAGCCATTATCTACCGAAGTCATTGTCAAACATACGCCATTAATTGCAATTGAATCACCAATTTTAACATCTTTAAAATCAGCACCAAAAAGAATTCTTGCACCATTAGGTGTTATAGAAAGATTCTTTATAGTTGCAGTTTTCTCAATTAAACCTGTAAACATATAATAAAAATAGCACAAAAATGACATCTTTGCTTTAATATATCCTCTTTGAATATGATAGACAAAGCACATTTCAAATAGTATCATTTTAAAGAGAAAGCATGCTTATTTAAGATGGAAAATCAGAATTTAGAAAACGACAATTTATATGCAGAAGAAGGCTTCAGCATTGACGCCTCAGTTTCTGATGAATTTAAAAGAGGATGTAAACTATATAATTTTAGGCGCCCAGATAAATTTTCAAAAGAGCACTTAAAAGCTCTTCAAGATATTCACAGGGATTTCGTAAGACATTTAGCAACAATTTTAACTGGATATCTTCGTATGGAAGTCGAAATTGATGTCATTTCTGTTGACCAGTTAACTTATGAAGAATACATCTGCTCTATGCCTTCTCATATACAAAACATGATTTTCAAGCTAAACCCTTTGTCTGGCGAAATTTCAATGGGAATGAGCCCAGAAGTGTTAGCTGTGGTTTTAGATAGAATGCTAGGTGGCTCTGGCACAATCAACGACCACAATAAAGAATTAACTCAAATCGAAGAACTTTTAACAACAAAATTTGTAGAAAAAATAATTAAAATCCTAGAAGAAGCTTGGAGCACAATACTTCCCGTAAAATCTGAATTTGTTGCTTTGGCAAATGGTTATCATTCAGTTCCAATTACAACAAGTGGGGAAATTGTTACATTAATTTCATTTGAAGTTAGGTTAGGACAAAAGAATTTTGGCTTAATGAATATATGTTTTCCATATCCCGTATTGGAAACAGTTCTTCCCAAATTAACTCCACAATACATTTATCAACACACAAATGTATCTGCAAATGAAATAGGAAAAAACGAAACCTTAGAAAAAATCAAATGCGCAGAACTAGAAATGCAAGTAATTTTGGGTAATGCAAATATTGAAATCAATGATATTTTAAATTTAAAAGTAGATGATGTTATAAAATTAGATCAAAAATTGAATCAAGAATTAATAGCTTGCATCAACAAAAAGAAAAAATTTTACGTCATACCTGGACTATTTCAAAATAAAATGTGCGTCAAAATAACACAACAATTTTTCGAAAAGGAGTAATCTTGGATAAAGAACCAAAAAATCTCGATATAACAAAGCTAGAAAATTTGGAACATCCAAAAAAGATTGAAAAATCAAAAACATACAATCTTTTATTAGATGTTGAGCTTGAATTATCCGCGATTTTAGGAGAAACGAATATTCCTTTAAAAAAGGTTTTAGATATCACTAAAGGTACAATTATTGAACTCGACAACAAAACAACAGACCCAATTAAATTATTAGCAAATGGCTCTGAAGTGGCTCATGGAGAAGTTGTCATCATAGAAGATAATTTTGGACTAAGAATAACAGATATATCAAAAAATAGTCTAAGCGAGGAAAAATGAACGACGAAGAAAAAAAAATTGAAATCGATGTTGAAATTTTAAGAGAAATTTTTAAAATTGCAAATATAACTCCTCCAAAAGAAATTACAAACGAATCAGTTTTAGATGCTGTTTTTAAAATTAAGCAGCCAAAAATTGAAGAAATCCAAGAAAACACATTTAACCCAACATCTAACAATATACTAGTTATAGATGACATTGGAGTTGTAACTTATCAATTAAAGATTTTATTACACAATTTAGGCTATAACGTCCAAGTTGCAAAAGATATTTTTAGCGGCTTAAACACCTTTATTAAAATGAATTTTGCTTTCGTAGTAATGGACTTATTTGTTTCAACAGAACAAGAAGGCTTAACTTTACTAAACGAAACAAAAAAAATAATTACAAAAAATAATTTAGACACAAAAATTATCGTAATAACAGCAGATAACAAAGCTGAAAATAAGGTAAAGTGTCTTAATGGTGGAGCAGATATATTCCTTAAAAAAGATGCTGGCTGGCAAGATAAATTAGTTGAATTAATAGAAAATTTTAATCCTGAAACCTTATAGTTAATTTTTGTAAAAATATTGCATTAAATACAAAAAATACTCAAAAAAACTAGAGATAAATTATTTTTTAATACTATAATAAAAAGCATGAGAGATATTTGTGAGTCAAACAAGAAGATAGCATTATATCCGGGTAGTTTTGATCCCATTACAAATGGTCATCTAGACGTTCTTGAAAGAGCAAGTGCAATGTTCGACGAAGTAGTAATTGCTGTTTTAAAACATCCTGAAAAAAAACCTTTTTTAACAGTTGAACAAAGAGTTGAACTCATTAAAGACACTGTTAAAAACATGAAAAACATATCTGTTGATAGTTTTGATGGTTTAACAGTTGAATTCGCAAGAAAAATCGGCGCCAAATTCTTGATTAGAGGTCTAAGAACAATTACAGATTTTGAATACGAAGTGCAATTATGTCAAACAAACCAAGTAATTGCTCCTGATATTGATACGGTTTTTCTTCCTACAAAACCTCAACATAATTTCATCTCATCAAGTATTGTTAGAGAACTATCTAAACATAAAACAGATATATCCAAATTTGTTCCAAAAAATGTGGTAGAATATTTAGAAAGCGACATAAGAAAGGTATCAAAATAAAATGGCAGACTCAGAAGTTAAAATGTATAATTTAATTGGAACTCTTGAAACCTTATACGAAGAGGGGATTCCTGTATTCCCTGGACGTTTAGTTATAGACTCTAAAAAATTACATAACATTATAAGCGCATTTCCGGATGCTGTTTCAGATGATGTAAATGATGCCAGGATTATTTTAAAGAAAAAAGATGAAATTCTGCAAGAAGCAAAAATGAAGGCGGAACGCATCATACAAGACGCAGAAAACGAAAGATACAAACTTCTAAATGAATCAAGCTTAAATAAAGCAATGGAAGAGCATGCTGAAAAATTCAGACAAACCCTTTTTGAAGAATGTCAACAAATTAAAATGGCAGCATTTAATGAAGCTCAAGAATTAAGATTAAGCGCTAAAAACGATTCCATAAAAATGAAAGAAGCTTCACAAGAATATGCTCAACAATTATTAACAAACCTTGAGCAAGACTTAAATAAACTTTATCAAGTCGTTATGAATGGACAACAAAAACTTCAAGAAATAAGACAAGCAGACTCAATGCAAAGTTTGCATGAATAATTTCTTAAAATATTAAATTTTAACGCAATTTTTAATCTTCATTATACTTATATGATTCTGAGATAACGTATAATGAAGATTAATTTATTTAACAACATCCAAAAATATCAACAAACAGAACAAAGAAGAAGAAAAATAAGCTTTTGTTCGTCATTGCCTCCTGCTCCTGCTGACTATTTTACAAAAAGTGCAGCAATGCAAAATAACTATTATGATACTCTGCTTTACAATGCAAAATACGCCAATAAAAACATGCCGCAAGACATAGAAAATTTTTGCAGAGCCCAAATGGCAGGATTAACATACTTTAGAGCTGCAATCCGAGATTTAGACATATTACAAGACGTAGGTAAATTTAATGAATGTTGCCTAGAAGAAATTAGCCCAAGAGGGAGAGAACATTTTGAACCTATTTTAAAAAAAGCAGGTATCGAAACCAAAGAAGAACTTATTAAATTAATAGAGACATATAAAACACTAGCTGAAAGAAGAAAAGCCATAATTGGCCATCCGACAATTTTTATTAAAGCATACGCCTCACTTGAAAATCCAAGTAGGGACTGTATTGGTTTTGCAGATATTATCGAAACTCTTAGCATAAACAATGAGCTATATGGAGGCGAATATGATTTACAAGAGCATATTAATTTCGCAAGACAACTCGGCGCAAAGACTGAACATGAATTTTGTAAAATTTTTACGCATCAAAAAAAATCTTTTAACGACTTTAAAAATGGCGAAGATAAAGCTAGCTTATTAATATATATAATGAAAATTTTTCCAACAATTTACAATTTTTTAAGAAGCTTACAAGCGAACTATCCAGAATACATTAATAAAGATCCACTCAAATTATACCTCGACAATGTTGCCTTAATTGATTTTATAACTGAAAACAATAGAAAAAACTGGCCTGCTTTGCTTACTCGAGTGTTGATTTGCAAAGAAGGAAACAAAGAAGAATTCCACCCAAGGGCAATAGAAGAAGCCTCCAAATCCATTGGAACAACCGACAGTACAGAAACAAAAGTTCAATTATACGATTTTGCATTTAATGAAGGAATATATGTAGCAGAGATAAATGACTTAACTAAAAAAGCTTGGTTATCAGATATAGACCTTTTTGACACCGTAATTAACTATAATGAAATTGTTGCTTACATTCAAGAGGAATTAAACTTTGATGAATTTAATGCAAGAAGAATTTATCTAGACTTCCCGCAAATTTTAAATGTAGCTTTTAAAGCCCAAGAAGAAAAAGATATTTCACTAAACCCAATATTAAATGTTGCAAGTTTAATTGCTAGATTTAATCTTAAAGACGACAAAGATTTTATTGATTTTTACAAACAAGTAAAATATCCAGAAACAAAAGCGCAAAAAGGCAAGAAAAAACAAAAAGATATAAAAATAAGCAAAAAAGATATCGAAGAATTTATTAATTTAATGAGTTTTGTCGATAACGAAATGATTGAAAAATACAAAAAAGACAAAAACTATCCGCTCAAAGAAGCATTGATTAACAAACGAAAAAAATTCGAAGCTCTAAAACCATCAATCGAAAAAGAATTGAACAAAGATGCAAATAGATTTTTCTATCCAGGTGCATTTGACATTTTTATGCTTAATTATGAAGATTTCAAAAAAGGTTTTAACACTCAAAGTATTTTAAACAAAATAAGAACAGAATACATAAACAGTTTCCACCAAGAAAAAAGAAAAGAATACGAACTCTTCATGGAATGCAGAGATTTCTTCAGAGACAAAATTTATTTTTGGGATTTTGTAGATAGAAATAATATAAACTTTACTCAGCAAAATCAAAAAACCAACGAATTATATTTACAGTTATTGAAAATTTTATTTGCAAATAAGCCACAAGAAGAAATTGATTTTTACTGCGAAAAACTTGCTGGAAGCGATTTCATAAGAAATTCACGAAATGAACTTCCTAAATTAATTAAATCGGGCGAAGAAGAACACATAAGAGCAATTCTAGAAATTGCATTAAAAGAAAACATAAATTCACTTTCTGAATTAAACAAATCAATTAAACCATTTTCAGGAGGAAATAAAACAGCGCCAGCAATTTTAACATTCTGCGCAATGCAAGAAATTCCATTCAAAGAATGCTTAAATAGATTAACGCAAATTCAAGAAGAACTAAATAGTTACGGGATTAATATCCAAATTAATGATAATAACATTAGCGCAATTTGTGCTGACGACTTAAAACCAGAGAAACTCGGACTTAAAAGATGTTTGGAATTAGGCAAACAAATTTTAAATCCAGAAGGCGAAGGCAATTTCATAACAGGTTTAAAAGAAGGACTTAGCGACTCAAGCCCAAACTATAATCCAAAAAAAATCGCAAGAGAAATCGTTAGAAGTCAAACTGGAAAATATGAAGAAGGCTACAGTAGAATTATAGGCCATTATGGAATATCAGCACAAAACCTAGGTTTTTCAAGCCCAGCAGATCCAAATTATCAAGATGCTCTTGAAGAAATATTTAAATTTCAACTACAAAATTTTGTTCAATTTGTAAACAATCAAAACTTATATGGAACCATTGACGGAAAAACTCCAAACATGAGTTTGCATGCCAAAATGAGATTTATAGACAGATTTATATTTAATCAAAATTCGCAAACTCCACATCCATCAAACAAAGAGATGCAACAGATTGTTAAAACAATATACACTCAAGCACCATATAAAATTACAAAAAACAAAGATAAGGAAAGCTTTAGCGCATATTACATCCTTAATAATTACGAAATAAAAGCGGTATTCTCTGAAACAGGAGAAATGATTACTATAGCAAAAAATGAGCTATAATTTTTCAGGATGATTCGAATTAGATAAAACAATTTCCTTGTATTCATTTTTATTGTAATCAATGCCCCAATTTTTAATATTTAAAGTTTTATACTTGGGTTTTTTCTTCTTTTTTGATTTTAACTCAAAAAATTTATCTTCCATTACAATATTACTTCTAACTCCATTGATGTTTTGCTAACCGCAACAAGCATTTTTATTTTTTCAACTTTCACAATAAAACGAGCTATCTTATCATCTTTTTCAGATAGTCTATATTTAATATCATATTTTTCAAGTTTAGGTTGTTTAAAATTATACAAAGCAAATACATCATCAAAAATATAGCCCACAAGATTTATATTATCATCGTAAGAAACAAGCATAAAGCCACGTTGGGGAGCTATTTCAACACTAGATAAAACCTCAGGTTCAATATTTTGTTGAAGAGCTTCTTTTTTTGGCTCAGGCGTACATTTTTCAACTTTTTGTTTTTGAACTTCCTGTTTAACTTGAGGCGCAATTGCTTTTTTAGGCATTGGCTCTTGCATTTTTAATTGACCAGTTCTAACCTGTTGTTCAAAACTTCCATTGGGCAAATCAATAATAGTGTCTTCTTTTAATATCTTTTGTATTATATCGTATTCGCTTACATTATTTTTCTTAAAAGAACCATTTCTATTGTATTTATTCTTCAACTCCGGTTCGTAACTAGATAATTCATAATTTCTTTTAATTGCAGATGTAGCAGGATCGCAAAAGCCTGTTTGCTTAATATTTTTATCAAAAATAAAATATTGGCCATCATTCTTTGTCTCGCAACTTTCTTCTTGGATTTCATTTGCTTCATGCAAAGGATCGTTTAATTCAAATTTCTTTTTAAGTTTTTTTGCTTGTTTATCTTTTTTAATAAAAAGAAAACAAACAAACATTATGCTAAACAATATTGATAAAACAAACATTGCAAAATTATTAAACTCTATACCATATTGTGCCAATTTATTTGATATCTTGCTTTTTAATACAGAAAGCTTAGAATAAAAAACATTTCTTCTTTTTTCTCCATTTACAATTTGCTCAATTTCATTTAAATCTTCTTGAGCAATTAGTTCCTTATTTCCATCTATAGGTGTGATTTGTTCCAAACTAGCAAGCTCCTCTTCAACTTCTTGCATAGTTTCTTCCCTAACTCTTTCGACTTCTTTTTGAACAGCATCTTCTATTTTAAATAGCTCAGCATACGTCTTAGGAACTTCTTTTTTTGAAGTAACTTCGGAAATTGTCTTTTTTATTGATTCACTTTTTTTAGAAATTGAAAAATCTGAATTTTTTTTTTGAACCGGAGCAGACAGTTTTTTTTCAATATTTTTCTCTAAATTTTCTTGCGGATTTTCTTGCGCAATTGCTTGAGCAACTTTTGTATCTATAGTTGCTGCAGCCATAGGGCTCTTTACATTCACTTTAAAGTTAATAGGTCTTGTTGTATTAATATTAATTTTTACATAACCATTATCCACATCTTGCCCTGCATATGGATAAACATTTGCTGAAATACTTCTTATGTCATTTCCTTGTGTAATTGTGCGAACAGACTCATTTTTTGTTTCAGGAAGTAATACATAATAGTTTAAATCGCTTTTTTTAATAACTTTAACGGGTCCAACAAATTTATTTTTAGTATACAAATCAAGATTATAGTTAGAATCCGCAGTTTTAATAACCTCGATCTTCATTAACGAATTTTTAAATTCAGCATCAAGTGCAAATGCTGAATTATTCACAAAAACCATTGCTAACATTATAGAAAAAATCTTGAATGTAAACTTATACACTTTTTACTATCCCTTTATTTTCATCATTTATTTATTCATATTATAATATAAATAATCATCGATGTAAAAATGGTAAAGATTTTATGAATAAACTTAACGAAAACAATTTTAAATCTGGTTTAGTCACCATTGTTGCTCGTCCCAATGTTGGAAAGTCTACTCTTTTAAATAAAATTTTAGGCCAAAAAGTTGCAATTGCGACTCCTTTAAGACAAACTACAAGAAAAAATTTAAAGGGAATATACACAGATTCCAATTGCCAAATTGTCCTAATTGATACTCCTGGTGTTCATAAACCATTGAATGAGCTTGGAAAATATCTATCAAACCAATCAAAAGAAGCTACATTAGATACCGATTTAATCTTATTTATGGTTGATGCTACGGAACCATGTGGTCTCGGGGATAAATGGATTTGGGATAACTATTTAAAAGATTCAAAAACACCAATTCTTCTTGTATATAACAAAGTTGATTTAATCAAAAAGTTAGAAGAAAGGGAATTAAATGTTTATTCATACAAAAAAGCTTTTGAAGCCAATCTAGATTCAGTTAAAATAAGCGCCAAAACTGGAAGAAATGTTGACGATTTAATTAAAAAAATCAAAGAATATTTACCCTATGGCGAAAAATTTTATGATGAAGAAATGGTTTGCGATAGCAATATGAGAGAAATCTCGGCCGAAATTATTCGAGAGCAAATCATTCTTAATACAAAAGATGAAGTTCCTCATAGTGTTGCCGTTACAATAGACAACTACAAAGAAGAAGAAAACATTGATAAAATAAGTGCCAAAATTATTGTAAATAATGACAGTCAAAAAGGTATTTTAATAGGCAAACAAGGAGCTATGCTCAAAAAGATTGGAACTGCTTCAAGAAAAGAGTTGGAAAAAATTCTAGAGAAAAAAGTTTTCTTAGAATTATTTGTTAAAGTTCAAAAAAATTGGTTAAAAGATAAAAACGCAATTAAAGAATTTGGTTTTGAATAAACTATTTTCTATTTAAAACATAAATTGTTGCTTCTTCTTTTGTTTTAATTTCACCAGATAGTTGCATTTCAATTAATTCATCAATTATTTCGCCAACCACTTTTGAAGGCTTTAATTTTAAAATTTGCATTATCTCTTTACCATCCAATAAAGGTTTAGGTGAGGATACTGCATCTTTAACTGATTCATAATATTTTTCAAGCTCATCAAGGTGATTTAAAGATTTTTCAAGCATTTCCTGAGTTACCGCTTCACCAAGCGCAGAAAGTCTATCTGCTCGAGATAATGCAATAACATCTAATGTGTCAATTCCTAATTTTCTAACAAAACGAGCAAAAGCTTTTTTGTTATCAGAGCTATTAATTAAGCTTGCTGGATAAATATGATGTTTTATCATTTTACAAATATAATTAATTTGTTTATTTGAAAATTTAAGTTCCTCTAGTTCTTTGACTGCAATTTGCGCTCCAATTAAATCATGTCCAATAAATCTATGGCGACCAATAGGTTCAATCGTCCAAGTCCTAGGTTTTCCAATATCATGATAAAATGCAGCAATCTTTAAAATCGGATTATCTGTTTTGATTTGTTTAACTGTTTCGATTGAATGATGAATTAAATCAAGATGATGATGAGAATTATTTGGAATCCTTTTTATTTCTTTAACAAATGGAAAAATTAACTCCAAAATACCATCCTCAAACATTTTTAACAAAGTTTCAACAACAAATTTCCCTTCGAAAATTTTAATTACTTCATAATTAATTCTTTCACGTGCAACAAAATTAATTAAATAAAATTTTTCCTTAACAAACACAGACAATTTTTCATCAATCGAAAAACCCGTTAAAGACATAAACCGATACAATCTTAAAAAACGAAGCGGATCATCAATAAAATTATTAAAATCTGATGTTTTTAAAATTTTATTTTTAATGTCACCAGCACCATTTAAAGGATCAATTACTTCCTCCTTATTTAAATTGTAAAATATAGAATTAATTGTAAAATCTCGTCTTTTAATATCTTCTTCTATACTATTGTTTAGTGCTTTAGATATATCAAAATAATTTATTTTATCTTTTAAAACTACACGATAAATTTCGTTTACATTATCTAATTCAACAAAAGTTCCATCTAATTCAGCTGCTATTTTCATAGCTAAAGCTTTAGAGTCACCTAAAACAACTAAATCTCTATCATGCGAAATTTCGTCATTTAAAAAATAGTTTCTCAAATATCCGCCAACAAGATAAACCTCTTGATCGGATATGATATTTTTTATTGCATCTAAAATAGAATCTTTAAACATCTTATTCAATCCTTGACACAATATTTGAAATCGCAACAACGGCAGCGTTTGGGGCTTTATAAATCATTTTTCCAAGCGTTATTAATTTAAAATCTTGCTCAATAAAATATTTAAATTCATTTTCACTAAAGCCACCTTCAGGCCCAATTACAATAGCTAATTCGGAATTTAAATCAATATTAGATAGGCAATTATTCAATGTCTTATTTTCATATTTTTCTGCGAAAATTAAAATATTTTCTTTTTTAAACTTAGATAGAGCATCGGTCAAATTCAAAACTTCCTCAATTTTTGCTTTATCAGCCCTTTCGCACTGCTTAAAATTTTCATCAGAAATTTTATTCCATTTTTCAATTTTACCTTTCAGTGAATTAAGAGAAACTGAAACATTATCAGATAAAACCGGATATATTTTTTTAACACCCGTTTGAGTAGCATTTGCAATCAATAAATTTTGTGCATCTGATGCCAAAACCGATTGAACTAGCACAATTTTATTATTTAAAATTCTATTTGATTGGGCTCTTTCTACAATTTGCGCTTTTAGCGAGTTTTTATTAACCTCACTAATTTCGCAATTATAAACATTTCTTTCTTCATCAATAAATTTAACTTTTTGACGAGGCTTAACCCTTAAAACCTTAATTAAATGAAACAAATTTTCATTATCAATTAATTCAATAAAATTGTTTTTTATTTCTTCTTTTTTTATCAAAAAATGCGGCATAACAAGTCAATTTTAACACAAAATAAGTATTTTCTAATACATATGAATGATATTTTTAAAAACATCTAAAGTCCCAAAAACACTTATAAATAAAGACTTTTAAAGGTATTCTATAACTAAAGTATAAAAAATATAAACTAAAGTATAAGAAATAAAAAACGATATAAAAAGTATCAAATAGATGGAGAGAAAAAATGGCTATTACTTTAGGAACAAACATACCTTCCTATACAGCTCGTGTTAATTTAAACAGTGTGACTACAAAATTAACAGACACGATGGAAAAATTATCAACTGGCTTAAAAATCAATAGAGCTGGCGACGATGCTGCAGGATTGGTAATTTCAGAAAACATGGAAGCCTTAATAAGAGGCTCAAAACAAGCTCAAGCTAACATTCAAAATGCAAAAAGTTTTTTAACTATTGCTGAAGATGGCATGGTGGCAATCGGTGATCATTTTCAAAGAATTAACGACTTATTAGTCAATATGGCAAATGACACAAATGATATCAATTCAAGAACAGCTTCAATAAGAGAAATCATTGAAAGACTTGATGAAATTGATAGATTAGCTGATACAACAAATTTTAATGGCAAAACAATGCTTGATGGAAGCGTTGATTCAATCATAGTTCAAATGGGACCAGATGAAACATCTGCTTCAGTTTTAGATATTTCAAGAGCACTTACAGATTGCCACATTGAATCACTAAATGCATTATTACCTGGCAATTTAAATCCAGACGCACTTAAATTAGACAATGGCGATATAATTATCCCAAAAGAAGAAGTGCAAGACGATGGTTCAATTAAAACAGTGTATTACTATGAAAAAGACGGTTCTGAATACACAGGAAATACAACAGGCTTAGAAACCGCCTTTGACCCAACAAATGAAAATTGCAGAGCCTACATGGCAAACGTTCAAGATGCAATCGCTGAACTTTCTACAAGACGTGGCTTATTGGGTGCTTATGAAAACAGAATGGAAAGCTCGTATGATTCTATGTCAACTCGTATTGAATCATTAGAAACAGCAAAAAGCATTTATACAGATACTGACATCGCTGAAGCAGCAACAGCAATGTCAACTCAACAAATAATGCAACAATATAACGTTGCAATTCTTGCAAATACTAACACATTCCCTCAATTGGCTTTATCGCTACTTGGTGGCTAATAAAAATATTTCTCTCCACAAAAAAGACTCCTTTTGGAATTTCCAAAAGGAGTTCTTTATTATTTGAATATTTACGCACCGGCTTGCGCTTATTTGCTCCTGAGGAAATCATAGATTTCCACGTCGCATTCGTAGTGCTATCGTCAAAGCTCAACGCTTCGCCGATTTAGCACCGGCTTGCGCTTATTTGCTCCTGAGGAAATCATAGATTTCCAC
>JAFYOU010000050.1 GCA_017560095.1 Candidatus Gastranaerophilales bacterium
CCTCTTTTTATATTACATTTACCTTTATAAACAGTTAGTTATTTTGAAGAACGAAAAAGGAATCCAAATGGATTCCTCTTCTGCTAATAGCGAGAGGGGGATTCGAAGTCTTTCCCCAACTCAAAAAGTATTGATTTTACTGAGGTTCACACATCGTCAATGGTGGAAAGTAATCAAAAAGTATTCAAAATTTCTAGCCTTCTAAAAGTACTTTCCAATTTTCAGTAAATCCCATTGTCTTAATATCTACTTGTTCATATTTGTCAAATAGTGACTCCACATCCTGAACAAACAGTTTCCAATGACTGTCACTTTTCAAAAGATGTTTAATGCATAATAATACCCCAAAGATACGATTATTTCCGATACCTGATTGAGAATACTCTTTATATAAAATAGGAGTCTTGGATAATTTTGCATTATACAACCGTCCATAATGTGCACAAATATTGCGAACATAGGAAATGCTCTCCAGCCAGCTTTCAAAATATGTATATCCTACACCAAAAGACTTTGCTACCGCCTTCTTATCCGGATTCTTCATATTCTTATAAAATTTAGATAATGTTCCAAAACTAAACACTTCCACTAAGGCATATATAGGCAAATTTCCACCTTCGTAATTTTCATGGAAATTCTTAACAAATGGTGCCTTTGCGTTTCTTCTGATTTCTTCCTCTATGTCCTCTAAAAAGGTTTGATGATATTCTGGATTCACAAAATTATCCGCTTCTAAATATCCTAGAACTCCATATTTCTCAGCAAAATAATTTGCAATTCTGCATCTTACATTTATTTCAATCTTTTCAATTTGAGGAAATATTATTTGGCGGAAATTTGCATTAAAAAGATATAATTCTACAATCTGCTCAAACGTAACTTTATCTCCATACTTTCCGTTCTTAGCCTTCAGGTTCAAACTATAAGCTTTAATTAATCTAAAATAGGATATATCATTTAGTATTTTTTTAGCATAATCCTCATCTTCAACAATTAATCCATTACTCTTAAGATTTTCTACTTGTTCATCAATTGTCATAGAAGGCTGATGCTGTTTAAGTTCTCCCATACAATATTCTCCTTAAAATTAAAAGACCCAACGTGGTCCGCATCGTTGAGAGGCGTGTTGGGTTCTGTTAGTTTTATTATATTCATTCGCGAAAAAAAAACAACCATTTTGAGTAATTTTTTCACATTATACGTAATTTTTTTCGCATTATGACAAATATTTTACGCTTTTTGTACATTTCTACTCTATCTTAGAACCTTGCTTTTCAATTTGTTCTTTCACTTTTATATACCGAAAATTAAAATTTTAAAACCCAATTATTGATTTAGCCCCCAAATGATACTACTTATTATTATTTGGCATCATTGCAATTGTTACGGCTTGTTTTGCTGATTCAACAGCAACGTCATGCGCAACACCTTCTATAAAATCTAGTGTGTGTACGCCAATTTTTGATACTATAGTTTTTGTTTTGCTCCATATAGGTTCCGGTTTTATTGTAGCTAAAAATCTATGACCAGAATATGTTATATTTTCAATTTCACAAAATAACATTTTCATATTACTAACATTATTAATTCTACCTTCAATAAATCTTATTTGATGTAGATTATATACGCTATAAAATACATCCTCTGCTGAATATTCTGGTAAATTATCTTGTAATGTTTTTAAATTAATTGGAAGAAATACATGTCCTTCTATTTTTAAGCTTTCTTCCAAATATAAAAGTATATCACGTATACAATCATGGTTAATTTTCATACCCCTCAATACCTCTCTTCAAAAATAATAATAAATCAAAAGTTCATAGCCTATCAAATTATATAATTAATTAGATTACAGCATATTTCACAAATTATAGCATTCTGCAATTTCTCACTTATGTTAATTAAATGGCAATTTTTCATCTTCAATAATTGCTTTAATAGTAGAAAATTTCGAAAAAATATTTGAAAGAATTATTTTTCGTGATTCATGTGTTGATTTTCTAAACCACTCTAAAAACTTACGGACATCTTCACATAAAACACTTTCCTTTGGATAATAAGTATACGAACTAAATACGAGACAACTTATCACTTCGGATATATTCTGAATCTTTTCCTCAAACAAATTATTTTTTAACACACTCTCTAATCTCTGGATGAATAACTCTGGATCATTATTAAATTTTCTCTCACCCTGAAATTTGCTAATGGATCTATATATTGCATTTACAAAAGACTGATATGTAATCTTATCACTCTCAGATATTTTCATATTTACAAAGTCATTTTTTCCAATCGCCATTTTAACATCATTAAAACTTTTATACCTATCCTTTGGATTTTTCTGCATCATTTTGTATAATATTTCATCATACGAAAATTCTATAAATGGGTCTTCTATTTGTTTTTTTAATCTGCTAAATAACTCTGCCAAATAAAACATATCCGTTAGAGAAGTATAAATTCCATCATAATATTCTTGTGGTAATGTATCTGAATTTTTCCTATTAATGATAGCAACCAAACTATCTTCCTCTGCGTGCGATAAATTCTTATCAAAAGTTTTTCCTATTCCAAAATCAATAATTTTAACAAGGCCTGTTTTATCAATCAAAATGTTACTTTCTCTTATATCACGGTGTAAAATACCATGATTTTCTATATAACAAAAACCATCTATTAATTGAACAAAAATTTCATCTAGAGTTATCTCAGAAAACCAATCATAACCTTTCATAAAATCTTCTATAGTCTGTCCATCAATATATTCCA
>JAFYOU010000051.1 GCA_017560095.1 Candidatus Gastranaerophilales bacterium
CCAAAAATGGAGCGTTCGGTATAGTAAATAATGAATTAGCAAATAGTTATGCTTCTTCAAATATGTGCTTAGTTGATATAGATAATTCTAAAATTTTAAACCAATATTTACAATTATTATTCACATCCCAAAATTTTCAAAGATATTTAGATTCATTTGTTAGTGGGACAACAAATCGAAAGTATATTAAATTAGACGAATTATTGAATTCTATAGAAGTCCCATTACCTCCAATTAAAAAACAAAGAGAAATTGTTGAAAAATATAATGCAAAAATCAAACTTGCAGAAGAACAAGAACAAAAAGCTAAAAATTTAGAAGAAGAAATTGAAAGCTTTTTATTTAATAAATTAAATATCATAAATACCCAAAAACAAAAAAGACTAGATAATAATAATTTGATAAACTTTATTAATTATAAAGCATTATCTAGATGGGGTGTAGATTTTTTAAAGAATGAATCTGAAAGTAAAAATCTTTTGAAATCAGCATCTTTTAAAATGGTAAAATTGGGAAATATTGTTGATATTGATCCTAAGAATAATTTTTCTGCTCTAGATGAAAATTTAAAGATGTCATTCATTCCAATGCATTGTGTTTCAGATGAATATGGAGAAATTATAACATTGGAATCTGGCATTAATTCAAATTCAAAAGGGTATACACGATTTCAAGAAGGTGATTTAATTTGGGCAAAAATAACTCCTTGTATGCAGAATGGTAAATCTGCGATTTTAAAGAATTTACAAAATGGATATGGTTATGGTTCAACTGAATTTTATGTAATTAGAAATAATAATCTCAATGTTTATTTAGATTATATTTATCATATTCTTAGAACAAAAATTGTTCGTCAAAATGCAATGACACATTTTACTGGTTCTTCGGGACAACAAAGAGTTCCTAAAAGTTATTTGCAAAATTTAGAAATTCCATTACCAGATATCAACATACAAAAAAGTATTTCTGAACAAATTTATAATATGAAAAATAGTATTAAACAATTGAAGCAAAGTGCAGAACAATCAAGAATATCTGTTCAAGAAGAATTTGAAAAGGAGTTGTTTGAATAATGAACAAACAAGACCTTAGATATGCTTATTTAAATTATTTCAGAAATCAATATGCTCATAATGAGCTTATTGAATCAAAAACGCTTATTGAAATGGCACCAAATGGCAAAATTGCAAATGAAGTTATTCGAGAATTAGTGGCAGAAGAGCTAATTGAAGGCATTGATTTTGTTGATGGTGACGAAAAAGGTTTATCATTAGTTACTGATGAAGTTGTTAAATTAACAGAAAAAGGCAAAAATGAAATCAGTAAAATGAATTTAGCTCAAAGACTTGCTGAAGATACCAAAAAAGAAGAGCAAAATGAAAAATTAGTACAAACGCTTATTGAGCGTGAGCGAGAAAGAATTTCTAAATTATCAGATACAGCAAAAGAAGAAGAAATAAAAATTAAAATTCTTGAATATTTCCAATTCCTAAATTCTGAAATAAATAAATATGAAAACAAGCAAATTTCAGATAAGGAATTAAAAGAAAAGATTAAAAAAATTATTACTCATTATTTTTCTAGTAATCAGTTATCCTACGCAAAACTTATAACTAAAAATCTATTTTTAGAAGATTACATAACTTATTTTATCAAAAATGCAAAATCAGCTGATTTTGTTGATATCTCAAAATTATTAACACTTAAGGGTAAAACCTTCTTAAAAGATCTTCAAAAACAAGAAAAGGCTGAGATAGACAAATATTATAAAGAACATAATATAAAACCCATTATTGATAATCTTCCTATAGGTACAATTAAGGTATATCAAAGTATCGCAAATCCGGCGTTGATAGCAGCGATGAACCAATTACCTGCAATTTATTCTTCAATAAACAACTTTGGATTAAGTTCTACAATTAACCAATTAACCCAAGTTCAAAG
>JAFYOU010000052.1 GCA_017560095.1 Candidatus Gastranaerophilales bacterium
CAAATTAAATGTCTAATATAGTCAAGCATAAAACCTCTTATTTATTACTTTAAGATTTCTACTAATTCTGGATATTTATTGAATATACGATTAAAAGCCTCATGCGGACTAATGCCCAATGAGTTTCCTTTGTTTGTTTTACACAAACCATATTGTTGAGTGCCTGCAACAGTTATCAAGTTTACATTTTTATTTTTGATTAATTTAATTTTTTTATTGTTCAATATAGCCATTGCCCAAAAATAAATATCATCATGAGTCGGTATTAATGACTTAATAGAATCAATATCAAGAACATCTTTATGTAACGAATGCGGTGGATATAATGTTCCAGCCCCTCCCATTATTTGATTATTAAAACAAGGTTTATAATGAGTATTAGAATAATGAGGATGAGCATTTATCGTATCATTTTTAATTTTTATAAAGGTAGCTCTCCGAGTATAAATAAGATTTGGATCTTTTAAATACTCAAGATATAAAGATTTCAACCAATCAGGTTGATAATACAAATCATCATCAGCTGTTACAATAATTGAATCAGGAAATTCTATCAATGCCGGAACAAGTTTTTTATATGATTTTAAATCTTCACACCATTTAATCTCTAAACCATATTTGCATTTATTTAAAAGTTCTTCAGGTAAATCTTTTTCTTTATTTGGAAATTGAGAATCAGCTAACCATAATACCAAGCGATCAGGTTTAACTTCCTGTTGCAACAATGTATCTATTGTCGTAGCAACAAGATTTATTCTTTCAGGATAACTTGTAAGTGAAACTAGAATAGGAGTTTCTCTTTTTTCTTGATTTAAACCGTAGTTAACTACTTTTGCATATTTAATACTTGGCTTATATTTTAAACACAGTTTGATTTTTGTTAAAAGTTCAATATATATATGAGCATCAAGAAATCTAATAAAAAAGAATTTGCGTCTATTTTTAAATTTGAACATTCTTCCTCCCAATTGGCAGTATTCCAAATAACAAGAAGGTTTCTATGTTTTCAAATTCTTTAATTTTAAGAACAGGCACTTTCAGAAAATAATAAATCCGTTTAGTTAAATTACGACCTTTAGGAGATAAATATAAATTATTTTCATCAAAAAATTTAACGACATATTTTTTTGAATTATAACTATCTTCTTGCTTTTTCTTTGATGGGAGTTTTTTTACAATAGAATTATTATTTACTCGATAATAGTAATTTGTATCAGGTACAGTTACTAATTGATTAGCTTGCTTTAAAACTTCAGGTATCCATAAAACATCTTCAAAAAAAGCTCCAACTTTAAATTTAAAATTTTTGATAAAATCAGCTTTATATATTTTGTTCCAAACATAACAACAAGTTGGAATATCGCAAATTTTAATTTTTTCTTCTAACGTTTGATATATTTTTTCTTCTGTATAATGAACTCTATATTTTTGACTATTTTCACGTTTCCTTATAATTGTAGCAGCTGCAATATCAGAATTCGTATTTTTTGCTGCATTATAGAGTTTTTCAATAAAATCATTATCAACCCAATCATCAGCATCCACAAAGGCAATATATTCCCCTTTTGCTAAATTAATCCCTTTATTTCTTGCTAAAGATGGGCCTGATGTCCCTTGTGTGTATACACGAATCCTTCGATCACCTTTGAACATATGGATAATAGTAGGCGTTAAATCATATGAGCCGTCATCTATAACAATAATTTCAATATCTCTTAAAGTTTGTCTAATTAAAGATGCTAAGCAATCCTCTATATAATCTTGAACATTAAAAGCTGGAACAACAATTGATACCTTTGGATTTTCAACCCCTTCATTTGCAAAATAATCAGCATGTTCTAGTTTTATACCTTTAGCTAATTCTGTAATATCACCCATAAAAACTCCTAACCTTTTACTACAAATATTTTTATAAAATTAAATAGGTAGTATGTTCTTTTAGTTTCATCTTGTATAAATGAAACTAATTTATGAACAGGTTCTTCATCCCACCAGAATCCTATTGATATATATTCTTCGGTAAAATCTCTAGATTCTTTGTTTAATAAAAATAAACTCATACTCACCATCGCTTCCTTATAAAAGTTTTCATATATCTTGTAATTACAATCCTTATTTGAAAAAAACTTTTCTTGAGCAAATCTCTTTACTTTTTATCTAGTCTGTAATGAGAATACTCCTCCATTGAATTTTAACACAAAAAAAATTTTTAAACGAATATCTTATTTTTTATTAATTATTTTTTTTAAGCTAAAAATAGCATGTGCGCTGGATTTTTCTCACAAATCTCTTTATATTTTATCTATTTTGTAAAGTTTAAGATTTTGTGTTCGCTCAAACATATAATATCACAAACAAAAATAAGATGTATTACTTATAAAAAATGTAATGTCCCTCTTTTTTTTATAAAAATATTTACCCTAAAACTCAAGTTTTATCAATGTTTTAGAGTTTCTTTACATTTTAGATAAAGTGTAATGATTAAAAAATGTTATGTCCCTCCAATCATAGAGAGTAATTCAACCTATAAAACAAAGTTCTCATAGCTTTGATCTATTTGATCTTGATCTATGCCAATATATCTAAGAGTTATTTGTGGAGCTGAATGATTAAAAATCTTTTGCAGGATGGCTACATCTTTATTTTTCTTGTAATGGTGGTATCCAAAAGTTTTTCTTAAAGTATGTGTGCCTACTTTTTCTTCAAGGCCTGCTGCTTTACAAGCATCTCTTACAATATAATAAGCCGCAACTCGTTCTAATCTATTCCCAAAAATAGTTATAAATAAAGGCTCATCCGAGCGTTTGCCTTTTGTGTATTCTTCAAACATTGGTTTTAATTTGCTATTAATCGGAAACTTTTTAAATTTTCCGGTTTTCTTTTCTATAATTTGAATATGAGTTTTTCCTCTAACATCGCCAACATTTAAACGAAGAATATCAGAAATTCTTAATCCACAATTTGTTCCTATTGTAAAAAATAGCAAATTGCGCTTGCTTTGTTTTTCTAAAATTTTTTCTACTTTACGAATGTCTTCAATCTTTCTAATAGGTTCTACTGTTGTCATATTTTAGTCTCCTTTCTTTACCTACTCTATAATTGTCGGTTAATTAAACTAACTTAAAAACCCTTCTGTAGATTCCAAGATTTCTTCAAAATCTTCATCGGTTAATTGTAGGTATGGTCTTGCAGGAATAGTGACAGATTTATTCTTACCAGCTTGTCCTCCAAGTTGATGAATAGCAGCATAATCAAGATTTGAACCAATAATTGCGGAGTTACCGTCATAATAAGTGTTTATTGAAGAAGCAAGTTGACCTGAAACTTGAAGAATCTGCCCTGGCCAATGTCCACTCTTTTTTCGTTGTTTTTTAGTCGGTTCTGATAAATCAAGCCACTTATCAGGTCTGCCTTCGTTTGCAAAAGTTTCTTCAGTTGAATAAGCCAAAATACCTGCGATATTTTTCATCAATGGTCGCAGGTTTTCGCCTCTGTGAGCAAGTTCAAGAAGTCTTTGCTTGACTTCTTGATTATCAATTTTAATTTCTATTGGATTATTTGCCATTATTAAACAATTCTTTAATAGGGTAATTGGCAATCAATAATTCTTTGAACATTTTATTTTCACGATTAGTTCCCTGACGATTATTGATTCCATTTAATCGTTCTACTTCAACCATTTCAAACCCTTTATAAAGTTCTCTGATTTTAGGGCAATCATCATAAGATAATAAGAATCGACCTTTGATATTTCCAAGAATTTCTCTTAATCTTTCGTGGTCAAAGTTTGTAGTTGATGTCACTTCATATCCACAGCCTTTTGAATAAGGGGGATCGCAATAGAAAAACGCATCTTCAAAGTCGTATTGAGTAATTACTTTTTCAAAGTCACGATTTTCAACCATTACTTTATCAAGCCTTTTGTGAATTGCATCAATTTTTTCTAATACATTCTTTTGTGATTTACTTGCACCACCACTAGACTTTTTGACAGTTCCAAAGGTCTCGCCACGACCACCAAAAGAACGTGTTATTAAAAAGTAAAATTGAACTGCTCTTTGAATATCTGTAATAAATGTGCCGTTCAAGAATTGCAGGAACATTTCACGAGAACCAAGAAGATATTTTATCTCTTCTTTAAACGCATTAGGGTGGTATTTTACAACTCTGAACAAGTTTACAAGCCTACCATCTAAATCATTATAAATCTCAAGGTCTGCCCATTTTTCCTTGTAAAATAAAACCCAAGCACCACCACCAAATGGTTCAATGTATGATTTTATATCTTTAGGTACAAGTGGTTCAATAACTTTTCTCAATAATCTTTTACCACCAACCCAATTAATCAATGATTTTTTATCTATTGTCATAAGTAAATCTCCTTTAAATTCCGTTTAAAAGCCTTTTAAATATCAACCAATCCACTTGCAGGGTTATGCGACCACCCAACA
>JAFYOU010000053.1 GCA_017560095.1 Candidatus Gastranaerophilales bacterium
AGTTTTTTGAATTACGGCACTTGTGTGCCGTTTCAAAAAACAAGTTTTGCAAAGGTGTGCGCAAAAAATAGCCAGCAAGCGAGGAGCTTGGTGGCTATTTTTGTAGTCCTTACCATGGCGACGTGGAAATCTTTGATTTCCCCAGGAGCATAGTTGTGTGATGTGCTAGGTTTTACGAATGACCCGAAAGTGTGTTAAAAAAGACTCGGCAAGCGAGGAGCTTGGCGGGTCTTTTTGTAACCGTACTAAAGCAAAGCTAAAGTAAAAGTATTAAGAAAAGCCACTCTATATACAGTGGCTTTTTAGCAAAAATTTTTTTTCATATGTTTTAAAATAATTGCATACTATTGAAAGGCTTACTAATGAATATTTCCCCGATTGTGCTAAATAATTATTTAGCAATTAAAAAACAAAATATAAAAAATTATCAAACTCAACCAAATTTTAAAAGTTTAAATTGTGATACAATTTCTTTTTCAGGCGAAACCGGTTTAAATTTCGCAGAAAGAATGGCTTCTATAGCGAAATATCAAAAACTATCTCAAATACTTAATGAGCCTAGTTCAAAAACTGCACAAGAATGTATAGATTCATTAAAAGATTTACAAGATGACAAAGATTGCCCTGCTGATTTAAAATCTGAAATTTTATTAGGTCAAGGTAAACAAGCAATGAATAAAGTTATTAAACTTTATATGGGTACTCGATATGCAGACGAAAAAACTTCATTATTTAACCTAATAGAGGCTATGATTTCAGCTTCTCCTAACAAAAAAACAACATTAGCTCAATTTACAACTGAGGATGAAAATGGAAGAATTCCTATTCAAATCGCATATAGTGACAAAAAAATGGCAGAGCGAATTTATAAATGCTTTGAAGGCGATAGCGAAACCTTATCAGTACTACGTAATGCAGTGGATGAAGCTAAAGCAGATAGAGAATTTGCAAAATATCATGACCTTCGGTGTCATTTTTTTCCTAAAGGTAGAAGGGCAATAGAAAATGATTTTATTCAGTATTTAAAAAATCTAATAAAACCAAGAGAAAATCCAGATGAACCAATCATAATAAGAGACCAAAAAGCTAGAGATAGTATTGTCAAGTTTGCTATTTCTGCAAATTTACCAGCTGAATATTTTGGATATAGCGAAAAAAATAGAAGAGAAGGATATAAAGAAACATTAAAGGCAATTGCAGATCTTGCAACTCCAGAAGAAAAAAGAGCACTATTTTTAAATAGAAACTTATTTTACGTCTGTTCTTATTCCGAAGATATAATGTTTGCTTGGAGCATCTTTAAGGATGATATGGAAGCAAAAAACGAGTTATGCAGAATAATTTCTTCACTTACTAATTGGAAACGCGATGTCTGTTTAGATACTCTTTCTGCAGAGCATATGCTCAGCATAATAAATGAAGTTGGGCCCGAGGCAAGAAAAACACTTCTTCTTGCAACAGATAAATTAGATTTGCTTCCAATTTCATATGCTGATAAAAAAACACAAATAGAATTCCTAAAAGCTTCACCAGATGATGAAACTAGAGAAAAACAACTTCTAGCACTTCCAAAGCTAACTGAAGAAGCGCTTGAATTGGTTCCTGAAGAAAAAAGAGAAGAAATAGAAACGAAACATAAAGAAAAGCACCAAAAAAGAAAAAATTCCTTATATGAAACACCAAATACAATATATAACATGATAAATAATGCTTCTGAAAGTTATCGCTCAAAAATCATACTTAAAATAGCAGGAATTTTAGCAGATGATCATAATCAGCTTCGTGGATTTTTATTTAACTGTGTAAACTTTAAGCATTCTGGTTTTGTGGTATTCGGTCATGGTCAATATGTTCCAGGACTTCCAATTAATACTTTAAATGAAAATCATAAATGTAAAATACTAGATTTAGTTTTACCAGATGAAGATCTTTTCTTTAAAATATTTAGAGAAGTTGATTTTGAAGTATTAAAAGAACAAGCATATAAATATTGTCAAAAAGCACCAAGTGATGAAGCTATTTTAAAAATTTTAAAACATGAAAAGAAAAAAGAACCTTTAACTTGTATGCAAGATCGATTAGAATATACATGTCTTGCAGGAAATTTAACCCCGGAACAAACTTTGGATGTATTCGGTTTACTTAAAGATAAAAATAGTAAAATTAAGTTTTTACTTCTTGAGTATGAAAATTGCGAACACAAATTAGATAGTGTTTGGGGTGTTGGCTCCAGAGGAAAAGGGGTGGTAGGTCGTTATACGACGTCTAGTATGGGCTATACGTATCGCCATGAAATATACATAAAAGAAACTGGAACCGAATATCGTACCCAAAGTACAAAAGAAGTTTTTGAAAAATTAATTTCCCAAGATTCATCATATCTTGGAAGGGTGATAGATATAATATTAAATCTTGCACTAGATAAAGAAGTAGCTGATGAAGAAGTTCGAAAATTATTAAATGCTTATGTTCCAATGTTAAGTAACGAAGATAATGCACTAGAGTTTTTCAGTAAAATCTTTGAAATTGTAAATTCTAATAATGATAAAGAGCAAATTAGAAGATTATTGGAAAATATTAAAGCAAACGTTTCTGAAATATGTAAAAAGGAAATTGACGACTTAATAGAAAAGCTTGATTAACAAAAATAATTTTTCTTAATAATTCTTAATTAAATCCTATAAAAGCCCATAAACAGGGCTTTTATTTATATTACAAATTGTTAAGTATGCATTTAAAAAATAAACTTTAACTTTACATGTCTTAATAAACCCCTTGAAAACCATGATTTCAATTGATATATTAAATATATCAATTATATATCAACCCATTATTCGTATATTAGAGTGTTATTTAAAAATTGTGTTGCAAAGGGGCATTAATATGAAAAATTTAAAGAGAGTTGAAAGTATTTTATCTGAAAAAGAATTAATCTTAAGAGCTCAAAAGGGAGATATTTGGGCAAGAAATCAAATTATAGAAAATACCATGCCATTAATTAAAAAAATTGCTATTAATTCAATCCAAAAAAGTGCTTTATCAAACAATGATTTAATTCAAGAAGGCATTTTTGGCGTTGTGACAGCTATTGAAAAATTTGATACTACATTGGGTTTTAAATTTTCAACTTATGCTTCTTGGTGGATTAAACAAGCAATGTTCAAAGCAATTTCTGAACAATCTTATTCTTTTAATATTCCTGTTTATATTCAAGAAACCCTTTCTCGCTATAACAAAACAAAGCAAGAAATGGAACAAAAAGAAAATAAAGAAATAAGCAAAAAAGAAGTAGCAAAAAAAATGAATTTAACAGAAGAAAAAATAGATACATTTTTAAATTGTTTTAATAGAGCATTATCAATTGAACAAGGTGCAAGTTTAACGGACAATAAAGAATTAACCTTAGCTGAAATAATTGAAGATGAAAAACAAAACGTTGAGCTTGAAGTAATTGATATCGAACTTAAAAAAGATATTAAAAGAGCGCTTGATATTTTAAAAGAGAAAGAAAAAAATGTTATTGTACTTCGTTTTGGTTTAGAAAATAATCAAAAACAAACATTAGAAGAAATTGGGCAATCTTATGGTGTTACTAAAGAATGCATAAGACAAATTGAAAAAAGAGCGTTAAATAAAATTGCACTAGATGAAATATCAAGGAATTGTTTAATTTCATATATTAAATAATTAAACTTTTTCAAAAGAATAAATCATCCAAGAGCCTTTTTTGATTTGTTTATTAAATTTAAAATGTTCATATGCCCAAAATAATGATTTATTTCTATTGTATGAAGCAATTAAAAATAAAAAAGGTATTTTTTCATATTTTTTATCATCTTGCGCTATATTTTTTAATGCATTATTTGAAAAAAGACTGACTGTTTCAAGGTCAACAATGAAAAGTTTTTCACCTTTTTTCATATCATAGAATTGATTATTTAACCAAGAATTAATTAAAGAATTATCTTTATCTAAAAAAAAACTTTATAAAGTTCATGACCTTTCTTGAAAGCATCATAAGTAGTTCCATTGTTTAAAACTTCAGGAAAATTGTATTTATTAATTGAATAAGCTAAATATTTTGAATCGTCGTAATATTTTTTAAAATGTGTTTTTGGATAAAAAAGAAATAAAATTCTATCATTTTTTTGAATATTCATTTCTTCCATTGCGATTATAGGTAATCTTTGACCTTCGTTTCTTGTTAATCTAATAGCAGAAGTGTGAGAAACTATAATATAAAATAAACTCATAAAGATATAGATTGTGGCTAACATAATTTTTGTACTTTTTGAATTTAATTGTGCCCAGCCTATTGCGAACATTAAAATTAAAATTGGGTATAATTCGGTTAAATATTTAGTTAAAAATACAATTTTACCTGCGATTGAAGTAATTAAAATTGTTAAAAATGTTGCAAAAAATACGCATAAAAAATATTTGTTAATTCTTTTGGTATCAATGTTTGAGCGAATTATCATAATTAGTGCAATTAAAACAGGAACTAGCGCAAACATAATAAAACCAATATTGATTACATCATTATGAATAATTTGATTATAAAAACTTGAAGGCGAGTTGGTTATGTTTTTAAGCACTGGTGAAAATAAATCTGTGAAATAAAAACAAATTTTTGACCATGAAAATGGTGCCCACCATTGAGAAAAATAAGTTGGATGAGCAAATATTCTAAATAAGAATGGGATTAAAGGCAGGCATAAACATAATCCTGCAACAATTGGTTTAAATAAATCTGTATCTTTTTTCTTTTTAGGACGAAATGCAATTAATCCAAAAATATTAAATATTACAAATACAAAACCAATTGTATGTTCTAGAATTAACAGAACAGACCAAAGTGTAAGCCACCATGCATGTTTTTTGGAAGGATATTCATACATTTTGATTGAATATAATAAAACCAAAGATGAAAGCAAGAAAATTAAAGAATAAATTCTAACTTCTTGTGAAAAATATATTAAAAATGAACTAATTGCACTAATCGTAGCACAAGCAAGTCCAATTTGAATTGAATGATTTTTTGTTTGGTAATTTTTTCCAACGTGGTACATTACCAAGCATCCTAATAAATTAGGTACTAATGAAGAAAATCTCAACATAAAATCTGAATTTTTGAATATTGCCATCCAAACTTTTAAATAAAAATAATGAAGTGGCGCATGACAATTTGTTTTTATTCCTTCAAAGAAATCGAAAGGGAATTTCAGCATCGCAATTGAATATGTTATATATTCATCATTCCATAGACCCTCGGGTTTATTTAAATTCCAGAGCCTTAGTAAAAAACCTAATATTAAAATTATTATTAAAATTACTTTATTATCTTTAAAAAATTCTTTCATAAAAAAATTTTAACAAAGACTCAAACCCTTGTCGTCATTAATTAAGAGGATAAAATATATTTTTGTTTTTAATTTAATTTTTTAAGTATATATCGTTGTTTATTTTTAATAAAACCTCTCTTTATTCTTAAAAGTAATTATCTTATAATATGTTTATGAAAAAGTTGATTGTAATTGAAATTTTGATTTGGATATCAATTTTATTAATAATTATTGGATTAGGAATTTTTGCTTATATTAAGACATTTGTTGAGCCAAATGCTTATGTAATTCAGTTTAAAGATATTGATGGAATAACAAAAGGCTCTCCTGTAAGATTTATGGGTATTAATGTTGGATATGTTCGTAAATTAAAATCTAAAAATAAACATATAGATGTTCAAATTTTAATTACAAGAAAAGGAGTAGATATACCGAATGGAACTCTTGCACGAGTTGAGTTTTATGGTCTTGGTGGGTCTAAATCAATTGAGCTTATGCCGCCTGAAACAACTTGTGAAGTAGGAATTTTAACAGGTAATACTATAAGGTTAAATGATGTAGCACATGAAGCAATTAGCCTTGTTGAAATAATTGAAATGGTTGAAAGATATACTAAAAATATCAATGAAAAAGCCATTCAAAAACTTTTAGTTGAAATGAAATCAATTAATGATAAAAAAATAAAAGATGTTGGAAGTGAAATTGATAATATTGAAGGTGGAATTGCTGAAAAATTTGAAGCGGTTAAGTTAAAACAAAATGAAATGACAGAAAAAATTAAAGATGTAAACAATAGCGTGGAAAAACTTAACGAATTTATAAAAAAATAATTTTATGTTAAGATTTTTTATGAAGGGAAGTTTGATAGATGGCACGAGAGTCAAAAGCTAAATCTAAAATAAAGTCAAAAACTGAGAATAAAGAAATTGAAATTATAATTGATGTTGAAACAACTGGTTTAGATTATACAAGAGAAAGAATTATTGAGTTTGCTGGTGTAAAGCTGGTTAATGGAAAAGTTAAAGAAAAATTCGAAACTTTAATTAATGCAAAACAACACATAAGAAAATCTTCTCAAGCAGTTCATGGAATTTCAGAGGAAGACTTGGCTGACGCACCAACAGAAGAAGAAATTTATCCGAAAATTTTTGAATTCATAGGCGATGCACCAGTTGTTGCGCATAATGCAATTTTTGATTATTCGTTTTTAAATCGAACTTCAAAAAGACTTTATAATAAGCCATTTGAAAATAATTATGTTGATACTCAAATGATGTTTAAAGAAGTTTATCCTCAATACGAATCTTGTGGATTAGACACTATGGCGTCAGTTTTTGGTGCATCAAATAAAAAACGTCACAGAGCAATGGGTGATGCCATGGCATTAGCTAAATGTTATCCAAAATTAAAAGCTTTGTATTACCAAAAATATAATTGGCAATTATCTCAAATTGAACATGTTGAATATTTATTTGAAAGATATTTAAGACTTCAATCTGCAATTAATACTATGCAGTCTGAAATTCAAGATTTGCGTTCTATTTTTAAAATTTATTTTGAGCGTGGTGGGTCTGAAATTCAATCTAACACGGGTGAAATTTTAACTTATAATCACAAAAAGACTTTTTCATATGATTTTGCTCAAATAAAAGAAGTTTTAGAAGAAATTGGAGCATTGCCTAAAGCTGTTAAATTAAACAATGCTTTTGTTGATAGATTGGTTTCAGGTAATGCGGTTAATGAAGAATTAAAAGAGAAAATCAAATCTGCAAGAGTTGAAATATCTGAAAATAAGTCGTTTAGCGTTGTTAAACCTGATAAAAATAAAAATTAATGAATGAAATTCAAAGAAAATGCCAGGGATGTTTAAAGCTCATTGATAGAAATGAGTTAGTTAAAATTACAAAATTATCTGATGGCACATTGAAAATTAATCCAACTTCAAAAGAATTAGGAAGAAGTGTTTATGTGTGTGCTAATTCTGAATGTATAAAAACTTTTATTAAAAAGAAAAAAATAAAAACCGCTCTTAAATATTCAAATATGGAAGAAATTTCAAGAGTCGAAGAATTGCTAAAAAAAGATTATTAGGCTACTATAAAAGTAATATGAAGAAGAATTTAATTAAAACATTTTTATCGTTTGGATTTTTAGCTTGTCTAAGCTTGGTTTTAAGTGGTTGCGCTACTTTATCATATACAGGTGAAGATTATAGTCAAAATAACATGCAAACTGTTAAAACTACGGAAGACTTAGTTTTTAATACATATAAAAAATCTTTAGGTGATATCAATGTCAAAATGGGGATTTCAAAAACTCCAGTTCCTGAAATTTTAGCTTTATATGTTCAAATTGAAAATTTATCTTATGAGACCCCATATCTTTTTAAAGTTGAAGATTTAAAACTTTCTAATAGTGAAAGAGAAATGCAATTTATTACAACAAATAATTATTTAAACATTTATAACAATCAAGAAGCATCTTCAATGACTGCTATGGGTGCAATGAGTGCTACATTGACAAATATGACCGGAATGACGGCTAATATGAATGAATTTAATCAATCAATGATGCAAAATTCAGCTCAACAATCAAGTGCGAGTGCATTTTCTCGTCTTCAAGTTATTGGAGACCAAATTTCAAAACATTCAATTCAACATTTTTCAACAATTTCGCCAAGAAGAAGCCAATATTTTTATTTCTTTTTTGAAGATTTAGATACTTTCCCGATTTATGTTACATATAAAAATTTGAAATATCAATTTAATATGTAATTAATTTGTCGTGTTCGTCTGAGCCACCTGTTTGAATTAAATTGTATTTTTCGGCTAATTTAAAAGGTAGTTTTCGAGATGAAAATTTAACTACTCCTCTAAATCTATCATATGGATAAATAGTCTCAATTCCATCAAGTCCAAAATTTATTAAATGTTTTACAAAATTATCTAAATTAAAAACATTGCAACAACAAGGATGCGCTAAAACAGCTATTCCTCCTGCGCTATGGATTGCATCAATAACTTGCTTTGGATGGCGAGATTTAAATAATCTTATTAAATCGTTTTTTTGCTCTTTTTCATTTTTGGCGCAAAGTGCATTTATTTTTTCATTTTCTATATCTATTCCGTAGCCTAAAATATGCAATAATGACATTTTATAAATACAATCAAATTCAATTCCTGTGATTAAAATTGGGTCGTTTTTATATTTTGTTTTTTTATGACCTAAAATACAATTATGGTCTGTAATTGCAATATGTTTCATGTTTAGGTTTTTAGCTTGTTCGACAAGAGCATCAAAATTTTCTTTTCCATCAGAAAAATTAGAATGTATATGAAGATTGATTTTGGAATAAAAATCAGTTTTTTTGAAACTTGTAAATAATGCTTTTATATTCATAACAATAATAGTATAATTCAAGAAAAGAAGAATAAAAGTAAAGGGATTTTATGATTAAAAATTATTTATATTCATTGAAATATTTATTTAAAGAAATAGGCTTGTTTACAAAAAATAATTTTAAAAAATATATGCTAACCATATGGTTTTTAATATTTGCGCAATTGATTTACGGAATCCCTGTTTTGTATATTTATAAAGAAATTGGATTTGCTTCATTGACTATTGGATCGAAAATAGCTTTTGCATTAGCGTTAGGTATTTTTTTGTATACTTTTTTCTTAATGTTTAAAAAAGTTTTTGAAATGGTGGCAGATGGCTTAGAAATAAACAGAATTTCAAATTCAAAAATAATTAAAGCTGCATTGGTTTTAACTTTATTCAATTTAATTCCAATATTGGTTTTCTTTATTTGCTATTATTTGGCTTCTTTGGTGCCATCTTTAGAAAAAGTTTTGAAATATGTTGTAAATATTTTTGCTGCTATTTTTTATTTTGTTATGAGTCTTTCATTAGCAAGTATTGTTAAATGGCAAAATAAAAATATTTTTATTGCGGTTTTAAAATCTTTGAAAATATTTTTCGTCAAAATAAAATATACCTTACCTTTATTTTTAGTGATTTTTTTAATTGCAGCTTTTATTACTTGGGCAAGTTGCGAAGTAATTTACGCAATTTTTATGTATTTTGGTCTTTTAACGTGTTCATTGATAAATGTAATCTACACAATAACTAACGTATGTTCATTATATGTTATTTCGGGCGTTTATATTGGAACACAAGTTTTATTGTTAAAAGATGAAAATTAATAAAATGTCTAAAAAAGATTTAACGAATATAATAGCTTCAAAGCATTTAGGGAAAAAATCTATTGGATGCGAACAATATGATTCAAGTTTGTTGGTCGCAATTCCAAGGGAATTGAATCGTATTCAATATGAAATCGAAAATGATAATTTGCCTTTTTTTGGTTCGGATATTTGGCATTGTTATGAGTTTTCAACAATGACAGAAAACAATCTTCCAATTTCAAGGGTTTTGAAATTGAAATATGATTGTAATAGCGAATTTTTAGTTGAATCAAAATCTTTAAAACTTTATTTAAATTCATTTAATATGTCTTGTTTTGGAAAAAGTATTGAAGAGTGCCTTGAAATTTGTCTTGAAAAAATTCAAAATGATTTATCTGATGTTTTAAAAACTCAAGTTTTTGCTTACTTTTTAGATAATCAAAAAATTGAAATTTTTGAAAAATTTGAAAATATTTTAAATTTTGTTGATGAAAATAATTTAAAAATTGAAAAATTTGAAGAAGCACCTGAATTATTAAAAATCAAGGAAAAAGAAGAAAAAGAATATTATTTAAAATTTGATTCTTTGCGCTCAAATTGCAGAGTAACTCATCAGCCTGATTTTGGAGATATTTTTATTTACTATAAATCTAAAAAACATATTTTAGAAAGTTCATTAATTCAATATCTTTGTTCGTTTAGAAAAGAATATCATTTCCACGAAGAATGCGTTGAAATGATTTATAAAAGATTATCAGATATTTTAAATAAAAATGATGAGTTATTTGTTTGTGCGCTTTATACAAGACGTGGTGGAATTGATATCAACCCAATTCGTTATAGCAAAAATTGCACCATAAAAGACTATTTAGATTTAAAAAATATTCAAAAGTTTGCAAGATACGGAAATAAACAATAAAAAATTTGTTGCAATAAAATAATTAAAATTTTTTCAATTTTATAAAATGAAGTTTGCAAAGTTTTTCAATAAAAGGAATTCCTTCTTCATATAACATACAAATTTCAAAATTTAAATCTCCAAGAATTTTTTCGCAAAGGCAACCTTCTTTCAGTTCGTATTCTATTTCAACAAATGCGTCATTAATTTCTTGCAATCTTAATCTGAAAAAATCTATGTCTGAAATTATTTCTTTCTTTTTCATATAAACATTTTGCAACCCTTTTTGCTAGCAACACTAGTCGTAGCTATTGCTAGTATAACTAACAATCTAAAAATGGACAAGCCTTTTCTGAAAAATCAGGAAATAAATAGTTCTTAAATTGCTAGTACTACTAATTGTGAAATTAGCTAGCAAGACTAACAATTATTATATGAACAAAGACTACTTGTTGCTTTTTGCAAAGCATTTGAAAAGTTTAAGAGAAGCGAAAAAATTTACTCAAGATGATATTGGTGTAAATGGGATTTCTCGTTCAATGATTAGTCTTTTAGAAACAGCAGCAAGTGATGTTACTATTACAAAATTAAAAATAATTGCTGATAATTTGGGTGTTAAGGTTAAAGATTTATTTGATTTTGAATAAAGGTTATTTTAGGGCTAAAGCCCTAGTTCATTTTTCTATTCAAGAAACTAAAGCTTCTTCTTCACTTTTCTCTTTTTATTCATGTGCCGATGAAAAAGATGAATACAACAAGCGAAAAATTTAATGACGTATGAAAACAAAACCTGAGGGTATTTTGTGCGCACTTATCTTTTTATAATAGTTTCTTAAAAATTATTGTATAAGGTGTACAAAATATCCCGAATGTTTTGTTCAGGAATTAAATTTTGAAGCATTGATTGAAGCTAAGAATTAAAGTAAGCCGTTATTTTCTTCTTTTTTGGTTCTATTTTTTCTTCTTTTGATTACGGCGTTTGAGTGCAAAAGAAGAAAAAATGAACTGGAGCTTTAGCTCCAAAAAAAAAACGAACAAAGCCTTTAGGCTTTTATTATAAAAATGAACTAAGGTTTTAGTTCTAATCAATTTACTCTAGCCCAATATAATTTTTCAAATTAATTGATAAATTTTTATTTCTGCAAAGTTTTTTCAATTTTGCAATTGCTCTTGTTTCAATTTGGCGAATTCTTTCTCTTGAGACGCCGTATCTTGAACCAATTTCATCCAATGTTTTCTTTTGGCCATTGTTATCTAAACCATAGCGCATAATTAAAACATCTTTTTCTTTTGGATTTAATTGAGCCAACATTTTTCTTACATCTTCAAGCAAGTTTTCTTGCGTAACTTTAGAATCAGGTGTTAAATGTGTTTCATCAACTATGAAATCTGCTATTTTTGATGTTTCATCTTTTTGATTTGCTGGAGTTTCAATTGAAATTGTGCTTTGTGAACTTTTCATTAAAGCAACCAATTTATTAACTGGCATGTCAATACGTGTTGCAATTTCGTCTTTTGTTGGAACTCTGTTGAGTTCTGTTGAAAGCTCGATTGTAGCACGTTTAATTTTAGATAATGTTTCGATCATATGAACAGGAAGTCGAATCATTCTGGATTTATCGGCAATCCCTCTTGTGATGGCTTGTTGAATCCACCAAGTTGCATAAGTTGAAAATTTATATCCTTTTGAATAATCAAATTTTTCTGCTGCTTTCATTAAACCTAAGTTACCTTCTTGAATTAAATCAAGAAAAGATAAGCCTCTTCCAATATATTTTTTAGCAATTGAAACAACTAATCTTAAATTAGCGTTAATTAAAGTTTCTCTTGCACGTTGAGAGTTATTTTCTTTGATTTGACGAGCAACTTCAAGTTCTTGCTCAAAATTTAAAAGAGGAATTTTTCCTATTTGTTGAAGATAAATTTTAACTGAATCATCTGCAACGACAGACTTATAATCTTCTTGATTTTTTTGTTGGTCTTCTTCATCTTCATTTTGAGAAGCTATATCATTGTCTATTTCAAGAAGAGTTTGTTCGTCTAAATCGTCATACAAAAAATCATCCGTAATTTTTTCTTGCGTTTTTTGTTTCATTTTTTCTCCAAGAATAAGGCTATTATACTATTTTTTTAAAAATTAGTCACGAGCCTTTTTTCTTTTTAATATTAATTTGTCTAATTGCTTCATAAACTATAACGGCGGTTGCTGCTGAAACGTTCAAAGACTCAAAATTACTTTCCAGTTTTACTGTAAAATCCGCTTTATTTAGAATTGTTTTTGAAATTCCTGAACCTTCTGAGCCCATAACAAGGGCAAAATTCATATCGGTATAATCAATTTCATAATAATTTTGCTTTGCTTCCATTTGAGTTGCAATTACCCAAAAGTCTTGTTTTTTTAATAAATCAATACTAGCATTTAGGCTAGTTGTTTTAATGATTGAAATGTGGTTTATTGCACCAGATGAAATTTTTTCAACTGTAGCATTGATTGGACAGCTTCTGTGATTAGATACCAAAATTCCGTCAAAGCCTGCTGCTGCTGCTGTTCTTATAATTGCTCCAAAATTATGCGGGTCAGAAATTCCATCTAAAATAATTATTCTTTTAAAATCATTTTTTTTGATAGATAAAAATTCTTCAAGTTCCATATATTCAACAGGAGATACTGAAGCAATCACTCCTTGAAAATTAGGTTTTTCTTCAAAATATTCGTTAAATTTTTTTAAATCAATATTTTGAATAATTATTTTATTTGAATTTGCAAGTTCAATAATTTTTTTTAATCGATTATCATAAGAAATATTTTTTTGAATATAGATCTTGTTAATTCTTTTTGGATTATTTTGCAATATTTCGCAAACTGGATTTTTACCGTAAATATAACTGTTTTCTTTATTTTCACTCATGTTAGTTGCCTTGTTTTATGTACAAATGTTAAGTATTTTTTCTTAATTACTATCTTATTGTATTATAAAATAAAGAGTAGGATGTGAATAAGTTTAGAATTTATAGAGATGTTTAATTTTTCAAATAGTAAAAAACAAAATGTTGTCGGTTTTTCAATAGTACCGGGCTTGGGTTTAGAGGCTGTAGTTTTAGATAAAGCAAGAGGAACTGTAATTAATTACGGTAGAAAGAAAGTCGATTACAATTTCTCTCAAAGAAATATTCAAAATTATAGTCAATTTAAAAATGCGCTATTAGAATTAATTAGCGAAATGAAGATTCCGCCTAAGTCATATGCATATCTAGTTTTACCTAATGTGTATTTTGATTTTATGGACATGGCAAATTGTTCTGATAATGAAATCAATATGGCTTTGACTTCAACTGCAGAAGAATTTTATAGTTTTAAAAAAGAAGAACCCGTAGTTGGTTGGTGCGATGTTGCAAACATTTCTAGCACAAACAATAGAAGACTTGCATATTGCGCTTTTCAAAGATCCGATGTTGAAGAAATAAAACAAATATTTGCAAATGCAGGACTTCAACTTGCAGGTATCGAAACAGCTTATAGTGCGGTTTTAAAAGGTTTAAATTTAGTTGGTTTAATTAGAGATGCTGTATTGATGAATTCATCTTGGTCAGCTCTTTTGATTAATACAAATAGCTATGCAATCTTCCAAATGGAAGGCAAAAATTTATTAAGTTGTGAAGAGATTCCTCTTGCAATTAAATCATTCTCTACAGCAGAAGCTTATGAGGCTATTGTTTCTAATGCTTCTCAATTTTTGTCCGACAATGGCCCTTCTCAGCTTTATATAATTTCGCAAACGGATGATATAAGTGCTGAAGAGTTGAAAAAATTGATGCGATTTGATAGGGAAACAATCGCAATTGATTCAAATAGATTTTCTAAAAAATCATTATTAGATGTTAGGGCTGCATTAAATTTCAATGAAGTAAACTCAATGTCTTTGGCTGCACTTGGTGCTGCTGATATTAAATCTGATTTTGGTTTAACTTTAAATATTTTAAATAATGATCCTAATGCTTCAATGGGTGTTTATTTTACGGCACCTATTTTTGGTCAAATGACTGAAATTACTCAAGCATATGTACAGCAAGTAACGCTTACTTTAAGTGTTATTTTGCTTCTTGTTTTCGGCTCTTTATATGGAGTTGTATCTATGCTTAATGGTACAAATGAAAAAGAAATAGCAAGCTTAAATCAAGAAATTAGTAGACTCGATTCACTTATTAAAGCATTGGAAAAAGTCGAAATTACTGAAGATGGCATTGACATGACTGCAATCATTGATGAAGTTGCAATGGATAATGTGACTGCTATTAATTTTTATGATTCAATTTCAACCGATATTCCAAAAAATGTTTGGTTAACAAAATATTATAATAAACAAGGAACAAAACTTGCAATACGTGGTGTTGCTGAAAGTATTATCGACATTTATGAATATTATAAGAATTTAAGAATAGTTTCACCGCAATCTGATATTAGATTAACTGAATTAAAAGTTATCACAGATCCAAATGGTAAGGCGAGTGATGCAGATGTAGAGAAATTTATTCATAGTTTGGCAATAGATAAAGATGTAGACAGGCTATACAGTTTTGTAATTTCAAATACTGAGTTTCTTCCTGATGCTCCAAAAACACGTGGAAAGAATACTTATAATGAAGCAGACATTCTTTCAAAACCACCTGCTGCTTCTTTGAATGAAGAAATAGAACAACCATCAGGTCAAATGAGACCTGCTCGATAGGAAAGTAAAATGGATAAGAAAAACGCATTTATACAAGATAATATCATATTCTTTTTGATTCCAATAATAGTATTTTGTGCTGGTGCATATTATGCGTATGATGGTTTTACAAAATATATGGATAATAGGGCTACTTTAGAAGATAAAAGACAAACTAAAATAACAAGAGAAGCAAAGTATTCTCAATTGAAAGCCGCTAAAGAAAGACAAGAAAAGCAAGTTGAACCCGAAAAAACAACTAAGAGTGGAAAAGTAATTTATGAAGTTTTAGGGCAACAATTTAGTCCGGAAGCATCGTTTGGTATAATGTTTGAAAATGTTTTATCAAATATAACTGGAAATGGTGTTAGAATTAGATCGATTGATTACAATTATTCTCCACATAATGATAAAGTTTTACAAGCAAATGCTCCTGGTTATAATGCTTGTGAATTATCATTTACCACAGTTGCAAGTTATTCTCAACTACAAAATTTCTTTAAAAGTATTACAAAAGAAAATTACTTAACTAATATTTATGAGGTTTATATTGAACCTTATGATAGAGATAAAACAATATTAATTGCAAAATTTAAAGTTAGATTATATACAAAAACCGTGCATAGTTAGCACGGTTTTTTATTTCTTCATGTTAAAATCAAAATATGAAACGTTTTTACTTGAAATCACTGGGTTGCAAACAAAATCAACTTGAAGGTCAAATAATTCAAAATGAATTAAAAAAAATTGGTTACAGACAAGTTGATAATATTGAAAATGCAGATATATATATATTAAATTCTTGTACCGTTACTTCACATAGTGATTCTCAAGTAAATTATCTTTTAAACCATGCAAAAAAGATTAATTCTAATATTAAACTTGTTTTATGCGGATGTGTTGCTCAAACCTATAAGCAACATGAAAGTTTCGATTATTCAAATATAGACTTAATTTTAGGAAATTCAGAAAAAATATTTATCGAAAAATATATTGAAAAAAACGGTTTATTTGTGGACGATATTTTTAAAAAAAGTGAATTTGAGGGAAAATTTTTAATAAATCCTGATACAACTCGCGTTTCAATAAAAATTCAAGATGGATGCAATAATCGTTGTGCTTATTGTATAATCCCTTATGCAAGGGGAAATTCCCGCTCGAATAGTGTTGAAAATATAATTAAACAAATTAATTTAATCATTGAAAAGAATATTAAAGAAATTGTTTTAACGGGGATTCATATTGGGCAATGGGGAAATGAGTGGAATTTATCATTAATTGATTTACTTAAAGAGATAGAAAAAACGTCAATTTCACGTTATCGCCTTGGTTCATTATATGTAAATGAGCTTGATGATGAAATAATCGATTTTTTATCAAAATCAGAAAAATTTTGCCCGCATTTTCATCTTTCTCTTCAATCAATGTGTGATAAAACTCTAAAAAATATGAACAGAAAATATAGTGTAAAACAAAGTATGGATGTTATTGAAAAATTACACAAAAACTTTGCTTTGCCTTATTTAGGTTGCGATATAATTGTTGGTTTTCCTGATGAATTAGACTTTGATTTTGAAGAAACATATGAAAATTTAAAATGTGCAAAATTGTCTTCAATTCATTGTTTTCCTTATTCAAAGCGCGAAAAGACCCCTGCTTATTATATGGAAAACCAAATTCAAGATTCAATTAAAAAACAACGTGTTGATAAAATAATTGCTTTATCAAACGAATTACATGATAAATTTTTAAAGCAAAATAAGAATACTGTTCAAGAAATTTTAATAGAAAAAAAATCGCCAAAAACTGGACTTTATAGCGCAATGACAAAAAATTATATTAAAATTTATTTTGAAGATAAGGATGATAATTTAAGGCATACCTTAAAAAAAGTATGCCTTAACGAATTCGAGTTACACTGATTTATTGAGCTTTTGCGTACTTTCCAACTTGTTGTTGTAAAACTTCGCAAGCTTTTTCCAATTGAGGATCGCGTTTTGCTTCAATATCTTTTTCAGTTAAATCAACAATATAATCTGGAGTAATTCCTTTTTTGTGAATATCTGTTCCGTTTGGTGTTAAATATTTTTGAATTGTAATATGCAAAGCAGAACCATCAGGCAATTTGTTAATTTCTTGAACTAAGCCTTTTCCGAATGATTTTTTGCCAACAATTATTGCTCTTTTATTATCTTTTAGTGCACCTGATAGAATTTCAGAAGCTGATGCAGAGCCACCATTAATTATCACAACAACTGGTTGTCTTGTAATAACTTGGGCCATTGAGTTTTGAGTGTCTTTGTAACCATCTTTGTCTACTGTTGAAACAATAGTTTTTGAGCTTAAGAACATATCTGCTATATAAATTGCGTTTGTTAAAAGACCTCCTGGGTTAGAACGTAAATCAACAATAATTCCGTCTTTATCTTGGAATTTTTTTAATGCTTCTTGAAATTCATTTGCTGCATTTCTTGAAATGAATGAGCTTAAACGAATATAGCCTAAATTATCATCAACTTTCCCAATTTTTGGAGCTTTTGTAGACACTGATTTTAATTCAATATTGGCTCTTTCAATTGTATATAATTTTGGTTCTTCGTTTTTTCTTTTTACCAAAAGTCGAACATTGGTTCCTTCTGGGCCTCTGATTTTTTCTGCTGCAGCTTCGACAGTTATCCCTTTTGTGGATTTTCCATCAATTTCTAATATTTCATCTTCGCTTTTTAAGCCTGCGCGTTCCCCTGGAGTGTCTTCTAAAGGTGCAATGATTAATAATTTACCGTCTCTTACCCCAATTTGCACCCCGATTCCTTTTAGGTTTCCTTGAATACTTTCAGATTCTTCTTTATATTCTTTTGGAGTCAAAAATTTTGTATAAACATCCCCTAAAGAATCTACCATAGTTGCAATTGCTACATATGCATCTTGTTCATCTTGAATCACATCATCATACTTATGGCGCCAACGTTCCCAATTTTGTTGGTTTTGAGTCTCATCAACATATTTAACGCTAATTAATTTCCATGCCTTATCATATAAGCCTTGTGGAGTTACCGCCATTGCAGGATTTGAAATGTTTGTAATTGCAAAAAGTGCAAAAATCATTATAAAAATTGATAATCTTTTTAACATCTGTTTAAAACTCATAAAAATTCCTTTTTAATGTTATTTTATTATAACAAAATTTTGTTTCTTTTCTACATATAAAATAACTAGATTCTGATATAAATCGGATTATTTATAATCCTAATAATTTTAAAGCCAAATTTCCTGTAATTTGATTAGCTTGGGAAAATAAAGAAGCTGAAATTTGTTGCAAGATTTGAGTCTTTGCAAAAGTAGTTGCTTCTTTGGCTATATCTGTATCTATTATTAATGACTTTTTAGTTGCTAAACTTTCAATTTCTGAATTTTGCAATTCATAAATTGAATCAAGGCGATTTAGGGCTGAACCTATGCTGGACATTTGTTCATTTATTTGATTTAACAATTTATCGATTTTTTTAATATTTTCTTTTGCCCTTTCACTTGTTTCGAAATTAAGTTCAAAATCCCCTATAGTAAATAATAATCTTGTTGAAACAATTTCGTCTGAACCTGCATCTGAACCAATATGCAAATCTATATCAAGAGGCTTTGGAGTAATGTTTATCATATTTTTAACAGTGGTATTTGTTCCTTGATTATATAAAATATTTCTTCCCATTCCACCGTCAACTTGGTTTGAATCACCTTTATCTATTCTAAAATTGTCATTTCCATTATTGCCGTTGGTAATATTATTATTTCCTACAATTATTAAATCATCAACACCGTTTGAACCTTCAAAATTATTATTGTTACCTTTTATTTTAACTATTGAACTACTTGCGCTACCAAGATTAATGCTGTTTTCATTTCCTTCTATTTCAACTGTATAATTATCAACATTACCTATGATTTCGTTATTATTACCCGTTAACTTAACAGCATCATTTCCATTTCCAAGATTAATAGAAGAATTAGAGGTTATACCTGTTATATTATCTTTTCCTTCTCCTGCTTGAACATTTGTTATATTATCGGCATTAAAATTGATGGTGTCGTTTCCAATATCTCCATTGATGCTTAAATTCGTTGTTGCATTAATGTTAATTGTATCATCTCCAATGCCTCCATTTGCACTATTGTTTTTATAATTAAGATTAAGGATATCATTACCTCGATTACCTAAAACATAATTATTTTCTCCATTTTTAATGGTTATAATGTCATTTTTGTTCCCGCCTTCAATAATATTATTGTTTCCATCAATTGCAAGTTTATGCTCAATTTCATCATTTGCAACAATGTCAAAATTAGACCCAGTTATTAAAACTTCGCCATTACTATAATTCCAATAAAGAGCATTTGTTGAAGAATTATTATTTTTAATTGTGTAAGTTTTTCCATCAATAGTGAAACTTTGTTCTTCGTTTTGAGAAGTAAATGTTAATTTTCCGTTTGTTGTTGCATCAAGTGCATTTTGAATATTATTTGATGAATTATTGTTGATGTAATAATCATCTCCGCCACCAGCATTGATATTATTATTGCTTCCATTTATTTCAAAATAATCATCACCATTTGTTCCTGTAATTGTATTGTTGTTGCCATTTACAATGAATGTGCCAGATGAGCCATTAGTATTTAAAGTATAATTATCAACATTTATTTCATAAGTATTATTGCCTGAGGTATCTGTTAATTTTGTATTTGTACTATTAAGTACATATGTATCATCTCCTGCTCCGCCTTCTAACTTTAATTGATCATATTTATATGTGTTATTTGCAATTAAAGTATCATTCCCTTCTTCTCCATAGCAAGTAATAGCTCCACTAGCAATTATTGTATCATTCCCTTTTCCTCCATATGCTTTTCCCCAGTTTGAATTTTCATCTGAATAAATATAATCATCTCCATCTTGTCCATAAATGGTGGTTGTGCTGGTATTTTTTCCAACATAGATAATATCATTTTTATTGCTTCCATAAAACGTGTTATTTATTCCATATAATTCTACATTTTGTTCTTGGTTAGAATTTGCAGTAACTTTTATTGCAGATCCAATAAAGGTTATTTTCCCAGTGTCAGAATCATAAGTATAATGCACATTATCAGCCCAAAAATTTCTTCCAATAGTGTATTTTTTTCCATTGATTGTTAATTGATTTGTAAGATCAGGATCAACAGTGACAAAATTTTCATCTTTTCCATCGAGATTAAATACGTTGCAATCTTCTATGCTTTTATTGTTTAGCGTTACTGTGCCTGATTCACTTACAAGAGTTGAGGTTCTTATTGATTTACTACCTTCAACAACGTCATTCCCCCCCCGAAATTAAGATATGAAGCCCCGTATAGGAGGCTTGCGTTTAAAATTAAAGTGTCATCACCATTGCCTTGCAAAGATAAAAACAAGTTTTCAGTTGTTTCTGAAATAATTGTATTATTCCCGCCTTCAGAATAAATCCATTTACTTTTGCCTAAAACTTCTACTGTATCATTTGCGGATTTTAAATATAAAAAAATACCACCATTTCCTTTTAAGACAATATTATTTTCTTCATTATTAAGGCTATTTATATAAATTTCGTTGTCTGAACTAAATGTAATTTTTCCGGTTTCATCTTGAGAATATGTTATATTTACAGATGGGCTATTATAATTTTTGATTCTATATTCATTATTTCCAATGTTAATTGTTTTTGTTTCACTTTTTGCAAGAGTTATCGTCGTCTCTTCAACAGGCGTTACACTCCTTGTTGACATCGTCATTGGAGTTTCTTCAATAGTTCCACTTTCTTCATCTAGAGACGACAAAGCGAGGTTAGTTTCTCCAACCTCTTGGTTTAAATTATTAACATTATTTCCTACACCATTGCCACCCGAATCGTACTCGAAAGTACCACCTCCTGAGTCATCCTCAATTGAAAGTGCTTTAGGCATTAAATTTGTTTTCATTGAAAAATTGGTAGCTTCAGGTGTTGCAAGATTTTGTGTTGAAGTTTGACCAATAACATTTGAATTATCAAATAAACTAATTCCGTTGTATTTTGTTGAAACTCTTATTCGTTCAAGCTCATTAGTAAGTTCATTTGCTTCATCCTGAAAAGCTTTTCTTGAATCTTTACTATATGAATCATCAATAGCATTTAAGCTAAGATTTCTTAAACGCATAAGGATATTTGACATATTTTGATATGCCCCTTGCGCAACATTAAGCATTGAAACCCCGCTTTGAAGATTTTTTTTCGCTTGATATTCTCCATTTAGCTTGAGTTTGATTTTTGAAGAAATTACACATCCTGATGCATCGTCTTTAGCTTGATTTATTTTAAATCCACTAGACATTCGCTCTAATGTGCGCGACAGTATACTATTTGCTGATTGTAAATCATTGCAAATAGTTAAACTAGTTAGATTTGTTAAAATGCTGTTATTCAAAGGCATCACCACCTTTAAGAGAAATTAAAGCGCAACACAATAGACTATTTATGCGCTTTGGAATTTCATAAACAGCAACACATAAGTTATATGTAGTAATGCATCTAACCAAATGCATCACCACCTTTGTATGTGGATGACATATTCATATATTATTTATTAAATTACTGGTGGTTGAGGTTAACCTAGTGATGTATAAAATACCTCATCATAATACTAAATTATTATCAAGCTCAATTAAATTATGCTTAAATATGCTTTAAGTACTACTTTAGTTGCTCATTACCTAAAAAAATGCTTTAATTAAAAGAAAACATACTATAAGGAGTTAAAATGCGAAGCGACATTATTAAAGAAGGAATTGACCATGCACCACATAGGGCACTTTTGTATGCTGGTGGATTATCAGATAAAAATATAAAAAAACCATTTATTGGTATTGCAAGTTCATTCACAGATTTAGTTCCAGGCCATGCTGGCATGCGTGATTTGGAACGCCAAATCGAAAAAGGTATTCATTCGAATGGTGGTCAAGCGTTTATTTTTGGTGTTCCTGCTGTTTGCGACGGTATTGCGATGGGCCATTGTGGAATGCGTTATTCTTTGCCTTCTCGTGATTTGATTGCGGATTGCGTTGAATCGGTTGCAAGTGCTCATCAATTAGATGGTCTTGTTCTTTTAACAAATTGCGATAAAATTACCCCAGGCATGCTAATTGCTGCTTTAAGATTGAATATTCCTTGTGTTATAGTTACTGCAGGCCCTTCATTAGAGGGTAGTTGCAAAGGTGAAACTTTAACATTTATTCGTGGTTCTTATGAGGCTATTGGAAAATATAGAATAGGCGAAATTACGCAAGAAAAGCTTTGCGAAATGGAACATTATGCTTGTCCTACAATTGGCTCGTGTCAAGGTCTATATACGGCAAATACTCTTGCATGTTTAACAGAAGTTATGGGTATGAGTTTACCAGGATGTGCAACTGCGGCTGCGGTTTCATCTAAAAAGAAAAGAATTGCATTTGATTCGGGATATGTTATTTGTGATTTAGTTCGAGAAAATGTTTTACCAAGAGATATAGTTACAAAAGATGCTTTAAGAAATGCGATTGTGGCTGATTTAACTTTAGGTGGCTCGACAAATTCTATTCTTCATTTGTTAGCTATTGCAAATAGTGCAAATATTGATCTATCTTTAGATGATTTTGAAGAATTATCTAAAAAAATTCCTCAAATTATCAAACTTGATCCATCAAGTACTTTGACAATGACTGATTTAGATAATGCAGGCGGAATTTCGGGTGTGTTCAAGACATTATGGGGAAATACTCCAGAGCTAAAAAATACTAGAAATCTTCTTGGGCAAACAGTTGAAGAAATTGCAAATTCTGCTTGGGTAGATAATGAGGTGATAAGACCTCTGCATGACCCAATTACATCTAATCCTGGGCTTGCAATTTTACATGGTAATATTGCTCCAGATGGCGCAGTGGTTAAAATTTCAGGCGTAGATAAAGATGTTTTTGAATTTAGGGGAACTGCAAAAGTATTTAACCATGAAGAAGATGCAATGAAAGCAATTACAGATGATGTTGTAGTTGCAGGAGATGTTGTTGTAATTCGTTATGAAGGACCAAAAGGTGGGCCTGGAATGAGAGAAATGCTTGCTCCAACTGCACTTTTAGTTGGTAAAGGTTTAGGCAAAAAATGCGCTTTAATTACCGATGGTAGATTTTCTGGTGGTACTCGTGGTCTTTGTATTGGACATATTGCCCCTGAAGCTTGTATGGGGGGCGTTATTGGTTTAATTGAAGATGGCGATATTATTGAAATTAATATTAACGAAAGAACAATAAAACTTTGTGTAGATGATGCTGAATTGGCAAAAAGAAAAGAAAACTTTAAGCCATATCAAAATGATGTACCTAAAGGATATTTGACCAAATATCAAAGAAATGTTTTGCAAGCCAATAAAGGTGCATTAGTAGAATAAAAAACCGGTCATAAGACCGGTTTTTTAATTTATTAATTAATCTCCATATAACAGGATTTCGCATGCATATTCTGGAGCATCAATTATGGCTTGATATTTTGAATACTCAAAAGTATCAGTTTGAGTTTGTGGTTTTTTGTTGCTTAATAATTTTGTTAATAAAGTAATTGTTGCAGCGGCAATTGCTCCAAGTGCTCCATATTTTAACATTGAACGATTAGCACCACGAGCAGCTGTTGAAGCGCTTGAAAAAAATGTATCTGCAGCTGTTCCAATTGATTTTATTTCTGCTTTTGTAGGTAATAAATAGCGTGAACCCATACCAATAGCAGCACCAGTAGTGGCTGATAACATTAAGCCTGCATTGTTTCTTTTTGGTTGTTTTGAATCAATTCTTTCGATCATAATAATCACGCTTTCTACACAAGATAATCATGCCAATTTGACCAATTTGGCATCACTTTTTACTTTCTCTTTTGGTCAAAAAAAATTTGCGTTCCCTAACTTTTTCACAAATTTTTTCTATTTTATCACATGAAAAATTCTTTGTCAAGAAAATTTTTTAATAATTTTTAAAATTTTAGGCAATTTTTTTATGTATATCGTTTTTATATAAATACGAGATAATAAGAGGAAAATTAAAATGAGTATTCTTGGGATTTACAATAAGTATAATAGTTGGATTGATAATCAACAAAGAATTTTAGAATGTCAAATTGAAAATGTAGAAACTCCTGAACAATTAGAACAAAATCAAGAATATCAAGAATTGGTTAATTCAACTCCAAATACATTTAATTTGAATGAAACAAGTATTGATTGTTTTTTTGATTCTGTAGAGAATTCGCTTGGAATGAATAAAAATGAGCAAACAGTGTTTGATAATTTAGCTGATACAATAAATCAGCTATGTGGATTAGAAACGCAAGAAAATTATTATAATAATGTGGCTCAATTAGGTCAAGGAGAGCTTGCAGAAAAAGACACCGATGCTGATGGTTCATTAACTATGGAAGAATATATTAATGCCGAACTTGCTGATTTAGGTGAAAAAGCAACTGTTGAAGATAAGGCCATGGTTGCTGCTTATTCGCATGCTTTATTCCAAATTTTAGATGAAGGAACTTCTGTTTCTGATAAAAATGGCGTTTTAAGTGCACAAGAATTAGCAAGCTATTACAAAAATGTAGATAGATTTGAAAATGGAGTGCTGGTCGAAGAGGGTAAACAAGATGGTTTATTTGGTGTTGATGATGCGACAGGTTTAACTCAATTTTTAATGGAAGAGATGATAGGGCAAGAAAATTTGGATGAATTGTGTGCAGGATATTTAGAATATTTTTCAAAATATAATTCTGTGTAATAAGTTGCGTTTATAAAATTACAACAATTCAGTCATAATCAAAGGGCCATCTTCAGATGCAACGACAGTATGTTCAAAATGTGCAGATGGCTTTTTATCGTCTGTAATTACTGTCCAACCATCTTCAAGTGTATGAACTTCATCACAACCTAAATTAAGCATTGGTTCAATTGCTATAGCGCAATTTTTTTTGATAATTACATTTGAATTAGTACGATAGTTGAACAAAAATGGATCTTCATGCATTTCTCTTCCGACGCCATGTCCACCATATTGTCTTACAATTCCAACTTTACCCGCTAGAGCTACATCTTCAATTGCAGCTGAAACATTTTCCAATTTGGCATCTGGAATCATTTTTTCAATTCCAGCGAAAAGCGCATTTTTAGTTATTTCCATTAAATGAAGACATTCATCTGAGACTTTTCCAACTGGATAAGTCCAAGCACCATCTCCAACCAAACCTCTAAAAGTTGCACCAACGTCAATTGAGACAATATCTCCTTCTTTTAAAATTCGATTTTCGTTTGGGATTCCATGAACAACCTCTTCATTGATTGAAGCGCAAATTGAATTTGGATAACCGCAATAGCCCAAAAATGTAGGAATCGCTTTATTTTTTTTGATAATATCATAGGCAATTTTATCTAATTCAAGAGTTGAAATCCCAGGCTCAATTACATGTGCCATTTCTTTATGGACTAGCGCAACGATGTTGCCTGCTTGTCTCATTAATTTAATTTCTTCTCTTGATTTTTTGTTTATCATTTTCGCCTCTTAATTATTTTATAAAAATATCATATCAAAAAAACTTCAAACCTTGTTTTGAATTTCTTTGAATTAAAATTTTATCAATCATATTTAATATTTCAAATCTTCGATTGACCCATTTTGGTTCAATCGTGGTTTCTGAATATCCGGTTCCAGCAATTCGTTCTATTGTTGTTGTGGGGGGTAAAATTTCTAAAATATCGCAAACAATTTCGCAATATTGTTCCATATTCATTAAATAAAATGGGTTTTCGTTATAATATTTTAGTAATGGAGAATCTTTTAAGATTGTTAACATGTGAATTTTGATGCCATCAATTTTTAAATTTGCTAACTCTCTTGCGGTTTGAAGCATCATTTCTTTAGTTTCGTTAGGAAAACCTAAAATTATATGGGCGCAAACTTTAATTCCTCTTTTTTTGGTTTCAATTACTGCATTTTTGAAACATTTAAAGTCATGCCCTCGATTCATCCATTTTAATGTTTCATCATGTGCGCTTTGCAAGCCATATTCAATCCAAGGAACTTTATATGTTGAAATTAAATCTAATTTTTCGTTATCTATGCAATCTGGCCTTGTTCCAATTGAAATAGAAATAATTTTTTCATTAAAAAATACGCTATCATAAATTTCTTTTAGCTTTTCAATTGATGCGTAAGTATTTGAATATGATTGGAAATAAGCAATAAATGCTTCTGCTTTAAATTGACGTTCTAAATGTGTCATAGAAGCCATGATTTGTTCTTGTATTGTAGCTTTCGAGTCACCACATCTTGAAAAACTTCCTACTTCATCACAAAAAATGCAACCGCCTTTTGAAATTTTTCCATCTCGATTTGGACAATAAAATCCGCTATCAAGAGTTATTTTGTAGACTTTTTTGCCAAAAGTTTCTTTTAAATATTTAGAATATGGGTAATATCTTTTTTCCATAAAAATATTATATCTAAAAATTACCCATTCCTCTAATGAAAATGGGTTTTAAAATTTGTATATTATAAATGGGCCGGATGTTTCCCATCACCTTATTTAGTGTCTATTAGTGAACGTCATGGATGGGTTTTTAAAAAAATAAAACTCTGGCCCTTCTTAAAAAATTAAATCATAGCAATTAAAAAGTTGTTCAATTTCTTTATCTTGAATTGCTTGTTGAATTTTTTCGTTAATTAAGTTTAATTCTTCATTGTTTAATTTTTTAAGATTTTTTGGAAGTTCAATTTGGCTAACTTTTGAAACATTGCAAAAGCCTTTGTTTAGAATTAAAAATTCTTTATATGTTTCTAGAATTGGCAAATATTTTTCATTTGCTATGTAGTTTTTATTTGAGTAATATTTTGAATCTTTTGGAAGCTGAATGCTTATAAAATCAATCAAGAAATTAATTTCTGATGTATATTCATTTTCTTCGCAAATTTCTCCAAGAAGCTGATTTCCTTCAAGCTCTGCTTCGTTGAATTGTTTAATATAGCTTGCCCAAAGCAAACAGCCTAAATAAAAAGCAATATTTGTTTTTAAAAATTTTTCAAGTTTTCTTAAAGTATTTGGAAAGTTTAATCTTTTTAACTTTAAGTCAGAAATTGCACTAAAAGTGTAATATGTATAGCCAACTTGTCCAAAAGAATCAATTACAATTGGTGCATAACCAGGATCAAATTTAATTGTATTTTTATTATTTTCCATAGGTTAATTTTAACCCAAATAAAAAAATAGTAACAGTTATTTACAAATTTGAATTTATGTAAAAATTAGCGCATAATTCTACTAGAAATTCTTTACACGTGAAAATTTTTTAAATATAGTTAAAATAAAGTAAAAATTAAGAGGGCTAGTAAGTGGATAAGTTCAAATTAGATAATTATAATAGACAACCTGCTGAATATCCAAGATATTCTTCAAACGCTAATATTAAAGTAGTTGGTGTTGGCGGTGGCGGCGGAAATGCTGTTAATCGAATGATTGCTTCTGGATTAAGCGGTGTTGAATTTTGGGCAATGAATACAGATGCTCAAGTTCTTGAAATGTCCTCTGCTCAAAAGAAAGTACAATTAGGTACAAAATTAACAAATGGTCTTGGTGCTGGTGGAAACCCTTCAGTAGGTGAAAAAGCAGCAGAAGAATCAAGAGAAGATATTACAGTTGCACTAGATAGTGCAGACATGGTTTTCGTTACAGCTGGTATGGGTGGCGGAACTGGTACTGGTGCTGCTCCTGTTGTTGCTAAAATTGCAAAAGAAATGGGTGCATTAACTATCGGTGTTGTTACAAAACCTTTTAAATTTGAAGGTAAAAAACGTTTAGCTCAAGCTTTAGCTGGTCTTGAAAAATTAAAAGAAAATGTTGATGCTCTTATCGTTATTCCAAATGATAAATTAATGGAAGTAGTTGAAAGAAGAACAACATTTAAAGATGCATTCTCAGTAGTAGATGAAGTTTTATTATGTGGTGTTCAAGGTATTTCAGATATCATCCTTGTTGGTGGTTTAATCAATGTTGACTTTGCTGATGTTAAAACAATTATGCAGTCATCCGGTAGCGCATTAATGGGTATAGGTAAATCATCAGGCGAAGGAAGAGCTCTTGAAGCTGCTAAATTGGCAATCGATTCTAAACTTCTTGAAACATCAATTAATGGTGCTACAGGTATCATCATGAACGTTACTGGTGGTCCTGATATGACATTATTTGAAGTTAACGAAGCAGCAAGCGTTATTCATGATGCTGTTGCAGATGATGCAGAAGTTATTTTTGGTGCGGTTGTGGATGATAGAATCCAAGGTGAAATTCAAATTACAATCATTGCAACTGGTTTTGAATTAAAGAATGGTGAAATTTCTGCTCCATCAACAACTGCGGCAGATAGTAAAATGACCGCTGCAGGTTTATTTGGTGGTTTTAGTTCAGCAACTATGGGTACTAGTTCTTCATTCCCATTTGGTATGCCTTCAAAGACTCCTACAGAAGAATTAAAAAGAGAATCTGCACCTCAACCAACAGGCAACTCTTTAGACATTCCTGAGTTTTTAAATCCAAAAAATAGATTATAGAATGTAAAAAAAATAAACATTTAATTAAAGGCTCCGTATACTCGGAGCTTTTAATTTGCTATTATAATTTTATTTCTTCCAGTTTCTTTTGCTTCATATAAAGCGCTATCAGCTTTTTTATATAGCATTTCATAATCTTTTTCATTTTTAAATTCTGATACGCCAATTGAAATGGTTACAGAGATTTCTTTTATATCTTTGATTTTATATTCTTCAATATTAATTTTTTTCTTTTCAACAGAGGCTCTTAAACGTTCCGCCACAATTGTTGCTTCTTCAAGATTTGTTTGAGGAAGTAAGAATACAAACTCTTCTCCTCCGTATCTTGAGGCTATATCTGATTCTCTTAGTTCTTTTTTAATGGTTTTTGCAACTGTTTTTAAAACACAATCGCCAACAGCATGCCCATATGTGTCATTTACTTTTTTAAAGAAATCAATGTCTGACATAATGCAACATAATGGTTGATTTTGTCTTTTAGCGCTTGCTGTCATTTCTTTTAAGCGCTTTTCAAATTGATGACGATTGTTGTAGCCTGTTAGTGCATCAAGTGTTGCGTGTTCTAAAACTTCAATATAAGATTTAGCACGTGTTAGCGTTGTTGTTGCCTGAGATTTAATTTCTTCTAAGTATTCAATTTCTTTTTGGGTAATTTTGTCAAAATGGTTATAAGCAACGATTGCTCCATATGGTTTAGAATCAACAATTAATGGGAAGATTCCCATTTTACCTTCTTGTTTTATAATGGTTTGAGATTTTGGGTTTATTTCTTCTAAATAATTATAAATTTTGTTGTCTGAGCATTTATTCGGCCAAATTAATTTATATTCTTTTTTGTTTTTACTTTTAATGAAAATATAAATTAAATGTTCTTGAATAAAGCCATCAATCATTTCGCCCATAATTGGCAGAATATAATCAAGTTCATATTGTGTTTGTGTAATTTGGGCTATATTTCTTAAGGTTTGATGAAAATTAGTGCTGATTTTAATTTGTTCTGAATTTTTTAAAGTTGCGATAAACATTGAAATTTGAGTACTTACAAGTGGGAAAATTTTAAAAAATTCATTATTTTCTTTTATTTCTTCTCTCGATTTTAATTTAACAAGACCAAGTGTCTTATGTTTTTGAATGATTGGAAAATATAAAATATTTTTTTCTTTTTCAAATTGGCTTTTTTGAGTTAAAAAATTATCAAAATATTTTTTTATTTCTTCATTTTCATTATTTGAAGATAAATTTTCCCAAGGCTTTGTAAAATCTTTTAAAAGAAAAGAATATTCATCCATTAAATAAATTTTAATTTCATCAATTGGAAAAAATAGCGACAATGCCTGTTTAAAACCATCTACAAGTATATTTCTATTTGTAGCTTCATCATATAATTTGGTTAAAGAATATGTAAAATCATATAATGTTTGAAAATCCACTTTATTTTTATTCCCCTATAAAAATCTCTCTTCCAGCACATGTGCTAAAGCTTTTAATAAATTCATTATTTTTATCGTTGTCGTAATCAAAGACTAGTTTGCCATTTTTATATGTAGCAACTGATTCCTTTTCTTCTTCTGCTCTTAATTTTTTAAAATAATCACTATCATTATTAATTGCAATTTTTTGGTTTACTTCTGATAAAATATCATAAATATAGCGTGTTTTGTGATTATCTCCAATTGAATCTAATAATAAGCCGGCTTTTTTAAATTCAGATGCAGCGCCAGTGTAATCCTTCATGTCGTTTAATAAGACTGCGAGATTAAAGTGGGCTTCATAATTCATTGGCTCTTTTTCTATAGCTTTGCAGTAATAATGGCCAGCTTGATTTTTGTTTTTTAAAAGTTGATGTATTAAGCCTAGATTGTAATTAGAATTGTATGATTTTAATATATCAACGGCTTCTTCGTATGATTCTGAAGCTTTTTCTAGATATTCAGTTCTTTTTGTTTTATCGAGCCCTGCTAATAATGATTTTGTTCTGTAGGCTCTGCCCATATTATAATATGCAACGCCTGTATTATGGATATAAGATTTTTTATTATCTACTAAAAATGGGATTTTAATAAATTTTGGTTTATTGACGATTACTTTTTTATATTGTTCTATTGCTTCATCTGTTTTAAATGTTTCGCCTAAAATAATTGCGTAATCAATTCTTGCTACTTCGTAATCCGGTTTAACTTCTAAAGCTTTTTTGTAGTTTTCTAAGGCTTTATAATAATCTTCATAAACCACATAAATATTAGCAAGATTATACATAGCTCTATAATGTTTTGGGTGAAGCTTTATCCCTTTTTCGTAATAATTAATTGCATTATGTAGATCAGATTTTTTAAAGGCTTCATCTCCTTTATTAACCCAATAAAAGCCTTTTGCTTTATTAATTTGACGTTCGTAAAAATCAAAAAAGAAAAAAACGCTTAAAGCAAAGCCTGCAATAAGCACTATACTTATTATGCGTACTAAAGTTGATTCAAATATTTTTTTTAGTTTTTTCATTTTATTTTTTAACTGGTGATGGCTTATTGTGATTTAATTTGGTTTTTATTATGCTTCAAAAAGTCTGTATAATCTTTCTTCAATTATTTGATTATCTAATTCATTAATTGTTTTATTTAAGTTAAGTGCTTTTTGATATTGTTTAGCTGCATTGATTTTTTCGTTCATTGTTTCATAACTTCTTGCCAAATTAAAATGAGCTAAAACATAATTTGGATTTATTTCAATTGCTGTTCTAAAGTAGTCAATTGCTCTTGTGGCATCGCCCAGACCATCTAGGAAAACAACACCTAGATTATTATAAGCTATATCGTAAGTTGAATCTAGTTCAATAGCTTTTGAGTAAAATATAATTGCTTTTTCAATACAATCTTTTTCCCAATTTGCCATTGCAAGGCGAGAATATATTTTTGGATTTTCGCTATCATCACGAAGAGCCATTTGGTAATATTCAATTGCGTGATCTAAGCTTTCAATGTCATAATAAATATCGGCTATTGCTTCGTATATTTGAGATTTATTTTTTGTTAATAATAAACTATTTTCAAGCATTGAAATAGCGGCATCGGAATTGCCTTTAACTTGATGATAAATAGCAGCTAAGGCTTGTGCTACAACGGCTGACCATTCATCGTTTGGATTTGCTTCTAATGCTTTTTTGTAAAGCTCAATAGCGCTATCATACTGCTCTAATTGGACATAAGCATAAGCAAGTGAGTTTTGATAATATGGATTATCATTGTCATATTTTAGTGCTAGTTTAAATGCGCTAAGTGCATTAATTTTTTCGTCTTTTTTAAGATATAAATGACCTAATTCATAATAGCATTTTGAAAATTCAGGATATTTATTGGCTAGAATTGTATAGTAGTCGATCAGTTCGTTAATTCTATCGCTTTGATATTGTTCGACATATTCAATTGCGTCAACTACTTTCATTGGGTCATTATTTGATAAAATTACGATATTATTTAAACAATCAAAAGCAATGTCATGACGGTTCTTTTTAATCGCAATTTTGGCCATTCTTTCATAAAGTGCAATTGATTTTTTAGAATTATCAACCGCACTCAGATATATATTGTATGCTTTCTTTTCGGAGTTAATTTTTTCGTAAAAATCTCCTACTGCTTTGTATTTTGCAAAGTTTAAATCATCTGCTAAATTTTGACAAAACATTTTAATGCTTGCCGTATCAAAAACACTCATTAATGTCCCTGTAAGACCATAATAAAGAGCGTTTGTATAATCTTTTATTGATTTTTTGCAAGTTGCGTTTCTAATTTTTTCTAAACAAGTTAATGCTAAAACCAAGCGAGTTCTTGAAGTTGAAGGTTTTAGTTTGATAGCTTCTTTGAATTCTTTTTTCGCTTCGTCAAATTGTTGGTTTAAAGAAAGGAAATAACCCAAATACATATGAGCATTGGCATCTGTTGGGTTTAGCTCAATTGCTCTATGGCATTGTTCAATTGCGTTTTCAACTCCAATTTGGCCATTTTTATGCAACAAAGTAGCAAGGCGATAATATGCGCTAGATTGATCAGGATTTTCTTTAATTGATTCAATGTAGCAATTAATCGCTGTGGTTAAATCTTCGTTTGTAGATTTCAATAGGTATCTTTGATGAGCTTCAACAGCCTTCTCTAGGGTTTTTTGCGCATTTGTCATAATGATATCGTCTTCTTTTTGGGGAAATTTACTCTTCTCTTTTAACATTAAAATCGTGACCTTGATAGAAAATATACTATTAAGTATACGATTCTATAAAATTATGCTTTAATTAACACATGATTAAATCATCTGTTTAGATGAAAAGAAAATGAACTTTTTTGATTGATTTTAAATACTTAAAACAAAAGCTCCCTTTTTGGGAGCTTTTAAGATTATTAACCTATTTTTATTTTTTATTTATTGCTGCAAATTGTTCAACTCTGCCTTCATAAAGAGGAGCTAATTTTGTTGATTGTTGAGGAATTAAGCCTTCTTCAATATTTGAATAAACTCTATAGTCGATATCAGCAAAACAATTATCAATTGATTCAATTGCAACTAATTTTTCTTCGTCAATATGACCAGATTCAATCATATCAGCTATAGTTTCAAATCTTTCAACGTGTTCTCTGAACCTATCAGTTGCATAATCTTTAGCTTGCCATGTTGTGATTAAGAATGGCCAATCTGAAGATTGAAGTAACAATTCTTCTCTTGCTAATTGATTCAATGCTCTATGCATTAATTTATCAGATGGAACAGTTTCATATTTTGAAACAATATCAACAATGCGTTTTTCTGTTGCGTGGATAATTGGCCACATCCATTCTGTTAAATGGTTTTGCCATACCCAGAAGTGTCCACCCTGTCCCCAGCTTGATTCTGGGATTTGGATTGCTTCTGTTGGTGGGTGAGCTTTTAAATATTCGCCCGCTGTCATCATTTCAACTTCAGGAACGTATTGATTTAATTTTTTAATTACTTGTTTAATAAATTCAATACCTTCAAACCACCAGTGTCCGTATAATTCAGTATCAAATGATACCATTACAAGACCTTCTTTGTTGTTTGCTTTTTTGTAATCATTCAATAAATGATAGATTAGGTTAGTATAGTGATCGGAATTTGAATTAACTTGATTCATTGCCAATACTGGATCATAGAGCATTTTATCCCCTAGGTCAGTAGTAGATGATGTAATTCTCCAGTAATGCATGCCTGAATTACAGTCCTTTCTGTGAAATTCTCTGTAGCACCCATCTCCTGGATAGCCATCTGCTGCTGACCATACTTGGAACCCAGCTCTATCGTTTCTACCCATCACGGCAACTTGTGCATCAGGTAACCAGTATGCACTGTATGTGTCATATCCGGTTGCCTCTCTTTTTGGTAATGGTATATACTCAATATTTCCGTAGACTCCGATATTTCTACGGTTTCCGATAGAGTTTCCACCTTCAATCACGTGTGATTCGGTGAAGAAATATTCAATATCATTGTTTTGAAGAGTTACTTCAATAGATGGCCTCCAATGTTTTTTACCATCTTTTCCAATGTATTCATAGCCTTGTCTATAAGCACATTCTGGTAACCAGCAACCTTTTGCCTTTTTGCCAAAAAGTTTTTTAGTTGTATCTGAACCTACTTTAAATTGTGCATTTAAATTTGTATCTGTTGCAAGCAATGGAGAGAATCCATGAGTTGCACCAGAAGTTGTAATTTCAATACAGCCTAAGTCTTGGAATTTTTTAAATCCAGAAATAAGGTCTTTATTGAATTTATTAATAAATAAATCTTTAATTCTGTTATACCAATCAAAATAATATTTTGCTAAGTATTTTAAATGCTGAGAATGTGCAACTTCAGGATCAGGATATCTTTCTAAATCTTCAGCTACGGCTTTAATTCTTGCGTCTAAATAATCAATGAAGCCTTGTTGCAAATGTGCATCGTTAAGTTGTTCAGCTAAGATCGGAGTAATTCCAACAGTTAATTTTGCTTTTATACCTTCATCGTATAATTCAGAAATCATATTCAATAAAGGAACGTATGTTTCTTCCATACATTCATACAAACATTCTTCGCCAAAAGGCCACATTCCTGCCATTCTGTAATATGGCAAGTGTGAATGTAACATAAAGACAAATTGTCCTACTTTTTGTACCATAGTTTTATTATTGCCTCCGACTTTCTATTTTTTTATATTCTTAATTCTATTTATACCATAAATTATAATAAAAAATAATCATTTAGAATTAGTACATTTGTATAAATTTACTAAAGTTAATATAGTTAACAAGAATTATATTATTTTAAAATTTATGGACCTGTTTTTTATAGTAAAATATTACTTAGAAAAAGAGGTTAAATATGAAAACATATAATTTTAGTAAAATTCAAAATTTGAAATTTGGAGAAAATGCTCATCAAGAAGCTGCTTTATATAATTGCGATAAGGAGCTTGATTGGGTTTTATTAAACGGAAGCGAAATTTTATATGAGGACTTTTTAAATGCAACTTTGGCTTTAGAAATAAGTGCCGAATTTTATGATGTAAATGCAATAACAATTGTTAAACATCAAACTCCCGTTGTTGTTGCATTAGCTAATAATTTAGAAAATGCGCTAAATAAAGCGCTCGATTCTGATCCAATTTCGCTATTAGGCGCAACAATAGCATTTACTAAAGAAGTTGATTCAAAATTAGCAACAGCGTTATGCGAAATGCCAATTAATTTGATTATTGCACCAAGTTTTGAAGAAAATGCAATTGAACAATTTAAAAAGATTAAAAATATAAAAATAATTAAAATTAATACTCCATTAAAAGAAATCTTATCTTTTAACCAAGAAGAAATTAAACAAACTCCTTTTGGAACATTAATTCAAGAAAAAAATACAAAAGATTTAGATGTTAAAACTTTTAAAATAACAACAAAGAAAAAACCAACTCAACAAGAATTAGAAGATATGATTTTTGCATATAAAATTGCAAAACATTCAAAATCTTGTGCTGCTATTATTGCGAAAGATTTAAGAACAATCGGAATTTGTGCTTCAGAGCCAAATTATGATAGCGCAGTTGAAATTGCACTTAATAAAGTTTGCGATTCTCCAAAAGATTCAATTGTAGCTTTAGATGGAGTTTTAAGTTCAAAAGCTACTATTCAAATAATGGCACAAAATAGAGCGATTTCATTAATTCAAAGTGCAGGCAGCTTAAGAGATGATGAAATAATTAAATATGCTGACACATATGGAATTTCAATTGTTTCAACAGGTATAACACATTATAAGCATTAACGTATGAATATATTAAAAAAAGAAAAACGAGCAATTTTAGGTTTAAGCCTAGGTCATTTTAGTATTGACTTATATGCAGCATTATTAGTCCCTTTGTATCCAATAATTACAACTAAACTTGGAATTAATTTAGCTTCAATAAGTGCTATTATAGCGTTTGGGCATTTAGTTTCGTCTATGATGCAACCATTATTTGGTTTTATTGCTGATAAACTAAAACATCGGACTTTTATGGTTTGGGGTTTGGTTTTTAGCTCTGTTTTTATTCCGTTAGCACCTAAAGCTCCAAGTGTAGCTTTGTTTTTAGCTTGTTTATTGTTAGGAATGATAGGTAATGCTTTTTTTCATCCTCAAGTTAGCGCTTTAGTTAAAGATTTTAATAAGAATAATCCTGACTTATCTCGTGATATGGGAATATTTCTTGGCTTAGGAACTATTGGTTATGCTATTGGGCCTTATATTTCAACATCTGTTTTTAATAAATTTGGTGAAAATGCATTTTTATATTTAAGTTTATTGGGAATTATAACTGCTATTTTTATTTACTTTTTTGTTCCTAAAAAACCACTTAAAGAGGTTGTCGAGAAGAGTAATTTCTTTAAAATTATGTTTGAAATTTTAAAGAATAAAACTTGCATGTTTTTAACATTCATTTCAACCGTTAAATCGGCAGTTAGTATTTCATTTGGAACATATATTCCGTTTTTATTGCAAAAACAAGGTTTTTCACTTAATGAAATTGGAATAATTGTTACTTTGTTTTTTATTTCAGGTGGGGCTGCAACAATATTTAGTTCTAAAATTGAAAATAAAATTGGCGCAAATGGTGTAGTTATTTTGTCTTTTGTAATGATTTTACCTTTGGTTTTAGGTTTTTTATATAGTTTAAATTATAATAGATATTTAGCTTGTATTTTATTTATTTTAACTGGATTTTTTATTTTGTTATCGGTTGGTGTAATTTTAGTTCAAGCTCAACGTGCAATTCCAGAACATACTGGTGTGGTTTCTGGTGTAATGCAAGGTTTTAGTTGGGGTTTGGGTGCATTATTTTTAGCCCCACTTGGAATTATTGGGCAAAATTATGGCGTTGATAAAATTTTAATTTTGATGGCAATTATTGCTTTTATGGTCGGATTGATTAGCACAAAAATAAAATTGTTGAAATAAAAAGCGGGTAATTCCCGCTATAATCTTATTCTAAAAGTCCAAGTTTTTCACATAAAGCAAGAGATTCTTGGTTTACATATACAGGGATTTTTTTCATTCCTAATTTTTTCATTGCAAAATACATACAATGATCAGGATCATCTGTTTTTTTACTTAACTGTATATTAATTTGTCCATCATTTAAATTTTCTGCACCATAGCTTTCTATGTATTTAATTAAACCTTCAATATCTGAATGCATTGGAATTATCCATAAAGTTGAAGCAGGAACATCGCTAGCTTTTCTTAACATCATCTCAGTATCATTTTTATAATATTTATTGTATTCACTTTCGCAATGTTCAAAATTAAAATCAAATTTCTGAAGCAATTTTTCTAATTCATCAACATTAATTTCAACTTTTTGATATCCCTCTTCTGCAGGTGCGATTCTTTGCCTAATTGCTTCAGGTTGCATTAAATCTTCAGTTTTATGTTTTGAATATGAAATTCCACGTCTTGCACAATAATCTTCTATTTTATTATCTCTAGAATCTGGAGCAACTAATGTTAATTTTGCTGAAAACAAAGATTCATTTGGATCTATACATTTTGCAGCATGAAAATGTTTTGCTCCATGGGAGCTTTCCTCTTCTTGAGCTAATTTTAGAAATTCTAAAAATTTTTCAATTGGGTTTTTATTTGTCACAACATAAGTACTTCTAAAAGAAATTGGGTTCATTTTTTCTCCTTAAATTTAGATATTTTGTATAAAACATCTGAATCCAAAAAATTGCGCAAAAAAGCGGGTTTAATTAACCCGCCTAAATTTTATAATGATTTTTGATATATTTCTTTGACTGCATCATGCGTTGCATCTGTTGGTGCAATTGATAATAAGCCTCCCAAAGATGGAGTAGTAAATGCTAAATCAACCAATCTATCGATATCAGCTTCACTAAAACCTTCATCTTTTAATTTGTTTGGAACACCTACTGATTTTAACCAATCATAAACTAAAGTATTTGCTTCTTTGGCCGATGTTTCAGGTGTAATTTCAGGAGCGATTGGTTTTAGAATATGTGCTAGAGTTTCTTTTTTAATTTCCCACATATTTTCAACTACTGCAGGTAATAAAATAGCTAAACCTAAACCGTGCGATAATTCGTGTTTAACAGCTGAAAGCGGGTGTTCTAAAGCATGGGTATAATGCAATAAACCATTATCAAAACAAACACCACCCATCATAGCAGCATAAGCTAAATAATATCTTGCTTCTAAATCTTCTGCATTAGCTAAAGCTTTTGGTAAATATTTAGCTACCATTGAAATAACTTCATGAGCTAAACAAATTGTATATGGAGAAGCAACTTTAGTTGTTGCAGCTTCAACAACGTGATTTAGCGCATCAATTGATACATATTTTGTTTGTTTTTCGTTTAGTTTAACCATTAGCGCAGGATCATCAATTGCATACATTGGATAAATGCAATCGTAAGCAATAGCAGGCTTGTAATCTTTTTCAACAATAGTAGCTACAGCAAATCTGTTTGTTTCAGTTCCTGTTCCATGGGTTAAGTTGATTGCAATAATTGGAGCTGCCTTATCTGGTGCAAATGTAAACTCATAAACATCATTAGCACATTTTTCAGGATATTTTAATAAAATTGCAACAGATTTACCAGCGTCTGTCGGAGAACCTCCACCAATAGCAATTACTGCTTGAGCGCCAAATTCTCGAGCTAATGATGTAGCTTCATCTACCGCTTGATTAGTTGGGTTTGGAGTAACTTTATCATAGTTAACATATTCAATATTATTGTTTTTTAATGCTTTTTCAACGTAATCCCAAGCGCCAGTTGCTTTATAAGCATTTCTTCCTGACATTACGATTAATTTATTAATGCCTTTAGATTTTAAATCTTTAGCAATATCTTCTATTTTTTTAATAGCGCCAACACCGAAGAAAACTGTTGTTCTGGTGCGAATTTCTTTGATTTCATGAATATCAATATTTTTTTCCCACATAAAATCAACTCCTTTTTAAACTAAACACAAGAGTATTGTAGCATTTTTTAAAAGAGTTTAAAAGCTATACCAAAGTAGTGAATGTGCAAAAATTACTTTCGTTACAAAATAAATCGTCATAGTTAAAATAAGGAGTTTTTATGAGATTTAGCGTTATTAAAAGAGAGCCTTCATATTTTTTTGAAAATATCCATGAAGATCTAAACAGATTTTTAAAAGATACTTTTGGCGATATGGAATTTATGGATAAAACAAATTTACCTGTTTTTAAAGCATTTCGCCCTGCAGTCGAAATTAAAGAAAAAAAAGACCAATACAAAATTAAAGTCGAATTGCCAAATGTTGATAAAGAAAATATCGATGTTGAATTAGCTAAAAATGGTATTTCAATTAAGGCAGAATCAAAATTTGAAGAATGTAAAGAAGAAGAAAATTTAAGAACTAGTGAATTTAGATACGGTAAATTTACTCGTGTAATTCCTCTAGAACATGAAATCAACCCAGATGAAGCTAAAAGTGAATTTAAAAACGGAGTTTTACATATTGAATTACCTAAAATTCATAAAGAACATAATGAAGAAATTAAAAAATTAAAAATAGATTAATGGCTCATATAGAGCCATTTTTTATGATAAAATTTTTTTAAAAGGAATAATGGAAAATATGAAAAATAAAGCAAATGAAATAGTGGAAAATGCGCATAAGTCGCTTTTTGAAATATTTAATAATATTGATGAAATAGCTGAATATAACCAAAAAAAGGTGCTTGAAGCATTTTATAATAATAAAATTGGAGAAGAACATTTTTACACTGTAACTGGTTATGGCCATGATGATATGGGTAGAGAGGCGCTAGATAAAGTTTTTGCTGATACTTTTAAATGCGAATCTGCTATAGTTAGACCTCATTTTGTTTCTGGAACTCATACTTTAGCTTGTGCTTTATTTGGAGTTTTAAGATATGGGGATAGGCTTGTTTCAATTGCGGGTGAACCATATGATACAATGCAGCAAATTATTGGCTCTCGCCCTAATTGTGATGATTTTGATTCAAGTTTAATGGGTCATGGGGTTAAATACTCGGAAGTTCCACTAAAAAATGGACTTGAAGTTGATTATGAAAATATTGAAAAATATTTAGAACCTGATACTAAAATGGTATTAATACAGCGTTCTCGAGGATATTCTTTAAGAAAACCATTATCAATAGATGATATTGAACGAATAGTAAAAATTGTTAAAGCAAAAAATTCTGAAATATGCTGTTTTGTAGATAATTGCTATGGAGAATTTGTTGAAAAAATAGAACCAAGTGAAGTTGGTGCAGATTTAATAGCAGGAAGCTTAATTAAAAATGCTGGTGGTGGAATTGTTGAAGCAGGCGGATATATTGCAGGCAAAAAGAAATATGTTGATATGGCAGCGCGTAGATTAACTGCTCCTGGGATTGGAGCTGAAGGTGGTGCTATGCATAATCAAACTCGAATTATGCTTCAAGGTTTTTTTATGGCTCCATCAATTGTAGCTGGTGCTCATAAAGGCGCAATCTTGGCTGCTAAAGTGTTTGAAGATATGGGTTTTGTTACTTTTCCATCGTCAAATACAAAAAGAACAGATTTAATTCAAACAATTCAATTTAATTGCATTGATGAACAACAAGACTTTTGTTCAATGATTCAAAGATTTTCACCAGTTGAAAGTTACTTAACTCCAATACCTGACACGGTTCCAGGGTATGATTGTAATTTATTAATGGCAGGAGGAAGCTTTATCGAGGGTTCAACTATCGAATTATCGGCAGATGGCCCAACTCGTCCGCCGTATGCAATTTATATGCAAGGTGGATTAAGCTATTATCACGTTAAAATTGCCCTTAAAGGTGTCGTACAAAAGTTACTTGAGCGAGGATAAGTTTATATTTTTTTATAAATAATCATTTTTTTAAAATGTTCTTCGTGAATTTCTTCGAGTTTAAATCCTTTTTTGTTTAAAAGATTTCCATTAAAATGACAATCTTCGAATGCGGGGAAAGCTTCGTTTTTAATTTTTTTAGCATATTTTTTGCAAATTAATTCTTTGTTGTCTTTTTTAAAATCTTCAATTGAATTTAAAGCATTTGTTGTTTGTCCCCAATAAGCTAAAATTACATAGTCATATTTGCTCATGTCGGAATGAATTAATTTGTTTAGAGTAATTGTGTCTATTTGATATCCTAAGTTTTTTAGTTGCTTTATTTCGTAAAAATTAATGTGGTTTAAGATGGCGATTTTATTTTCTTTTTTAAATTTTTCTTTGAAAATTAAAAGAAATTTGTATTGAATACGATAATCAATATTTTTTTGTTTTTTCAAAAGAATATTTTCTTTTAAATTTTCATTTTTATTAAAAATAATGATGGGATATTTAAAAATTAGAAAAGGGAAGATAAATAAATTTAAAATGGAGATAAAAATGATGAAATTTTTTATAATTTTTTTGTAATATCCATAAATAAAGCAAAAAATACTAAAAGCAAAAAAGCTTACAAAATAACGGATTAAATATTCAGAATAAACGAAATTAAAGCAAATAATTAAAAAATTTAAAATAAAAATAGATGAGCAAATTGCAATAAATAAGCCTCTTTTATTTCTTATTTTCAAAAAGGAATATATTAAACAAGGAATGAAAACAAAAATTCCTTGATAAGAAAAACCAACTTTTCTTTCATCAAAAAATAAGATATTTTCATTAAAGAATGAATCATTTATTATGTTTTTAAAATTATTAATTATATCTTTTTTATTAAATTCAAAATAATGTTCCGCAAATAATGCTTTGTTTGTGATGAAGTTACCAAAATCTAAATAGTTTAAAATATAGTTATAACTAGAAAAAATAACAAAATTTAGGAAAAGAAAAAATAAGTATTTTGTTATATTCTTGATATTTTTTTTAAAAATTAATGTGTAACTTAAGATAATTATAAAAAATGAAACAAAATTAATTATTGCAGTTGTTTTTGTTCCGATTGCAAGGGCGTATGCTAAGCTTGAAAAATAAAGCTTGTTTTTAGTAAATAAATAAAGCGATGTTATGCTTAAGGAGGCTATAATTAAATCTGTTTGTAAATATGGAATTTGAGAAATAATTATTCCAAAAGAAGAAAAAACAAAAATTGAAAATAAGGTTGTTCTTGCTGAAAAATTTAATTCTTTAAATAATTCATATAATCCTATAATTAACCAAATGAATGAGAAATATGATAATAAACCAAAGCCGAATTCGTTTTTTTTAAAAATATAAAAATATGAATATATCATTTCTGAATTTATTGGCATTATGATATTTCTTGTTTCATTTGTATCGAAATGCAAAAAAGATTGTTGATAAATATATTCGAAAATTCTTGAAAAATGGTACATTCTGCTGTCTGCTTCTAAAGGAAGAGAACATAGTGCTAAACATCCAGTGATAATAAGCATTAAACAAAAGAAAACTCCAAAAATTAGCAAGCTTTTATCTAGCTTTAAGGCAGTTTTAATTTCTTTTGGAAATTTCGGTAAATAAATTTTTTTACTAAATTTAAACCAGCAAATAAAAGAAAATATAAAATTTAAAAATGAAAATATAATAATATTTTTTTCGTTAAATCCTTGGAATAAAGATAAAATTTCGCAATTTAAGACAATAATTGCAAAAAATACTATAAAAAATATAATAATATTTTGAAAAATTGAACAAATTAAAAAGGTTGATGTTAAATTTAAAAATAATACTAAAAACACTATAAAATTATATATTTTATAGTGTTTCATTGGCAAATTTTTTAATTAAATTAATAAAATATAGTTTATAAAAAGAGGCTCAAATGAGCCTCTTTTTAATACTTATACTTTTCTTTTTCTAGCAGCTTCAGATTTTCTTTTTCTTTTTACAGATGGTTTTTCATATCTTTCTCTGCGTTTAATTTCAGATAAAATACCTGCTTTTTGAATTTTCTTTTTAAATCTTTTTAAAGCTGATTCGATATTTTCGTTTTCGCGAACTCTTACTTCTGGCATTGTTTTCACCTCCTTTGGAAGTTATTTGTATTTAGCATATTGATACTAACATGCTAAAACATTGTCGTCAATTGATTTTTAAGAAATAAAAACAAAATAATTAAAAAAATTGCTTAAAATAATTAAAATAAAATTAATTTTTGAAGTTTTTAAAAATAACCTTATAAAATAAAAATAGAGCCATTAAAATTTATAAGGATAAAATATGTTTGATAATTTTACTGATTCAACAAAAGAATTAATTTTTTCTGCTCAAAATATTGCAATGGAAAATCATAATACTTTAATTGAACCGATTCATATTTTATACGCCATGGCAAATAGCTCAATAGAAAGCATTAATTTGTTATTTCAAGAGCTAAAATTAAATTCAAATTTGTTTGTTGCAGATTCCAAAAATGTAATGAATAATTTGGCAAAAACTCAAGAAATGACTGACAAATTATATTTTTCAAAAAGTACATTATCTTTATTTGAAAAAGCTTCTGAAATTGCTAAAAATATGAAAGATAAATTTGTTTCTCCTGAACATATTTTATTGGCTATTTCAAAAATGGATGATACTGATTTAAAAAGAATTACTGAAAAATATCAAATAACAGAAAATAAAATTTTACTCGCTATGAAAAATATTAGGGGGGATAAAAAAGTGGATAATAAAAATGCAGATGAAGATTATAAAATAATAGAAAAATATTCAATTGATTTAACAAAGCTTGCTAGTGAGGGTAAACTTGATCCTGTTATTGGGCGAGATGAAGAAATAAGAAGAATTATTCAAGTTTTAAATCGCCGCTCTAAAAATAATCCTTGTTTAATAGGTGAAGCTGGCGTTGGTAAAACCGCTATTGTTGAAGGCTTGGCAAATCGTATTATTCGAGGAGATGTTCCTGAAAGTCTTAAAAATACAACTTTAATTTCTCTTGATATGGGTGCTCTTATTGCAGGAGCTAAATTTAGAGGAGAATTTGAAGAAAGACTTAAAAAAGTTTTAAAAGAAGTCGAAAAATCAGATGGACAAATAATTATGTTCATTGATGAATTGCATACTGTAGTTGGTGCTGGTGGAGCTGAAGGAACAGCAGATGCTGGAAATCTTTTAAAACCAATGCTAGCTCGTGGACAAGTTCGAACTCTTGGAGCGACAACGGTTAATGAATATAGAAAATATATTGAAAAAGATCCAGCGCTAGAAAGACGTTTTCAACCGATTTTAGTTGATGAACCATCAGTAGAAGATACAATTTCTATTCTTCGTGGTTTAAAAGATAAATATGAAGTTCACCATGGAATAAGAATTAAAGATAGTGCGCTTGTTGCTGCTGCAAAGTTATCAGCTCGTTATATAACAGATAGATTCCTTCCAGATAAAGCAATTGATCTTGTTGATGAAGCATCTAGTGCTGTTAGAATTGAAATTGATTCAATGCCTGAAGAATTAGATAAGTTGGAGCGTCAAAAGCTTCAATTGCAAATTGAGTTGCAATCTTTAAAAGATGAAAATGATATTGAAAAAATTTCAAAAGTTCAAAAAATTTTAGATGAAATCAATTCTAAAATTGATGTATTAAAAACCCAATGGGAAAAAGAAAAATCTTCAATTAAAGGTGAAGTTGAAATAAAAGCTGAAATCGAAGAAACAAAACATAAAATTGAACAAGCTCAAAGAGACTATAATCTTGAGCTCGCTGCAAAATTGCAATATGGAAAATTACCTGAACTAATTGAACAATTAAAAAATTGCAAAGAGCAAGAACATAAAAACACTCTTTTAAAAGAAGAAATTGACGAAGAAGATATTGCTACTATTATTTCAAAGTGGACAGGGGTACCAATATCAAAACTTGTAGAAGAAGAAAGCGAAAAACTTTTAAATATGGAAGATGCTTTGCATAAGCAAGTTATAGGGCAAAATGAAGCTGTCAGGGTTATTTCTGATTCAATAAGACGTGCTCGAAGTGGTTTATCAGACCCAAAAAGACCAATTGGAACATTTTTATTTTTAGGGCCAACAGGTGTAGGCAAAACAGAATTAGCTAAAGCATTATCTAAATTTATGTTTTTAGATGAGGATAGTTTAATTCGAATTGATATGACAGAATATATGGAAAAACATTCTGTTGCAAGACTTATAGGAGCGCCTCCAGGCTATGTTGGTTATGATGAAGGTGGCCAACTTACTCAAGCAGTGAGAAAAAAACCATATTCAGTTATTCTTTTTGATGAAATTGAAAAAGCGCACAGTAACGTGTTTAACATTATGCTTCAAATTTTTGATGATGGCAGATTAACTGATTCAAAAGGTCGAACTGTTGATTTTAAAAATACGATTATAATTTTAACATCCAATATTGGCTCAAATATTATCTTGGATAATGCTCTAAAAGGTATGATGGGAGAAAAAAATAAAGAACAAGAACGTGAAGAAATCACTCAAAAATTAAGAGAATATTTTAAACCCGAATTTTTGAATAGGATTGATGAAACAATATTTTTTGATGCACTAACTCTAGATAACTTATCTCATATCGTTGATATTCAAGTTGAATATTTGAAAAAACTTTTGGCTGAAAGGAAAATTGAATTATCTATATCAGATGAAGCTAAAGAACATCTTGCAATTCAAGGATATAATCCAATGTATGGCGCTCGTCCATTAAAGCGAACAATTCGTCAATTAATTGAAAATCCACTATCTCGTGAGCTTTTAAAGGGTAATTTCAAAGATGGAGATAGTATTAAAATTGATTTTAAAAACGACGAAATTGTCTTTGAAAAATAAATTAAATTTTACCAATAATATTTAATTTATAATCAAGACCAACTTCTTCAAAGCAAATTACAGGTATATCCATAAATAATTGAGAAACAAGGATGAATATAATTTGACGATATTGCTGTGGTACAACCAAAATTGCATTTTGTTCAATAATATCTTTTCTTGTTTCTTTTAGTATTTTTTTGAATTTAGTAAATTTGGATAAATCAATTCGAACATTTGATTCCTCGGGATTTGTTTGACGTTCTAATAATTCCATTGTGTCATCGTCAATTTCATAAGCAAAAATTTCTTTATCTTTTGTAGCAACTGATGCTGAAATTTGTCTTGATAGCGCTACTCTTAATTTATCTAATAAATCAGCTTTATTTGGGTCATCTGAAAAATCATTTAATTTTTCAAAAATATAAGTTATATCTTTAATCGAAACCCTTTCTCTAATTAGTTGAGTTAAAAGATATTTTAATTCCGAAACGCTTATATAATCGCCTAAAATTGTTTCGGTTAAAAATTCATTTTGATTGGTTACAAAATCAACGTAGCGATTTAAATCTCTATAATCAAAAATTTCATCAACATGAACAATTGAATAGTATTCTAAATAATTCGTGATATATTCAGTTGCTTCAAGCCCTTCAGCCCAATAATTGGCACATTCTTCTTTTGGAATCCAAATAAGTTTTCTTTTTGTTAGTGGGTCTTTTTCTTTAATTGCATCTTTTGGTGCTTTATCAAGATTTAATTCATCTTCAAAGAATGCTATATGATTTGGATATGCTTTTGATGATGCAACAGCAACACCATGGATATTGATTGAAAATTCAAATTCATCTAATGAAGCGTTTTCAATAAATTGAACTTTTGGGATAATATAACCTAATTCTTGAGTTAAAGATTGTCTTATTTTAACTGTTTGAGACAAAAGATTTTTTTCTTCTTGTGGGTCGCAAAGACAATAATTTTCAGCAGATAGACTAATTGAAAGTCTTTCTTCTCCTAGAAATTTTGACATTTTAGAAGGGGCTAAAATTTCTTTTAAATCTCTTTTTAAATCATTTAATTCATCAATGTCTTTATTGATTTCTTCATTTAAAAGTTCGCGTTCGTCATCTTTTGCGTTATCTAAAAAGCTTTTAATTTTTTCAATTTTTTCTTTTTTTTCTTTGATTTTTCTCTGTAAATTTAAACAAAGTTCGTATGGTTCTTCTTTTGAATACATCATACGTTCAACCGTGCTTCTAAAATTAATTATTTCATCAGCAATATCATCATCTTCAATTGCTGTTTCTTTTACAAAAATACAGTTGTAAACTATTTTTGAATTTTGTTCGGCTTCATAAATTGAATATAACTCCCAACCTGTTGTAGACATTGCATTGAGAGTGTTTTCTAATAAAATAGTGTCATCCGTGGGGATAGATTTAATTGAAAATTCTTGTTTAAATTCTTTACTCATATTGTTATTTTAGCATAGATTTGAATAAAAATGTGTTAAAATAGCTTTAAGTTTTACAAAAGGAGTTATGGAATGATAAAATTTTTAGATTTTAAATTTTATAAAGAAAACTATTTGGTTGTTGTTGCATTAATTGTAAGCGTGGTTTTTATTAAAATTTTTAATCTAAATGAAATTTTGGAAAATAGTTTTCTTGAAAATATTCAGCTTTTAGCGCTTTTTGGTGGTTTTGTTGCTTGTTTGAAAACAAAAAATTATAAAACATTTTTTACTTTTTTGGCTCTTGTTATGCTTTTGATGTTTGCAAGAGAAATTAGTTACGGAAGAGTTTTTATTGATGAAAATGTTGTTCATTTTAATAAAAAACTTTGTCATATTGTGGTTGGAATTTATATTGGTTTAAGTGTTTTATATGCGCTAATTAAAAAAGTTTGGATTGATATTATAACAATTATTAAAAATATAGCGTTTCCTTTTTGGACATTTTTTGCGTCAATTGCTTGTGTTGTGGCTCAGCTTTTATCTGAAAAATATTTGCATAATACTTGCATAGAAGAAACTGCAGAGTTTATGCTTTATAGCTTGATGCTAGCTTTAATTTTAATTTATAGAAAAAAATAAAAAAAGGCTTCTGGTCTCTCCCCCAAAAGCCTAGTAGCAAATACGGCATTTATATCTATATAGACGATATTTTGCACAAAAAGTTCCTTTATATTATAATTAACCTATTGAAAATTTAAAGGAGGATTTACCTATGGGTTTAATGACAGGTAAAAGAGGTGTTATTTTTGGTGTTTCAAATACCCACGGTATTGCTTATGGCATTGCTAAACAATTATTTGAAGCAGGCGCTGAAATTGCTTTCACATACGCTGGTGAAGTTATGGAAAAACGTGTTCGTCCGATTGCAGAATCAATGAACGCTAAAGTTATAATGTCTTGTGATGTTACAAAAGAAGATGAAGTTCAAGCAGTTTTTGCTGAGTTGGAAAAAACTTATGGGAAAATTGATTTTGTGGTTCATGCTGTTGCATTTGCAAAACGTGAAGATCTAACAGGCGATTTTATCAATACTTCAAAAGAAGGTTGGGATATAGCAATGGGCGTTAGTGCATATTCTCTTGTAACATTAACAAGATGTGCTCAGCCAATTATGAATGAAGGTGGTTCAATTCTTGCTTTAACTTATCTTGGTGGCGAAAAAGTTGTTGCTAACTATAATGTAATGGGCGTAGCTAAAGCTGCTTTGGAATCATCTGCAAGATATTTGGCTGACAATATGGGTAAATATGGTGTTAGAGTTAATTGTATTTCAGCTGGTGCTGTTAAAACTCTTGCAGCATCTGGTATAGATGGATTCGGTAAAATGTTAAAAGCAGCAGTTGCTAAAGCTCCATTGAAAAGAAATGTTACTTTGGAAGATGTTGGTAAAACTGGTTTATATTTACTATCTGATTTATCTTCAGGTGTTACTGGTGAAATTATTCACGTTGATTGTGGATGTCATGCAGTATATGCGTCAGCTGATGAAATGGCACAGGTTCAATAGAATAACAATTTATAAAAAAAGCCCCTATTGCAAGGGGCTTTTTTGTTTATGTTAATTTATGTAACAAAACAAAACTTTTGTGCAATTTACTCTAAAAAAAATACTTTATAAAAATGAAAAGTATTTATTAGCCAATTATAGAGAGTAGTTATGACAGAAGTTGAATTAAATGCTCTATTTAACATTTCCCCAGAAAAAGTTAAAAATGTGTATGCGACAAACACAATTAAGAGCCAAGAAGAAATTAGACGAATTGTTAAAATTTTTGGAATTGCAAAAGATCAAAGAGAAGCTTCCAAAAAGATTTCAGCACGTGGTTTAGCTGCATTTAGGGCAATTCTTGTAAGTAATAATTAATTTCTTATGATTTTTTCTTTAAAATTATAATAAATTTATCAATTAATTCATTAAGCATTAATGACATTCTGCGATAGTCGAGAATGGTAAAATCAATGTTCTCTGTTTCAAATAGTCGTTTTTGGTCATTGTCAGTGATTGTTAAGCGAATTAGCGCATGTTCAATGCCATCATAATCGATTGCCATAGAGGCGCAAACATCGCCCGATGAAACACTAAACAGAGATTTGTTTCCAGTATATGAATTAATTGCTAAATCTTGTTTTTTAATTCTTAAAATGTTTTCGAATTTTTTAAATACAGGCGCAACAACAACTTTTAATTTGCGCGTATAAGCTTGATTGAAAAGCTTGATGCTGTTTTTATCAAATGCACCTTTAACTTCTTGAGTTGGTGTGTTTGATGATATTTCATCGTTTTCTTTAATTTGTTCTTGTTTTGCGAAAATTTCAGAAGGTTTTTTGAAGTTAATTGTTGGTTTCTTTTCTTTAACGTAAAAGTCAGAAGCAACAATTAAAGAATTTGTGTTTTCGCACGCTTTATTTAAAGCAGCGCTTAGTGCATCTTTAATGTCATCAAAGCTTTGTTCTTGGACTTCAACAACACCAGCGTTAGCACCAAAGTCGGCACCAAGGTTATTATTAATTCTTTCAAATACGCTATATGCGCCATTTAATTTTGTTTTTTGAAGATAGATATAAAATTCATCAACATCTTTGATTATAACGGAATCATTGATACGAATTGATTTTTTGATGATAGATATAAAGTCTTTTGGATTTTTATAATTTGGATATTTTTTATCAGGCGCGATTAAAAGAATACATGCCTTTTGATTATGTTTTTTAGATTGAGATATTTCGTTTTTGAGATAATCATCGCAATATTTTTGTGTATAAACGCCTGTATCTGATTGAACAACGCCAAGGCTTGTTAAAAATGCTGTTCTTGATTCGATGCTTAAATTAATTTCATTTTTTTGCAAACACCAAATAGTTCTTATCAATAGTTCATAGTCGATAATAGGCATAAATAAAACATCAGTTATACCGTTGTCGAATGCTTCAATTATTGTTTCTCTTGAGCAATTTTCATTAATTAGAAGAATTGGAAGCGATTTATACTCTTCTTGTTTTTTAAGTCTTTTAAGAAGACTAAGTGCGCGAACATTATTATTGTCGCAATGAAGAATTAAAACATTTGGACTGAAACCATCAAACATATTTTGTGCTTCTTCAATAGAACAAGATTTAACTTTATCTAAACTTCTAAGTAAAACAAGCTTTGAAGAAACTTGATTAATCAATTCTTGTTTATCACTTACTATAACAACCGTATTTACGTCAGCCATTGACTTAAAATCACTCCAAAAATCCTATAATATTAAAATACTACAAAACACATTTTTTGTAAAACTATTAAGAGCAAGGTATTTATCCTTGCTCTTTTGTTATCCAAATATATGTTTGTTCATATATCGATTTAAAAGGGTTGTTTTCGAATTGATGTTCTAAAAAAGGGTTTGTTGCTTGTTTATCATAATTTTTTACTTTTTTAATTATTTTCTTTAGATGTGTAAATTTCATATCATACCTCCTTGTTTTTAAAAAAGGTTATTTTCATTATCTCAATTTTATATTTTTATAAATTGCCCGATTGATTAAAAAATATTTACCTATATGTTCTATTTGTAAAATAATCTTTAGCATTGTAAAATATCTGTTGCACTACATCTGATATAGGATTTTATCCGTGCCATTGCATTAATTAGCCTGAATTATGCTAAAGTAAAAAAATAAAATTGGGGAAAAAGTAGGTTAACAACTATGAAAAAAATATTAATAATTACATCCATTGTTATTGCAATTTTGGTTGGTATTCGTTATGCGAGTGTAAAAATTGGAGAGATGAATAGAGCTAAAATGCAAGCAGCAGCTTCTATTCCGACAGTTCAAATGGAAGAAGTAAAGAAAGATGAAATATATAAATCAATTGAAATCCCCGGACGAATTCAATCTTCGGATAAAGTTGATTTGGTAGCTCGTATAGATGGCTATCTTCAAAAGAAGCATTTTAAAGAAGGTGATTTTGTAAAAAAGGGCCAAATTTTATTAACAATTGAACCTGCTCAGTATTTAAATAATTTAAATAAAGCAAAAGCTGATTTGGAAAATGCTAAAGCAGTTTCTTTTAAGGCTAATCGTGATTATGAAAGAGGAGCGGAGCTTGTTAAAAAAGATTTTATTTCAAAATCTACTTATGATGGGTTGTATGCTGATAAATTGGCAGCTGCGGCAAAAGTTTCAGCAGCGAGTGCTGCATTAGCTGAAGCTCAAAGAAATTACGGTTATACTTCAATTGAATCTCCAGTTGATGGTAAAATTGGCTCTCTTAATATTCAAGAAGGTAATTATGTAACCATACAATCAGGAACGCTTGCAACCGTTATTAAAACAAATCCAATTTATGTTAAATATAGCGTTGATTCAAAGCAATTTGAGCAATTAAGAAAATTAAATTTCATTCCAAAAAAGGGAGCAGAGCTTCCAAAAGTTGATATTGTTTTACCTAGCGGTCAAGTTTATCCAATTCAAGGAGTGCAAGATTTCTTTGATAATCAAATTTCAACATCAACAGGTACAATTGATTTCAGAGCAACTTTTAAAAATGATGACCATATTTTAATACCAGGGGATTTTGTAAAAGTAAAAGTTTACTCTAATGTTAAACAAGATGCTTTAATTGTTCCGCAAGAGTATACTTTACAAGATTCAAAAGGCAGATACGTTTATGTGGTTGATGAAGATGATATTGTTCAAGTTAGATATTTTAAAGATGCGGGACAATATGAGAATTCTTGGATAATCAAAGATGGTTTAAAAGAAGGCGATAAATTTATTTCAACTAATTTAACTAAATTAATGCCCAAAATGAAAGTAAAAGTGGCGCAAGCTCCTAAGGAAGAAGTTAAACAAACCGAAGGAGATAAGTAATGAATTGTAAGTTTTTTATTGATCGACCTAGATTTGCTTTTGTAATTTCAATTGTAATTATTCTTGTTGGTTTAATTGCATTGAAAAATTTGCCACTTGAAGAATATCCAACAATTACCCCTCCACAAGTTACAGTATCTGCAACATATATGGGGGCAAGTTCTGATGTTATTGAATCAACTGTAGCGGCTCCCATTGAATCAGCTGTAAACGGGGTTGAAAGAATGCTATATATGACATCAAATTCTAAAGATGGTCAATATAGATTAACAATATATTTTGAGGTAGGGTCTGATCCTGATATGAATGTAGTTAACGTTCAAAATAAAGTTTCACTTGTTACCTCTCGCTTGCCTTCCGATGTATCTCGTTATGGCTTAACAGTTAAACAAAATACAGGTGGCGGTGGATTATTATATTATGGTATTTATTCACCTGATAATTCTGTAAGTTTAGTTGAATTATCAAATTATGCTTCAATTTATTTGAAAGATGAACTTGCTCGTATATATGGCGTTGCTGAAGTTCAAGTGTTTGGTGGAAAAGATTATTCAATGCGCATTTGGCTTGATAGCGAAAAGCTTGCTGCGCTTAATGTTTCACCTTCTGAAGTAGCAAATGCAATTAACGCTCAAAATGCGCAAGTTTCAGCTGGGGCTTTGGGCAATCAGCCAATGAAAAAAATGACCGAAATGGCTTTAACTTTGAGAACACCTGGGCGTTTAAAAACTCCTGAAGAATTTGAAAATATTGTTGTTAAATCTACAACAATGGGTCAAACAATAAGAGTTAAAGATGTTGCAAGAGTTGAGCTTGCTGGTGAAAACTATGTAACTGACGGAAAAGTAGATAATAAATCCGTTGCAGTTATGTCAGTTAATCAATTATCTTATGCAAATTCAATTGATGTAGCTAATAAATGTAATAAAAAAATGGAAGAGTTATCAAAAACTTTTCCTGATGGCATAAAATATAGCGTATTTTATAATGCAACAGATGCCGTAAAAGATTCTTTAAGTGAAGTAATCCATGCAATTGTTGAAGCGATTATTATTGTTTTAATTACAGTTTATTTGTTTTTAGGAGACGTAAGAGCAAGTATTGTCCCATTTTGTGCAATTCCAGTTTCATTAATTGGTACATTTGCTGCATTTGCTGCATTTGGTTTTTCAATTAATATTTTAACATTGTTTGGACTTGTTCTTGCGGTTGGAACAGTAGTAGATGATGCTATTGTTGTTGTTGAAAATGTCCAAAGGCATATTGAAATGGGTAAAAAACCAAAGGAAGCTGCTATTGTTTCTATGGAAGAAGTTTCAAGCGCGGTTATTGCAACATCATTGGTATTGATGGCAGTATTTGTTCCTGTTGCATTTATTCCAGGTATTTCTGGTAAAATGTATCAACAATTTGCACTGACTATTGCTGTTTCAGTTGGTATTTCAACAATTATGGCATTAACTTTAGCGCCAGCTTTGTGTGCTATATTTTTGCGAAGCAAAGAAGATATGCCAAAAAGAAGCTATTACGAAAAATATAGACAATTATATAACGACTATTGGTCAGATAAAAAAGATTTAAAAGGCGTTGAAAAACTTAAAGCTTGGGGTGAATTTCTAGCTTATGGGTGGGATGTTTCTTTAAAGAAATTTGATAGAGCATTTGAGCGCACAAAAGACGCTTTTATAAAAGGTACAGAATATTTTGTTGAAATGCCAAAAAGAACAATAATAACCTATGCGGTTATGTTATTGGCATTATTTGGAATGTTTGCATTGATTTCAAAAGGTTTTTTACCAGAAGAAGATAAAGGAGCGGTTTTTGCCAGTGTTAAATTTAAAGATGGTACATCTTTAGCTAAAACCAATGAGATAGCTTCAAAAATGGTTGATGATATTCTAAATTTCCCAGGAGTTGATTCAATCCTTACTCTAAATGGCTTTGATGGTCAAAATACGTCTATTTTCATTATTCAATTAGATGAATGGAAAACAAGATTAAAACCAAACCCAATAAAATATCTTTTTATGTCGAAAGAAAAGAAAGAAGCTTCAAAAAAGACTATCGACGATATCAAGGCAAAGGTCTCTTCGCTTTCACCAGAATATCCTAATGCAATAATATATGCATTTGTTCCACCTGCAATTCAAGGTTTATCTATGTATGGTGGGGTAGAATATCAAATGTTAGATAAAGGTTCAAGAACTCCTGAAGAATTGCATAATGAAGCTAAAAAATTAATTCATGAAGTTTCAAGTAATCCAAAATTCGCAAATGCAAATACTCAATTTAACTCTGCAACACCACAATTAATGATTAATTTTGATTATGAAAAAATTATGGCTCAGGGAATAAATGTTCAAGATGTTTATACAGCTCTTGCAAGTCAATTTGGCACATATTATGTTAATGACTTTAACCTTCAAGGGCGTGTATTTAGGGTAATGATGTCTGCTGATGAACAATATAGAGAAACAATTAATTCTTTGGATAAAATTTATGTAAAAACTGCCAGCGGTAAATCAGCGCCATTATCAACTTTGGTTAAGGTTGAACCTACGGTTGGCCCGTATAACATTACAAGATTTAATATGTATAAATCAATTCAAATTGCAGCTAACCCAGCAAAAGGTCAATCTTCTATTGATGCAATTAATGAAATGGAAAAAATTTCAAAAAATATTCTTCCTAACGACATTGGCTTTGCTTGGTCAGGTACTTCATTACAAGAAATTGAGTCTTCTGGACAAACAATAGCTGTTCTTGCGATGAGTTTAACTTTTGTATATTTATTTTTAGTTGCTTTATATGAAAGTTGGATGTTGCCTGTTGGTGTTATGCTAATTGCGCCAATTGCGATGCTGGGTGCTTTGTTATTCCAATATGTTTGGGGACAATCGCTTGATTTATATGCTGTAATCGGATTGGTTATGTTAATTGGACTTGCTGCAAAACAAGCAATCTTAATTGTTGAATTTGCAAAAGTTGAAAGAGAAGAAAATGGTTTATCAATCATGGAAGCTGCCATGAAAGCTGCAAGAACTCGTTTCAGAGCTGTTGTAATGACTTCTTTAGCATTTATTTTCGGTATTTTACCGCTGGTTAGAGCAGTTGGTCCTGGATGTTTTTCAAGAAAATCTCTTGGTGTAACTGTATTTGGTGGCATGATTGCTGCTGTAATTATTGGTACTCTTCTTGTTCCAGCGTTTTATGCAATTATTCAAAAATCAAGAGAAGATTCTTCTAAAAAAGATGTCATAATGAAGATAAAGGGGAAGAAAATTAATGTTGGATAGAATTAAAATATCGCTCATAATTCTTTGTCTTTTAGCTATGACACAGAGTGCATATTGCGAAGATAGTAATAAAGATTTAGATATAGGAAAATCTATATTTAAAAAAGAAAAAAAGGCTAAAAAAATTAAAGTTAAGCCTGAAAAATTAAAAAAACAATACAAGATTAATGAAAAAGTTATTCAAGAATATTCAATTCCAACAGATATATACATGAATGTTGGACAAATAAGTGATAAAACAGTTAAATTAGAAGGTGGGGTTTCAAAATCAATCGAGCTCAATATGGCAGATTGTTTGGAACTTGCACTTATTAATAATCCGAAAATTAAAGCAGCATATGCAAAATCCGAGATGGCTAAATACCAAAAGTGGGAAACTTTGTCAGGTTATAGTCCGAGACTAGATTTTTCTTCTTCAATTAACCATCAAAAACCCGATCTTTCAATGCTTAGAAATAATATGAAAATTGCTGCTTTTGATAAATATACCTTGGGTCAAATTGGTATTCGACAATTGGTTTGGGACTTTGGTTATACTCAAAATAAATATACTATTGACAAGATTTCTTATGAAAAATCGAAAGCTGAAATAGATAAAACTGTAAATGAAGTAGTTTGTGCCGTAAAAGATGCGTATTACAATCTTTTGTATGCATTTAACAAGAAAAAAGTTGCCCAAGAGACTCTTGATAATTATACAAAAACATATCATCAAGCAATGGCATTTTACGAAGTGGGTTCAAAAGCAAAAGTAGATGTTTTATTTGCTCAAACTAATATGGAAGATGCAAAAGCGCAGTTAATTGCAGCGGAAAACAATGTCGATATTGCTTATTCAAAATTAAATAATGCAATTGGTTTACCTTTTGTTGATCCTTATATGATTGACACATCACTAAAATATGAACCTGTAGCAGTTACCATGAAAGAAGCTGTTGAAATTGCCAATAATAATCGTCCAGATATAAAAGGCGCTATGTTAAACGTTGAAGGAGCAAATCAGGCAGTTAAGTTATCGTGGAAAACAATAATGCCTGCTTTAGAAATACAAGCAAATTATGGAAAGGGCGGTATTGAAGATTGGACTGAGCGTGATTGGTATAATTATGGTGGGTTTTTATCCTTCCCAACAATTAACCCAATTCTTTTAAGAAATCAAGTAAAAGAAGCGAAAGCTGCTTATCAGCAAGTTCAATATGAAACAAAAGCTCAAATAAATGATATTTATTATGAAATTCAATCAATTTATACTCGCTTGAAAGATGCGAGAGCGAGAATTCCTGTTGCTAAAGTGGCTATGGAAAAGGCTGAAGAAAATTATGAATTAACTTCAGGTAGATATAAAGTTGGGTATGGGGATGCAATTGAATTAAAAGATGCTCAAGTAGCACTTGCTAATGCTAAGCTTGGATATTTCCAAACAATATATGAATATAATTCAGCTCGTGCCAATTTAGAACGTTCAATTGGTCAAACCCTAAAAGCAGAAAGTTCCGAATTAATTAACAGCTCACAAGAAGATATTTAATTAATAATTTGAGCCGAAATATGGATTGTATTTTTTTTCATATTCTATTGTTGTTTTATCGCCATGCCCTGGGTAAACTGTAATGTTTTCATCGAGGGTGAAGAGCTTGTTTTTGATGCTTTCTCCAATTTCTTCCATAGAACCACCCCATAGATCGCATCTTCCAATTGATCCTTGGAATAATGTGTCGCCTGAGAATAAAATATCGTTGATTAAGTAGCAAACGCCACCTTTTGAATGCCCTTTGGTGTGAATTATTTTTATTTCATTTTCGCCTAAGGTAAAATTATGGCTATTTTCGCTTAAAAGTGCATCAACACAAGGTATTTTTACATCTTCGATTTCTGCCATTTGACATTGCATTGGCATATTTTCCAATAAAATCATATCGTCTTTATGGACAAAAATTTGTACTTGGGGAAATATTTCTTTAGCCTCAGAAAGACAGTATATGTGGTCAAAGTGTCCATGGGTGATTAATATATATTTTAAATTTATTTTTTCTTTTTTAATTATTTCTTTTATTTCATCAATTGAACAAGTGCAATCTATTATTGCACCTTCTTTTGAGCATTCATCATAAACAAGATATGTTATAGCGCCATAAATTCCGTTGGGAAACGTTTTAATCTTCATTTATTTTCCTTTTTATTTTTTAATATATTTGGATTTTATCATATAAATCCAATTTTTAATTAAATTTAAAGGACTTAAATCCTGATAAATTTCATAAATAATGGCGCGCATTTTTTTATCCGAAACATCAAAATGTCTTTGAAGTTCTTTAATGTACTTGTTTATATATTCTTTTACTCTCGTTTTTTTGTATGTATCTTCAAGAGTTTTGTTTTTATTAAAGAAAATTTCCATAATACACCACTTTTAAATAAATTTTAAAAAATTTTTTTTTATATTTCATTAGGATTTTGCATAATATTGGTTAATATACACAAGTTTATATATTGTGTTAGAATTATTATCAATGGGAGAAGTAAAATTAAAAATTAATATTTTTATTATAATTTTAGGGTTGTTTTTGGGAATAATTTCGACCCAAAAATCCTATGCCATTAGAATTGGTTTAACAGAAGGGGTTAAAAAGACATATATTGGTAGTTCGCAAAATGCTAGTTTTAGAGATGCTAATACTGGAAAACTTCTTTTTGTTTCTCGTTCATTCTTCCCATATTCAATAAAAGTTTATAATGATAATTCAATAGCAATTAAAATTAAAGGAAGATATTACGATTGCGCAACGAATGCAATTTTTATTGAGAATCCTGATAAAAAAGGTTTTTTGGCGACAAAGCGAAAATGGTATCGTGGTGATATTATAATTTACAATATTCAAAATAGTTTAACGGTTGTTAATTCTCTTCCTTTGGAAGAATATCTTTTGGGTGTAGTCCCATCAGAAATGCCTTCGAAATGGAATATTGAAGCGCACAAAGCTCAAGCAATTGCTGCGCGAAGTTATGCTTTGGCAAATTTAAATAAGCGTGGTTCAAAAGGTTATGATTTAAAAGATACCCCACAAGATCAAGCATACGGTGGCGCAAGTTCCGAAACTCCTCAAACAACTAGAGCAGTTTTATCAACACGTGGTGAAGTTTTAACTTATGATAATAAAATAATTCCAGCTTATTATCATGCTTCTGCGGGCGGAAAAACGCTTAGCGCAGGTCAAGTCTGGAATCATGACTTGCCTTACATTCAATCTGTTAACAGCTATGATTGGGGAACAAGAAAGAGTGGTCATGGGGTAGGAATGAGTCAACATGGGGCAAATAACCTTGCTAATAAAGGCTTTAGTGCTCGTGAAATATTGAGTTATTTTTATAAAGATATTAGATTTTCAAGATTAAAAACAAAAGAAAATAAAGAAAATCCATTGTAAAACACTTGCAAAAGCCTTTTAAATATGTATAATAAAGGGGTGTTATTTAAAAGGAGTTGTAAAATGAACAAAGAAGAATTAGTAAAAGCAGTTGCAGCGGTTGCTAAGTTATCTCAAAAAGATACAGCTGAAATCATTGGCGCTACTATCGAAACAATCCAAAAAACAGTTGCTAAAAAACAAAAAGTAACTTTAGTTGGTTTCGGTACATTTGAAGCTAGAAAAAGAGCTGCTCGTGTAGGTCGCAACCCACAAACTGGCAAAGAAATCAAAATTGCAGCAAAAACTGTTCCAGCATTTTCAGCTGGTAAAAAATTCAAAGAATTAGTAAAATAGTTCTTTAAATTAGAAATTAAAACCCTTGCTTTGTTGCAAGGGTTTTTTATTAAAAAAATGGGCGCAAGTTGCACCCAAAGTCATGTTTTTGGTTTATTAAAGTTATAGAAATATAATTTCCTATATTCTTATAAATTAATTTGTTACATAGTAACTTTAAATTAATATTATGTCAAATATCTTATTTTATGGTATATTTATGTATGAAATAGGAGGATGTTATGGCAAAAGATGCTAGTTTTGATATTGTGTCGGAGTTTGATAAGCAAGAGTTGGTTAACGCAATTGACCAAGTGAAAAGAGAATTAACTACAAGGTTTGATTTAAAAGATTCAAATTCAACAATCGAACTTGTTGAAGATAAAACAATTAATATTACAACAAATGATGAAATGAAAATGAGAAATATATATGACATTCTTCAGTCAAAATTGGTTAAAAGAAATTTGAGTCTTAAGATTTTAGATCCGCAAAAAGTTGAAAATGCGCTTGGTGGAAATGTTAAACAAGAAATCAAACTTAAAAAAGGTTTATCAACAGAACTGGCTAAAAAAATTGTTGCTATGATTAAAGATACTAAATTAAAAGTTCAAGCTTCTATTCAAGGCGACAGTGTTAGAGTGACTGGTAAATCTCGTGATGATTTACAAGATGTAATTAAAGCTGTTAAAGCCAAAGAAGCTGAAATTGATGCGCCATTGCAATTTACAAATTATCGCTAGTGTTTAAGGGTTGATTTCAAAAAAATGAAAGAACGAATATTACTTTTAATTATAATTACTTTTTTGATTGCTTTTTTGATAGTTTTCCAAAATTATTTTAATACAATGTGGGCAATTATTTTTCTTGTTGGATTTATGACTCTTTATTCATTTTACATGTGGGGAGTTAATAAATATAGAAAAAGAAAATTAAAGAAGAATCCTCCAATTGTTAATTATGATTTTCGTCCTTTTGTATCAATTTTAATTCCTTGCCATAATGAACATGAAGTAATTGAAAAAACTGCGCAAAATATATTAAATATAGATTATTCTGATTTTGAAATAATTTTAATTGATGACAGAAGTACTGATAACACAGCTCAAATTATTAAAGATTTAGAACAAAAACACGATAAAATAACTGCTTTAATTAGGGATAAAAATGCAGTTGCAGGAAAATCAGCTGTTTTAAATGATGCATTTAAAATTGCAAAAGGTGAGGCGATTCTTGTTTTTGATGCTGACGCTAAAGTTGAACCTGATTTTCTTAATTTAATGATTCCAAAGCTAGAACCAGCAGATGTTGGAGCTGTTCAAGCGCAAAAAATTATTATTAATGCTAAACAAAATTTTTTAACTCAATGTCAATTTAATGAGTATATTTTAGATTCGCATTTACAAATTGGAAGAGATGCTGTTCGAGGCGCTGTTGAATTAAGAGGAAATGGTGAATTAATTAAGCGCCAGGCAATAGTTAGCATTAATGGTTGGAATGAAGAAACTATTGTTGATGACCTCGATATGTCTACAAGATTGCATATCAAAGGTTGGGATATTCGTTTTTGTCCCGAAGCACGTGTTTATGAAGAAGGCGTTATTACATTTGGCGCTTTGATTAAGCAAAGAAGAAGATGGGTTGAAGGTTCAATTAGACGATATTTGGAATATGCCGGTCAAGTTTTTACATCTGAAGACATGTCGCTTCGTGTTGGTTTTGATTTAATTGCATATATATCTGAATTTTTGCTTCCATTTTGGTTAATAGCTGAAATTTTTATTCAAGCATTCCACTATATTAAAGGTGATTCAAATGGAATTTTAACGTCAGCAATTTTAATTGTTACAACTGCGTTTTTCTTTGCAGGAAGTTTTGTTTATGGGCTTAGAAAATATGCAAATTTAGATTTTAAAAATGCTCTTTGGCAAGCAATTATTACTTCAATTTATTTTTTAACTATTTGGTTTCCGATAGCAATGTTTATTATTTTTAAAATTGTGTTTACCAAAAAGACAATGGATTGGGGCAAAACTCAACATGGTGTTGCAATGCTTGTTTCTGAGGTAAGTTTATAATGTCTGATTTTCATTTTATTGCAATTGGTGGCGTAGGACAAAGTGCGCTGGCTAAAATTCTTTTATGTCTTGGATATAATGTTTCGGGTTCCGATATTCAAGAAAGTAAATATACAAAACTTGTTTCTAGTTTGGGCGCAAAAGTCTATATTGGGCACAGTGAAGGAAATATTAATGGATGTCCTAAAGTAGTTGTTTCTTCTGCGATTAAAGAAGATAATCCAGAGATAATAAAAGCTCGTGAATTGGGTTTAGAAATAATGCATCGAAGTGATTGTTTGAAATTTATTTCTGAACAATTTGGCGAATTTATTGGTTTGGCTGGAACTCATGGAAAAACTACAACGTCGGGGCTTTTAAGCTTTGTTTTAGAAATGATGGATGTAAAACCTAGCTATGCAATTGGTGGAATTATTCCAAAATTAAATATTAATGCTTCTGCTCACAAAGATTCAAAATATTTTATTGCAGAATTAGATGAATCCGATGGAACTATTCAAAAATATAGTCCAACTCGTTTGGTAATTAATAATCTTGAAGCAGATCATCTTGATTATTATAAAAATGGCCTGGACGATATTATTTTAACTTTTGAAAAATTAATTGATAAAATGAAATCTGATTCTAAAATATTTATAAATATTGATGATTTAGGTTGTAATAAATTTTTAGCACAGACAAAATTTAAAAATTTTGTTACGTATGCAATTAATGAAAATGCTGATTATCAAGCAAGGAATATCATTTTCGATGAATTAAACTCTTCTTTTGATGTATATAAAAAAGAAGAATTTTTAGGAAAAGTTAGCCTTATAATTCCAGGAAAACACAATGTTTATAATGCATTAGCTATAGTATGCGTTTTAGATGATTTGGGTTTTAAGTTTAGTGAATATGCTCAGCATTTAACTGAATTTTCTGGGATGGGTAGAAGATTTCAGCTTGTGGCTGATATAAATAATATAAAAATAATCGATGATTACGCACATCATCCAAATGAAATTAAATCAACTTTATCAGCTATTAAAGATATAAAAAGAAGAAAAATAGCTATTTTTCAACCGCATAGATACACAAGATTAAAAGGTTTGTGGAATGAATTTTTAGAAAGTTTTGATGTTGTTGATGAATTGTATGTTGTTGAAACATTTAATGCTGGCGATAAATTTGATGAAGACTATAATTCTAAAAATTTTGTGCAAGAAATTGTAAATAAAGGTATTAATGCTAAATATATAAGTGGCACAATTCCTGAGGCAGGTTTAAAGATAGCCACATATTTAAAAAGCGGGGATATAGTATTAACGCTTGGCGCAGGAGATATAACTAAAATTGGAGAAATAATAAGTGGTTTGTTCGCAGCTTGAAATAAAACATTATGATGATTTTCAATTGACCAATTTTAATACTTTGCGAATTAAATCAACCGCAAAGCAATTTTGGATGCCCGACAATTATGGAGAAATGATTAGTCTTTTTAAAAAATTTAAAAATGAGACTCCAATTATAATTGGAAATGGTTCAAATATTTTATTTTCTTCAAAAGGAATAGAATCCCCAATAATTTATACGGGAAATATTAAATCAAGTTTTATTTTGGGAAATATCATAGAAGTCGAAGCAGGTATTAAGGCGCAGAGATTATCTAAACTTGCGTATGAAAAAGGATTATCTGGTTTTGAATTTTTAATTGGGATTCCGGCTTCTTTGGGTGGTGCAATTTATATGAATGCAGGAGCGCATGGGCAAACTATAAGTGATTGTTTAATAAGTGCTAAAATATATGATTTTTCTAAAAACAAAACAATAATCCTCACAAAAGAAGAGCTTGGATTTTCGTATCGTCATTCAATTTTAAAAGAAAAACCATATATTTTATTAAGTGCTAAGTTTGAGCTTATTAAAAAACAAAAAGCTGAAATTAAAGCGCGCATGGATGAAAATTTGATTTTTAGAAAAAATCGTCAACCAAATTTAGCGCTTCCTAATGCTGGTTCTGTTTTCAAAAATCCTAATGATTGCGAGTTATCGGCAGGAGCTTTAATTGATAAATGTGGACTTCGAGGTTTTAGAATTGGAGATTGCGAAGTTTATGAAAATCATTGTAATTTTATAATCAATAAAGGAAATGCAACTAGTGTTGATTATACGAATATAGTTTTTGAAATATATTCTCGTGTTAAAGAAAAGTTTAATGTTGAATTAACGCCAGAGATTATTTATATTGGAAAAATGACGAAAGATGAAGAAAAAAAATGGAAAATATTGCTAAAATAAATAAAAATTCAAGAATTGCAGTTTTGTGCGGTGGACTTTCAAATGAAAGAGAAGTTTCTCTTCGTTCTGGAAGAAATGTTTTCAGAGCATTAATTGAATTAGGATACAAAGATGTAACTATGATTGATGTGGATAGAAATATAGCCTCAGTTTTAGTTGAGTCAAAAATTGAATATGTAATAAATGTGCTACATGGAAGATATGGCGAAGATGGTTGTATTCAAGGTGTTCTTGAGTTTTTAAATATTCCATATTCGGGTTGTGGTGTTAAAGCAAGTGCTATTTGCATGGATAAAATTATGACAAAAAGAGTTTTATCTACAGCAGATATTCCATTGATTAAGTCGGTTAATGTAACGGCTCAAAATTATAAAGAAGAAGTTAAAAAATTAAATTATCCGATTATTATTAAACCTGCTTGTGAAGGCTCTTCTATTGGAATGACAAAAGTTAATTCTGAATCTGAATTAGATAAAGCAATGCAAGAAGCACTAAAATGTGATAATGAAATTTTAATTGAAGAATATTTAGTGGGCGAATCGGCAACAGTTGGCGTATTAGAGCGTGAAACTGAAAGTGGAATTGAAACATTTGCAACTCCGATTTTGGGTTTTAAAACAAAAACGGAATGGTATGATTATGAAGCAAAATATACAAAAGGATTAACCGAATTTATTTTGCCTGCTAATTTTGATGAAGATTTAACTAAAAAAATTCAAGATTTAGCAATTCTTGCTCATAAAACTTGTGCTTGCAAAGGGGTTTCTCGTGTTGACTTTTTGGTGCATAATGACATACCATATATATTAGAAATTAATACAAATCCAGGTATGACAGATACATCGGATTTGCCAGCGCAAGCTAATGAAATGGGCATTAATTACAACGAATTAGTAGATATAATTTTAAAATCAGCAGAAATAAAATAAATGGGATTGCTTTATCAAAAAAGAAGATTAAAAGTTAATAAAATCAAAAGAAAAATTGCTGCAAATCGAGTTCTTTTGATACGTATAAAAATGTTTTTATCTTTACTTTTGATAATTGCGATAGCATATTTTTGTTATTGCTCTTTAAAGTTGCCTCAATGGTATATAAATACTGAAAAATTAGCCAAAGCAAGCTCTGATGTTTTAAAAATTCAAGGAAATATAATAACTCCTGATTATAAAATAATTAACATGGTTCGCCAAACGCAATTGCCATATACTCAGATATTTAGACTCGATACAACAGAATTGGAAAATAATATTTCCCAATTGGCTCCAGTTAAAAAAGTTTACGTTAGAAGATATTGGTTTCCTGCAAGATTAGTTATAAATGTTGATGAAAGAATACCTGCGTTTTTATTGGCTCCAAATCTTGAATCTGAACCAAATTCGGCACTTACAACAGATGGCATTTTGATTGATCATGATTATCTTCCTTTAAATCAATCAATAAAAACAAAAAAATTATTGACATATGGGGTTAAAGATGGACTTGACGAAGTTTGGGACAAAAAAAGAGTAGAAGAAATATTAAAATTAACAAAAGCAATTGAGGCATATTCAAATCAAGAAGTTCAATATATAGATTTGAGAAACCAAAAAGATGTCTATATTATGCTTGAAGAATACTTGATTCGTTTGGGCGAAATTAATGCAACATCCTTAAATCGCACAAGATGGATAGCTTCAATTTTACCTGAAGCCCAAAAGTATAACAAAAAAGTTAAGTATATTGATTTAAGATGGGATGATTCATATTATTTGCGTTTAAAAGAATCAAAAGAAGAAGTTAAAAAAGAATTAACTAAAAAGCCTCTAAAAGAAGAAAATAAAAATGAAGAGAATATAGAAAACGAAGAAACGGTACAAGCACGTCAGGCGGCAAAGATTCAAGAAGAAACTATTCAAGAAATTGAACAACAAGAATAAAAAAAGTGAACAAAAAATTTTTAGAAACGTTATAGTTAATATATATGAAAATAAAAAATAACAAATTTATAGTTGCAATCACTCTTTTAATTTTATTATTTAATAGTCAAAATGTTATGGCTATTGAGGAAAAGAAGCCTGAAAAAAACAAAAAGCCTAAAATTTCTTTATTTAAAAAGAAAAATAAAATTAAAGATATAAAACTACCTGAAGTAATTGAGGGAAAATCAAAAATTCCTTTTAATCAGCTTTCGGTTATGACAATTGATGATTGCGTTGATTATGCGATTAATCATAATCCAAATTTGGTAGTTTCGAATGAGAGAGTTAATGCTGCTAAATCAGGCATTGGCCAAGCTCGTTCAAGTTATGCTCCAAGATTAACGGGTAGGGTTAGCTATAATCACAATGATACTAAAGCTACAAATATGCACACAAATCAAGATAGCGCAGGTTTTAGTGTTGGAATATCAGAAATGATATGGGATTTTGGTAAAACTACAGCTAAAATTAATATGGCGAAATATGATACTGAATCGGCAATTTATGACTATGACTTTGATGTTTTAAATGTTGTTTATAACGTTAGAATAAATTATTTTAAAGTGCTTCAAGCATTAGCTCATCTTGATATTTATGAGCAAAATGTTCGTATTCAAACACTGAATCAAGAACGTACGCAAGCAATGTTTGATGAGGGTTTGAAATCTAAAATTGATGTAGTCAATGCGCAAGTTAATTTAACGGATGCCAAAATTCAACTTGTCGAAGGACAGAACGCACTTCAGACAGCAATAATCAATCTTAAAAATTCAATGTTTTATCAAGAAGATGAGCCTTTTGTTGTTAAAAATACTGAAAACTTTAATTTCTTGAAATCGGATTATAAAAAGAAAGTTGAAAGCTTAACTACAATTAAACCTTCTGTTGGTGCTGTTAAGAAAAATGAAGATGGTTTAATCATGTTAACTTCAGGAATTGAGCATAAAGATATTATTCAAAATTTTGAATTTCAACCTTTAACTTTGTCTAAAAAAGAAGCGGTAGAACAAGCGCTTGAAATGCGTCCTGATTTGAAATCAAATGAAATGCTTGCTCGTGTTCAAGAAGAAAGCTTAAAAGCCATTAAAAAATCTTATGCACCTGAAATTACAGGTGATTTAACTTGGGGCTATACAAAGTATGATAGTCGCTATTCAAGTCCTTTGCAGCTTGGTGCAAGTGTAGGATTGGGTTCGGTTAATCCAATGGGAATACATTATCAGGTTAAAGAAGGCGAAAGTATGCTTAATATTGCATATCATAATGTAAATATTGCTAAAACTGATATTTTCTGGGAAGTTCAAACAAATTACGTTAATATGCGTCAGCTAGAGAGAAAAATTCCATTAATGAATTTAAAAGTTAAAGCAACATTGGAAAATTTTGAACTGGCTGATGGAAGATATAGTGTTGGTTTAAATAATTATGTTGAATTACAAGATGCACTAACTAACTACAACAATTCGCAATTGAATTTTGTAGAGGCTGTGTTTAATTATAATGTAGCAAGAGAAACTTTATTAAAATCCATGGGGGTTAAATGAAGAAAAGATATATAATAGGGGCAGTTGTTTCTGCTTTTATACTTTTGACTTTAATGACATTAGTTAAGCAAGGTTCAATAAAATATGTTACAAAGCCAATAACAAAAGCTACAATTACGCAATATGTTGAAGCCTCCGGTTCAATTAAACCGATAAACACTGTTGCTGTAGGTACACAAGTATCGGGAACTGTTCAAAAAATTTATGTTGATTATAATTCAACTGTTAAAAAAGGTGATTTATTGGCTGAATTAGACCCAAGTTTGTTTCAAGCAAATGTTGATCAATCAAAGGCTAAATTAAATAATGCAAAAGCAACTTTAGCTAGAACCCAAGCTATGCTTAATTATAAAAAAAATAATTATCAAAGATACAAGCATTTATATGAAAAACATTATGTTTCAAGAGATGATGTTGAATTAGCCCAAGCAAATTATCTACAAGCTAAAGCAGAACTTGAATCGGCTAATGCTGATGTTAAAGCATCAACAGCTGCACTTGAAAATAATTTAACTAATTTAAGATATTCTAAAATTAGTTCACCTGTAGATGGAACGGTTATTTCTCGTGCGGTTGATGAAGGTCAAACTGTTGCAGCGAGCTTCAATACCCCAACATTGTTTGAAATTGCAAAAGATTTAACTAAAATGCAGATTGAAACAAGTGTTTCAGAAGCCGATATTGGAAAGATTAAAGTAGGGCAACAAGCAACATATACTCTTGATGGTTACCAAGATAAAAAATTCTATGGTGAAGTTACTCAAGTACGTCTTGCCTCAACTACTACAAATAATGTCGTAACATATACCGTTATTGTTTCTGTTGATAATACGGAAGGGTTTATTATTCCTGGCATGACAGCAAATGTTTCAATTAAAGTTGGCGAAGCGCGTGATGTGCTTGTTGTTGAAAATAGAGCATTTAAATTCACTATGGATGAAAATAAAAAATATGAAAAACAAGGCATTTGGGTCTTAACGCCAACTGGTGCTAAAAGGTTTGATGTGGAAATTGGTTTATCTGATGATAATAAATCCCAAATTATTTCTAATGAAATTAAAGTTGGAGATAAAGTAATTGTTTCATCAAATGTGAGCAAGAAAAAACAACCTCAAAGAAGTGGACGCCCATTCTAGGAGCGTGAGTTGGCGTAAAATCGGCAAAGCGCTCCGCAAGCGACAAGCATGAATACTTTACAAAAGAGGAATTATGACACTAATTAAAGTAAAAAATGCAATAAGAACATACCAAATGGGCGATGAAACATTTTACGCTTTAAATGACGTTTCATTTGAAATTGAACAAGGTGAATTTGTTGCAATTATGGGAACATCTGGTTCTGGTAAATCTACTTGTATGAATATGTTGGGGACTTTAGATAAACCAACATCAGGTGAATATTATCTTGATGGAGTAGATGTGTTTTCCCTTACAAGCAATGAATTATCAGATATTCGAAACAATAAAATTGGTTTTGTTTTTCAAGGTTTTAATTTAATTTCAAGAACTTCGGCAATTGATAATGTTTGTTTGCCTATGATTTATAAGGGTCTTGATGCCGAAGAGCGTTATAAAAGGGCTAGAGAGGCATTAAAAATCGTTGGTCTAGAAAATAAAGAAAATAATTTGCCTTCCCAAATGTCGGGTGGGCAACAGCAAAGGGTTGCGATTGCAAGAGCTATAGTTAATGATGCACCATTGATTTTAGCAGATGAACCTACAGGGAATTTAGATACTAAAACAAGTATTGATGTTATGGAATTTTTTGTTAATTTGAATGAAAAATTTGGAAAAACTGTTGTATTGGTGACGCATGAACCTGATATTGCACAGTATACAAAAAGAATCATTCGTTTTAAAGATGGAAAAATTGTTTCTGATTTACCTAAAAATGAATGGGAAAAACAAAGAAATAGACAAACTTAAAAAGGATTAAATGGATAAAGCTTTAGAAATTTATTTAATTGTTACAAACACAATTGCGTTTGCTTCGCTGATTGGTTTTGTTGCATTAATTTCATCTAAGATTTCACAAAAAAATTCTTTTAAAGTTATGGGTTGGTTTTTTTTATTTTTAACAATAGTTGGAATGTATTTATTTATTCCATCAAGGCTTTTTATAACTGGAATTATTAACCAAAACGTTAGCTGCATAGAAAATGCTATTAGATTTTCAATAAATCCAATTGAGAAAAAACTTTGTAGAGAAATTTTGCCAAATATTCAAAATAAATGTATTACCCCTGAATTATCTGAAGCAATTAATAAAATTAAAAAAATAGACTTATTATTTTTTAAAGTACAAAATTTTTATAATTTAAAAATAAAAGAATATAATAAATTAAGGATAAATTAATGATAGATTATAATTCCACATTACAAATAGCTTTAAATTCGCTTAAGGTTAATAAAATGCGCTCAGCATTAACTTCGCTAGGGATTATCATTGGTGTTGCTGCAGTTATTATTATGCTTGCAATTGGCTCTGGAGCAAATAAACAAGTTCAAGAAAATATGGAATCTATGGGTTCTAATCTTTTAACTATTCGCTCAGCTACCGCTAAAACCGGTGGTGTTTCAATGGGCATGGGAACAAAGCCTACATTAAGTATAAAAGATGCGTCAGCTATTAAAAAACAAGCGCGTGGAGTTGATGCTGTTGCTCCTGTATTAAATTCATCAAAACAAGTTATGTATGGTAATCAAAATTGGTCTACAACGGTTTATGGAATAGATAGTGCTTATTTGTATGCAAAAAATTATGAAATTAATTTAGGAAAAAGTTTTAATGGAGATGATGATAACAATGCAGCTAAAGTTGCAATTATTGGGAAAACTATCGAAACAGAACTGTTTGGCGATGTTAATCCAATAGGAAAAACAATAAGAATTGGAAATGTTCCTTTTAGGGTAATTGGAACGCTTGTTACAAAGGGGCAAGCTGGATCCATGGATCAGGATGATTTAATTTTTATTCCAATTACAACGGCTCAAAGAAAAGTTTTTGGAACAGATTTTCCTGGCGCTGTTAGTCAAATTATAGTTAAAGCAAAATCAATTGAAGATTCAACAATTGCTCAAAAAGACATAGAAGAAATTTTGCGTCGTCGTCATAACTTAGGAAAAACTCAAGAAAATGACTTTCAAATTAGAAATAGTGCAGAATTTCAAGAAAAAATGAAATCAACCGTTCAAACTTTTGCAATTTTATTAGCTTCAATTGCTTCAGTTTCACTTATTGTTGGTGGGATTGGAATTATGAATATCATGCTTGTTTCAGTGACTGAAAGAACAAAAGAAATTGGCATAAGAATGGCAATCGGCGCTCGAGCAGTAGATATAAGAACCCAATTTTTAATAGAAGCACTTGTTTTGTCGCTTTTGGGTGGGTTAATTGGAGTAATTTCTGGAATTATAATTGCGCTTTTGATAGGTAAAATTTTTAATACTGCAATAGTTATTTCAATTTCACCAATTTTATTATCTTTTAGTTTCTCTGGGCTTGTTGGAATTGGGTTTGGGTATTACCCTGCCTATAAAGCAAGTTTATTAAATCCAATTGATGCGCTAAGATATGAATAATTAATTAACTAATTTAAAAATTTTATTGCAAATATCAAATGTTTTTTCGCATTCATCTAATGGTAACATATTATCACCATCACATAGCGCGTGTTCTGGGTCGGGATGAATTTCAAAGAAAAGTACTTTTGCACCAGCTGCAACCGCTGATTTTGCTAATGTTGTTACAAAGCGACGTTCTCCAGATGACGAACCACCATGGCCTCCTGGGATTTGGACACTATGAGTAGCATCAAAGCACATTGGATACCCTAAGTCATCTTGAGTTATTTGAATCGATCTCATATCAACAACAAGATTATTGTAGCCAAAGCTTGTTCCTCTGTCTGTAATAATGATTTTATCATTACCTGAATCAACTACTTTTTGAGCAATTGATTTCATTTGGTAAGCTGATAAAAATTGGCCTTTTTTAATATTAACAATTTTTCCGGTTTTAGCTGCTGCAACTAACAAATCAGTTTGTCTGCATAAAAATGCTGGAATTTGAATGATATCAGCTACTTTAGCAGTTGGTTCAGCTTGCCAAGCTTCATGGATATCGGTAACGATTGGAACTTGTAATTCTTTTTTAACTTCAGATAAAATTTTCAATCCTTCATCCATGCCTAAACCTCTATAAGAAGTTAATGATGAACGGTTTGCTTTATCAAAGGATGTTTTAAAAACAAAATTAATATCTAAGCGTTCGCAAACTTCTTTTAATTTTTCAGCAGTTTTAAATGAAATTTCCCTTGATTCCATAGCACAAGGGCCTGCTAAAATTGTTAATTTATTTCCTGCAATTTCAAAATTGTTAAGTTTTATAGTTTTCATAAAATTTATTATATAATAATTAATAAGATTAGGGAAGTGAGGAAAAAATTATGTGTGCCAAGGAACTAGATGAAAAAGAATTGAAAGCTATTCAAGAAGGCAAAAATAAAGCATTAAAATTAGCTTTAGATAAAATTGAAAAAGACTTTGGAAAAGGTTCAATTATGCGCCTTGGCGATAAAACAACATCAGATTGTGAATGCATTCCTACTGGCGCTTTGGCTCTTGATATTGCTTTAGGAATTGGAGGAGTTCCAAGAGGAAGAATTATCGAAATTTATGGCCCTGAGGCATCAGGTAAAACGACTTTAGCTCAACATATAGTTGCAAATGCTCAAAAAAAAGGTGGAATTGCTGCTTATATTGATGCAGAACACGCACTAGACCCAGATTACGCAAGAAACTTAGGAGTTGATATTGATCAACTTTTGATTTCTCAACCTGATACAGGTGAACAAGCGCTTGAAATTGCAGAAGAATTAGTTCGCTCGGGCGCTATTGATGTTGTTGTGGTTGACTCTGTTGCTGCATTAGTTCCAAAAGCAGAAATCGAAAAAGCAATGGATGAACAACAAATGGGTCTTCAAGCTCGTTTAATGTCTAAAGGGCTTAGAAAATTGACTGCAATTGTTGCTAAAACTAATACAACGGTAATTTTCATTAATCAATTGCGTCAAAAAATTGGTATTATGTTTGGAAATCCTGAAACAACAACAGGTGGCCAAGCTTTAAAATATTATTCTTCAGTTCGTTTGGATATTAGACGTTGCGATAGCGTTAAAAATAAAGACAATGAAGATATCGGAAATAGAGTTCGTGTAAAAGTTGTTAAAAATAAAGTTGCACCTCCATTTAAAGTTTGTGAATTTGATATTATTTATGGTCAAGGAATTTGTGCTTTAGGTAATATTATTGATGTTGCTGTTAATTATGGAATTATCAAAAAAGCAGGTGCTTGGTTTAGTTATAATGATGAGAAACTCGGACAAGGTAGAGAAAAAGCAAAAGAATTTTTAGAACAAAACAAAGATATTTTAAGTGTAATTGAAGCTCAAGTTCGAGAAAAAATAGCAAAGAAAAATCAAGTTGAAGAAGCTGAATAAATTAAAAGGACTGCATTTGCAGTCCTTTTAAATGTTTTCACTCTGGCTTGCACTTATTGCTCCTGAGGGCGTAAACGCCCACGTCACTTTGGTACGGCTTTATGCTCGTCGCTTGCTCAACGCAACCGATGTTGCACTTCGCACACCTCTGCCCTTAAGGCGTTCGCTCGACTAGCGTCGGCTCTTTGCCTTTCGGGTTTATTGCTCCTGTGGAAATCTTTGATTTCCACGTTGCAATAGAACGGTTTAAAAAACGTCGGAACTCTTCATTCCGACGTTTTTTCACACTCTTTGTGCCGCTCGCTTTGCTTAGCTAGTCCGACGGACTATGCTTCGCTTTGCTCGGGTTTATTCTTTAGTATATTCTGCATCAATTACATCATCATCTTTTTTATCTTCTGATGTAGTGTTATCGCCTGCAGTTCCTGTAGCTTGACCAGCTTCTGTTTCTTTTTGAACTTGCTCATATGCTTTTTGAGAAATACCATACATTGTTTGTTGAAGTTCTTCAGATAATTTTTTCAATTCATCATTAGCTTTGTTTTCATCAAGAGCTTTTTTAAGAGCTTCTTTTTGTTCATCAAGTTTTTTCTTATCGTCTTCAGAGATTTTGCCTTCGAAATCTTTAACGATTCTATCAGCTGCGCCAATTAAAGATTGAGCATTATTTTTAACTTCTGCTTCTTCTTTTTTCTTTTTATCAGCATCTGCATTTAATTCAGCTTCTTTAACCATTCTATCGATATCAGAATCTGATAAGTTAGATGAATTTGTGATAGTGATTTTTTGTTCTTTATTTGTTGCTTTATCTTTTGCTGTAACGTTTACGATACCATTTGCGTCAATATCAAAAGTTACTTCGATTTGTGGCATACCTTTCATTGCAGGTGGAATTCCATCTAAACGGAACATACCTAATGATTTATTATCGCCAGCCATTGGTCTTTCGCCTTGAAGAATGTGAATATCAACGGCTGTTTGATTATCATCTGCAGTTGAGAAAGTTTGAGATTTTGAAACAGGAATAGTTGTGTTACGAGGAACTAATGGAGTCATTACGCCACCAAGAGTTTCAATACCTAAAGTTAATGGAGTTACGTCTAATAAAACGATATCTTTAACTTCGCCAGCTAAAACACCCGCTTGAACAGCTGCACCAACAGCTACAACTTCATCAGGGTTAACTGATTGGTTTGGTTCTTTACCTGTGTATTCTTTAACTAGTGCTTGAACGGCTGGAATTCTTGTTGAGCCACCAACTAATACAACTTCATTTAATTCAGATTTTGAAATACCAGCATCTTTGATTGCTTTTTCTACAGGTACTTTACATCTTTCTAATAAATCAAAAGATAGTTCTTCGAATTTAGCTCTTGTTAAATTTAAGTCTAAGTGTTTTGGACCAGTAGCGTCAGCCGTGATGAATGGAAGATTAATGTTTGTTTGAACAACTGAAGATAATTCACATTTTGCTTTTTCAGCTGCTTCTTTTAATCTTTGCATTGCTTGTTTATCGTTTCTTAAATCAATGCCTTCTGATTTTTTGAATTCATCACATAACCAGTTAATGATTTTTTCATCAAAATCATCACCACCAAGATGAGTATCACCTGATGTTGATAATACTTCATGGATTCCATCGCCAATTTCAAGAATTGAAACATCAAATGTACCACCACCAAGGTCAAATACCAAAACTTTTTCATTTGTTTGTTTTTCAAGTCCATATGCGAGCGCTGCTGCAGTTGGTTCATTTACGATACGTAAAACATCTAAACCAGCAATTTTACCAGCGTCTTTTGTTGCTTGACGTTGTGCGTCATTAAAGTATGCTGGGACTGTGATTACTGCAGAAGTTACTTTTTCACCAAGATATGCAGAAGCATCATCTGCTAATTTTCTTAAAATCATTGCAGAAATTTCTTGAGGAGTATAGTCTTTTCCATCAATATTTTTCTTATAATCTTCGCCCATATGGCGTTTGATTGAAATAATTGTATTATCTGGGTTTAAAATTGCTTGACGTTTAGCTAGTTGACCAACTAATCTTTCGCCGTTTTTTGCAAAACCAACGATAGATGGAGTTGTTCTATTACCTTCAGCGTTAGCAATAACGGTTGGTTTACCACCTTCCATAACTGCAACAACTGAGTTGGTTGTGCCTAAGTCAATACCAATTGTTTTAGCCATAAGTTATATCTCTCCTTTAAATATAATTTTCCTTATGACATTAAAATAACATTGAATTCTAAAATGTTTGGAAAAATAAACAATTTTTTAATATTTCAATTTGTTTTTAATAAACTTTAGCAATTGCGCATTTTGTATCAGAAAGAGTTGAATAAACTATTCTAATAGTATCATCAGATACGATATCAACTCGTGAATAAATTAAATCATTTTCTTTTTTTAATGTATCTTCAAATTTGATTAATTTTAACATGCCATATTCGTTATGCCCTTGATAAAAAACAAGCATAGTTTGTCCGTTAATTATTTTTTCTTGAATTTTATAATTACCCGCTTGAATAATTTGATTATTTTCGCCAATAATTGTTGCAATTAATTTTATATATTGAACTCCATTTTTAAGGTCTTGAATTGCTTTTTGTTCCCCTCCTATATCAATTTCTTTATCTTGACCTTTAGGTTGTGGTTCAACTCCATATTTTCTTCCAAAAAGAAAGGTTTTTAGTTTGCCTCCAAAAGAATTATCAACTGGTTGTGGAGTTAATTTATTGATAGTGTCGTTAAATTGCTTATCTGTAATTGGTTGGATTCCATCAAAAGCTGTGTCTATAAAATTATAATCAACATCAAGCATGTCAACTGCGTTTGTAGGATAAATTAATAAAAAAGATAAAAAAATGGAAACAAACAATTTTTTCATAATAATAATTTTAATGTTTTTTGTTCTAAAGTAAAGAAAAATACTGAATTTGCTCTAGTTTACTATTGTTAAGACTAATAGTATAATTTAAATATGAATATTCTTCTTTTATTAGGATTAGTATTATTTGTAGCTACTGTAATGTGGTTATATTATCTTTTTATAACTAACACCGTTAGTGAAGTAAAAAAAGAAGAATCTATAAAAGAACCAATATATGGTGATGTAATCGAAAGGTGTCATAAGCTATTTAATGAAGGTCTGCATGCAGAACTTCAAAAGTATGCTCAAAAAGAGCTAACTAAAAATTATGGTGATGTAGAATTAAGAAGAATTCTAGCTCAATCTTTAATGGAATCAGGTAATATTCAAATGGCTATTATGCACTATGAAGCCATTTTAAATATTAATTCTTACGATATACAAACTCAAGAAATTTTGGCGCAGTATTATAGTGAAAATGGCCCTAAAACAAGAGCAATTGAGCATTATGAGCAAATTTTAATGTATGATAACGGAAATATTATGGCCGTTGAAAGTTTAGCAAAATTGTATGATGAAATTCAAAATTATCAAAAATCAATTGAAATGTATGAAATGATTTTGGATGCTGAATTAGAAGAAACAAGAATTGTTGAGCTTAAATACATTCTTGCTGATTTATATATGAAGATAAATGATAATGAAAAATCATTTGAAATGTATGAAAAAATTCATAAAGATGATGAAGAAAATCTTGAAGTATTAATATTGCTTGCAGATTTGGCATATAAAAATAAATATTGGCAAGATTGTTTAAAATATTATAAAAAAATCATTTCAATAGTTGGGGATGATTTTGAAATGCTGGAAAAAATAGCCCAATTGTATGTTACGCTTGAAAATTGGGCTGAGGCAATTGAAACGTATAAAAAAATAATTTCTTTAGAAGATTCATCAAGTGCAAATTATTTATACCATCAAAATGAACTTTGTAATGCAATGATGAAAAATGGCCAATATAAAGAGACAATTAGTCTTTTGAAAGATTTGATGATGCAAAATCCTAGAGAGACATCTTTTGCTTTTACTTTAGCTCAAGCTTATACGTTAATTGGTGAATTTCAAATAGGGGTAAATTTATACAATAAACTTCTTGATGAAATGCCAAGTGAACAAAGCGAAATTATAATTAATTACATATCTAATTTAATTTGTTCATGGGCTCAGGATTTGTTTAAAAAAGGACAATACAATCAAGCTTTTGATAAATTTTTTGAAGCACTAAAATATAATGAAGAAAATGACGAAGTGTATTGGCAATTAGGCAAATGCAATTATTATATCAAGAGTTTTCAAGATTCAATTGCTCATTTTAAAAGAGCTATTTCAATTAAGCCTCAAGAATCAATGTATTATTTTGGTTTGGGTTGCGCATATGATGAAATGGGCAGTACGAAAAATGCAAAAATTGCTTTTTATGATGCAATTAACATTAATCCAATGAACACCCAAGCAAGAATTGCTTATGCGTTGTCTTTAACAAAAGAATTGGAATATGCTCAAAGTATTGAGCAATTTAATATTGTTTTAAAATATATTCCAAATAATGCAGACACGTTGTATAATTTGGCTCTTGCATATGATTTGGTTGGAGATGCAGAGCGTGCAATTAAATTTTATAAAAAAGCATTAGATAATGACGCTAATCATAAAGAGGCAAAACATAATTTAGAATTGTTGTTGGGCGAAGAATATAGTCCAGATGTAGCTCCTGAATATGTTGACGGGGGGCTAAATGAGGAAGCAATTAATGAAAATTAAAAAGACCTTTTAAAAGGTCTTTTTAATTAATCGAATTTATTTATTTTTGTTTATTGTGCTCTAGAAACAATGTTTCTTGCAACATGTACGCCTGAAGCACTTGCTTGCATTAAGCCACGAGTAACCCCTGCGCCATCACCGATTGCAAATAAGTTTTTAACACCAAGTGTTTCTAATTCATTTGAAATTAATACTCTAGCTGAATAGAACTTAACTTCAACACCATATAATAATGTATATCTTGAAGCAACACCTGGTGCAATTTTATCAAGCGCATAAAGCATTTCGATTATGCTTAATAATTGACGATATGGTAAAACCAAACTTAAATCCCCAGGAGTAGCGCATTCAAGAGTTGGTTGAATTATTGATTCTTTAATTCTTTGAGGAGTTGAGCGACGTCCATCAATTAAATCGCCAAATCTTTGAACCAAGATTCCGCCTGATAACATATTTGCTAAAGAAGCAATGTGTTGACCATATTTGATTGGTTCATGGAAAGGTTGTGTGAATTTTTTAGAAACCAAAAGTGCAAAGTTTGTATTTGGAGTCTTCTTATCTGCATAAGAGTGACCATTTACTGTTGAAATACCGTTGTAGTTTTCATTTACAACTTCACCATTTGGATTCATGCAGAATGTTCTAACTTCATCTCCAAATGTTGGAGTATGATAAATTAATTTTGATTCATAAAGTCTTGATGTAATAGGTTCCATTACAGGTGCAGGTAATTCTACACGAACACCAACATCAACTGCGTTATTAACCATTTCAATTTTGTTTTTCAAAAATTCATTAGATAGCCAATCAGCCCCCTCTCTTCCTGGAGCAACTACTACATAATCAGCCAAATATTCTTTACCTTCTTTTGTGGTAAAACCTTTAATTGTTGCATCTTTGATAATTAGTTCATCAACTTGTTCGTTGTTGATAATTTCAATTCTGTCCATCAAATAATCTTGCATAGATTTTAAAACAGATAGAGATTTTTCTGTTCCTAAGTGACGAACAGGAGAGTGAACAAGTTTTAGCTCAGCTAATGTTGCAGCATGTTCGATATCTGCAAATTCTTCTCTGTTTCTACCGAAAACAGTTTGAGTCGCACCATGGTCAAGATAAACATTATCACAATATTCAATTAAATTTTCAACATCGGAATATGGCATATAATCAACTAAATGACCACCTACTTCAGGGGTTAGTGTTAATTTGCCATCTGAAAAAGCGCCTGCTCCGCCCCATCCGCAAAGAAGTCCGCAAGTTTTACAACTTAAACATTTTTTTTGACCTTCTCTAATTGGGCAAATTCTTTTTTCAATTTTTCTGCCTTTTTCAATTAATAAAATTTTCCATTCGGGTTTTAATTTTGCCAATTCTAAAGCAGTAAAAATACCAGCAGGGCCACCACCAACAATTGCAACATTGTACATTCTTATTTTCCTTATCAATTTAAAATCTAACGGGGAATAGTTCCTATTTTATATTACTACAAAAAAACTAATTAATTGTTTTTAATCTTGAATTTTTAACATTCCTTTAATATAGTATTCATATAAGCTCAAAAAGGAAAGAAAATGTACGGAATAAATGAATTTCAAATAGTGGATTATGTACCAACAGTGGTGGAAAATTCAAGTCGTGGAGAAAGAAGTTTTGATATTTTTTCAAGGCTTTTAAGGGAAAGAATTATTTTCTTAGGTTCTGAAATTAATGATGATGTTGCAAATTCTGTTGTTGCACAATTGTTGCTTTTGGATAGCGAAAATTCCGAAAAAGATATTATGCTTTACATTAATTCTCCTGGTGGTGTAATTACTGCTGGTATGGCAATTTATGACACAATGAAATTAATTAAGGCTCCTGTTTCAACAATTTGTCTAGGGGATGCTGCTTCAATGGGCGCATTCTTATTGTCAGGCGGAACAAAAGGTAAGCGTCTTGCTCTACCTAATGCTAGAATAATGATTCACCAACCGCTAGGCGGTGCTAAAGGCCAAGCAACAGATATTGAAATTGAAGCTAAAGAAATTTTAAGAATGAAAGCTATGTTAAATGGGCTTTTAGCAGAACATACCGGTCAAAAAATTGAACAAATAGCAAAAGATACTGAGCGTGATAATTTTATGACTGCGCAAGAAGCTCTAGAGTATGGTCTAATTGATAAAATTATAACTAAAGAATAAATAAAAACTCAGGTTTTACCTGAGTTTTTATTTATTTAATGCTTTTTCAATACATTCTATTAATTCATTTTGTTTAAATAGGTTTTTTTCGATATATTTTATAATTTTAGTTTTTTCAATTTCTTGTGTGTGGTTTTCTTTTGGTTCAGAGCTAACAACGATAATTGGTGTTTTTTCGTATGTTGTAGTTTTTCTTAATTTAGAAATAAATTCAAAACCACTCATTTCCGGCATTTGTATATCTGAAATTATTAAATCATATTTTGTGTTTGTTGCTTTATCTAAAGCGTTAATTGGATTTGTTGTAGTTGTGACATTATAACCTTGGTTGGATAGAATATTTTTTTGAAGCATTCTTGTTGTATGAGAATCATCTACAATTAAAATCTTATATTTAAAATTATCTTTTGTTTTTATGATTCCATTTGCAGATATGATTTTTGCTCCAATTTTTTTAGTGTTAATTGTTGCAATAATATCTGAAACGCTTAAAATTAAGCAAGCATCTCCATTAGCGAGAGTTGTGATACCTGATATATGTTTAACTTTGTACAATGGTGGAGCTAGTTTTTTATGTACAATTTCTTGATCTGAAATTAATTTTTCAACAATAATTCCAAAAGTTAGACTTTCTGTTTCAATAATTAGAAGAGTATATTTATTTGTTTTTCTTGGAATATTTTCAAAGTTTAAAATTTGAGAAAGCGTATAGATTGCAATTGCATTTTGATTGTAAATATAATAGTTTTTGTTGTCTTTTTCGAAAATCTCATCAGGATTTATTCTAGCGATTGTTTTAATAACGGATGATTCGATTGCCCAGAGTTGATTTTGTTCTTCGATAATAAATACTTTTTTGCTTGCAACCGTTGCAGGAAGAATAATTCTAACAACTGTACCTTGGTTTAATTGAGAGAATATATCGATTCTTCCTTGCATATGATTGATTTTATTGTTTACTATATCTAATCCTAAACCTCTGCCTGATAATTCTGTTACAAAATCTTCGGTTGAAAATCCGGGGTAAAAAATAAGATTTGTTAACTCTTCATCGCTAATAGCGTTAATTTCTTCTTTAGTTAAAAGTTTTTTTTCGAGGGCTTTATTTTTAATTTTTTCAATATCTAAACCTTTGCCATCGTCTTTTATGTCTACAATTACTTTGTTGTCTTTGTAGCTTGCATTAATTTCAATTTTACCTATTGGGTTTTTGCCTAAAGCTTTTCTTGTGGCAACATCTTCAATTCCATGATCAATTGAATTTCTTATAATATGCATCAAAGGAATTTTTAATTCTTCAATAATCGTTTTATCAGCTGTAATATCTGCGCCGTTTATAATTAAATCTATTTTTTTGTTTTTATCTTTTGCAATATTATGAACCATTCGAGGGAATAGTTGAAAAATTGTAGAAAGTGGTAAAATTCTCATGTTTTTAACCATTTCTTCAATTTCGGATGTTGTTGAATTTAATTTTGTTTCGCTTTCTTGAAGTTGTTTGAAAAGATTTCCCATTTTAGAAATTAAATCAAGTATTTTTTCATTATGTTGTTCAGCTAATGTTGCAAGTTGTTTGTTGTGGGCAATAATTTTTCTGTAGTCTTGTAACTCGTTTTCTTTTGAATCGGATAAATATTTTTTATCAAAATATTTAATATAATAATTCATTTTGGCGAAGTTTTTTTGCCATTCAACCATTTCGTTGCTGATATTTTTTGCAAGAGATAATTGTTCGTTTGTTTTTATTTTAGAAACAATTAATTCTCCAATTTGTCCAACTAAGTTATCAAGTTTCGTTGAGTCAACTCTTAAAGTTTTAATTTCAGTATTGGTAATTGTGTTTAAAATGTCTCGTTGATTTATCTCAGCTTGTTTTAAATTAGGTATGTTTTTGTTTTTGTTTTGAAACTTTGTTATTGTTTTAATAACATTGATTTTTAACTTTGATTCTTTTATTGCTTCAAGATTGTTTGTTTTTATGGCTTCCAGTGTTTCTTTTAAGCCTAATGTAAGGTCTTGAGGTGTTGTTAATTGGTTCTCTTTGTATGATTGAATAATTTCTTTAAGATCGGAATAAATTTGTTTAATATTTTCATTGGTTTCTTTTGAAATGAGTTCATTTGTTAAATTTATGATGTCGTTATAAAATTCGCAATTCAGCTCCATTAAAGGAATTCTTTGAATAATTTCATCTAATTTATCAAAAGTTACTATATTTGGAATCTTTATTTCTTCTTGATTTTTTGGATTTAATTTGTTTTCAACAATTTCATAATAATCTTTTCTTTGAATTTTTTCTTCATCGGCATATTTGTATAGTGCCTCTATAAAAGAAATTATTTCATTATTAACTTCGAGAAATGCAAATTCTTTATTGTCTGAGTTTCTGAAATTATTAATTGCGCTTAAAATATTATGAGTTTTATTTTTTACTGATTTAAAGTTTTCATCGTTCAGATTTTGACAAAGTGAATTAAAATCCTCGGTCTTTTTTTCGATTTCGTAAATCTCATTATAAGTTTTGTTTGTTCTTACAAGTGAAATAATATACAAGATATCTATTGTATAATTTTCAATTTCTTCAAATTTGGAAAGAATCTCTTTTTTTGAAGGATCTATTTCATCATGGGGTTTGATATAATTGATTTGAAGCTTATCTTCTTGAATAATTTTTTCTAGTTTTTCAATATAAAGTTGGTATTCTGAACTTTTAAATTCTTCTTTTTTTTCAACGGTTTTGTTGATTAGCATTAAAATAAAGCCAAGGCACTCAGAAATTGTGTCAGTTATTTTTGATGTAATGTTTAATTTATCTTCTTTAATTAGTGAAATAATATCTTCGATTTTATGTGCTATATTTTGAATATCTTCAAAACCTAGCATTCTAGCTGAGCCTTTGAGAGAGTGTGCATCTCTGAATAAATGCATTGCTAAATCTTTGCTTGAGCCCTCGTTTTCAAGTTTCAGTAATTTTTCATCCATAGAAGCAATGATTTCAGCGCTTTCCTGTTGAAAAATATTAAAAATTTCTTCTAGCTCGTCTTTTTGAAAACCCATAACCTTGCCTTAGATGAGCTATATTACCGAATCTTTTAGCTCGTTTGAAGCTGTTTCAATTTTTTCAAAAATTGTTTCATTATCACAAGTTATTTTTTGATTGGTTTCAACAATTTTTGAAAGTTCTTTTATGTATTCGTTTGTTGCTTTTGAGTCTGAATTAATTTGCTTTGAAGAAGTGATGATTTCTTTCATATTGGTTGAAACTTCATTCATTGCATTGATTAATTGTTCTATATTTTCACTGATTATATGAGCAAGTTCTAAGCCTGATTCAATTTCTTTTGTACCTTCTTCTGTTGCTAATACGGTCGAGTTTGCGGTTTGTTGAATATCGTTAATTAAAGAAATTATTTTTGTTGTTGCTTGTTTTGATTTATCTGCTAATTTTCTAATTTCAGAAGCTACAACAGCGAAACCCTTTCCGTGTTCTCCAGCACGAGCTGCTTCAACTGCGGCATTCAGCGCCAATAAGTTTGTTTGTTCTGCAATATCTTCAACAAGACCTATGGTTGATGAAATTGATTGAACAAAGTCAGATAATTCTAAAATTAGTTCAGCAATTGTTTGAATTTTATGTCTTATGGAAAACATTTTTTCGATATTTGTTTTAACTGCATTGTATTCATTGTTGGTGAAATTTAAAGATTGATCGGTTTTTTCTCTAATTTCATTAGTTAGATTTTTCATTTCATTGGAGTATTTTTGAAGATTATCAATGTGTTCTTGAACATTTTTTATTTTATTGTTTGAGATAGCATTATTTTCCTTTTGATTATTATTTGAAGATTGAATGGAGCTTACTTCATCAATTGTTTTTTCAAAAGTTTCAAAAATAATTTTATTTAAAGGGGTTTTAACTGCATTTTTGCTATACTCGGATAGAAACATAATGGCTAAAAAGCTAATAAATAAAACTATTAGCAAATCATAGCTTTCAAATGCTTGGAATTTAACAAAATAAAAAATTATACAAAAAGCAACAAAAAGTATAATTCCGTCAAAAATTTGTTTTCTAATTAATTCTCTATTTATATTGATTTTATTGTTATTATTTACTTCTTTTGACATATTCCACCCTTAAATAAAAAAATGTATAATCATATTATAGTTAATTATATAAAATAAGTTAAGCTATGGCAAAAAAACTAGTTATTATAGATGATAGCTCGACTCAGCTAAATATTTTGAAAACTTTATTTACAAATTGTGGCTGGGAAGTTTGTGGAGTCCAAAATGCAAAAATCGGTTATGAAATTATTTTTGATTTTGCTCCCGATTTAATTATAACTGATGCAATTATGCCTTTAATGGGTGGTTTTCAGCTGGTTAAACAAATTAGAGAAAATCCTATTATATCTCGTATTCCGGTTATTGTGTATAGTGTGTTGGATGAATCTAATGCTAAATTTTATATTAATGAAGAATTAAGCGAATATTTTTTAAAAAAAGACGATAATCACCACGAGCTTTTGAATTTAGCAGAAGAAATTACAAATAAATTTCCGCTTGAAAAAGAATATAAAGATGAAATTTTAAGGGCTGGACTTGAAAATTATAAACAAATTCAGCAAGCAAAAATTCAAAACATTGAGTCTGTTGAAGAAACAGAGCAGTTTGAAGAAATTGAAATATTGACAAAAGATATTAAAGAAAATTTTAATATCGATGCTTTAGAAAAAGAAGTTAAGAAAATATATGATTTTACGCTTGGAGATGAAAAAATTTTTTCAAAACTTTATCAAATTTTAAATAGTGTTTTTAGGTACGATTTGGCAGTTATTGGCGTATATTCATTTAGTAATAAAGAGAGAAGAACTTATTTTGATATAAGAAATATAATTTTAAGTCCAATTTTAAAGAATTCAATTTTGGCTAAAAAACAAACAAAAATAGGTATTTTGTATAAAAAATATGCCCCTAATTTGACAACAATAGTTAATGAAAGTGAATTTTTTTCAAAAATTGAACTTGATTTTGAATATAAAAATGAACAAATTGCTCAAATTGATTTTTATTCTCAAGAAAAAATGAAATGGGAAAATTTTGAAAATATAAAAGAAGTTAAAGAAATTTTGTATGATTTTTTCAAAACAAGATATATTCAAAAAACTTCACAAGTTAACTCAAAAGATGAAATTAAAGTGAAGTACAAACAAATGTTTAACAAATTTGGCGATATTAAAAATACCCATGATTCATATTTTTCAATTATTCAAATTTCTAATTATTCCGATTTAATACAAAATCTTTCATTTGAAGATGTTGATATTTTAAATTTGAAGCTTTCTGAAAAATTTATTGAATGTTTAGAAAAGGATGAGCAAGTCTATAAGAGCGACGAAGGCGAATATAGCGTGGTATTGTTTGCAAAAGATGAAAAACAAGCAAGGCATCGTTTTGAATATATAATTAAAGAAATAAATGAAATTTCATATAATGCAAATTATGTTAATGGTGTTGCTTTTGCTTCAAGTTGCAATATTGAAGGTGCTTTTAATATTGTTGAAGCGCAAAAAAATGTAAAAAAATTAATAGAAGAAGCTAATTACCAAGAAAGTGTAATAATTTATAATGAGCAATAATTTAATTTTAAATGAGCTAAATGCCCTTGAAACAATAAAAGATAATAGTGAAAATTATACTTTAATTGAGATAAATCAAAGAAAATATGCAATCAAGACAAATGAGGTTTTGGAAATTATTAAGGTGATGGAGCTTGATTATTCTCATCAAATGCCATCTTTTGTTTTGGGAATAATTAAATTTGAACAAATTCCAATAGGCGTAATTGATTTAAGGGAAGTGTTTAAAAAAGAAAGAATAGTTTATGATTTGAGTGCAAAAATTATTGTAATTAAAACTCAAAAGTCATATAGCGCTATAATTTGCGATAAGGTTTGTGATATTACGAAATTAAATAAAGATATTATTCAAGAAATTCCATATCAACAAGATGCAAATTTCTTTGATGGCTTGTATTCTAAAAATGATGAGAATATTTATATTTTAAATGTTGATAATATTTTAGATTACACCATAAAATATGCAAATAAATTTGAAAATCAAGAAAATAAAATCAAATATATTGTCGATGATGAAGAATCAAAAGAGGTTTTAAAAAGTAGAAAAGATTTTTTAATTAAAGTTACGACAGAAGTTCAAAATCAAAAAGCACTTTATGATAGCGGAGTAACTTTTGCAATTAATGATGTTAAATATTATATCAATATGGCAAGCGTTAAGGAGTTTTATAAAGTTAATAATTCTAAATTTATTAAAGTGCCAAATACGGAGGATTATATTTTTGGGCTTGTAAATATCAAAGGTGAATACATAACTGTTCTTGATTTAAGAAGGTTTTTTAATAATTCAAAGACAACTCTTAAGGAAAAATCTACAATTATCATTTTAAATTCAGAAGAATTTAGGCTTGGAATTTTGGCAGATGAAATTTGCGAAAGCTTGGATGTTGATTTTGATGAAATTATCCAAAATAGATTACAAAAACAAGATGAAAATAAAATGATGGAATTTGTTAAAGATAATGAAATTTATCAAGTTTTAGATGTTGAAAAATTATTCCAAGATGAGAGACTTACTATCGCTTAAATTTTTAATATTTTTTTGCATTATTATATTGTAATTTTCAAAAATTTTATTTATTTCAGGTAAAATTTCTTTCGTTATTTTTTCATTTTCAAAATAATTATGCCCGAAGTATTTTTCGTTGATGTTTAAATGCACATTTATAATGAAATTAATATCGTTTTGCTTAGAAAGTTGAATAATTTTGGACAAAATTTCTTTGTGTTTTTGAATACATTTAGTTGCATTTTGGGTGAAAATATTCTTGTTTGTAAGCTCCTTTAATAATTTTTCATTCACTATAACAAAATCATTAAGAAGCATTTGATAATTTTTCAATTGGTTTAGTAATTTATCTATTTTAGAAATCACATATTCTTTGTCTGATTTAACTTCATAATTATCAAGATTCAATTTTTCTATAGGTTCAAGCGAGTTTATTATATCTTCAAGTGAAATATTTTCAAATCCATTGATTTGTGCACCTAGTGAAGAATTAATTAATTTTATTTCAGGTTTTTTAGTTTTAAAATCATAAGCTATTTCTTCAAAACATTTGATGAATATTGCATAATCATTTTTTGAAGGAAGCAATTTCCCATTTTGCCCTTTAACGGTACAAATATTTTTATTTAGTTCATTAAGATATTCGTTTACTTTTTTAATGGCTTCTTCTTTGTCTTGTGTTTTTGGGCAATATGATTTAATTAATTTTTCTATATCTGAGGCTACAATTTTATATTCGTTTGTTTTTTCATCAAAAATACATTCTAAAGAATCCCAATAACAACCATCGCAATAGCAAGAGCCGTCTTTAAATGCTAAATCTTGGCCAACCATAATAATTTTATCAAAGCCCATTAAGAAAGCGCTTGAAAAAGCTGTATACGAAACTGTTCCGTAGCTTTTTAAGTTAGTTTTTAATTTAAGGGTATCCAAAACCCAATAATTAAAGAAATTGTCTATCGAAATATAGCTAAACAAGTTTCCTTTTTTTAATTTTAATATTCTATGGTTTGTAAATGGTTCAACTATAAGATAAGAATTGTTGATATTGACATTTTCAAATTGAGAAATAATATTTTTATTTTCAATTGCAACTATAAAATCGGGTTCAATCCCTTCTTTTTGAAGAATTTTAAGTGTGGGGTTAAGTGCAAAAATTACGAATTTATCTTGGTTTTGTTTGATAATTTCAATATTTTCTTTTAGTGAAGGCCCAGCGCATAAAATAATTGCAGTTTTTCCTTTGTAGATGTTTTCTAATTGTGAAATATTTGGGTTTTTAAATATTTCACTTGCGTTACAAAGAGTTTGAAAAAAGCAATTTGGAGCAGATTTTAAAAAAGTATTTTTATTGCCGATTAATTCTCCTTGTGTTCTTTGGGCTTGATATAATACATCTTTTATGTCTTCAATGTCTTTTTTATATGAATTTAAAAAACTAATAGAAAGTTTCGTGTTTTCGTTTGCAAATTTTGTTATATATTCATTTAGCTTCTTTTTGTTTGTGCATAAAAATACGTTATTTTTTGAAAAGGCATCAATTTGAGCAATAGAAAAAACATATTTAATTAATTCAAGATTTGGCTCATATATCAATAATTTTCCATTTTTAATTTTATTTGTCGCGCTATCAACTAAATAGCCAAGGCCTAAGCCGTATATTATTTTTATGGAATTATTAGTATCTTCGAAATCTTTGGTTATATTATTTGCTTCATCAATAGCGCTTAATGTTGAGTGAAGTGGAATTTCATTAAGTAAAAGATTGTATTCTCCGTTTTCGTTTTGAGCTAATTGGAGATTTGATTTTTGATTTTCGAACATTAAAATATCGTTAGCAAGATTCAAGTTATACTGCTTAATTTGTTCTATATTTTGTTCTAATACTTTATTTTCCATGGTCAATATGGTAGCATTAGTTAGGTTATTATGGCAATCAAGAAACTAAAAATTACATCATTAATATTGTTGTTTTCGTTATTTTTAAGCATAGCATCTTTTGCTAATGAAAATATTCCAAAATTTGAAACTAAAAATTATGATGAAATATATTCTCAATTAGAAGAAGCTGATTTTGATTATATTTTTGGGCTTGATCCGCATCAAGCAGATGATTATACAAAATATATGTTTTCGCCTTATCCGTTGTTTAGAAGTGGAGTTAATTTAATTTTTAAATCAAAAAAAATACCCCCAGGATATTACCTTTTAACTCCTCGTGAAAAAAATGGAAAAACATATGTTTTGTTTAAAGAGAATGGAAAAGTTTCATATACAATTCCAGTGTATGAAGAAGATATTGTAGCGGAAAATTTTTATGAAGAAAAATTTCCTCATCCAAAACCAACATTTGGACAAAAAATTTCCAAAAAAACAATGGATTTTATAGGTACAAAGTGGGGACATAAAAATCAAAGAACTCCAATACCCCAAGCGTATATCGAATTTAATGATAAAGGAGTATATTGGGATATGATATTGTATTATGGCATGAAGAAATATTATCTTTTATTTAAAAAAGATTAGGGAAAAATAATGAAAAAAATAATTATAATTTTATCAATTTTATTTGTAACTACACCAGCTTTTTCATTTGATTTTTTTAATTCATCTCAAATAGAGATTAAAAGCGTTTTAAGGAAATATAATAAAGCTTTAGCAACTCATAATATAGAAAAAATTAAAACCTTTTATGCAAAAAATTATAAGAGTATGGATGGTTTTAATCTTGGTGAATTGGAGCAAATGCTTGAAAAAACTTATAGTGCTTATGAAAATATAAAATATAAAACAAAAATTAATTCAATAAACGCAACTTCTGATTGGGCATTGGTTCAAATGTCAGATAAGACAACTGCTAAAATTTTCCCAACAGAAATTAAAGAGTTAAAAAAAGAAAAAATGGGTAAATTAGAAGGAAAAAGCGTTTATAATCTTTATTTGAAAAAAGAAAATAATGAATGGAAAATTGTTTGCGATGATATTTTAATGGAAGAAACAAGCTTAAAATATGGCTTAGCAAATAAATTAAATATGGAATTAATTACCCCTATAAGAGTTCAAAGTGGTAGCGAATATGATTTATCGTTAAAAATAGATAAGCCAAAAGATATCATGGCATTAGCTTCAATTTCTAGAGAAGAAATAGTTTATCCTCCAGAAGATTATCAAGAAAAATTTAGAAAAATTCCAGAAGCTGGCGAGCTAGAACGAGTAGTTAAAGCAAATAATAAAAATCTTGATGAGTATGCAGTAGCTTCAATTGGTTTAACAAAAGTTTCAATAAACGAAGAACAAACAAAAGCCAAAATTGAAGTTTTGGGCATGGCTTATTTGATGAAGCGAGTAAATATGGATAGAACAAGAAAAAATGGCGAAATGCTGGTGGAGAATAAATAATGAAAGATAAAAGAGCTTGTATTTTTTATTTTTTAATGACAATTATTCTTCTTGATTTTGGTAATCAAATTAGAAAATTAAGCTATTCTCCATATTTGACAAATGCGGATAACCCATTTTTTTCAATAAATCATATAAATAATAGCGGAAGTGCTTTTAGCTTATTTCAAAATCAATCAGCCATTCTTGCAATCTTTGGTATTTTAGCTGTTTTATTTATTGCATATCAAGTTATTAAAAAAATTACTTTTAATGATAAGCTTCAACTTTTATCTATGACTATTTTCAGCGCTGGTGCATTGGGAAATGTAATTGAAAGAATTCAATTTAAATATGTGATAGATTACATTAAATTAAATTTTATAAATTTTCCGATTTTTAATGCATTTGATATAATGATATGCGTTGGTATTTTTTTGTATTGTATATATCTTTTTTTAGATTTTAAAAAGGCTAAAAATGAGCAAAATTAAAGTAGATGAGAGCAATATAAAACAAAGATTTGATGCCTTTTTGGTTAATTATTTTGAAAATAAATATTCAAGAAATCAAATAAATAATGCGATTGAGAACAGGTATTTTTTAATCAATGAAAAAAATCAAAAATCTTCTTATAAATTGAAATTAAATGACGAAATTTTATTTGATGAGGACAAATTAAATGATTTTTTGAATCCAGATTTGAGCTTAAAACCTTGGGAATATAAACTTGATATTTTATTTGAAGATGATGATTTAATTGTTTTAAATAAACCAAAAGAAATGCTTTGTCATCCGACAAAATTTGAATATGAACATACTTTATCAAATGCCCTTTTGGCTCATACTAAAGGTAAATTGTCTGATTTTGGCGGAGTTGATAGATTAGGTATTATTCATAGACTGGATAAAAATACGGCTGGAGTTATGCTTGCGGCAAAAACAAACTTTGCACATGAAAATTTGTCTAAACAAATTAAAGAAAAATCTGCAATTAGAAAATATTTAGCAATTGCTTTGGTAAATTTTGAAGAAAAAAAAGGAATAATCAACAAACCATTAATTCATTCGCTTAAAGATGATGTCAAAATGATGATTTCACCCGAAGGATTAGAGGCGATAACTCATTATGAGGTTTTGGAAGAATATAGAGGGGCAAGTTTGGTTGAGCTTAATTTAAAAACGGGAAGAACCCATCAAATAAGGGCTCATTTGTCTTCAATTGGCCATCCGGTTTTTGGAGATAGTTTATATGGGGCAAAAAGTTTTATGCGAAATGAATTTTATAATTTAAAAACAACTGAGCAATTGCTTCAATCCTATTATATATCTTTTTCTCATCCAAGAAATAACGAAAAAATGGAATTTCAATTGGATGAAAAAGATTTTAGTAAAGATTTTATTAAAGTTTTAAATTTTTTAAGGAGTAAATATAAATATGAATATTAATTTTGAATTATTTGATGCAGGATATATTTTTGCGGGTTTTGTTTTGGGAACAATTTTTTGTTTGTTTATAATTTCAAAATTGAAAAAAGAAATTAAAATGTTAAAAAGGCAATATGAGAAAAAATCAATTGGTGCTGATGATTCAAGTTTAAAAGTTAAAACTTTGGAAAACAAGATTGCAACATTAGAAGCTGCGCTTAAAAAACAAATGGAAAATAATTCGTAAATTATTTTGTGGGCTAAGATGTTAAATATTTAATGGGGTTTATCTCCTAAGATTTTTACACCTTCAACTCTATAGTTGGCTTCATTTTTTTCAATTAAAACACCTTTATTGTTGTACTTTTCAACAGTAAAATCATCGCTTCCAGAAAAATTGTTTCCTAATAATTTAAATTGAACAATTTCTTTGTAAATTATTTTAAAATTGCCGTTTTGCGATGTTTTTTCCCGATGGAACTTGAGAGTTTTACCGTCAGTTGTTTTTTCTTTTATTCGAATTTCGCTAATTGCACCACTTTCTAGATTTTGCAATACTAAGACATTGCTATGGCCGGATAAAATCCAAATATCTTTGCTTTGAAAATTAAACATAGTTGGGTTATTGGATTTTTGAAGTTTAGAAATTACACCCCAAGAGCCATAAAATCCTTTTGGAATATATTCTTCGCTTATACCACCTTTAAGTGTTGCTGCATTTGATGATATAAAAATAAAAGAAGAAATTAGTAATAAAATTTTTTTCATACATAGATTTTAATTATATTTACCAAAAATTCAACCGCAAGATTGAGGAATTTTAGGAAAATTATTGTAAGATTACAATAGATGGGGAGCTAGTATTGAAAAAGACATTGTCTATCTTAATACCTTTGTTTTTAATGTTTGCGCTTATTTTAAATCAAGTGCTACCGGCTGATGCTGCAAAGAAAAATGTTAAAAAGAAGGGTGTTGCTCAAGAGGTGTTGGCTGACTTTTCAAATAGGGTAAATATTTTGACTCAAAAAGTATATGAAAGAGAATTATTTACGCCTGAAGACTCAAAATCATTAATATCTTTAAAATTGCAATTAGATGAGCATATGGACAATCTTCCAGAAGCTACTTTTGCTCCAATATATTTCAAAATAGGAAATATTTATAGGCTTAGAGGCGAAGAAAAAGATGCAATTGTTTGTTATCAAACAATTTTGGAGAACTTTTCTGACACTGCTTATGGGCCGAAAGCTAGGGACATTTTAACTCAAATGGGAGTTGAAATAAGAGTTCCGATTGATGAAAATGAAGACGATTTTGATGAAGAAATTTAACACTATTTTATTTTTGTGTTAGTATTTTTTGTGAATTTAATATAGGAAATCGGGGTGGAATTCCCCAACTGGGCCGCAACCGTTATAGTCGGAACACTAATTTTTAAAGCATATTGCGGAAAATCCAAATGCTTAACTCTAAAAATTTATTGTGGCCCAAAAGAGGGTCAAATGGTAGCGGCAACAGGAGTAGCATCAGCACAAAATACGGGTAAATGTCCTCATGGGCTTCCGATTGGCACATGTCCAATTTGTTCGGGCATGGGTGGCGGAGCTTCAACTCAAAGAAAAGATAAACCAAGAGTGCCGGGAGAGATGAGTTATGCTGAGTGTATGGCAGCTTGGATAAAAATTCAGGCTGCAAAAGAGGCTAAAATTGAAGCACAAATTCAAAGATTAGAAAACGCCCAAGCTACATATATACAGCATAGGGTAATAATGGGGCTTGATAAAGTTATGCAAAAAATGGATGCTTTTTTGCAAAAATTAGATTCTATGCCAAAAGTGTTCGCAGTTTCAATCAAAATAGTTATTAATGTAATAGTAAAGCCGATTTTAAATTTAATAGCAAAAGTTTCTCAAGCAATAAATTATATTCAGGTGGTTTTTAGTAATATTAGGAATTTTATTGTTTCGGTTGGTGAAAAGCTTGCTTCGATATATGGCGAAATTAAAAATTTTGTGAATGCAAAAATTGCTCAACCGTTGAAAAAAACTATAAAAAGTATACTTAACTTTTTTACCCAAGGCGAAGAGGAAGAAAACGAAGAAAGAGAAAAGCTTAAATCAAGAGAAATTAAAAAGGTTTTAAAGGGTTTATTTAGGTTAAAAAATAAACATAAAAGAGAGTTAGAAGAATCAGAAGAAGATAAATGATAAAGCCAAATCAGTTTGATGTATATAGAAAAAAAATTGCAAATAGCTATCCGCATAATGATACTATTAAGGGAATTCTTTTGAATAATTATATTAAAAGGGATTCTTCTGAGCGAATTGATGATTTCGATAGAATATCAAGCGAGCTTTTAATTCCAAATAATTTAGAGTCGGTAAAAAATAAAGAAAAAGAAAAGAAAAAATCGTTTGATTTTAGAAAAGCGCTAAAGCCTGCGGCGATTGCAACAAGCGTAGCATTGGGTGGACTTTTATTAATAAGTTGTGGTGTAAAAAAATACTCAAATATTATGGCAAATAAAAGTGATATTGTTCGTCCTGGAGATTTAGCAAGAAATATAAATATTTTGGAAGAGCCTCATTTTGCAGCATATCGAATGCTTAGAGATCCTAATGCAAAAAATGTTGCAGGTTTTTTTGGCGTGTGTTTAATGAGTGCTGTGACTTTGATTTCAAAGAATTTTGTTGATGCAACAAAAGAAATTTGGATTAAAAAACAAGAATGCGATATTGAGCATGATTTACAAGAGAATTTAATTGAGGTTGAAGCAGAAGCTTTTTCTGGGAAATTAAATGTAGTTAATACTTTGTTAACAGATACAACTAAATATTTTAAATCTGTTTTGTCATCAAATGAACAAACTAAAGGTCTTAATTTTAAAAATCAATTGAGTTTCAAAGGAAATGAAAAAGAAGACAACAATAAAGAAAAAAAATCTAATTTAATGCCTATTTTAACAATTGGAGTTGGAATAGCTGGCTTTGTTGGATTAAGTTTTTTAATGTTTAAAAATTATCAAAAAACTTTGAAAAATCTTGATACTTTTGTTCAAAAATTTGAACATAATGAAATTAATGCAAAAATAGATAGTGCGCTAAAAAATACCGATAAAGCAACTGCGATTAAAGATTTAAAAGATATTTTTAAAGTGATTAATGCAACCAAAAAGACGATGGAAGAAAATCTTTCAAAGATTAATGGAATAACTTCTGACGAAATTCAAAGTGTAATAAAAGAAGTATCTGAAGCACAGATATATGCTCAAGCACCGGAGGCATTAGGGGGAATTAGTGAGAAAATTCAATATTATTGCTATATCAATGAAGAAAGAGGACATTTGTATAATTGGATATTAAATCCTGAAAATAAATTTAATAAATATTTATTCTTGTGTTTTAGCGCTTTAAGCGCAATGGGGTATATTGCAAAGCAAGCATTGGATGCTATAAAGAGTGTGATTATAAGTAAAGAAAATTCAAAAAGTGAACTTGAATTGAAAAAGCGTTTAGTGGAAACAGAAATTAGTAATTTTAAAGCTAAAAAACTCTGCGCAGTTAATCCTCATATAGATTGTTTTATTTCTCAATTAGAAGCAGGAAGGCCCAAAGAAGAATTAAAACAAATGGCGGAAAATATTCTAATTGAAATTAAAAATGGTCCGCCATATGTTTATTCATAAAAATAATTTTTTATTTTTCGTATTTTTTAAATACTAAAGATGCATTTTGTCCGCCAAATCCAAACGAATTTGATAAAGCATAATTAACTTCAGCTTCAATTGCTTTGTTTGGAACATAATTTAAATTGGCAACTTCAGGGTCTTGATTTTCTAAATTAATTGTCGGAGGAATTTTTCCTTCTTCAATTGCTTTAATGCAGACAATGCTTTCAATTGCGCCTGTTGCGCCAATCATATGACCATGCATAGATTTGGTTGATGAAACTTTTAAATTTTTGTTTGTTTCTAAATCTCCAAATATTTTTGCAACCGCTTTTGATTCAGCAATGTCGCCTAAATGAGTTGAAGTTCCGTGAGTATTAATATAATCTACTTCACTTGGTTTTATTCCTGCATTTTCAACTGCAAGCTCCATTGCTTTAGCAGCCCCCGCTCCTGTTGGGTCAGGTGCTACCATATCATATGCATCGCCTGTTTGGCCATATCCAACAATTTCGGCATAAATTTTTGCATTTCTTTTAAGAGCGTGTTCTAATTCTTCAAGAATTAAAATTGCACTTCCTTCTCCCATAACAAAACCATCTCTATCAACATCATATGGGCGAGATGCTCTGTGTGGCTCATCATTTCTTCTTGATAATGTGCGAGCTGTCGTGAATGCGCCTAAGCCAATGTGAGTTAATACGGCTTCGGTGCCACCTGCGATAATAACATCTGCATCACCATATTGAATAGAACGAAATGCATCACCAACGCAATGTGCACTTGATGCACAAGCTGTAACTATACATTTGTTTAAGCCTTTAGCTCCATGTCGCATTGAAACCCTGCCAGCCGCCATATTGCAAATTAGCATAGGAATAGTAAATGGTGAACATTTTGTTGGGCCTCTATCAATAATTGCTTTGTGTTGCTTTTCATAAGTATCAAAACCGCCAGCACCAGAACCTACTACAACGCCAACTTTATATGGGTCTTCTTGGGTCATATCAAGCCCAGAATCTTTCATAGCTTCATCGGAAGCAACGCAAGCAAATTGTGTAAATCTGTCCATTCTTTTCATTTCTTTTGGATCAAGAAGATTTTGCTCTATAACTTCATTTTCAAATGTTGAAACTTCGCCGCCAAAATGAACCAAATGACCATCAAGAGCAATTCTTGTTAATTTTTTTATACCAGATTCACCTTTTAATAATGAATCCCAAAATTTTTTTACGCCACAACCATAAGGGCTAACTGCGCCAATTCCGGTTACAACAACACGTCTTTTTGTCATATTTTTCCTCTATCTAATTTGTGTTAAAAATAAAGACTGCAAAAAATACTTAATTTCCGCAGTCTTTATTAAAGTTAATTTGATGCTAGAAGCTTATTGGTGAGCTTCAATATAGTTAACTGCATCTTGAACTGTAGCGATTTTTTCAGCTTCTTCGTCTGGAATTTCACAACCGAAAGCTTCTTCAAATGCCATAACTAATTCAACTGTATCTAATGAATCAGCACCAAGATCAGCTGTAAAAGAAGCAGTTGGAGTTACTAAGCTTTCGTCAACGCTTAATTGGTCAACAACAACTTTTTTTACTTTTTCTAAAATTTCTGTACTCATTTTTACCTCAATTTAATAATACTAAACTTTTTACATGCTCAATTATATAAGGCAAAAGATAATTTTGCAAATTAATTTAATTTTTGCATATGTAAAAACCTTGTTTTAAGCTGTTGTAGAAGGATTTTGTATATGTAGTTTTGTAAATAACTATAGTTCCATCTTGCAAATAACTCCTAATGGAGTTTTGTGTAATTCAATTTTTTTTGCGATCTTTATATAATTTTCATCTAAATAAAAGTTCATAAAATAAATAACTGAATTCTTATCAATATTATATTTTTTACTATCTAATATGTTAATTCCTTTGTTCACTGCAACATAAATCATCTTGGCATTGTTAATTTTAAAGTCTTTATAGCCTTCAATTGTATCTGTTGCAAAAACATAATTTGTTTTGGTTTTATCGATGTCATGTTTAATAAATTGCATAAACAAACTGTGGTTGCAGTATAGATTTTGTTCACTGAATTGAAAATTTAAAGTAAAAAATAACAAAAATATTGCAATTAAGCCAAAATGTTTTTTAGATAAATGTCCGAAAACAAATGTAATTAATGCTAATGCGTTTGGTAAAACAATATAAAAATATTTGAAGTTATATATTGGTTTAACAAGATAAGAAATTATAATGGCGCACAATAAAACAAATAAAATTGCAAAATAATTGTAACTTATAAACATGCGGTTTTTCTTTGTGGTTTTGAAAAATATTGCAAAGATTATTATTGATAAAACTATTAGCATAAAAGGACTTGTGAAAAGAACTTTTATTGTGGAAATGTAGGATTCTTTAATTGGAAGTGGAATCCAACTGTTAAAATCTGAAATAATACTTGTTTTTTTATAAATTAAAATTGGCAAAAAAGTTGCGAACGCAATTATGTTCATTAAAAGAAAATTTTTAATTTTAATTTTATTTTTAAGTATAGTTAAGCCGAAAATAAAATTATAAAAAACATAAAATGCGCCGTAAAAATGCGTGTTTAAAATAGCAATTGTTGAAATTAAGTAGTTAATTTTATTTTTATTGTTAAATTTAAAAAGAAAATAGCTGTTAAGAATAGCTAAAAGCATTAAAAGCATATAGCATCTTATTTCTTGTGAAAGATAGATTAAAACAATGTTTGTTGATGTAAGAAATAGAGCAATTAATCCTATTTTTTTGCCTAAAAAATGTTTAATAT
>JAFYOU010000054.1 GCA_017560095.1 Candidatus Gastranaerophilales bacterium
AGCGTTCTAACCAACTGAACTACCGGGCCATTTGGTGGGAACAACAGGGCTCGAACCTGTGACCCTCTGCTTGTAAGGCAGATGCTCTCCCAGCTGAGCTATGCTCCCACATTTTTGCTGCTGTTTTCAGCGGCTCGTATACTTTACCATATCAAAAATGATTTGTCAACACTTTTTTTAATTTTTTTGAAATTTTTTTGAAAAATTTTTTTGTGTAGATAAAATTATTAAAATTTTCTCACAAAACTACATCTTTTGCACAACTCTTCACAGGCAGTTCTACTTGAAAAACCATTATAAATATTTTGTGCTTTTTCTGAATTTATAATTTCTTCTAAATCTGTTTCAAAAATATTACCAAGATTTATTTCGCCGTTATTGTCAAGACAACAGGGAACAACCGTACCATCTGCCAAAATGCCAATCTGGTCGCGAAGTCCATAGCAGAAAACCTTTTCTTCTATATTATTATTTTCAAGGGTAGGCCAGTCGAATTTATCGCCATATTGAATATAGATTTTTTCGCCGATTCGCGTGCCATTTCTCTCTTTTGCCCAAGGTTTAGGAAAATAATTTTCAAGATGACTTAAAATTTTATCATTCAGACTATCTTTACCACCATTATTCCAAAGACGAAGAACAACAATCTTTTTATTTTCGGCATCTTTTGCATACTCAAAACAATCATTCAGATATTTTTCAAATGAATTTTTATTGTCGTTTGCCTCAAAAGAGTGGAGAGAAATAACAGTTTTGTAGTGCGAATTTGAATTTAACAATATCTCTTTATTTTTACTTAAAAGAGTGCCGTTTGTTGTAATAATTACCTTAAATTTCATATCTTCGGCAATTTTCAAAAATGTTTCAATGTCAGGGTGGCAAAGTGGCTCCCCAAGAAGATGAAAATAAATGTAATCAGTATAATCTTTAATTTTTTTAAGTACAGATTCAAATTCTTGTACGCTCATTCTTTTAGGACTTCTTGTAGTGCCTGGACAAAACGAGCATTTAAGGTTACAGATATTTGAAATCTCGACATATACTTTTGCAAATCTTTTCATTTCTTCGCCTCCTCTGTTCTGTAATTATACCATATTTCGTACAGATAATAAACAATTATTATTGAAAGAAAAAAATATATATGATAAAATTCATTTAGGTGATTTTATGAAACTTATAGTTTGTCTTGACGACAAAAACGGTATGCTTTTTAATAAGCGCCGTCAGAGTCGTGATAAGATTTTAATTGAGAATATGCTTGAATTGTGTAAAGGTAAATCGCTTTACACGAATGAGTATTCTGTAACGCTATTCCCTGAAAATTCGGTAGCAGTCTGCGAAGATTTTGAAACTGGTTTTGTTTTTGCAGAGAATTTTATGGTAGATGAAGACAAAATTCAAGAAATCATTATATATAAATGGAATAGGGTGTACCCTGCAGATACATTTTTCAACATTTCACTTGATAACTGGAATTTAGCCGAAACAGTTGATTTCGTCGGCTCATCTCACGAAAAAATTACAAGAGAAAGATATGTGAGGTAATTATGAAAAAGTATTTATCAATAATCAGTTTAATTCTTGTATCAATACTTATTTTAAGTGGTTGTGGCACTGATTCTCAACTTCATTATG
>JAFYOU010000055.1 GCA_017560095.1 Candidatus Gastranaerophilales bacterium
AATTAAGAATTGGTTTTTCGGTAGATTAGTTGAAATAAGGATATATATGCGTTTGTGGATATTCTAGATGTTCTAGATGCACTAGGACGCTGCGCTGCACTAGAAATTGATTAGAGGTAAGGTGCAGGTATGGGTCTCTATCTTGGAGGGTATCTCGCTGATAAATAAATCATCACAAATAAATAGGAAAATACTTGCTTTTTCTAAAAAAATGCAGTACATTTGCATCGTGATTAAAATGCTGCAAATTAGTATAGTCCAGCAAAATATAAATCTTATCACCCAAAAATAATATGAAAAAATTTGTAGTGTTTTTTATTTTGAGTTTTTTGTTAATAGGAAAAATTCAATCTCAAAACAGTGAAGTTTTTCTAACTGATTTTACAAAAGAGTTTATTGATTTATTCATATCTTCAAATGGATATGAAAAAAATCGATATATAACATTATGGGTTAATAGCGATAGTTTATTTTATTATTTAACAATAGAATCAAATGAGCCTGATGATGAAAAATTAGTTCGTTCTCTTATTTGTGATTATTGTAATGATTCCGTTTTGGGTACAAAATTTCTTGGTTATGAAAAGTATAATAAACGCAAAGTGTATGCTTTCAATTATTATGGAGATATAAATTCTATTTTTGTTATTCCTCAAAAAGAAATAAAAAAGAAAAAATGTAAAGGAACAAAAGAAACGGATTTTATATTTTATGATCCAGATGTATGGACATTCTGTGTAACAAAGGAAAATTTGGCTTTTGATATATCTGAAACTAAAGAAAAAAATAATATATCACCTATTATTTTTGATAAACTTAGGAATCTAGGTGAAAAATATTTTAAAGCAATTAATCCTATTGATGAAAATATTAACTATAATCAAACAAAGTTTATAGATGATGCCTATTTTTATTATAGAAACCCTAAAAATTATAAGAAAATAAAAAGAAATCATTATTTCTATAAAGAAACTGATGAAATAATATTAGAAGATAAAAATCTTAGGGATACAATATCTATTTTTTCACAAATAACTTTGCAATATGATACGACATATCATAAAATGCGCAAAGGGAATGATCTTATGAAAATAAATTATGAGATTGTCGATGTTGTAATAGATACATCACAATTGCATGAAATAGAAAATATTTCTTCAGACAATTTAATCCCTAAAATTAAAAACGAATTGAAAAAATGGGAATTAATTATGGGCTTTAATGTGAAAAATCCTATTTATAGAGAAAATCGTAAAACATTTGAGTTGAAGTTTGTTTTTGTTCCATCAAAAAATAAGTTTGAAAAATAAAATTGCTATATACAATTTTTATTTTTAATATTAATTTGATTGTGTTGAAATAGATTAGGCATATAAAATTAAAAAATTAGCAGACACTCGTTTTTTGGGGTGTCTGTTTTTTTTATAGTCGATAACCTTAATCCTCTCCGCCAAAGTAGTAGAGATATATTAGTATAACTAGATGAATTAGTAGCACTAGATAAGATAGATGAACTAGTAAAAATAGAAGAACTAGTGGAAATAGCAGGAATAGATAGAGTAGTAGGATTAGTTGAGGTAGATAAATTGCTGGGATTGGGTGGATTTGGGATGTTTGGGTTGGTGGGGGTGTTGTGTATTTGCGGAAAAAAGTGTAACTTTGTAGGTTATTTGAGATGGTATTATAGATGAAGAAAGGAATTATTTATGAATCTTGATGAATTGTTGAATGCGTCGCAAAAGGCGGCAGTGGAGTATAATGATGGGGCATCGGTGATTGTGGCTGGTGCG
>JAFYOU010000056.1 GCA_017560095.1 Candidatus Gastranaerophilales bacterium
ATCAAAGATTTCTACGTCGCCTTCGTAGTGCTTAATCGTCAAAGCTCAACGCTTCGCCGATTACCGCACCGGCTGCCGCATTTCACATCGGCAAATTAAATCCTATTAAATTTTCAATTTTCGTTTTGTGCTCCTGTGAAATCAAAGATTTCTACGTCGCCTTCGTAGTGCTTAATCGTCAAAGCTCAACGCTTCGCCGATTACCGCACCGGCTGCCGCATTTCACATCGGCAAATTAAATTCTATTAAATTATCAATATCATAATTTTACTATTAAAAAAATTATTTGTCTAACTCTTCTTTTAAAAATTATAAATATTTATAATAAGTTTTGTAAAGATGGTTAAATATATTGGCAATTATATAGTTTATATTTTTTTTATATAAATAAGATATACCTACAAAACAAGGAGAAATAAAATGACCCCATTAATTTCGCGACCAACTATGGATTTAACCCAAGCTTCTGGATTAAATGCACCTAAAACAAACAAGAGCCTGGATACTTCAATGTCTTTATGCTCAGCAGCTTCACAAGCTGCTGGTGACATTGCTTCTGGTAACGAACTAACCGAGGCTTCTGCTCAAGAAATATATGATATGCAAGAGGCAACCGAATCTTTACAAGAAGTAAATGCAAACAAAGATACCGGAAGTGTATTAAGTGGAATAATTAGCATGTTGGGCAATTTGATTGCCGCATTGCAGTCAATAATTGGATCAAATAGTTTAAATACTGAAGGTGTTAATAACGACACAAAAGTTAAGCCTGATATCTCGGTAAATAAATCAAAAGAAAATGACGCAGTTGAAAAATCAAATAATAATACTGCTACTGCTAATGTCGGAGATGTAGTTGATGTGAATATAGCTGGAATTGGCGAGATTAAAGATGCAGAAGTTATGGATAAAGCTGGACTTGAAAGTTATTTTAGTAAAATAAGTTTTCATCCAAGCACAGGCAGAAGTACCAGCGGCGGTCCTATGATTGATATGTCAAGTTTAAATGATGTACGTATATATAAAGTTACAGATGAAGATGGGCTGGATGATACAATTTACATAACTAATGCAAACAATGAAATAATGTATGAGGCAAGCTTTTACATGTACGATCTTTCAATAGAAGAACGCCATTTTACGATTAGTAAGTACACAAAAGTCGGAGAGTTTTACAACGTGGATCCTCGAAGCGGAAGAGCAAATTGGCAAGGAAGTGGCAGTACATTTGGGGAATTAGTTAAAATTTATCCATATACAGTTAATAAGCAAGGTAAAGTTATAGCGCATAATGGAAAATGTTTTTAAAAAACAAAAGTTCGAAAAAATAAAAAACGATAACTTGATAAGTTATCGTTTTTTAGAACTAAATTAATAAATTATTTGTCTAACTCTTCTTTTAATAATTTATTTAATAACTGCGGATTAGCTCTTCCTTTTGTTTCTTTCATTGCTTGACCAACAAAGAAGCCAAACAATTTATCTTTTCCACCTTTGTATGCTGCAACTTGTTCTGGATTATCAGCTATAATTTTTTGAATAACAGGCAAAATTGATGATTCATCTGAAATTACCGATAAGCCTTTTTCTTCAACAAGTGCTTGAGCATCTTTACCTGTATTTAAAATGTCAATTATCAATGATTTTGCAATATTATTTGAAATTGTACCTTTTTTCAATAATCCTAATAATTTTGCAAAATTTTCAACTGTTAATTTTGATTCGGCAATTGTTAATTTTTCTTCTTTTAAGAATGCTGCAACTTCGCCCATTAAGAAGTTTGAAGCGGTTTTGGCGTCAACATCTTGTTTTAGCAATTCATCAAAATACATTGCCATATCCATTTGAGCAACTAAAACGCTTGCGTCGTATTCGCTTAAACCAGCAGACATATATCTTTCCATTTTTTCATTTGGAAGTTCAGGCATTTTTGCTCTAATTTCTTCAACCCACTCACGAGAAATTTCTAATGGCATTAAATCGGGTTCTGGGAAATATCTATAATCATGAGCGTCTTCTTTGCCGCGCATAGATGATGTAATACCTGCATTATCATCCCATAATCTTGTTTCTTGAACGACTTTTCCGCCTTCTTCTAAGATTTCTGCTTGGCGAACAAATTCGTATTCAATAGCACGAACTAAAGAACGGAAACTGTTTACGTTCTTAATTTCAGCACGAGTTCCGAATTCTTTTTGTCCGATTGGACGAATAGAAATATTGCAATCTGCTCTCATTGAACCTTCTTCAAGGTTTCCATCGCAAACGCCAATATATCTTAAAATACTTCTTAAGTTTTCAACATATTCTCTTGCTTCTTCTGAACTTCTCATATCGGGTTCAGATACGATTTCTAATAATGGAGTTCCTGCTCTGTTTAAATCAACCAAGGAATAACTTGAACCATAAAGACCAGCAGCGCCTGCATGAACTAATTTTCCGGCGTCTTCTTCTAAGTGAGCACGGGTAATTCCAATTTTTTTATTAGAAATTTGAATCCAACCACCTTGGCAAATCGGTTCATCATATTGAGAAATTTGATATCCTTTTGGAAGGTCTGGATAAAAATATTGTTTTCTGTCAAATTTGCAACGAGCTGGAATTTCGGAATGCAAAGCTAGACCTGTTAAAATAGCCATATTAACACATTCTTTATTTAAAACAGGTAAAACTCCAGGCATGCCTAGTGTTACGGTTGAAGTTTCAGTGTTTGGATCGCGTCCAAATTCACAACCTTCTCTTGCAAATATTTTGGTATTTGTTTTAAGTTGAGCATGAACTTCTAAACCTATTACCATCTCGTATTTATCTTTGTAATCTGACATTTTTACTCCTTGATTTTTTCTTTAATTCTAACATAAATATTTTTTTTAATTTAAATTCTTTAATAAATTTTTAAAATTGGGGCAATTTTTCTCAAGTTTTGTTTTTTATTTATATAAGGGGTGAATTATGCAATCAAATTATTTTAATTCATATCAACAACCACAATGTTTTCCGCTAAGCAACCCTAATGCGGTTAGTATAAATATTATTGCGCCACAAGCTTATGGATCTGCTAATGGTGCAACTTGTCCTGTTGGAAATAATGGTTTTTATTCTTTATATGGGCAAAACACAAATCCAGGATTGCCTTTATATCCTCAAAACTATAATAATTTAGCTCTTCAGCAAAATAATTATCCAAACCAGCTAGCAAGTAATTATGCTATAAAACAACCAGAACAGCAAGTTGTATCATCTGGTGTGGCGCCTGATACTGATAGTGAAAATTCAAAGAAAAATTTGACCAATCAAACAGAATTGCTCAATAATACAGAATTGGTTACAAAAACTCCTAATGATGAGCAAATAAAAGAAAAGGCAGATGAAAAAACAAAAAAAGTTGTTCCTTTGACTGATGATTATATCAAATCGTTAGAAAATTATATGAATAATGAAAATCCAAAGATTCGCTTAATTGGCGCTAAAGAATTATTGGAGCGTTTTAAAGAAGATGAAAATAGAATTGACAATCCTTCTTTAATGCCATTGTTAAATAAAGCATTAAGAGACCCTTCGCCTTCTGTTAGATTTCTTGGTTTAACCATGCTTCAATTGGGTTACGCCGCAGGAAATGATGAAACAGTTGCGATATTAAAAGAAATTCAAACTCAAAATACTGATAAAATTGGAGAAGATTCACTTTTGGCATCTGAAATATTATTGAATATGGCGCAAGGTCAAAAAGTTGAAGTTCCAATGACTCCAAATGAAATTGAAAAAGAAAAACAAAAACAATCTAAGCAAGGTGGTGAATAGTGACACTTATATCTAAAACGGCAGGGGCGCTAAGTTTGATATCATGTGTTCATGATATTCATAAAACAGCTTTAATTAGTTCAAGAAATGAATATGCAAAGACTGCTGCTAACAGATTGATTTCATCTTCAGTTAACAATCAAAAAGCGGACAATGTTTCGTACAAGGATGCTCAAAGAAAAAATTGGTTAACTCAGCATGATTCTTTTGCTTCTTTTGCAGAAGGTTATGCTAGGGTTAAAGGTTACGTTGTAGGAGCTTTGAAAACTTCTGTACGGTATATTCCAAATTTTGTTTGTGCTGCATTTGCAATTGCTTTAAATAATGGGCATAACAGAGCAGCAAATATTGCTGCAGTTGGTCTTGGAGTAATTGAAGGTGTTGATTTTGTAAAAAATACTTTAGGTGCAAATCAAAGAGACGATTATTTGGAGATAAAATAAGGAAGTGTAAAGTTATGTAAAGTCTGAAATGTAGTAAAATCAAATGTTTTTAGTAAAATTGTAATATAAGTTAAAAAAAATAAAAAATTAGGCAATTATTTTTATTCACATGCATTATATGAGACGTGTGGAGATTACACAAAAGGAGAAATAAATGATTCAACCAACAAATATGCAAAATGCGATGCCAACATATCCACAAGGCGGTGCGAATGCGGTAGCGATTAATATTTTTAATCCACAAGCGTATGGTACAAATCCAAACGCTCAAGCATCTCAAGTTGCGCCATATCAAATGCCGCAATCTTTTTATAATATTCCTTACGCTTCAATGTATGGAAATACATCTTATGCTCAACCTCAATTTGTTCCTAATTATATGAACAATGGTTTAGCTATTCCTCAACCTTATGCTCAACCTCAATTTGTTCCTAATTATATGAACAATGGTTTAGCTATTCCTCAACAATGGCAACAATTTATGCCTGTAAGCAATATTATGAATGCTCCTGGCGTAATTCCGTCTGAACCACAATTTGTTGCACCTGAGCCAATGGCTATGCCTGAAAGTGTTTTAACGCCTGCGGCAGTTGCTAGTCAACCTCAAGTTGTTCAAGCTGATCAAACACCTGCAGAAACTCCTGCGGTTGAGGTAGCTCCTAAAGTGGAAGTTGTTGAACCTCAACAAGCTGCACAAGTTGTTGATGTAGATGGATTAATCCAAGGCTTAAAAAATGCTGATGCAAACGTAAGAATGGAAACAATTAATAAAATTGCTTCATATGCTCAAGAAGCGCCAGAAATATCTTATCAAATTGTAGCTGAGCCAGTTATGCAATCTTTAGTTGATATCATTAATGAAGATACTTCAAAATTGCAAGGTCCTACAAAAGAACAAATTGCAGTTGCAGAAAAAATGGCTAAAGGTGAAACATTGACTGCCGAAGAACAAGCTTTAGCTGAACAAATTTCTCCATTAGATATGGCAAACCACAATAGAACAATTGCATTGTATACATTAGCAATGATTCAAAAATTACAAAGAGAAGAATTAAATCAATATATTGCAAATCAAGTATCTAATGGTGAACAACCTTGTGCCCCATTAGCAGCTCAAGATTTAATCGGCTATCCAGATATGGTTAATGTAATTAAAAATGACCCAAGCTTAAAAGTTAGAATTGCTGCTATTGAAGGCTTAGGACATATTTTAGAACCAAACGATAAAGCAACAGTTGAACCAGTTTTAATTGAAGCTCAAAAATCTTCAAATGAAGATATTAAACAAGCCGCTACTGATGCTTTAGCAAAATTAGCTGTATAATAAATAAAATGTTGTTTGAATCATAAAATAAAGACCTGAGAAATCAGGTCTTTATTATTTATTTTTAGCAGAGTAAATATTTAAATAAATCCAATATGAAGAAAGAATTTTTTTGATATAATTTTTTGTTTCTATGAATGGTATATTTTCAATAAATGTTTCAATATCGTCTGATTTAATAGTTTCATTGTTTAGCCATTTTTTAACATTTCCTGGGCCGGCATTATATGCTAAAATTGCAAGATACTCGTTTCCATTGAAAAGCTTGACTAAATAATCGAAGTAATTCATTCCGATTCTAATATTTTCTTTAGGTATAAGAAGTGTTTCTTTTTGGACTTGTTGTTTTTCTATAAAATTTGCTGTTTCTGGCATGAGTTGTGTTAGGCCGGTTGCACCAACAATACTTTTTGCGTTTTTATTAAAATGACTTTCCTCTCTGATTAAGCTTAAAAATAGATATGGACTGCGTTTGAGATTCCGCGCATATCGGTTTATTTCTTCTTCGTAGAAAATAGGATAAATCATTTTTAGCATTTGGTTTGAAAATTCTATTTTTTTATTTTCTTTGTTTTGTATGTTATCTTCGGTTTCGTTTTCTTTTAAAAGTTTATTATTTGCCAAATTAATTCCAAGTGTTGGATTTTCTTTTTTAAATGCAACCCAAGATTTAACATATTCGTCATTAATTTTTAAAGTGTCAATCAGTTCCCAATCATCCATTTGGGCAATTTTTAATAATGTTTTATCTTTGAAAATATATTCAACAAGATTTCTTCTGTCATATTGGACAATTGGTTTTTTGATAATCATTTTTTTTGCTTTTGATTTTTTTAATTGTTTAGCAGATAAAAATGCATAATAGCTAAGTGGGTAATCATCGATGATTTTGTAAAATACTTCTCTTGCTTGCATATTTTTTCTGGATTTTAATAATGCTTTTCCATACCAGTATGCAATTCTTGGTGAATCTTGAAGTTTTGAATATTGATTCATGTGTTTTCTTGCTAGTTTTTCGCAAGTTTCGAATCTGTTTTGACTGTAGTTGTACCAAAAAAGTTCCCATAAAGAGTTTGAAGCCCATATTGATGTAGGGTAATTATTTGCAACAAACTCATAATGCTTAATTGCTCGAATAGAATTGCTTGCCTCGGCAAGTTTATAAACTATTGTTGGAAATATGTAGGAATTTTGATATTTGTCAAATATTTCTTGAAGGAATAGTGTTTTGTTTGCATTGTTAAGCGTTGTCAATCTGTCTATTGCGCTACTTATATCTTTTTCATTAACATTACTTACATTTAAATTAAAACCTTTGAGAATAATCTGCTTTTCTTGCTCTTTGTCTTTTAAGCCTCGATAGCATTTTGAAATTTTATACCAATTTTTTGAAAATGTTGTTTTGTTGTAATATTCAATAGCTTTTTTATAATGCTCGTTTTCCAAAAGAGAGTCAGCTATAATTTCGTTTTCTTCTTTTGATGGCTCTAGATTTAATTTCGATAATTCTTCTATTGCACTTATTGAAAATTTACCTGATGGCGCATAAGAAATATAATCTATGTAACTTTGTTTTGCTGAAAAAATATTGTTATTCTTTGACAAGTGCGCCGTTTTATATGCGCTTGCAATTGCAAAATCGCTATCTGGGAAGTTTAAATGTATATATTCGAATTTTTTGTTTATTAAATTATCTGATGCTAAGTTCAATTCTTGTATTAAATTTGCTTCTTGATAAAGTGCCCAAGCTTTAATATGATTGTTTTTTGTTGTTTTGATAATTTCTTTTAATTTAATTAAGCTTGTTTTTTTATCGTTTAAATTGTATGCGCATTGATATTGTTTCAATAGCGATAATTCATATATATTTGAAAGAGGTTTAATTTGCTTAAAATTGTAAAACGCATCTGAAAAGTTGCTTTGTCTATAAAAATTCATTCCCTGTTCATAATATCTTTGAGAATTTTTATCGCAATTTTTTTTATAGTTAATTCCAATTACAATTATTATAACGATTACAAGTAATGTTAATAGTCTTTTTAAATTTTCAATATTCATATTTTTAATATAACTTATAACTTTATCATAAGGCAAATTGTAACTAAACTTTTTATGTTTTTTTGGGTATGAACTTATTTGTAATTCTATTTTATTGTTTATGCATGGTTATTAAGTATTATCTATATTTACCTTTCGACGAGGTGGTCATTTAACAAAAAGCCCTCAAACTTGAGGGCTTTTTGTTAGTAACATTCTTTTTCAATTTCAAAGTAACTTTTTGGATGTGCGCAAATCGGACAAACATCAGGAGCGTCTTCTGAATGTATATGAAAACCGCAATTTCCACATTCCCAAGTTTGTTTTTCTTCTCTATTGAAAACAAGATTTTTTTCAATATTTTTCGCTAATTTTTTATATCGTTCTTCGTGGTGTTTTTCAATTAGTGCAACCCCTTCAAATAAGGCTGCAATTTCATCAAAACCTTCTTCGCGCGCAACACGAGCAAACTCTGGATACATTGAAGTGTGTTCATAATTTTCACCATTCGCCGCATCTTTTAAATTTTCCAAAGTATCAGCTATAGCACCACCATGGAGCAATTTAAACCAAATTTTAGCATGTTCTTTTTCGTTATTTGCTGTTTCTTCAAAGAATTTTGAAATTTGAACATAACCATCTTTTTTGGCTTTTGAAGCATAATATGTATATTTATTTCTTGCTTGGGATTCTCCAGCAAAAGCTTCCATTAAGTTTTTTTCTGTTTTTGAACCTTTTAAATCCATAGTTTACTCCTTTATTGCACTAACACAGTCTTCACAGATACCATCAGCATTTAAGTTTCTATATTTCCAACAACGAGCACATTTTTCGCCACTTGCTTTTGAAACTTTAACATTATAATCGTCTTGAGAATATTCATTTAATATTTCAGAACCGCTTTCTTTAATATATGCGTGAGATACGATATATAAATCACCCAATAGATTAGAATATTTTTCTAATAACTCTGATTTTTTAGAGTCTGTTGAAGTTATTATAATATCAGCTTCTAAAGATGAGCCTATAACTTTTGGCTCTGCATTTCTCAACGGTTCAATAGCTCGAGCAACAACTTCTCTTGTTTTTAAAAGTTGAGTGAATTCTTCATCAAGCTCTGGATTAATCCATTCTTCTTTTAGTTTTGCCCAATCGGTTAATAACGCCGATTCAACAGGTTTTTGATTTTCTGGCATATTTTGCCATATATCTTCTGCTTGATGAGGCATTACAGGAACTAAAATTGAAATTAAAGTGTGTAAAATCTCATACATTACAGTTTGACAAGCGCGTCTTGATAAAGATTTTTTACCTTTTGTATATAATCTATCTTTAACGATATCAAGGTAGAATGAAGATAAATCTGTGCTTGCAAAGTTTTGAAGATGTTGGAAATATTTATAAAATTCATATGTTTCAAAAGCTGCATTAACATTTTTAATTAATTGAGCTAATCTTGAAAGTGCGAACTTATCAATATCTTCTAAATCTTCATATTTAACATAATCAACTTTTGGGTCGAAATCAAAAGTATTACCCAATAAGAAGCGAATCGTGTTTCTTGTCTTTTTAAATACTTCAACAAGTTGTTTAATTAAATTGTCGCCAATTTTAACATCGTTTCTGTAATCAACACTTGCTGCCCAAAGTCTAAGTACATCTGTTCCATAAACTTTGATGATTTCTTGAGGAGTAACAATGTTGCCTAATGATTTAGACATTTTTCTGCCTTCGCCATCAAGAACAAAGCCATGAGTTAATACAGACTTATATGGAGCACATTCTTTGGTTGCAGTTGCAATTAATAATGAAGATTGGAACCAGCCACGGTGTTGATCTGAACCTTCTAAATACATATCAACAGGAATTACATCTTCATCTTTTGACTTAAATTCATTTTCTCTTTGAGCGACAACAGCAGACCAGCTAGAACCTGAATCAAACCAAACATCCATGATGTCTTGTTCTTTTTCAAAATTTGAACAACCACATTCGCATTTGTAATCTGCAGGAATGAAATCTTTAGCCTCATATTTTACCCAAGCATCAGATGATTCTGCTCTAAATTTATCTGCAATTAATTTAATAGTTTCTTCATTAATAATTGGTTTTCCGCAATCTTTACAATATAAAATTGGAATTGGAACACCCCAAGCGCGTTGGCGAGAAATGCACCATTCAGAACGATTTTCAACCATATTTGAAATGCGTTTTTCACCACTTGCTGGATACCATTTAACATTTTGTATGTTTTCTAATGTTTTATCTTTAAACATTGAAACTTTAACAAACCACTGTGGAGTAGAGCGATACATTACCGGATGCTTACATCTCCAACAATGAGGATAGCTATGCATTATGGATTGGGCTTTGATTAACGCACCGCATTCTTTAAGCTTTTCAATAACCATAGTGTTACCTTTGTAATAAGGTACGCCTTCCAAGTCAGGAACTTCTGCTGTCCAGCAGCCTTTTGAGTCAAATGGAGAGAATGTATCTAGTCCATATTTTTGACCAACCTCCCAGTCTTCTAAACCGTGACCAGGAGCGGTATGAACTGCACCAACACCAGCATCAAGTGTTACGTGTTCGCCTAAAATAATTAATGATTTTTTATCATATAAAGGATGCTTTGCCTCATATCTTTCAAATTCAGCACCTGATAAATTGCCTAAAACTTTAATATCAACCCACTCTACATCTTTAATAAAGTTTTCTAATAGGTCAGTTGCAACAAAGTAGTTTTCGTTTTTGTATTCAAAAATTGTATAATTAAATTTTGCATTCAAACATATACCAACGTTAGATGGAATTGTCCATGGAGTTGTTGTCCAAATGATCGAATTTAATTTGTTTGTACTTGTTATGTTTGCTTTTTTGTATAGTTCTTGTTCATTTTCAACTTGGAATTTTACATAAATTGAATCTGATGAAATATCTGCATATTCAACTTCTGCTTCAGCTAAAGCTGTTTCGCAATCTGCACACCAATAAACAGGTTTAAGGCCTTTTTGAATATATCCTTTTTTATACATTTGCCAAAATAACTCAATTTGATGAGCTTCAAAGTCGCCTGCAATTGTAACGTATGGGTGTTCCCAATCTCCTAAAACACCAAGGCGTTTAAAGTTTTCTTCTTGTCCTTTAAGATTTTTTGCAGCAAATTCTCTGCATTTTTGTCTTAATTCAAGAGGCGTCAAAGCACTTCTTCCGCCTTTAATGTTTTTAACAACAGCATTTTCAATAGGAAGCCCGTGTGCATCATATCCTGGAACATAAGGTGTATAATGGCCTAATTGTGTTTTATATTTTAAAACAATATCTTTTAAAATTTTATTTAGAGCATGCCCAATGTGGATTTTATCTGAGCTTAAATATGGAGGGCCGTCATGTAAAATAAAAGGTTTATTGCCTTTATTTTTAGCCAACATTTTTTCATAAATTTTATTCTCTTCCCAATACTTTTGAATCTCAACTTCGCGAACAGCTGCGTTTGCTCTCATTGCAAGCGTCGTTTGTGGAAGATTTAAAGTGTCTTTTAGTTGTTTTTCTTCGCTCATTTTTATCCTCTTAGTGTACTCTTTTAGCTTAATTATACTATAAATATCAAGAATATGATTTTTAATTGTTTTTAAAAATTAATCATAAATATTTAAATTGATATCAAATTATAGGTTGTTAAAACAACTTAATAATTCTTATTATATTATCAAAAAAATATCAATTTTAAACGCTATGTTTTTTTTAAATATATATGTTTTATTATAAACGAAAGGTGTTTATTTATGAGCGGCTTGCAAAAAATAATTGTCAATTCAAGTAGTTTGCTTAATCCTCTTAATGGTGCGCATTTAAGAAAAATTACAGGGATAGGCAAAGTTGATATACAAGGCAAGCTAACTTCTGTAACAGCAGATGCATGTTCAAGTCAGGAAATGGCTGGTCGTGCACAAGTTGCAATAACTTTGAAAAAACAAATCAAAAAAACGACGGATGAAATTTTGGCAAAATCTGATGAAGTTGTGCAAAAATTTAAAAAACAGCAAGAGGTGATAAAGGCTATGGAAAATGAAGCAGCTAAAACTCCTGATAAATTCAATGAATATAAAAATGATATAAAAAAATATATTGATCATGCTAAAGCTTTGCTCTTTGATTCTGATAAAGAAGATGGATTTTCAAAAACAGTTGTTTATGAAGGTGCTGATAAAATTACAACAATAACTGGAAAAATGCAGAGTGATGATGCTGAGTTTACATATAAGTATTGTGGCTCAAGATTAAAAAAGATTGAGGTTGTAAAATCTGATGGTTCAATCATAAGTTATTCTGTTTATCCTGATAATGCAGGCGAAAGTATTCGTATTAATAATAAGGGAGAAGATGGAAAGAGCTTGCAGACGTGGATTTTTAAATCTAAAGATACTGGAATAAATAAGGCTGATTATGATTATTCTGAAGAGGTACTTGATGAAAATGGTGCAACTATAGAGACCAAAAAGCGAATTGACTATAGTGATCAAAGAGGCTTAATTTCATATACGGAAAATGAAGATGGTCAAAGGCTTGCAATAGGTAAGCACTATGAGCTTGGTAAAGATGGAGTAAGAACCATAGCTTATGGTATTGATCGCAGTGAAGGAAATTATTGTGAAAAGTTATTTGCAATGAGAGACGATGGTGTTCCTGTAACTTATGGTGAAAATTATGAATCAGGATTAGCTGAAATTAGCGATTGGCGTCTATCCGCAGACAATTGCAAACAAAAATTTATATTTAATGAAGATGGTGAGCTTAAAAAAGTTTACCAGGATTATGAAAGAGCACCAAATAAGATAACTTTTGATAGTGCTATAGAGTTTGATGATAATGGATCTGTAATACGATATCGTAAAGGTGGTATAAAAGATCATACAGATGTAGATTGCGCATATGATAAGCAAAGTGGCAAAGTGGAAATAATTACACGTAAACAAGCTATTAATGCTTAAAAAATAAAGGCATTTATGGTTTGTTTTTGTTAGATTTAATATTTTTATTAAATTATTTAATTCTTTATGCTGTATGCTAGAAAGAACTTTAAAGCTAAAGTATTTTTTTATAAATTGCGCTTTGATAAATATTCTTTGACGGCACTGATTTATCATAGTTGGTTTGCAGGTAAAATCAAGTAAGTATTTAGTAAGTAAGGAATTTTTTGTTCCTTTACTTTGGTGCGCTTTTAGTTTGATTTCATAGTGAATATTGTAAACAATATTAGTATTTTGCGTGAAATTATAAATATCTTCTGTCAAGACTATTATTACCAATTATTAATTAAACAAAAAAAATTTTACGTTATGAAACATTTGAGTATTTTTTTAAATGTCTTATGCTATAACTTTAATAACAAAGAGAAATTAATACGGGGGATGAATGAGCAAATATCTAAGCAAAGAAGAAATTAAACAATGGAGAAGCTCACTTGAAAAAATTACTCTAGAAGAATATGCAAAAAAACTTGGAAAAATACTAGAAGAAGAAAAGCAAACAAGCGATATTATTGACATTGTTATGCAAAATGAAAAGCGCTTGTATACTTCAAGAGAAAATAATTCCGCCAAACAAAATATACTTAAGGTTGCTAAAAAATCAATTGAAAAACAAGAAGAAATTTTAGAAAATACTTCTGATTCAACTTTTAAACAAGTAAAATCGATGCTAACTTGCAAAAAACCTTTGACCGCTAGAGAAGATGCTGTTTTGGCTCATTTTGTTGAAAATAAAGGTGAAATCGTTTATGCAAAAGATTTAGCAATGATTTTAGAAATCCCGACTGATTATGTTTATAAATATATTAAAAATTTAAGAACAAAAATTTCTCAAGACATTCTTGAAAATGCTACAAAAGGTGGTTACGTATTTAAATTATAAATGTATTTAGTCGCTTTTTGGATTGTGTAAATATAATATGAGTATTACTGAAGCAAGTTTAAAATTAATTAATGACATCATTAATAATACATCTGTTCAGAATTTAAATTATTATGAAAGTGTGTTAGAAATGGTGTCATTATTGTATGGTGATAAGTTTTCGCTTTCTATTTTCTTTTGTGAAAATACGGATTATGTATTAAAATGTGCAATAAAAAATAATAGCTTTGTTTCTGGTTATAATTTTAAAAATAAAATTCAAGAATTCTTGTTTGATAGTAAAAAAACTATTGAAATGGAAACAAAAGAAGATGAAGTTTTTTATAAAAAAACGTTTATAACAAAATTGACCATAAAGGAATCTGTTTTTGGTTTTATGTGCTTAAGTACAAATTTGAAAATAGATACTGAAATTAAGAATTCTTTTGAATCGTTATCAAATGTCATTAGCTACAAAATTAAGGATTATGAGCTAAATGAAGTTTTTAAAATGCAGTTAAAAGCAATGCAAGATGCAATTATTGAAAAAGAGTCTGCATATGATGTTATTAAAAAACAACACAAAAAGCTTCAAGAATTAGATAAAACAAAAAATCTTTTTTTGGCTAATATTTCGCATGAATTAAGAACTCCCTTGAATGCTATAATAGGTTTTTCTCAAGCATTAGATAGTCAAATTTTTGGCGAATTAAATGAAAAACAAGCTGAATATATTAAAGATATCCAAATTTCGAGTTTGCATTTATTAGGAATGATTAATGAGATTTTAGATATTTCAAAACTTGAAGCAAATGCTATGAAATTTAATCCAGCTCAAATGAATCCAGCTCAAGCAATAAATGAAGTTGTTAATATATTAGAACCGCTTTACAAAAATAAGAATATTGAAGTCATATTCAATTCCGGCATGGATTTTAATATTAAGGCCGATTATCAAAAGTTTCAACAGATATTATATAATCTATTATCAAATGCAATAAAATTTACAGGTAAAGATGGTAAAATAGAAATTATTCAAGAGATACAAAATACTGATTACATTTTAAAAATAAAAGATGATGGTGTTGGGATAGATAAAAAACATCATAATAAAATTTTTAAAAAGTTTGTTCATATTGATAATATCTATTCAAAATCTCAAACTTCAACAGGCTTAGGCCTTCCAATCACTAAAGAGCTTGTAAGACTTCATAATGGCAAGATAACGCTTGAAAGTGAAATTGGCAAAGGTACCACTTTTATTATGGAATTTAAAAAGATAGTTTTATGAAAAAAATTCTGATTGTTGAAGATAATGAATTGAATATGAAATTGTTTTATGATATTTTGCAATTTCAAAAATATGAGCCAATCAAGGCAATGGATGGGCTTGAAGGTTATGAAAAAATTAAGAGCAATAAATTTGATTTAGTGGTTTTAGATATACAGTTGCCTAAAATGACTGGTTTTCAAATTCTTGAGAAATTGAAAGAAGAAAATATTGAATTCCCGCCAATAATAATAGCTTCTGCTTGTGCTATGGATGAAGACAAAAAGAAGGCTCAAGAATTAGGGATTGAAGATTATGTTACAAAACCAATTGATATAAGTAATTTTGTTAAAATCGTGAAGCAAAAATTAAATGAAAAATAAAGGAATATTATGAGAATTTCACCAGTTAACAACAGAATATTTAAACAAAGTTTTAAAGCTAATCATAAAAAAGAAAATACTATAGCCATTTTAGGAAGTTCGAAATCTAATGATCATATTTTGCCTGATATCATTAAGGTTTCTAGAATTGTTCCAACTATTATTGCACGTGGAATGAATATTGTAACTGGTTGTGGCACAAGAGGTATAATGGGACAAGCTCATTATACTGCTGCTGATTATTCAAAAAAAGATTCTAATGGAAAACCTATTCAGAATTTAGCTATTATTAAAAAACCTTTGTGGGGTGATGAAGATTTAGATAATTGCGAGGTAATAGATGAAGCAACGTCTGAAAATGAAAGGATTACTAAATTTATCGAAAACGCTGATAGTTTTCTTATTTTTCCTGGTGGTCCCGCAACTATGCTGGAAGCTACGTCTGTAATCTCTCATAATCATTATGCTGAAAACAAAAAGAAAGTTATTTTGGTTGGAAGAGAGTATTTTAAAAGTCTCGATGAACAATATTTAAAAATATATGAAATGGGATTGCTAAAAGTTGATCCAAAAGAATTATACGTTTTGGTTGACAGTGTTGAAGAAATAGAAACTGAATTGGGATTACGTTTAGAGCATGATACAGAAAATGACGACATTGATTCTTGTGAAGCACAATAACAAATGCATAAAAGTTTGTTGTTTAAGTTCTCTGTATCTGAGCTTATTTACTTAAATCGGATTATTTATTAAGTAAAATGAAAATCTTGAAGATTGTTTGAATATATATTAACATTTTTTCATAGATGTTTGGGGATGACATGAAAAAAAATGTTGGTTTAGCTTTTACTTTGGCTGAAGTGATGATAGTTTTAATTGTGATTGGAATTTTGATTGCCGTTTTGCTTCCGTTTGCAAGGCAACTTACTCCAAGTGAAGAAATTATAAAATTTCAAAAGGCCAACCAAGCTTTAATGACAGGTATTAAATCGCTTGTTGAGGAAAACGGTGATTTGGGTTTAGGTAAAAATGGCGAAGTAATAACTAATCCAAAATATTTTTGTAATGCTTTAGCTAATTTAATGAACGTTAAGTCGGTTAATTGTTCTGATGATAACCTTGGTTATAATACAAGTGCAGCAGCATTTATGGAAGATTTTGCAGCAGATAAATTTTCTGATGGAAATTCGTTAATGGATACTGCTGATTGCATTTGTAAAAATTATACTACATCAGGTGAAGAAATTGTTTTAGGGGATGGAACTATATTTTATACTGTTAATCCATATTATCATTTTGGATTTAAAAATCCAGAAGATCATTCAAGGGTTTTTACTACTAAAACAACTGAAAAACAATATAAATATATGTGTATAGATATTGATGGAATTGGCAAAGGACAAGATCCTTTTGGTTATGCAATAAGCACAGATGGCAAGATTATTTTGGGTTCAAGGGCTAGCATTTGGGTAAATAAAGATATGCAAGGCGAGATTCCAAATGGAGATGAGATTTCTTCAATAGATTCTTGTCCTCTAGTATATTATAACGAGGGTGCATGTGGTTTGGCTGCAACGAAAATAACTCTGAATGGTGCAGAATATTGTATAACTAAGTATAATATTGGCGATCATTCTGATTTACCTTTACCTTCTAGTGTTATTCTTGTAAATGCTGGGGATACATGCTATGCGGAAGAAGATAATTGTTGCTGGAGTGGGGTTACTACAGGAGTTTGTGATACAGTTAATGGTGAATATGGAGGGTGTAATAGAACTGTATGTAATTGGTTTGCCGCAAATGAAATTTGTTCTAAATTGACATATAAAGGAAAAAATTGGTCTTTAATGACAACAGAACAAATGACGGCATTACATGATATGGGGGCAAATGAAATTACAAAAAATCTTGGTGCAGATGGTTTGCAATTGTGCGATTTAAGTTCTGGTTATTACTCGGCGCAATGTGCAAAATCTTATGTTTGCATTGGGGCTTATTATGATGAATGCGCTCCTTCTTATTTTTGGGGTGAAGAGTCAGATGTGAGTGGTGATGCTGAATTTATGGCATTAACAAGTGGTGAATTTAGTACTCCTGGCGCTGGTTTAAATTTTCATGCAATGTCTGTACGCTGTATTGCACCACTTGATTAGTTGTTTAAGCTAAAACTTTTTTAGTTTTTAAATTAGTACAAACTCCGCAATTATTGCATTTAATTTCACAAGGTATAGTTGAAATAGCTTTGCTTGCTTTTTGATATTCATTCCACAACCAAGTTTTATTAACCCCATAGTTAATAATTTCCCAAGGCAGTGTTTCGTTTTCGCTATATTCTTTTGAAGTTGTTTTTTCAATATTGATATTTAAATTTTGCGAAATTGCAGAGTATAGCTCCAAATCTAAATTTTCATCCCAAGATTCTAGGTATGCACTATTTTTATAAAGTTCATATATGAAATCGGATATTTTTTCGTCTCCTCTTGAATAAAAAGCTTCTAATTGAGACATTTTTGGATTATGAAAATTAAATTTAACGTTTTTAATTTTATCTTTTAATTCTCTTAAATATTTTATTTTATTTTGAATTTCTTCAATTGTATTCTGTCTTGCAAATTGAAATGGAGTATGTGGCTTTGGTACAAAAACAGAAATTGAACAAGTGATTTGAGGATATTTTAATCCTTCTTCTCTACATTTTTGATTTACACTCTCAATCAATTTTGGTATACCTTCTAAATCTTCATATGTTTCAAAAGGCAACCCAATTACAAAATAATATTTTATTTTATTCCAACCGTTTTTAATGCAAGAAACAGTAGCGGAAATAATTTGTTCTTCGGATAAGTTTTTGTTTATAATATCTCTCATTCTTTGAGTTCCGGCTTCTGGCGCTATAGTAACGGTAGCCTTTTTTTCGCCGGCTGCAAGTTTAGCTATTTCTAATGAGAATTTGTCTGCTCTTTGTGACGGAAGCGAGACATTAATTCCTGAGCTTTTATAGTGGCAATTTAGCTCTTTTAAAATATCTTCAATTTGAGTATGGTCATTTGATGATAAAGATAATAATGAGTATTCATCATAGCCTGAATTTTTTACGTATTCTTTGGCTATTTTGACTACATCATCTTTTTTTCGCTCCCTTATTGGTAAGTTAATATGTGAAGCTTGGCAAAAACGACATAATCTTCCACATCCTCTTCTTAATTCAACAATAGCTCTATCGTGAACAGAAGTAAAATGCGGAATTGGTGATTTCGTTGGATGATTGTCTAAAGTTAGTTGAGCAATTCTTTTTGTTGCGCTGTTGTTAACTAATGGCGTATAAACACCTTGAATTTTAGATAATTCTTTAATTATTTCATTTCTTGGCATTTTGCCTTTTAGAGAAATATATTTTTCTAAAACTTCTATATTAACTTCTTCTCCATCTCCAATAATAAATACATCTATAAATTTACTCATTGGAATTGGGTTTGATGTGCAAGGTCCACCAGCCAATATTATTGGGTGTTCTTCGGTTCTTTTGCAATTAAATATTGGAATATTAGACATTTCTAACATTTTTAAAACAGTTGAATAGCACATTTCATATTGCAGTGCAAAACCAATAATATCAAACTCAATAGGTTTTCTTTTTGATTCAAGTGCATATAAGCTTAAATTGTTTTTAGATAATAAATCTATAAAATCTTTATCAGGTGCATAGATTCTATCGCACATTAAATTTTCTTTTTTGTTAATCAAATCGTAAATAATTTTGTGTCCAAAATTACTAATGCCAATTTCATATTTATCTGGAAAAGCAAAAAGAAATTTACCCTTTGCGTTATAGAAGTTTTTATTGTATGAGCCAAATTCGTCTCCAATATAGCGAGAAGGGCGTTCTGTTTGATATAAAATATTGCCGTATTCATTTAAAAAATTATTATCTATCATAATTAAATTAAAGCATAAATAATTGTTAAGTTATGTTAAGAAAATAATTGTATTTAGGCAATTTGTTGTTAATAAAATACTTTATTATATTGTAAGGTTAGTTTAAAAATTTAATTAGGTTAGGAGTGTTACTTATGGGATGGGTTTTACTGTCTTTAAGAAGGAATGAATTGCAGACGTCTATTCAAGACAAGCAATTTGAACTACTTCAGATTTCGAACAAAGTGAGAAAGTTAGGCAATTTTTCAAATTCAATTGGTGATGGTAATATTACACCAAGTGAAATTGCTTCGTTGGGTACTGAATTTTTTGGTGATGGCCTTGACTTTATGGGTTATTCAAATGAAGCGGCTTCTGAGGCTGCAAGCTTAATGACTGATTATTATGCAAATGCTTATTCAACTGTAACTGCAGAACAATATTATAATAATCCAGCATTAGGTGCTCAAGCGTCATTATATTTTGATGAATCAGGAAATTTAAATACTGATGCAATGTATCAAGAATTTTATGAAGAAGCATTAGAAGATTATGTAAATACAGTTATTGCTCCAAAATTAAATGAATTAGAAAAAGAGTTACAAAATGAGCAAAACGAGCTTCAAACAGAAATAGAATCGATGGAAGCTGAATTAGAAACGGTAAAAAGTAGTATATCAGAATCAATTTCAAACTCTGCAATCCAGCTTTAATTTAGATTCAACTTAATTAATTAAACTAAACTAACTCCAAATCCTAATCAAACTATAAACTTAAAACTGCCTGTCTAATGACAGGCTTTTTATTTTGTAAAGTTTTTTATTTTACAAAAAACTTCATTTATGTTAATATATCTTCAAAATAATAAATATTTTGTAATGTTATAAATAAGTAAGGAAGAAAGATGACTAAAGACATTCAAGTTGATCAAGCTGATTCAAAACAAAGAATTCTTGTGGTTGATGATGAAGCAAGTATCAGAAGAATCTTGGAAACTCGTCTTAAAATGGCTGGATACAATGTGGTTACTGCAGAAGACGGCGAAGAAGCAGTTGAATTATTCAACAAAACAAATCCAGATATCGTAATTTTAGACGTAATGATGCCTAAAATGGATGGTTATGGAGTAACAAGAGAAATCAGAAGAGTTTCTGATGTTCCAATTATCATTTTAACAGCTTTGGGTGATGTTTCGGAAAGAATTACGGGTCTTGAGCTAGGCGCTGACGATTATGTTATAAAACCATTTAGTCCGAAAGAGCTTGAAGCTCGTGTGAAAGCGGTTTTAAGAAGAACCGTTTCTAAAGATATTGCTATTCCAACTGGTAAAACAACAAAAAATGTTATTACTACCGGTAATATTAAAATTGATACTGCAAGGCGTCAAGTTTATCGAAAAAATGAAAGAATTCGTCTTACAGGCATGGAATTTAGCTTATTAGAATTATTGGTAAATAATTCTGGCACTGCATATTCAAGAAATGAAATTCTTCAACATGTTTGGGCGTATCCGCCAGACCATAGAATTGATACACGTGTTGTAGATGTTCATATTTCAAGATTGCGTTCTAAATTAGAAACAGATCCAGCTAATCCTGAGTTAATTTTAACCGCTCGTGGTATTGGTTATATGTTTCAAAGAATAGGTTAATCACTGAAAAATATAAAAAGAGCAGAGTAAAATCTGCTCTTTTGTTTATGGAGATAAAATGGTTAATTTAATTAAGCAAGAAAATGAGAATTATAATAAAAAGATATTAATAATAGGCGTATTTCATGGTGACGAACCTCAGGGAGAATATTTTATAAATTCGTATTTGAATAAAGAAAATAAAGATGGAAAAAATGCTCTTTATTTTATTCCTAAATTAAATCCATCTGGCGTTCGAAAAAATTTAAATAATGTTGACTTGAATAGAAATTTTCCAACAAAAAATTGGGAACAAGGAGAAAACAGTAGCGACTATTTTGGCGGCTTTGAGCCTGCATCTGAAAAAGAAACACAATTTTTAGTTGGCTTAATTGAAAGAAATCAATTCAGTGCAATTGTGACAATCCATGCTCCATATAAAACGGTTAATTATGACGGCCCAGCTGAGAAGTTAGCAAATGAAATTTCAAAAATTATTGGTTATCCGCCAAGTTCTGATATTGGATATGCCACCCCTGGTAGCTTTGGAACATATTGTGGCAAAGAACGACAAATTCCTACAATTACAATAGAAATTGATGAAGGTGAAAATATGGAGCTTCTTAATAAGAAATTCCATATTCTTTTTGATTATTTGAAAAATGAATTTTAATTAGTTTAATTTGCCAATTCAATTCTTTTCTTTTCTCTGATTAATTTATCATAAATCCAATCAGGGACAAAGTTTTTTCCCATTAAGATAGTGCCATGGTTCATTGATGGAGCATGAAAATCTGAACCACCGGTTACAATCAAGCCATACTGTTCCGCTAAAGTTGAAAAATGTTCAACTGCTGCAGGAGAGTGTTTTCTATGATATGCTTCAATTCCTCGAAGGCCATAATTAACTAGTTCTTTTGTTAAATTGTCTGCAATTTCAACATCAATTGGATGAGCAAAAACAGGTATTCCATTCGCTTCAGCAATAATTTCAACTGCGTCATGAGGTGAAACTGTTTTTCTTTCAACATAAACATCGGAGTTGTTGTTTATAAATTTGGCGTATGCCTCCATTATATTTGCACTTCCACCACAAGATGTAATTGCTCTTGCTATATGTGGACGACCTATTGAACCTAGAGGTGCAACAAGTTTTTGGATGTCTTCAAATTTAATTCTTATACCTTCTTTTTTGGATAATAATTCAATAATTTGATGTGTTTGTTCAACCCTAGCTTTTTGCTGGTAATTTAACATATCAATAAATTGTTGATTGTTTTTATCCATAAAATAACCAAGAATATGAACCTCATAGCCTTTGTATATTGTATTAATCTCAACACCTGGAATTATTTCTAATTCGTAGTTGTTTTTGTTGATGTAATCTTGAGCAATCTTGTGCGATAAAACATTATCGTGATCTGTTAAAGCGATGCAATTTAAATTACATGAAAGCGCTGTGTCAACAATTTGTTCAGGATTTAACATTCCATCAGAATAAGTTGTGTGGATGTGTAAATCAATCTTCACTTTCCTTTTCCTCATTTTCACTATATTCAAAACTTATTCTGTTAATGCTTGTAGCACAATTATTGATAAATTCAATTTCGCAAGCATTAAGTATATATGGGTAGCTTGTTTCTACCTCAAATCTTTCCGGGATTGAAGTAATCAATCTTTTTAGCGAACTTTCATATTCCATCCCAATTACACCTTGGGTGCTTCCGCAGAAGCCGACATCAGTTTGATATGCACATTTATTTTCGATTATTTTGTTGTCTGCTGTTGGCGTGTGTGTATGTGTTCCAATTACGGCTTTGATTCCGAGATTGGCTGCATATTTAGCAAGGCATATTTTTTCAGCAGTCGCTTCAGCATGAAAATCAACAAAAATAATTTTGTTTTCAAGATTTGTTTCTTGGTTTAATTTTTCGATTAATTCTTTAAGGGCTTTAAATGGGCAATCGATTGGTGGCATAAAAGTTTTACCAAGAAGATTGATTACTATGATTTTGTTATTAAAAATTTTATATCCAGCACCTTTTGCATCTTTGTGGTAATTATAAGGGCGTATTAGAGCTGGGCTTTCATCGATAAAATTAACAATATCTTTTTTATCCCAAATATGATTGCCAGATGTCATTGCATTTATTCCATAACTTAAAAGTTCGTCATGGTTTTTTTGTGTTAATCCAAAGCCATGGCTGGCGTTTTCTACGTTTGCAATTATAAAGTCGTATTTTTCTTTTTTATTTTCATCTATTAAAAAGCGTTTTACAACTTCTCGTCCGCTACGACCAACAATATCGCCTATGAATAATATTTTAAAAACTTCTGCCATCTACCTAATTGCTATTTTGCAATTTCGGTAACTCTCGCTTCTCTTACAACAGTTACTCGAATTTGACCAGGGTACTCTAGCTCATCTTCGATGCGTTTTGCGATGTCGCGTGCTAATTTTGCACTTGCAACGTCATCAAACACATTTGGCTGAACAATAACCCTAACCTCTCGACCTGCTGACACTGCAAATGTTTGCTTAATACCTTCGTAGCTGTTAGCAATTTCTTCCAGCTTTTTAAGGCGTTTTATATAGATTTCAAGCGTGTCTCTTCTTGCTCCTGGGCGACCAGCTGATATTGTATCTGCAATTTTAACTAGCGCATCAGTTAAAGAATTAACTGCAACATCGTCATGATGTGCTTCAATTGCATGTACAATAACTTCTTTTTCGCCATATCTACGAGCAAGGTCGGCCCCAAGTTGAACGTGTGTTCCTTCTTGTTCTTGGTCTACTGCCTTACCAATGTCATGCAATAAACCTGCACGTTTTGCAATTTTTACATCCGAACCAAGTTCAGCAGCAAGCATACCTGCAATTTGCCCAACTTCAATTGAATGTTTTAAAACGTTTTGACCATAGCTTGTTCTATAATATAAGCGTCCAAGTGTTTTTGAAAGCTCTTTGTTAAGGTTCATGATTCCAAGGTCAACAGCTGCGCGTTCACCTTCTTGTTTAATTTTGTTTTCGATTTCTTTTAATGATTTTTCGTACACTTCTTCAATTCTAACAGGGTGAATTCTGCCATCTTGAATAAGTTTTTCAATTGTTAACTTTGCAACCTCTCTTCTGACAGGATCAAAAGAAGATAGCACAACTGCTTCAGGAGTGTCATCGATAATTAGGTCAACACCTGTCAATGTTTCAAGTGTGCGAATATTTCTTCCTTCGCGTCCGATGATTCTTCCTTTCATCTCATCAGATGGAAGAGAAACAACTGAAACGCTTGTTTCGATAACTTGCTCGATTGCACATTTTTGCATTGTTTGAGATAGAATTTCACGAGCTTGCTCTTCGGCTATTTCTTTTATTTTTAATTCATTTTCTCTTATTAATTGAATTTGTTCTGTTGCTAGTTCATCTTTTAATTGGTTTAAAAGAGTATCCTTTGCTTCGTCGCGAGACATTTGAGCAACACGTTCAAGTTCGGTTATTTGTTTAGCTATAGTTTCAGCTAAGTAATCCTCTTTTTGCTCAAGTTCTTCAAATTTTTTGTCAAGAGCAATATTTTTATCGGCTACTTCTTGGCGAATTGAGTCAACTTCATCTTGTTTTTTGTTTAATTCACTTTGAATTTTATCGAATTCATTTTTTTTGTTTCTGCTTAATTCGTCAAGCTCCATTCTTTCTTTGTGGAGTTGTTCGCGTGCGGAAATAAGAGCTTCTTTTTTGAGGAATTCTTCTTTTTCTTTAAAATCTTTAATGTATTTTTGCTCATTTTGTTCTAAAACTTCAACCTTTGCTTTTTGTCTAACAAACAACATTGTTGTTAGGGCGCATGCAAGCACTAATATTGCTATTATTATGTATAATAAAGTACTAATTGTCCTAATCCTCGTATAATCTATTTCACTTGATAGACGAATAACACTTGATATTTAATTTTATATATAAAAAATGATATAAGTCATCTTAATAATTTCATTCTACCATAAGAATTGAATTTTGGATACAGTTTAACATTTGTTAAAATTGCCCTTCAAATGTTTGATTCTAATAGCTTGACTTGTATGTTAATATCATTATGTTAAGAAAAAAGGATTAATTATGCTATCAAATTTAGTTTCTATGATTACAAAAACATTATCAAGTGCAAATACTACTACTGTAACTCAGGTTGCGCCAAAATCATATAATCCATTTGCTACAAAAGATAGAGAAAATCCTTTTTTATCTACAACATTTGGCTCAAGTAATACATACGGCAAAAACCAACCTGTTGCAGGTGGTTATTTTGCTGGATATTATAATGGAAAGCCAAATATTGTTGGCAGAAAACTTTTTATTGAAGTTTAATTAAGTATTAATTTTTGCATTTTTTTCTTGTTCAACAATAGCTGGATTTTCGTTTGAACCAAATATTTTCTTTCTTAGCCAGATTGTAATTTTTGGCTGAACAATACCCATCATTACAACACCAAGTAATACGTTTGAAATAACTGCAATGGTTTTAAGGGCTTTTGATTTACCAAGGTTACCAATGTTATTTCCCATATTTTTTAGATTATCTAGGGCTGACATTACGCTATTTTTATCGATTTGATTTAAGAAGCTTAATTCTTTATTGTTTGTTAAGCTAATTACGCCTTCATTTTCTAATAATTCAATTATAGGATTTTTGTTTGTTGCTAAATCTTTCAATGTTTTTAGGAAATTATCGCTATTTTTTAATGCATTAATAGCGTCACTTGCGTTTTGAATTTGTTCGCCTAAATCTTTCTTAAATAGATTTTTAGGATCGAGCCCTATTGGACATTTTGTCATTTTACCTATTAAGTTTGTTACTTTATCGAAAGCTTTTGGAAATAAATAAATCATGCCTATTTGACATGCTTCTTTAAATAAGACTTCCCCTCTTTCGCCTTTTCTTGCTTCTTTTAGTCTTGTACCGGTAATAACGCCATCTAAAATCATTGTATTTTTTATTGGATTATACATAAATTCAGCCAAACCACCTGTGAATGAAATATCTTTTCTTTTGGTTGATTCCATATATGATTTTAAATTAATATCTTTTTTGTTTGTTTGAAGTTCTTTGTTTTGTTTATCTTTTTCAATTCTATCTGTTGTTGTTTTTTGTTTGTATTTGATTATTTTTGTTAGACCCCAAGCGGCTGCCAAAGTTGCAACAACAAATTTTCCAATAGCAAGAGTTTTATACATTTGTGCATTGGTTAATTTTTTAATGACTGGATTTGCTTTATCTAAATTATCAAATATTTCTTTTTCTTGACCGTTTGCAAGTTCTTTTATTTTTTTTAATGTTTCTTTATTATCCAATACTCTTGGGTCAAATTTGCTATTCAGTTTTAGAAGAGGATAGACAGTTTTATCAATTATTTTTTTTACTGCCGGAATTCCAAATAGCCAGACTGCTCCTGTGCCAAATTCTTCTATTGTTTTTTCTCTGCCGTCATCTTTTCCGCCATTTTTTTTATAAGTATAGACTGTGGCTGCATCGCCTATCCAGTCTTTTGCAATCATTGCCGTTAGCGCGTCGTCGTTATTTGCTAAACCTGATAATAATTTTATGCCATTGTTGGCTAATATGCCTGATACTTTCATGATTTTCCTTTACAATAATAAAACTACAGTCCCCAAATTAAGTTCATTAATCTTTGAACTCGTCGATTTATCTGTAAGTTTAATTTAATATTTTTCATTCACTAACCCTTTATATATTATTAACGTTCTAAAATATTTTTTATTGCTTATTTTTTGGAGTATTTATACAATTTTTAACAATAAAAAAAGACCTTTTTGAGGTCTTTTGCATATATTTTAAAATTTAAAGATTAATCTTTTTCAACCGGTATGCAAACAAGGCCTCTTTCTCTAAAAGAGAGCATACGTCGAAATAAATCAGTTAAAAATTTAATCATTAATTTACCTCAAATTACTTCCATTAGATTATAGCTCTAATTTTTCTTTTTGTCTATCATCTTTTAAAATTATCTTTTTTCTATACTGCCCAAACTGCTTATATATCCGCTATTTCTGTCAAGCATATTCTGTTGTGCAACCAATATTTTTTGTGATTTATTTTTAAACACATAGTTAGCAGCTTTTTGTATGTCATCTATTGTTATAGAACTGATAATGTCATCACTAATGCTAAAAGAATCTATCATATGTTGATTGAAACCAAATTTATGTAAAATTTCGTCCAATTCCATATCTTTATCGTTAAAACAGGTTTTTAAATAGCCTTTTAATTTGTTTTTTGCTAATAGTAGTTCATCGTCGCTAATTTCGCCATTTAGCAATTTTGCTATATTCTCCTCATATTGTTCGAATATTCTTTTTAAATCACCATCATTATTGCAACTTGCTTCTGTTTTTAAAAGAATCATACCTTGATTGCTTTTTTGCTCAAAAGAAGCCCCTGAATAATAGGCTAATCCCATTTTTTCACGTATTGTGTTATAGTTTTTATTTGCTAAAATTTTTGAAAGTAAGCTAAATATAAAATAATCTTTTGGATTTTGCGAAATTGTAAAATTGTATCCTTGGGCAATTTGGTTTTGGTTTGAATTGTTGACACAAGTTACACAGTCTGCAAAATTTGAATTATGAGCTAATTGACCATTTGGATTTTTTTGCTTAAATAGCATATTCTCACTATTAAGCATGTTTGCTATGTCTTGTGCTAAATTTGGATTTTTTGCAATTGGTGCTTTTATGACATAGCAAGATTCTGAATTTAAAATCATATTATTTAGGTTGTTCACTATATCGTTTAATGTTAAATTTTCTACCAATGCTTTTAGTTTTTCTTTCTTTGTTGTGTATTTTGAGCCAAAGATTGATTCACTAAATTGTTCAAAAGCGCTGCTTTCCATTTCGTCTATTGCTTTTATTGCTTCTTTTTTTGCATCTTCTAGATTTTTTTGTGTTAATTCTAGATGTGGAAAAGATTTCATTTTATTAATTTCGTCGCTTAAGTCTTCTGTTTTGCAGGTAAAACCATTATTGATTTCATCTTGTGTTGTATAACAAGCTCCTCCAAGGAAAATATGAATTGGCATAAAATCTAAAATATATTTTACTGCAGGATTACTAGAGTATCTTTCTTCGCTTTTTAAATTCCAACTTATTTCGCATTCATCATCTGTGGAATTGATAAAAAATGCTTTTGAACCATCTTTGAGAGTAGTTGAATAAAATTTATCTCCTGTGGATTGATTGTAATGTTCGTTGAACAAATAACTAACTTTTGAATTGTTGCCTGCTATATCAATAGGCATTTGCACAAAAGGGTGCTGATTGCTTTTTTCTCGTATTGATTCTTGAGTTGAGTTTTTTGGATGCGAAACGACAATAGCAGTTTTATTTAAATCTAAATATTTAATCATTTCATAAATGCTTTGTGGTGTTAATGAGCCTATCATTTCTTTATATGCATTATAAGTAATATAATTCTCACCATCATTCATTTCATCTAAAATATTTTCCATTACGGTTATATTTCCACAATTAAATGATGCGTCAAGTGCTTTTATGAGATTTTCTTTAATTTCTTCTACTTCTTTTTCTGTTGGAGGTTTAGATTTAAAATCTATAATTTTTTGTTGCAAATTTTGAATTGCTTCATTTGGTTGCAAATCTTCATTTAAGGTTTCGTAATAGCTAATTAAACCAACAGACGGGCTTTGCATTGATAAATCCATAGTTCCAGGTATATATCTCGAGTTAAAAATTGAGCATAAAGCCTCTAAGTTTAATCGTTCAAAATTGTTTTTAAGATCAGTACATACAAAGCTCATAAATACATTACCATCTGATGAGTTGTTTGTGATTATGTCTGTTCTTGCAGTTCTTTCTATTGTTGATATTGGTTGTCTTATTACAGGATCTATTTTTCTTGGAGATTTTGTTACAAAGTTTTTTGCAACCATACCAATAATATCATCAGGATTGTGCCTAGAAGTAATCATAGTTGTCATATTGGATGGCTTATAAAAATTCTGATGAAATCTAAGCATATCTTCTTTTGTGATTGATGCTATCGTTTCATTATTACCTGAAATTGATGCTTCATTGGTATTTGAAAAGCTAAATAAAATTTTTAATAAATTTTCGTACATTAAATTGAAATCATCAAGCATATCAGCTTGATATTCAGACTGAACAATTGGTTTTTCTTTTTCAATTGCACTAAAAGTTGGTGTTAAAAGCATTCCTGATTGAATATCTAGTGCTTGATTTAGAGTCTCAATTGAATCGCTAGCTAAATCCATATAATATTTTGTTTCTTTAGAGCTGGTCGAAGCATTTTGAAAGGTTGTAATTTTAACTAGTTTCTTTAATAAATCACCATCATGGTGTTTGCTACCATGAAATACGCTGTGTTCAATAAAATGTGCAATACCTTTAGGATAGCCTTTTTCATCAAAAGCGCCAACATCAACTTTTGTTAGTAAAGAAGTTCCCCCTTCTTTTTTAATTATTTGCACTTTTTGCCCATTTGAAAGTCTATAAATATGAATTTCTTGCCCATTAGGCAATTTATCAACACCTAATTTTATGTAATTTCTTTGATGAATTCCATATGGAATTTGAGTGTATACTGGTATTGGCGCATAATTTTGAACAGCATTGTTGCCAAAAGACTGTTTTTTGGATTTTTCCTTGGCTTTTTGGAAATTTATATTACTAATTAAGGGATTTATCTTATGCATCTTGATACCTATTAATAATATAAAGTTATTTTCCAAGAAAAAATTGCTACTTTTCTTGGAAATTTTTAGCCTTATATGTTGATTCTATTTTGCGAACAAAGTTTATTTTTTGTTCATTGTTTAAAAATTTAATTTTATCAATGTTTGATTTTATTTGCTCTTTTGTTTTTTTATCTAATTCTATTGATTCAAGTTGTTTTTTAGATATTTCAACTGGCTTATCTTCTGTTTGATTTATTAGGGTTTCCGGAGTTGAAGAGCAGTAATTTTTGTAATTAAAAATAATATCACTTATTTCAATACCTAGGGGCATCGAATATGAATTAATGTTTTTTAAAATCTTTGCTTTATATAAGTTTAATTCCTGAACTATAACAGGACTTTTTGCGCTTACATATATCTTGTTATATTTAATTGAATATGGTTTTGTAAATTTTGCAAATTTAGCTCCAACGATGCTATCCCAAAAAGAAAAAATGGTTGAATGTTTAATAACGGCACCCATTTTATTATTTTTAGTCATTTCTCCGAAAGCAGTCTTGGAGATAAGCTCCCCAATATGTGTAGTTGGATTGTTTTTTTTCATGTCTATATTATACAACAGCTACCTTTAAAAAATAAAGGTAGCTGTAAGATTTATTTATGGATTAAATTATATGTTTGCTTTTTTAGCTAAAGTTTCAGCCATTTCTGTTTGTTCCCAAGGAACAAAGAAATCTTCACGACCAACGTGTCCATATGCTGCTAGTTTTTGATAGAATTTACCACCATTTTTAGAAGGTAAGTTTCTCAAATCAAATTGCTTAATAATTGCAGCAGGTCTTAAATCGAAAGTTTCGGAAACGATTTTTGATAATTCTTGGTCGCTGATTTTTCCTGTATCAAATGTGTCAACTAAAACTGAAACAGGTTGAGCTTGTCCAATAGCATAAGCTAATTCAATTTCGCATTTTTCTGCTAATCCAGCTTTTACAATGTTTTTTGCAACCCATCTTGCAGCGTATGCAGCAGAGCGGTCAACTTTTGTTGGATCTTTACCAGAGAAAGCTCCGCCACCATGACGAGAATAACCGCCATAAGTATCAACAATGATTTTTCTTCCTGTTAAACCAGCATCACCTTGAGGTCCACCGATTACAAATCTTCCTGATGGGTTGATTAAATATTTGGTTGTTTCATCAGGTTTTACTTCATAGCCTTCAAAAACAGGTTTAATAACAAGTTCAATCATATCTTTTCTAATGATTTCTTGAATTTTTTGGTTATCTTCAACTCCATTAACAATTGGGTCATGTTGAGTTGAAATAACAATTGTATCAATTCTTTTTGGTTTGCCATCAACGTATTCAACCGTAACTTGGCTTTTGCCATCTGGACGAAGGTAATTTACTCTTCTTTGTTTTCTAACTTCAGCTAATCTGTAAGCTAATTTATGTGCTAGTGCAATTGGAAGTGGCATTAATTCGGGTGTTTCGTTACACGCATAACCAAACATAATGCCTTGATCGCCTGCACCAATATCAAGTGTTTCATCTTTAGAAACGTCGGCATTATCATTTCTTGTTTCTAATGCTTTATTAACACCACCAGCAATGTCTGTTGATTGCTCATCAATTGATGTTAAAACAGCACAAGTTTTGTAATCAAAACCGCCACCTTCTTCGCCATTATAGCCAATTGATTTAATTGTATTTCTAACTACCGTTGGGATATCAACGTAGCAATTAGATGTAATTTCGCCACAAACTAAAGCCATACCAGTGGTCACGGTAGTTTCTGCAGCTACTCTTGATTTTGAATCTTTGGTTAAAAATTCATCTAAAATCGCATCTGAAATTTGGTCACATACTTTATCAGGATGGCCTTCTGTAACAGATTCGGATGTGAATAAAAAGTTCTTTAAAGTCATCTTTTTCGTTTTCTCCTTAATTTTTATTAACTGCTGGTAAGGTTTTTAATTCCGACCCAGCCTACGTATGTGAAATTATAATATATAAAAATTATTATTCAATAAATAAAGCGTTAGTGTTTAAAATTGCTTTAAAAATCTAGTGTCATTATTAAAGAATAATCTAATATCATCTATTGCGTATTTAAGCATTGTTAAACGTTCAACACCCATTCCGAATGCAAAACCAGAATATATATTGGAATCAATTCCAACACCATTTAATACATTAGGATCAACCATGCCTGCACCTAATATTTCAAGCCAACCAGTGCTAGAACATACTGAGCAACCTTTGCCTTGACACATAATGCATTGAACATCAATTTCTACCGATGGTTCAGTGAATGGGAAATAACTGCTTCTGAATCTTGTTGGACGAGAAGAACCAAAATATAGGCGAACAAACTCATTTAGAACACCTTTTAGTTGTGCCATTGTAACATTCTTGTCTACATATAAGCCTTCAATTTGGTGGAATAGGTTATTTTTTCTAGCGCTTACTGATTCGTTTCTATATACTCTGCCTGGAGAAATAACTTTTATTGGAGGTTTTGAATTCAACATTTGTCTAACTTGCGAATTTGAAGTTTGACTTCTTAAAATTACGTTAGAAGCACCTTCACAATAGAAAGTGTCTTGCATGTCTTTTGCAGGGTGTTCTGCTGGAAAATTTAATAAATCGAAATTATATTTTTCGACTTCAACTTCTGGAGAATATTGGGGTTGAATTAATGAAAAACCTAGATGGCTGAAAATTTCAACAATTTCATTGACTGTTTGAGTTAATGGATGAATATGGCCCATTGGAATATAATTACTATCTATAGTTACATCAATTTTTTCTTTTAAAAGTCTTTCATTTAATTCTTTTTTATAAAAAATATCATTTTTTTCATTAACTAATTTTTCTAATTCAGTAGAAACTTTATTTAATAATGCACCAATAACAGGTCTTTGCTCAGGAGTTAAATCTTTCATACCTTTTTTTAAATTATTGAATTCAGAATTTCTTGAAAGAAATTTATTTTTAACAATTTCTAGTGATTTTAAGTCTGTTGATGCTTCAATTTCAGCTAATGCTAAATTTCTAATTTCATTAATTTTGTTTTCCATTTATTCTCTCCTTGAGCTTAATAATAGCTTAAACAAAAATTTTATACTATAATTTTTCTATGGATTTTATTTTTTATTTAACTTTATTCTTGTTTATTCTTTTATTTGGAACATTGGATATTAACATAGATTATGATTTTTGGGCTAGATTGATTGTAGGTAAAAGTTTTTTTCAAACTGGAACATTGTTTGGTCAAGATTTTTATTCGTATGGAACAACACATAAGTTTATTGATCATGAGTGGGGTTCTAGTTTAGTTTTTTATTTGTTGCAAAATAATTTTGGCGACATTGGCATATACTTATTTAAAACAATAATTATATTTTTGACTTTATTTTTAATAATTAAAACAATCAAACTTGAAGATAAAAATATAAAAATGCATTTTTTATTTTTCTTTTTTGCAATTCAATCTATTTCGTATACACTTTTTTCAACTCTCAGATGTCAATCATTTTCGTTTTTCTTTTTCGCTTTGTATTTGTATTTGTTAAAAAGGATAAAGCTTAATAAAGAATATAGGTTATTTTGGTGTTTTCCTGTTTTAAATATAGTTTGGGCAAACATGCATGGCGGTTTTGTCTTAGGCCTTGCTTTAATTGCAATGTTTGCACTTGGTGAATTTTTAAATGATAAAAAATCTAAAGAGTATTTGTATTATTTATATGCGTTTTTGATTTCACTTTTTTCAACACTTATTAATCCATATGGAATAGAGTATATTTCCTTTATTGTTGATGCATTCAAGCTAAATAGAATCCACATAATAGAATGGCAAAGTGCGTTTTTTAATAAATTGCTTAAATATAATTTAATTAAATTTAAGTTATTCTTTTTTCCTACGATAGGGATTTTCTTGTATTCTATTTTAAAAAATATAAAAAAAGATTCATTTGAAAAATTTTATAAAAACATAGATAAAACAAAATACATTATTCTCTTTTTTGTTTCAATAATTGCGCTAAAAGCATTAAGATGTCATGTGTTTTTTACATTGAGTGTTCTTGTATTTTGTTATAAAGATTTTTATTCTATTTTCAACAAAAAATTACCTTTGTTTGTTGATAAAGTTAAAGAAGTTGTTTTGTTAATATTGCTTGGAATTTCAGCTGTTGCTCATATTTATGATTATCAATTTGTAAATCTTGTAAAAGATAGTCAATATCCAATTTATGCAATTGAATTTATAAAAATAAACAATCTAAAGGGTAATGTTTTTGTAAATTTTCATAATGGAAGTCATGCTGCGTATAAGTTATATCCTAATAATTATTTATTTATGGATGGAAGATACGAAGAAGTATATGATAATGATTTAATAAATAAAATGGGCAGAGCTTTTAGGGCAATAAATCATCAAGAATTTTTAAAAGAGTTTCATCATGATATCTTGATAGTTGAAAAATATTATCCCTTATCTGAAGAGTTGAAAAGTGATGAAAATTGGTTTTTAGCTTTTGAAGATGATAATTACGTTTTATATTTATCTAAAAAATATAAAAAACAAAAGTTTAAATATCCAACAAAGGATAAAAATTATTACAACAAAACAAAATTTAATACTTCAATTAATTGGCTAAATTAATGTAAATATTTGTATTGCAGTACGTGTTATTATTACCTTTTGTAGTATGATTTTAACAAATAGATTTCGATGGGGAGTTTTATGAATAAGAATTTAAGAATATTTTTGATATGTTTAGCAAGTTTTTTTGCTTTTTTGTATATTGCTTTTCTTGTTGTGCCACCTATATTTAATGCTGTTTATGATTTAGATAAGCACAAAAGTGATATTCAAAAGATAGTTAAAGACGTTACTAAATTAAATTTAGATTATTCAAAAATAAAGATATATACAACTCCAATGTTGTCTGCTGGTTTGGTAATTGAAGGAATTGATGTTGCACTTGAGGATAAATCATCTGTTTTTTCTGCCGAAAAAATCAAAGGCGGAATTGCTCTTCCATCTTTATTAACTTTGACTGTTAAAACTTCAAAGTCTGAGATTGTTAATCCAAAAGTTAATCTTGAAATTGTAAATGGTGAACAATACAAAATTGTAAGTGTTATTGAAGATATTATTAATGAAAATAACGCAAAACCAAAAACAGAGCCTACAAAACAAACTGAGTTTATTAATAAAATTGTAAAATTAATAAGATATAAAGCTCCATCGATTAAAATTGTTAATTATGAAGCCTTGATTAATGATTTAAAAACTAAACATAATTTAAAATTAGCAGGTGAAAAACTTTATGTTGGCTATAATGGCGCCAGAAATAGTTTTAAATTTCAAACAAATACGAAATTATTATCTGATGGAAATGAAAATATTATAGCTTCAATTAATATTGTTTCATCACTTCCGACGCCAAGTGAAGTAACTGAGCCAAAAGATCCTGAAGAAAAAATTGCTATTCCTTTTGTGAATCCGGTAGAAATTTATCAAACTTATGATTTAAAAGCTAATGTTGCTTCTAAATTAAGAATTAAAAATACACGACATGGATTTTTGTCGTTTGGATATTTTAATATTGATAATATAAATCTGAAACTATCAGATATTAGACTTCCAAATAGCTATATCCATGTAAAAACTCAAGGTAAAAAAATAGACTTTGATTCAAATTTATATGCAAAAAATGACGAAAAAATAGCTCTTTTGGGTCAGTTTAAATATGGCAAAAAACCTAGAATAAAAACGCAAATTTTATCAGACAAAATACATTTTGATAATTTAAAAGATTTATTAGCAGCTTTATTGGATAGCTTAAATATTAAAAATGACTTAGCAACAATCAAAGCGACAGGATATTTGGTTGCCGATACAACATTTAAAACAAATTTTAAAAAATTAAAATCACAAGGTTCAATATTAATTAAAGATGGTTCGTTCGTAAATCCAAAAAATAATATTGGTATTAAAGATATTGTTGCAAATATTATTTTAGATAACAACATTTTAAATATAGATAACACTTCTCTTTTGATTAATAATTCAAAACTTGCCATTGATGGATCTATTGATACTAAGTCTAATGTGGATATAAAGTTGAATATTGATAACTTGTCTTTACCTGAACTATATTCTGCTTTTGCTCCTTATGATTTAAAAAAAGCTTTTAATTTAAATAGTGCCTTTTTGACAACAAAACTTGACGTTAGTGGAAAGTTGAATGATTTAAACGCAAATTTAAATGCAAAACTTGCAAATTTAAACCTATCTGACGCAAAAAGGACAATGTTTGTTGAAGATGATGTTTTGAATCTTGCATTTAATGTTGATTCGGAAAATATTAAAGGCGACATTTTAAATACTAATTTTAAGTTTAGTATTCCGCAATTAAAAACAACAACAAAAGTTGAAAAACTTGCTGTTGTGCTAAATAATGATACAATTACAATTAACCCTTTTGATTTTATTTATAATAATCAATCTAAAATCAATATCAAGGGAGATATTGCAAACTATTTAAAAAATCCAATGATTTCAATTAATGTTGATGGTAAAATTGAAACTTCTGATTTAAATCAAACGCTTGGCAAGGAGCTTGCGGTATTAATTCCTTCAAAAGGTGCAATTCCTTTAAAAGCAATGCTCAACGGAGACCTGAAAAATCAAGAAATTATTGCTCAAATTTTTGCAGATTCTAATAATTATTTCACTCCAATTAATTTAAATTCATTATTAGGTGGGCAAACTTTGGCTCATGTTGACGTAAAAATACATGGTAATAAAATAAAAATCAAAGATTCAGGTTTGTATAAAGTGCAAAATGGATTTAGTAATGATTTGAATTTAAATTTGCTAAATTCAAATCAAATAGCAGATTTGACTGCGATCTTAGATAATGGTCATATTAATCTTTTCAGAGTTAATATTCCTGAAATACAAACAGGCTCAATTGCTTTGTTTAATAAGTCAACATTTAATACTAAAGGTAAAATTACTTTAAATGGTAAACCTGATGACCTTGAGTTTGGTGGAGATTTAAAGGTTTGGAATGTAAAAATTCCAGAGATATATCTAAATGCAAATGAAATCGATTTAGATTTTATATCAAGTGGATTAAATTTAAAAACAAAAGGTATTGATATTAATGGTTCAATTGTTGATGCGAGCTTAAAGGCTAATTTGAAACCAGTTAATAATCTTTTTAAAATTTCCGATATAGATGTTAAATCAAATAATATTAATGTCGATAAAGCGTTGATTGTAGTTGATGAGACTTTAAAATATATGCCGCAACCTGTCAAGAGTACTCCAAAAACAGCGGTTTCTTCTGATATTCCTTTGGTTGCTGATGGCAAATTTGGTATTAAGAAGTTAACAACTGGTGCAATGACTATTCGAGATATTAAAGGAAATATCGGGGTTAAAAATAATGATTTTATAATTTCCAATCTTAACTGTGATGCTTTTAAAGGAAAAGTAAAAGGTGATATTAAGATGAACCTTTTATCCGGCTTGATGACAATTAAGTTAAACGGAAAAGGATTGGATGCAGATAAGGCTTTGAGTGATGCTGCTAATATGAAAAATACAATTTCGGGTAATTTAGATTTTAAGACCAATATTACTTTAAAAGGTGCGACATATATTGAACAAATGAAATCTTTAAAAGGTGATGTTGATTTTGAATTGACTGATGGGCAATATGGTCCTTTTGCCAAATTGGAAAATTTTTTCTTGGCAGAAAACATTCGAGAAAATGCATTTTTCAAAAATACAATTGGTGTAATTTTGACTCCAATTACAACGATTGATTCAACTCATTACAAAAAATTGAATGGAAAAGTTAGCTTTAAAGATGGTGTTGTAAATCTTGGTTCAATTAAATCGCAAGGAGATATACTTTGTATTTTGATTAATGGTGATATGAACCTGTTGACAAATGAAATCGATTCAAAAGTTCGTGTCAGATTAGCTTCTGCGGTTTCTGATATGCTTGGTCCAATTGCTATGGCAAATCCTGTTAATTTGATTAAAAATACACCAGGCTTAAATGTTGCAAGCTCTAAATTATTTTCGGTTTTTTCTCAAGTTGTAACGCCTGAAGAATATAAGGAAATTCCGGATTTTGCAAAAGATCACAGTGATGCAAATGCAACTAAATTTCAAATTGTTTTAGATGGAAATGTTGCTAAACCTTTATCTTTGGTTAAATCTTTTAAGTGGCTAGCTTTACAAGAAGATATGGATAAAGCCAAAGAATTTAGTGTTAATTTTGAAAAAGAAGAGCTTTTAAAACAGTTGCAAACTCAATATGAGGAAAATCATAAGTTAAAAGTTGGCTTGGAAAAAGTTCTTCAAATGGATACAACTGCTCCTGAAGTGAAGAAAATTTTAAAAGAAGAAATGCTAAAAACAAAAGAACAGGCTGCTCAAAATATTCAACAAAAAGTTGAAACAAAGACAAAAGAGGTTGAACAAAAAGTTCAAAATGCAATTGAAACAAAAAAACAAGAACAAGAACAAAAACTTTTAGATGTTCAAAATTCACTTAAAGATAAATTGAATAAAAAAATTAACGATAAGTTTATTTTATTTGATTAATATATTACGCGATGACCTCTGCAAGGAACCTTATGCTTATTTGAGTAGTTTATTGCTTGTTTTGTGACGCCAAGAAATCTGGCTGCTTCACCTGTGCTATAAAATTCAATAGTTTCATTTGTTTGTAGATTAGTTAGCTTAACAACAGAAACACGTCCTTTGTTGAATTTTTCTTTTGCCGTTTTTCTAATTTTTTCTTCATCTGCTATTAAATCGCCATTTTCATCTCTTTGAGCTAAATGCGCATCATTCCTTTTAACATAAAGTCTAGCTTTTAATATTAAATAGCCGTTTTGCATTGGACGTTCTTCTTTAATGCATTTTAAAAGTGTATTTTTACTTACGCATGTAATATGATCTAATGATTCTACATATGTTGCTTTCCCGCTAAAATCAACTACAAATACAGGAAAGTTCCCACTTTCTGGCATGGATTCGATAAATTTATCTAATTTTGAATAATCTATTTTGGGTCTTCCATTTTTATCAAAAACAATTTGTGCATTTTCATCTCTAATTTCGATATCATTTGCTGGTATAAAATACAAATTTTTGCTTGAATTTCTTGTTCCATGCGTATATATACGCGTGAGCCCTAATTGTTCTTGTGCTTCTCTTGCATTATTGTATCTTATTAATTCACCTAAACAATTAATTGAATATACCGGCATACTATAAGCATCTGAAAAAACTTCCGACATTTTTTGCAATTCTTCCTTTTCAAGAGAAATAGTTCCGTTGGAATTTTGATTTTTTGCATCGCAAGCAAATAGGTAACTATATCCATTCATTACATGAAATTTTTTGTGTCGCAAATAAGTTGTATTGCAATTCTTTACACCTAGTTTTTCCGCCATTAATTCGGAAGTTTCGATTAATTGAATATTTCCATAGTAACCCATTAAATAAACAGACGCAGCTTTATGATTTTTCCGAAATGATATTTGTTTATAAATCCCTAATGTTTCTAATCCACACATGCTTTTATTATTCGGCAACAAAACACTTTTTTGTTTCTTTTGACCATTTTTGAATAATGAAATATTTTTTGTGAAAATGAGGTTATACGCATATTGCTATAAAAACGCGTGAATATTTTTTTTGCTTGAATTTATATTGCAAAATACTTGAATTATAATCCAAGCTCATTTAATTCTTTTTGAAATGGTGAAATTTTTGCAAGCCTTTTTATTACTTCTGGAACTTTTTCTATTGTGTAATCAATGTCATCTTCTGTTGTAAAGCGAGATAATGAAAAGCGAATTGAGCCATGAAGAGATGTAAATGGAACTTTTTGAGCTCTTAAAACATGTGATGGATCTAAACTACCTGATGTACAAGCAGATCCGGATGAAGCATATATTCCAAGTTCATTTAAATAAAGAAGTATGAGCTCTCCTTCTATATATTCAAAACCAATATTTGTTGTGTTTGGCACTCTGTTTTTTGCTTTAGAGTTAAGTTTAGCGTTTCCTAATTGCGATAAAATTCCATTTTCAAGTTTATCTCTCAATCTTTTAACTTCAGATAATTCATAAGGCAATGCGTCACTAGCTAATTTAGCGGCCTCACCTAATGCAACAATATAGGGGGTGTTATATGTGCCTGCTCTAAGTGAATTTTCTTGGTGCCCGCCTAGCATAAAAGGTTCAAACAGATTGCCTTTTTTAACATAAAGAGCACCTATTCCTTTTGGCGCATGAAATTTATGTCCGGAAATTGAATAAAAATCTATATTTGTATTTTCTAGTTTAATTGGTATTTTTCCTGCAGCCTGGACGCCATCGGTAAATATTTTTGTGTTTTTGTTTATTTTTTTAATTTCGCTTGCAATTTTTTCGGCAGGATAAATTGCACCAGTTTCATTATTTGCATGCATTACGGATGCCAAAATTGTTTTTTCGGTTACTTTTGACAATAATGATTCAATATCTAAATCACCATTTTCATCAACTCCAATGTAGCTTATTTTGTATCCTTTTTTTTCTAAATTTTCATATACCGATAAAACGCAAGGGTGTTCAACTCTTGTGGTAATGATGTGATTTTTTGTTTCTAAGTTGCCAAATTGTGCCACTACGCCTTTAATTGCTGTATTGGCGCTTTCTGTACCACATGAAGTAAAAAGAATTTGCTTAGAATCTTGAACACCTAAAAAATCAGCTACTTGTAAACGGGCTTTTTCTATAGCGTGGGCTGAAATTCTCGCTGGTTCATACATGCTTGATGGGTTGGCATAATTCTCTTTTAAAAAAGGAAGCATAGCTTCTAGAACTTTTTCATCGACACAAGTTGTTGCATTATTGTCTAAATATATTTTTTTCATTATTTTTCTTCAAAAACTATAATATCATCATCTACAAGCTCTTTTAATTTTGTTTCAACAAAATTTTTAAGAGTTAATTTTGCATTTGCACATTGAGAACAATGTCCTTTAAGTCTAACATAAACGTTATTTCCTTCGACGTTAATTAGCTCAATATCTCCGAAATCTTTTTGTAATTCAGGAGAAACGACTGTTTCGATAACAGAGTTAATTTTAATTATTTTTTGTACGGGAGTTAATTTTTTTTCCGTGTCATTTTTAATATATCTTGCAATTATTGCTTTAATATTTTCTCTGCATCTTCCGCAAGCTAAGCCGGCCGATGTTATTTTGGATATATCATCAAACGTTTTGGCACCATTATTGAGAATAGCATCAATTATTTGTTGTTCTGTTACTGAAAAGCAATGGCAAATAATAGTTGAACCAACTTCTTGTTCGTCTTCTAATTCTGACCAATCTTCTTGATAGTAGTTTTTTAGTGCATTTTCCAGTGCCTCTCTTCCCATAACAGAACAGTGCATTTTTTCTGGTGGTAAGCCATTTAATTCATCTGCAATTTGTTTGTTTGTAATTTTTCTTGCTTCATCAAGTGTTTTACCTATGAGCATTTCAGTCAAAACACTGCTTGCAGCAACTGCCGATCCACAGCCAAAGGTTTGAAACTTGGCGTTCGCAATTATATTATTTTCTATTTTTAAATATAATTTTAATTTATCTCCACAAGATAAAGCACCAGCTTCACCTATAGCATCAGCATTTTCAATTGAACCAACATTTTTTGGATTTGTAAAATGTTCTTTAACTTTATCTGAATATTCCCACATATAAACCTTATTAATTTACTAACTTATTAATTAGAATTATAGCTCAAAAATACTACTTGTATATGGCAAAAAAATTTAATTTTAAGTGCATAATATTCTTATGAATAATTCGAATTATAATTCACTAACTGAAAAATTAATGCAAAGTGGATTAATTAAAAGTGAAGAGTCTGACAAACAAGAAGGAAATTTTTTTGAAGTTGCGTGTAATGAAAATGCAACTGATTTTAAGCTTGGAGTAGAAATTCCAAAAGCATTGCAAAAAGAAGCTAGAAGGCTGAACCATTCAGATTTGGAAATGGTTAGCGAAACTTTAGATGAATTTAATAATGATTCTTTTAAGTTGGTTACTCGTTTTTTGAATATAAAGCAAAATTTGGCTTCGAGGGGAGCTTTGGGTTTTGTTGAAAATTTTTTATTTGCATTTTTTCCAAGGCTATACAAGGCTAAGCTTGCACGTGATGCTATGTCTAAATTAAATGAATTAAACATAGATACTTCTAAACTCCTTGATAAAACCATCCCTTATGGCGAAGGTGAAATGCGCTATCAAAATTTAATTAAATATATTAGTTGTGCTAATGAAATTCAAACTAAAATCAAAAAAGAAATTAATTAAATTGTTTCATCAAGATGATTGCCTTCAACCATCTTTCTTAAATTTCTTCTGCTATTAAATTGATTTCTACTAGAGAGCGCTTGTTGATATAACATATTTAGTTTTGAAGTGATATATAATTCTGAATTATCAGAACAAGTGCGTTTTGTGTATAGACTCATGTTGTTGTTAACGATACTTTGACCTATGCCATTAATGTGACTCATTTTTCTTTCCTTGAATTTTGGGGCAAATTCTAGTATAACAAAACACTCTGAAAAGTCAACATTATTATAGTCGTAGCACTTTAGCCTTTTTGTATTTTTTTGATGAAATTAAAAAATATACTAATTTAAAAATAAAGATTAAACAATTTCATCAAGATGATTACCTTCAACCATCTTTCGTAAATTTCTTCTACTATTAAATTGATTTTTGCTTGATAAGGCTTGTTTGTAGAGCATATTTAATTTTGAAGTGATAAATAATTCGGAATTATCACTACATGTTCTTTTTGTATATAAACCCATATTGCCAACAGAGCTATTTCTTATGCTGTTTATATTGCTCATATTACCTTCCTTTAACCCTTTGCAGGATTACTTACGCTTTCTAAAAACTTCTGAAGTAAAAAAGTGCTAAAGTAGTTTTCTTGCTTTGATAATTTTTTACATTACTTAACAATTTTAATTGTTTTAAAATGCTATCCATATTCTTGAAATTGCATTAATCTTATTATGTATGTAAATGCAAATTCTTCCTTGTGCTATCCGATTATTATATAAAACGACATGCTTTTTTAAAAACTTAAGTAAAATATTAAAAATGTTTAAAAAAATTAACACAACTAACATATTTATATTAAAATGTTTGTATTATGTTAAAGAATTATTTTATTGAAATTACAAAAAACGCTATCGAGCGTGCAATTGAACTAAATGAACTTGGTGAAACCAAAGAGTTAACTTTTGAGCTTGTTTGTGACGCTCCAAAAAACAAAGAGTTTGGAGATTTTGCAATTAATATTTCAGCATTAGCTAGAACTGCCAAAATGGCACCACCAATGATTGCTCAAACTATTGTTAAACATATTGAGGCTAAAAATTTCTCAACTAATGTTGTAGCTGGTTTCATTAATTTCAAACTTGAAAAAGAATTTTTAAATGATGTTATTGTAAACATCTTAAATAAAAAAGAAAACTATTTAAAATCAAATGTTGGCAAGGGTGAAAAAGTTAATATTGAATATGTAAGTGCAAACCCAACAGGCCCATTTCATATAGGTCATGGTAGATGGGCAGCGTTAGGCTCTGCTTTAGCCAATATAATGAAATATTGCAATTATGATGTATTTCAAGAATTTTATATAAATGATGCAGGTAATCAAATCAATAAACTTGGAAAATCTTTAGAAGTTCGTGTTCGTCAATTGCTAGGCGAAAATATCGAACTTGAAGAAGATATGTATCCTGGCGAATATTTGATCGATTGTGCTAAAAGATATATTGAAGAAAAATCAACTTTATCATATGCGGATTATGCTAAAGCCGACATGCTAAGACAACAAAAAGAATTGCTTGAAAAATTTGGAACACATTTTGATTTATTTTTCTCTGAACTTTCACTTTATGAAAATAAAGAAGTTGAAAGCTGCATGGAAACATTAAAAAAATCAGGCAAAATCTATGAAAAAGATGGAGCTACTTGGTTTAGAAGTTCTGATTATCAAGATGATCAAGATAGGGTTTTGATTAAAACAGATGGTAAAAATACATATTTAACAGCTGATATCGCATATCATAAAAATAAACTTGATAGAGGCTTTGAAAGATTAATTAATATTTGGGGTGCAGATCACCACGGATATATTCCCCGTATGAAAGCCGCAATTGATGCTCTTGGGTATGATTCAAATAAGCTTGAAGTACTATTAGGGCAACTTGTTAATTTAATTCAAGATGGCGAACAACAACGCATGGGTAAGCGCAAAAAAATGGTTACTCTGGATGATTTGGTTGAAGAGGTTGGAATTGATGCAACTCGCTTCTGGATGTTGATGCGCTCAGCTGATACAACGATAGATTTTGATATTGATTTAGCCAAGTCTCAATCAGATAAAAACCCCGTATTTTACGTTCAGTACGCTCATGCTAGAGCTTGTTCGATTTTAAGAAAAGCAGTTGAAAAAAGAGTTGATATTGACAATAAAACAGAATTGGCGCCATTGTTAACCCAAAATGAAATTGATGAATTTAATAAACATGTTAGTGTGCTAGATATGTTTGAAAGTTTATCGGATGAATCAATGGAGGCAACAAAAGCTTTAATTTTAAAAATGGAAGAAGGTAAGGCATTATTAGCAAATGCTGTTAAATATAGAGCTCCTTACATGCTTTGTAAATATTTAACAGAATTAGCAAATTCATTTCATCATTTTTATAATTACACAAGAGTTTTATCGGAAGATAAAAAAGATAGCTTGATGAAGTTATCTTTAGTTATGTGTTTCAAAATAATTATGGCAACTATGCTGAATTTAATTGGAGTTAATCCTGTAGAAAAAATGTAGTTGACTTTAAATTTTGTTCTTGGTAATCTAGATTTTGCAAAAGGTTACGGAATGAAATCAATTGCAATAAGGGCTATTAGCTCAGGTGGCTAGAGCGCACCCCTGATAAGGGTGAGGTCCCTGGTTCGAGTCCAGGATGGCCCACCATAAAACCCACTGATTAAGTCAGTGGGTTTTATTTTTGCCATTTTTCCCCACACGACGCGGGAGTTTCGAGTGTTGGGAGAATTACAGTTTGTAGATTTAATAACAAATGCACTGGATGCGTAGATGATATTTTGTATATAACCATTCTAGCGCTACATCTGATGTTATTTTAAAATATTGTTTTTACTAAATAATTTTCTTATAGTTTCTGGAGCCTTCTTTTTGAACTGTTCGGAATTTCCAAACAGTTGAATTTTTATCAAGTTCTTCATCATCAAAAATATGGCTAATGTGTTCAGATATATTGGCTTTGCTTGAATCAAATAATTTGACAATCATATCTTGAGTAAGCCAAATTGTATCATTTTCAAGCTTAGTATCAAGCGAAATTGAACCATCTTCGCTTGTATAAATAACTATTTCGCCTTTTTGAAAATCGTTTTCCATAAAAATCATATCCTAAAATTGCTTAATTAGCCAGATAAAAATAAATAATGCTATGCTTTTTACCTTATTCGCCAGCTTGAAAAATATATCATAATAATTTATAATAAACATATAAATAATAAATTAAAGTAGAGAGTAAATGATAATTAAAATGATTATCATATACTCTCTTTTTTTATTTAAAAATTAGCAAAACAAAGGAGGTATTTATGGCTTGGAACGAACAAGATCACCCAAGAGAAGAAAATGGACAATTTACATTTAAAAATGGAGGAAAAGCAAGTAGTAACAAAGAAAACTTAAAAGATATTCTTTATCAAAAATCACGCAAACAAAAAGAAATTGAAACAATAAAACAAAAAAGAAAAAACGAGCTTCTTGATACCCTAAAAGACAAAGCAACACCTGTAGATATTTTGTATGGAGATGAGAAAAGTTTAAGTAAGAAAATCAAAGAGCTTGGATTATATGGAAAAATAACAGGTGACGCAAGCGAGGTTAAACTACCCACCAAAGATGAAACTCTTGCAACTATAATTCAAGCAAGAATTGGTAAAAATTATAATAAAGTTTCAAATGATATAACTAAAATCATTTCTGGAAAAGATACGGCAGGAATGCTTGATTTAGCCCATGGCGATAAAATGAATGACAAAAGTTATATTAAAGACGCCATAAAATTAAAAAATTTTGATGACCCAGCAGTCGCTTCAGATAAGGAATATTTAAAAGCAAAAGTTTCTAAACAATTCAAAGACTATGGTTTTAAAACAGACGATATTAAAGGATATTTTTTTAAAAAAGACTCTGAACCATCAAAAAGAGTATCTGAAAACAAAGATTTTCATCAAATTTTAAAAGATAACAAAGATGCAATTTTAAATGGAAAAGATTTTAGTGGAAGGTTTCCTGCACATTTCCCTAAGGGAGTTTTGGCTAATAGCAATCTTAAAAATGCCATAGGTGCTGCGGATTTCAAGCATCCATATCTTGATAAGCAAGGTAATTTGCATATTAAAATGTATGACACTTATGATTTTAACAAAAATGCAACAGATGTGTTAAATAAAGCAGGTAGAAGAGAAATGGAAAAAGGAAATTTAAAACCATATTTTTCAATACATGATATAATTATTTCAAAAGATAAATTAGATGAAATTTGGAAATAAAAGGAATTAAGGCTGGAGAAATTCAGCCTTAATATTTAAAATATGAATGAAAATTTAAAAGAAAAATTAAATATTTTTATAAGGTGCACTCTTTATGCTTTATTGATAAGCATGTCTTTTACCTTAAAAGATACCATACTTGGCGTTATCTTGTTTGGAAAAACGATTATAGATGGATATATTTTTGCAGGTTTTATTGAACTATTTGTAGGTAATGGGTTTTGCGCAGAAACAGATCTACCAAGTAATGTTTGGAATTTATTATTAACAATTTCTGCAATTTTTAATTTTACATTCTTTTCGTACTTCTATGCAAAAATTTGCGGATTGTATAAAAAACTAAAAAAATATAATTTTTGGATTAAGAGCTTGATTTTCCTCTTCGTTTCTTGTTTTGCATATTTAATTAATACTTATGACTTAAAAACACTAAAGCTATACGAAACAGATTTTAAAATTGAATTATGGATTTATATTGCTTCAATTTTTTCAGCATTTTTATTAAACATTTTCTTTAATTTTTTAACCAAAAAATTTCCAAAACCTTTTGAAAAAATTGGTTATGTTTGCTCAATTGAATTTTTTAAAGATATTGTTAGAAAATTTAAAAAGGCAAATTAAGATTTCAGTGTTAATTCGCTGTTATTTCCGTGTTTTTGTACATCGCAAACCTGGAAAGGCAGTAGCAGACTCCATTGCAGCTACCACCATAAAACCCGCTGATTAAGTGAGCGGGCATTATTTGTATTAAGTAATTTTAAGCCCAATAATTAGCAAGCTCAAGCGCTGCCTGATTATCAATATTATCTTCGACTGATTTTGTTGGTTCGCTATAATATTTTTTTGCCCATTCAATCGGAGATTTGAGTGCTGTTGTAATTCTTGTTATATCGGCATCTCTTAGGGTGTTTCCCCAAAAGCATTCTGGAAGAATAGAACGGCTTCCAATTAGCTTAGATGGATCTTTCTTGTTTCTTAATTTTATAGATAATTTATATTCATTGTTTTCATCTGGACCCCAGGTTATATATAGGTCTTCGCCATTCATTTCGTTTATTTTGTCACAAGTTTCTTTGATGGTTGTTTTGAATATATCTTTAATTTTTTGGTTATCAGCTCTTTTTAAAAGGATTTGCGCCAATTGCAATCTTTCTTTATCGTCTCGTCCGATGGTGCAGCCTTTGAAGCTTGGATTATAACCTTGGGTTTTATTTATCATAGTTTTCCTTTTTTAAAAGATTTTTATATTTGCAATAAAACAAATAAATAAAAAAAGTTGCATATAAATTAATACAATATTTTAGATATTTAATTTTCCTATAAAATCTGTTATTATATAGGTAGAATAGCGATTATATAAGGCAATTATGCCAACTAAGAAACTTTCTGCTCAAGATTATTTAAAATACTATTATGATGTTCCTTATGAAGGTTCTACTTCTGCAGGGAAACCACTTCGTAGATTAAAAAATATTATTTGTCCATACAGGGGTATTAGAATTATTCCCTCAAGTGCAATTAAAGATTTTGAAAGAAAGCTCGAAAAATGCGTGACTGCTCTTGATTGCGTTGAATTGCTGGGTAAATATAGTGATAATTTTTTACCAGTTGAAAAAGATATTTTTGCAATTTTTAAAGAATTTGCTACTTTAAACCCTGATGATAATTTGCAGAATTGCCTTCAAATGATAAGGGGAAATTGTCTTGCCAAGCTAAAGCTTGAAGAGTTTGAAGTTTTGGATGAGGTTGATACTTTAACTCATAAATTAAGCACCAAAACTGCGCTTGAAATGAGAGTAAAAACAACAAAATGCAGACAGATTATCATTTCAGATAATGAAAGAGATTTTTTCAAGCGCAAGGTTTTTCTGTCATCTTTGGAAGGAATGATTCCCAAAGAAAACGAGAAAGAAATTTTTAATGATATAAAAAATAGAGCATTATTTTTACCTACTTCTGAAAGTTCAAAGAGTGCTTTTGTTGTTAAATATTCCAAAAGAACACAAACTGAAATTACAAGAAGAATATTTATTGCTTCAACAGGTACAATTGAACATATAACCCCTTCTTCTTTGGGGGGTTTGAATTCTATTGGAAATTTTTTGCTTACAAGTGCAAGTGGCAATAGATATAGGGAAAATATGCCACTTGTTGATTATATAAAAAGACATCCAAAAATTCCTCAATATGTTCAGGCTTACATAGATTGCATTATTGAAGAAATTCATCAAGGTAATTTAAAGGGAAGTGAAACTTATCCATATAAAATTAAACAGAAGCTTTTTGAAGAATCTAAAGGTAGGATTCTTATAAGTCTTTCAGGCTATAAATATTCTGAAAGTGATGCAATTTTAATGGTTAAAAAATATGAAGAAAGATGGAAAAAACATACAAAATAAGCAATTTTTAAAATTTACTTATTTTTTATCTTTGTGCAAATTAATAGAACAAAATTAAATTTTACTTCAAGAAATGCCGATATACGACGTGCAGATGATTTGGCAAGAAAAGTCAACAATGAGTTTCCAAGGATTTCTCAAACCTTAATTGCCGGCTTTAAACATACAAATGAATTTGATGCTTTATGTATACAATTAAATAATAAAGTCCGACAAGTAAGAAATGCTAAAAGTGGTAAATTTGATAATGTTTCAGGTTTTTTGGAAAAAGTTTCAGCGATGATTACGCCAATCAAAGCACAAAAAATTGGAAATTGTGCAGAATCGGCGCAATTGGCAGCTATAGCGGCTATTGCTAATGAGATTGAAAATGCTACTATAGCAAGTGTTAAAACTCCGGATGGGATTCATTTAGATCATGCTGTACTACTTGTCAATGCAAAAAAACCATATATAATCGATGCTTGGTTAGGTTTTGCTGATTATATTCCTGAAGCAATAAAAAAATATAAGGGCGTGTATAGCTCTCATTTTGACTTCATTGACAAAAGTGATAGTGGAATTGTTTTTGCTCCTGCTAAAGAAAAATATAGTTCTTTCTTAAGAAAACCAGTCAGTGAAACGGATTTAAAAGAACTAAAAAAACGATATCCTGAGTTTTTGCTTTAAAAAAGTTTACATATTGGCATTTTTGTTTTTTAGGAGTTTTAGAAAAACAAAAAGGGAAAATATGTTAACAATTTTATCTATAAATTTTTCTGGAATAAAAACTCTTCCGGTTGCAAAGAAAAAAACTAAAAAACGTAAATAATTTTACTCTTAAAGCGTTTGTGCTAGAATATTAGCATATTATAAACATTCGAGGAAAATTATGGAAGAAATGGAAAAATTACACACACTTCGTCATTCTTGCTCCCATATAATGGCGCAAGCTGTACAAAAACTTTACCCGAACGCAAAATTAGCAATTGGTCCAGCTATTGAAAATGGCTTTTATTATGATTTTGATATTGAAGGCGTAACGTTAAGCGATGAAAACTTAAAAGAAATTGAAAAAACAATGAAAAAATTAATCGCTGGTAATTTGACGTTTGAAAAATATGTTATACCTGATGTTGAAGCTCAAATCGCAGAATTTAAAGCTCAAGGTGAAATTTATAAAGCCGAATTATTAGAAGAACATAAAAATGATAACCCTACTCTTTATTTAACAAAAGATAAAGATGGAAATGTTTTATTTAATGATCTTTGTTCTGGTCCACATATTGAATCAACAAAGGAAATTAAAGCGTTTAAATTAATGAGCGTAGCTGGTGCATATTGGAGAGGTAATGAAAATAATAAAATGCTTCAAAGAATATATGCCACTGCATTTTTAACTCAAGAAGAATTAGACGCTTATATTCATCAATTAGAAGAAGCAAAAAGAAGAGATCATAGAAAATTAGGCACTCAATTAGATTTATTCTCTGTAAGAGACGAAATTGGTGGCGGTTTAGTTTTATGGCATCCAAATTTGTATACTGTTCGTGAAGAAATTGAAAATTATTGGAGATCTGAACACAGAAAACGTGGTTACGTTATCGTTCAAACCCCTCAATTGGCAAAATCAAAATTGTGGGAATTGTCTGGACATATTGACCACTATAAAGAAAATATGTTCTTTATTCAAAAAACAGATGAAGCTGATGAGCAATATATAGTTAAGCCAATGAATTGTCCGTTCCATATTTTAATTTATCAATCTCAGCGTCATTCATATCGTGATTTACCTTTGAGAATGGGTGAATTAGGTACGGTTTATCGTCGTGAAAAATCTGGCGCATTATCCGGCTTAACCCGAGTACAAGGCTTTACTCAAGATGATGCACACGTTTTCTGTACACCTGAACAACTAGTTGATGAAATTAATGAAATCATTGATTTTGTAGCCGATACTATGAAAATTTTCAATATGGGTTTTGAAGTTGAATTATCAACTCGCCCTGAAAGCTATGTTGGAAAACTTGAAAACTGGGATTTAGCTGAAGCTGGTTTAAAAGAAGCAATGGACAAACGTGGTATGAAATATGAAATCAACGAAGGAGATGGAGCATTTTATGGCCCTAAAATTGATTTCAAAGTTAAAGATGCTCTTGGCAGAACTTGGCAATGCGCAACAATTCAGCTAGATTTTAACCTTCCTGAAAGATTTGAAATTAAATATCAAGATAAAGATGGTCAATTAAAAACTCCTGTTATGTTGCATAGAGTTATCTTTGGTTCAATGGAAAGATTCCATGGTATCTTGATTGAGCATTACGCAGGTGCTTTCCCAGCATGGCTTGCTCCTCATCAAGTAGCTCTTGTTCCAATTGCAGATAGGCACAATGAATACATGGATGAGGTTTATAAAAAACTCCGTGCAAAAGGAATCAGGGTAATCTTTGAGGAAAAATCAGAATCAATGAATTATAAAATAAGAGATTACTTGCAAAATCAAAAGGTTCCTTATGTTCTTATCGCTGGTGATAAAGAAATTGAAAATGGTAAAGTTGCAATAAGAAAACGTGGCGTTGGACAAATTGGCGAAATGACAATTGATGAATTTGTAGAAAAGCTAGTTGACGAAATCCAAACAAAAGGCATAAAGGAAATTAACTAGAAATTTTAAATAAGTTCTTATAAAAATCCTTTGGAATTACCGCCAAAGGGTTTTTAGTTATGTTTTCCGTCATCCTGTGTCAGCGAAGACTCTTTTGCATTATTCACTCGTCATCCTGAGCATTGGCGAAGGATCTTTTGTATTTCCCAAGTTGAGATTCTTCGGCTCTGCCTCAGAATGACGCTAATTTTAAATTCCTGTTACATATTTCCCTTATTTTGGAATTGCTATATTATATATCATGGATGGTATTGAAAAATGGAATTAAGAAATAAGCTGAAAAGCTTTATTTATATATTATTTAGTTTTGGAATTATACAAGCTTCATCTGCTGTTGAAGTAGGTACTTTTGATGAATTCAAATCTGCTTATTCTAATTCATCAACAACTGAAATTATTTTAACTTCTGATATTGCTGCAACATCAAACCTCGATTCCTTCGCTTCATCTAATTTAACAATCAATGGTAACTTCAATAATTTCGTTGGGGGGGGTATAGTGGAATTCAAATAAAAGAAGATGCTGTTATTTCATTTGTCGACATTGACTCTTTTATGGGCTTTTCAAGAGATGGTGGCGGAAGTGTTTTGTATAATTATTCTAATGAATTGTCATTATTAAATTTGCATTTTAGTAATAATTCTTCAACTGGAGTATATCATAACGATGGTTCTGGCGGTGTAATAAAAAATGTAGGCATAATTATAGACATGAGAAATCTAAGTTTTAGCAATAATTCAACATCGAATTCTTATAGAAATTCGGGTGGTGCTATATGTAATACTGGTACAATTATTAATATCGACAGTTCGTTGTTTGAGTTGAATTCAGTTTATAATCTATCCGGAAATTATGCTAAGGGTGGAGCTATATATAATTCGGGAATTATAAATAATGTTTTAAATTCGGATTTTTTATATAATACTACTAACGCAGATTATGCAGAAGGTGGCGCTATTTACAACGTTGGCGTAATTGATAAAATTTATAATTCATATTTTTTGGAAAATAGTGCAAATAATGGGGGCGCTATACGAAATGATAAAAATATTGAGATAATCGACACTGTAACTTTTGAAAATAATATTGCAAAATCTGGCGGTGCGATTTATAATAACGGTCAAATAAAAAAAATTGTTAATACTATATTTGAAGAAAATTCCGGAAATGGAATTCTTTTAAATTATGGAGTTGTAGATTTGATTGGTAATACAATTTTTTTAAATAATTCAAATGCTGGTTTAAAAAATCATGGAAAGATAAAAATTATTTCATATTCCACATTTATTAATAATATCAATGATTATGGTGCGGCGATATTTAATTATGCAGGTGACGGAATTGATGTATTGGATAATATATTATTTGAAGGTAATGTTGCAACAACTGATGGGGGCGCACTTAGTGTTCAGGCTCTGATAGGAGAAATAAAAAACTCTAAATTTATATTAAATTCTGCTAATTCTGGGGGTGCAATTTGGATAAACGAGTTATATGGGCGTAACAATGGGGTGATTAATTTAATAGATAACGTTATTTTTGAAAAAAATAGTGCTATTGATGGGTCAGGAGGCGCTATTAGTAATAGTGGTACGCTTTCGAGCTCCAGATTTATTGGCACCATCTCTAAGTCAACATTTACTGGTAATTCTGCAACAAAAAATGGCGGTGCGATCTTTAATTATGCTGTACATTCTGGCTCATCTGCAACAATAGATACTATCTCTAATTCAACATTCAGCGCAAATTTTGCAAATAAAGGTGGCGCGATTTATAATTATGCAAACAGTTCTGGTACATCTGCAACAATAGATACTATCTCTAATTCAACATTTGTTGGTAATTCTGCAGAATCGGGCGGTGCGATTTATAATGGAGGATACGGTTCTGGCACTTCAATAATAGATGCTATCTCTAATTCAATATTTATCGGAAATACTGCAACAAGTAATGGTGGTGCGATACATAATATTTATGGTAACATCGGCTATCTTGATAACGTAACTTTCATTGGAAATTCAGTAACTGCAACTGCAACAGGAGAAAATGCCGAAGCTTATGGTGGTGCGATATATAATTATGGTTCTTCGTCTTTAAACATCTTGTCTTCTTCAGGCCAAACCACTTTTGTAGGAAACTCAGCAAATGGAAAATCTAATGCAATACATAATGCAAATTCAACAATAAATCTTAATGCAGGAGACTATAATCTGTCAATTTTAGATGGAATTTCAGGTTCTAATGGTGTATTGGAAATAAACAAATCAAATGTTGATGTTTCATCCGCTCAAGATGCTTCTCAAATCGCTCCATCTCATGGAACAGTTATCTTAGCAAACGAAATAGATGGCAACACAGTTAATTTTTACGATGGCAAACTTATCTTGGCTCATCATACATACACTCAAGAAGAATCATCAATTTTAGCAGGCCAAACAGGGGTTGCTAACTTTGCAAACAATTCAGCATTTAATATCTATGGTGGACATATTTCAACTCAAGATAACGCTATATATAATCATCATCTTGGAAATGTAACTTTGTATTCTGATATAACAATGTCAATTGATGCTAATTTAGATAATAAAACAATGGATACAATTACATTTGACACATTTAACAATCCAAATAATTCAATAATTGATATTCAAAATATAAGCATATTAAAACCAACAACGGATACAGATTTTACACTATCTCCATTTGGAAACATCGAAGAAGCAATAAATTCAAACCTTGCTTCATCAGTTAAATATACAGGTGGCGAAATAGTTTATTCTCCAATATATAAATATGGAGTTGAATATGATAATCAAACAGGATTATTTAACTTCAAAACAACATACACTCCTCAATCTCCAAAATATGAAGATGTAAACCCAGCAGTTTTATCAACTCAAACAGCAGCCCAATCAGGCTCAATTGCAAATCAAATATCAACATTCACCGAAGCTTTTTATCATATGGATACATTCATGACTCGTGATGTTAACGAAAGAATCATGATGAGAGATAAAAACAAATATGCTTCTTTTTATCAACAAGGCATGTTGTGGGATGATGCTGTTTCAAGAAGAGATAACAGGGAAGCTTGGTATAGACCACATGTTACAATCGAAACAGTTCCACTTAAAAATGGACCAAAAGTAGATAACGTTTCTTATGGTACATATTTTGGTGCAAACTCTCCTGTTAAATCACTTAAAAAAGGCTGGGATGGAGCCTGGGGAGTATTCATTGGATATAACGGTTCAAAACAAAGCTATGATAGTGTAGATACAAGACAAAACGGAGCTACAATAGGCCTTGTTGGTGAACTATACAAAAAGAATTTCTTTACTGGTTTAAGTATCAATGCCGGAGCAAGCATGGGTAAAGCGGATACTATGTATGGAACTGATGATTTCAACACATGGGTTGGTGGCATTGCATCTAAAACAGGTTACAACTTTGAATTTAAAAACGGAAGATATATAGTTCAACCAACATTGCTACTAGGTTATTCATTCATTAAAACAATGGATTTTACAAATTCAGCAGGTGTTAAAATATCATCTGAACCAATCCATTCTGTCCACATTGAGCCAGGAGTTAAAGTCATCTCCCCAAGAAAAAGTGGCTGGAGACCATACGCATATTTCTCAGTTATATGGAATGTATTAGATAAAGCTAAATATAAAGCAGATGGAATGCCGCTTCCTGAAACATCTATTAAACCATATGTTAAATATGGAGTAGGTGTGCAAAAGAATTGGACAGATAGAATGACTTCGTTCTTGCAAGCTCACTTAACTAATGGCGGAAGAAACGGCATCGGCTTCCAATTGGGCTTTAGTTGGTTGTTTTAGAGGAATATTTATTCTATAATTTGCACGCCGAAATGAGCCCTAAATAAATGTTGAACTGTTTCTGATTGAATTTCCGCCATTAAAGCGTTGAAGTAATTATATGCTTCTTTTTTGTATTCAATAAGAGGGTCTTTTTGGCCGTATGCAACAAGACCAATGGAATCTTTTAGCATATCAATATTTCCTAAGTGATCAATCCATTTTGCATCGACTACTTGAAGTAAAATATCTCTTTCTATATTTCTTACAATATTGTCTGATCTGAAGGCTTCTTGTGGTATAAAATCGTTGCCATAATAGTGGCTCATTGCACCATTAAATTCGTCAACAATAGTTTTTTCAAATTCTATGTAGCATTCCTGTGCAAGAGATTTTAATTTTTCGGATATTTCATTTGCTCTTAAAGTCTTAATGTCATCAACGCTAATTTTGTCTTTTGCTTGTGGAAAAATGCTTGTAAATTCTTTGATAAACATAATTAAATCATCATACACATATTCTTGAGGAGACATGTCTTTATTTAGATATTGTGACAGAATTCTTTCTGTTTCTTTTTCTATCATATATTTAATATCAGATTGGATTTCTTTGCTTTCAAGAACTTTTCTTCTTTGATGATAGAACTTTTCGCGCTGTATATTCATTACATCATCATATTCAAGCACTGATTTTCTGATATCAAAGTGATATGTTTCAACTTTCTTTTGGGCTGATTCAATTTGTCTTGTGATTAAAATGTTTTCAATTGCAGTATCAGAATCAACATTTAGCATATCCATTAATTGGATAATTTTTTCGCCACCAAAAATTCTCATTAAATCATCTTCTAATGATAGGAAAAATTTAGTTGAACCAGGGTCTCCTTGTCTTGCTGCACGGCCTCTTAATTGGTTATCTATGCGACGTGATTCATGGCGTTCTGTTCCAATTACATGTAAACCACCCAGCTCAACAACTTTTGCATGTTCCTCTTCAGTAACTTTTCTTGCGCGTTCAAGCGCTTCATTTTTTAATTGTTCATAATTTGGATGTTCAATTGTAATTCCTTTGTCATCTAATTCTTCTTTTGCTAAATATTCAGCATTTCCTCCAAGGAGAATATCTGTACCACGTCCCGCCATATTGGTTGCGATTGTTACTGCTCCAACCCTACCTGCTTGTGCAATAATGTAGGCTTCTTTTTCGTGATGTTTAGCATTTAGTACATTATGTTTAATACCCATTTTCTTTAAAATTGAAGATAAGTATTCTGATTTTTCAATAGAAATAGTACCAACTAGTGTTGGTCTTCCAATTTTTTGCATGGCAGCGATTTCTTGGGCAACAAATTCAAATTTCTTTTGAATGGTTTTATAGATAACATCAGGATGATTAATTCTTTGATCTTCTTTGTTTGTTGGGATTTGTGTTACTTGTAAATTGTAGATTTTTCCAAATTCAGCTTCTTCTGTCATTGCAGTTCCTGTCATACCTGATAATTTTGGGTATAATCTAAATAAATTTTGGAATGTTATTGAAGCCAATGTTTGAGTTTCATCTTGGATTTTAACTTTTTCCTTTGCTTCGATTGCCTGATGGAGCCCGTCTGACCATCTTCTGCCTTCCATTATGCGACCAGTAAACTCATCAACAATCATTATTTGATTGTCTTTTACAACATAATCAGTATCTTTTATAAATAATTCTTTTGCTTTTAGAGCTTGTAATAAGTGATGAGCATATTGCGTTTTCATATCAAATAATTCATCTACTTGCAAAAGCTCTTCAGCTTTTATTACACCTTCTTCTGTGAAGATGATATTTTTGTTTTTTTCATCAACTTCATAATGTTTAATTTTTTCTAATTGAGGAGCAATTGTTGCCATTAACTGATATGTTTGAGCAGATTTTTCTAACCTTCCTGAAATGATTAATGGTGTTCTTGCTTCATCTATCAAAATTGAATCAACTTCATCAATAATGGCATAATTGTATGGTCTTTGAACCAAAGAATCAATGTCTGTTGCCATATTGTCTCTTAAATAGTCAAAGCCAAATTCATTGTTTGTTCCATATGTAATGTCGCATTTGTATGCTTCTTTTTTGCTTTCATAGCTGTTGTATTTTCCGCTTGATAAAATTACACCAACAGATAGCCCTAAAAATTCATAAATTCGACCCATCCAGTCTCTATCGCGCTTTGCAAGGTAATCATTAACTGTTACAACGTGTACTCCTTTGCCTGTAAGTGCATTCAAGTATGCTGGAAGTGTTGCCACAAGAGTTTTGCCTTCCCCTGTCCTCATTTCTGCGATATGACCTTCATGAAGAAAAATGCCACCAATCAGTTGAACATCAAAGTGACGAAGATTTAAAACCCTTTTCCCTGCTTCCCTAACGGTTGCGAAAGCTTCGGGTAGAATTTCATCTAAAGCTTGTTTTTCTAATATTCTATCTTGCTTTAAATCGTTTGAAGTTGGTCTTTTAGATAAGATTTCCTTAAATTCAACCGTTTTTGCTTTAAGCTGTTCATCTGAAAGGCTGGCGAACTCCGCTTCAAATTCATTGATTCTATCAACGATTGGCATGATTTTATTGATTTTTCTTAAATTTGGGTCTTTAAAAATTTTTAAAAGTATATCTACTAAAGCCATTTTATTTAATTTATCTCCTCAACCAAAGTTAGTCTTCTTGTATTTTAGCATAGAAATAAAATTAGTGTATAAACGTGTTGTGATAATTATATTTATATTTAAAACCCTCGCATAATGCGAGGGTTTATTTTATTCTTCTATTTTTTCTATTACTATTTTTTCGTCTCGATAATCCATTGAAAGTTTATCATTTGCCTTGTAATTTCCTGATAAAATTTCTTCAGCTAAAACATCCTCGACTTTCTTTTGAATTACACGTCTTAATGGGCGAGCTCCATATGTTTCAGAGTATCCTTCTTTTGCTAGATAATCTTTTGCCGCATCTGTTACTTCAATTGTTAAATCTCTTTCTGAAAGTCTTTTGAATAAGTCTTTTAACATTAATTCAACAATTTCTCTGATTTCTTCTTGAGATAAATGTGCAAAGACAATTGTATCATCAACCCTGTTTAAAAACTCGGGTCTAAACGCCTTTTTAAGTTCTTCATGAACTGTGTCTTTTAGTTTTTCATATCTATCTTTTTTGTCATCTCCAGAAACTGAGAAGCCTAATTTTTGCGTATTTGTTATCATTGAAGCACCAACATTTGATGTCATAATGATAATTGTGTTTTTGAAATTAATATGGCGTCCTTTAGAATCTGTCAAACGACCATCATCAAGGATTTGAAGCATGATGTTAAATGTGTCGGGGTGTGCTTTTTCAATTTCATCAAAAAGAACAACGCTATAAGGTTTTTTTCTAATGATTTCGCACATATTTCCGCCATCATCATAGCCAACATATCCTGGAGGAGAACCAATAAGTTTAGAAGTTGCATGTTTTTCCATAAACTCAGACATATCAATTCTAACCATATTATCTTCAGAGCCAAATACAGCTTCAGCCAATGCTTTAGCTAGCTCGGTTTTACCAACACCAGTTGGGCCACAGAAAATAAAACTTCCAATTGGTCTATTTGGCGCTTTTAAGCCTACACGAGCACGTCTTATTGATTTTGCTAATGAAACAACGGCATCAGACTGTCCTATCACACGATTATGAAGTGTTTCTTCGAGTTTTAATAATCTTTCAGACTCTGCCTCTGTAATTTTTGTAACAGGAATACCTGTAATTGTTGCAATTACTTGAGCAACTTCTTCAACGCCAACTGTTGGTTTGTTTTCGTCTTGAGTTGCACGCCATTGTTCTGAAATTTCGCGAATTTTGTCTTTTAAATTTGCTTCATCGTCTCTTAGATCTGACGCTCTTTCGAATTCTTGATTTCTGATTGCATCTTCTTTTTCTTTGATGATTGCTTTTAATTCTTTATCTAATTCTTTGCCTTCTGGTGGCAATGCTGATACATTTAAGCGCACCTTTGAGGCTGCTTCATCAATAATATCAATAGCTTTGTCTGGTAAAAATCTTTCAGTTATGAACTTTGAAGAAAGCTCGGTTGCAGCAACAATTGCTTCATCTGAAATTATCAATTTATGATGTTCTTCATATTTTTGTTTTAAACCTTTGATAATTTCAATTGTTTCTTCAATTGATGGCTGATCAACGATTACGGTTTGGAAACGTCTTTCTAAAGCCGAATCTTTTTCAATATATTTTCTGTATTCATCAAGAGTTGTAGCACCAATTACTTGAATTTCACCACGAGATAGGGCGGGTTTAAGTATGTTTGCTGCATCAATTGCGCCTTCTGCTGCACCTGCTCCGATAAGCGTATGCATTTCATCGATTACAAGAATTATATTTCCAGCATGGCGAATTTCATCCATAATCTTTTTAAGACGTTCTTCAAATTCACCTCTGTATTTTGTGCCTGCAATTAAAAGACCCATATCTAATTGGATAATTTTCTTGTTTTCTAAAATATCAGGCACTTCACTATCTACAATTTTTTGAGCTAAACCATGGGCAATTGCGGTTTTACCTACACCTGGTTCACCAATTAAAACAGGATTGTTTTTGGTTCTTCTTGCTAAGATTTGAATAACTCTTTCAACTTCTTTTTCTCTGCCTACAACAGGGTCAAGTCTTTGCTCTTGAGCTGCAAGGGTTAAATCTGTTCCAAATTCATCCAATGATGGAGTTTTAGCATTTTTTGAGCTTGCTCCAGGGGTTGCAAGTGACGAGCCACTTGAAGATGAACCAGATGAAGAGGTTTTTGTTTCGCCTAACATTTTTATGATGTTTGAGCGACATTTATTTAACTCAACTCCTAGGTTTTCAAGAACCTTTGCAGCAACTCCTTCACCTTCTCTTATTAAACCAAGTAAAAGGTGTTCAGTTCCTATGTAATTATGGCCAAGTTGTCTTGCTTCATCCCAAGATAATTCAAGAACTTTTTTAGCTCTTGGAGTAAAAGGGATTTCAACGGCCACAAAGCCACATCCGCGTCCGATAATTTTTTCTACTTCTTCGCGGGCATCTTTTATGTTCACTCCCATTGATTTAAGGGTTTTTGCTGCAATTCCAGTTCCTTCTGCTATTAAGCCTAGCAAAAGTTGTTCTGTTCCAACAAAATTATGTCCTAATCTTCGAGATTCTTCTTGGGCAAGCATGATTACTCTAATTGCTTTTTCCGTAAATCTTTCAAACATGTAAACTTCCTTATTAAAAAGTTATTATATCCACAATTTAATCTTACATGAAAAAAATATATATAGCAAGATTGTTATTTATCCAACATTTCAACTCTTTTTTGATGTCGACCTGCTTCATATTTAGTTTCTAGCCAAATGTCAACAATTTCTTTAGCTGTGTCTTCATTGATTACGCGAGCTCCAAAACACAAAACATTTGAATCGTTGTGTTTTCTTGTCATTTCTGCACTATATTTATCAGATAAACAAGCGGCACGAATTCCTTTATGGCGATTAGCCATAATCGACATGCCAATTCCGGTTCCGCATATTAAAATACCTTTATTGAAATCATCATTTAAAATAGCATTGCAAACCTTTCGAGCAAAAATTGGATAGTCACACGATTCATTTGAATCTGTACCAAAATTTTGCACATCATATCCTTTATTTAATAAATAACTATATATTTTTTCCTTTAATTCAAAACCACCATGGTCTGAAGCTATAACTATTTTCAATGTTGTACTCCTTGTTTGATATTTATTATATAACATTTTCCTTGAAGAAAAAATATGTTTAAAGTAAATTAGACAATGTAGAGGTATTTTATTTAAAGGAATAAAAACTTATGGCAGAAAGAAAATTAGTTGGAACAAATGAAATGTTTCAAAAAGCCTTAAAAGGCGGTTATGCAATTGGTGCATACAATGTTAACAACATGGAAATTCTTCAAGGTATCGCTGAAGCAGCTGAAGAAACACAATCTCCAATCATTCTTCAAGTATCAGCTGGTGCTAGAAAATATGCTAACCAAACATATTTAATTAAATTAGTTGAAGCAGCACTTGCTACAACAACTGTACCTATCGCACTTCATTTAGATCACGGTGCAGATTTCGAAATTTGTAAAGCTTGTATCGATGGTGGTTTCTCATCAGTTATGATTGATGGATCTAGATTCCCACTTGAAGAAAATATTGCTTTAACTAAAAAAGTTGTTGAATATGCTCACGAAAGAGGAGTTTCAGTTGAAGCTGAACTTGGTAAACTTGCTGGTGTAGAAGATGATGTTAAAGTTTCTGCAGCAGATTCTACATATACAGATCCAGCTGAAGCGGCTAGATTTGTTAAAGAAACTGGATGTGATTCATTGGCTGTTGCTATTGGTACTTCACATGGTGCATATAAATTCTCAGGCGAAGCTAAATTAGATTTCAAACGTTTAGAAGAAATTAAAAAAGCAGTTAATGAAGCTGTTGGATATGACTTCCCATTAGTTCTTCATGGTTCTTCTTCAGTTCCTGCTGAATTTGTTGCTAAATGTAATCAATATGGCGGTAAATTACCAAATGCTCAAGGCGTTCCAGAAGAAATGTTAGCTTACGCTTCAAAACACGGCGTTGCTAAAATTAACATTGATACAGATTTAAGATTAGCGATGACTTCAACAATTAGAGAATTCTTCTGCGAATCTCCTGAAAAATTTGACCCACGTGAATATATGGGTCCAGGAAGAACTGCTGTTAAAGAAATGGTTAAACATAAAATGGTTGACGTTCTTGGTACAGCAGGTCATGCTCAAGACTAATCTAAAGATCATAGATTTAAAAAGAGGCTCTTTTGAGCCTCTTTTTAAAATGACAATATTCTGTTATCTTGAAACTTTTTAAGGTCTAAAAACTTTCAACAATCGCATTTGCAAGCTTTTCAACTTCTTCTTCTTGGCTTGTTTTTAGAGTTGATTTGATTGTTAATTTATCTTCGATAAATTTTGAACCTTTTAATTGTTCAAGTCGGGTTTTAATCGCATTTGCGCTATTTGGCGCCCAAGAGCCATTTTCAACAATTGCAAAAGTTCTATTTTGCAAATTATGCGACACTAAATCATTAATAAACTGTTCCATTTTAACAAAAATACAGTTGTTATATGTTGGAGTTGCAAGAACAATATGCGAATATTTAAATGCATTAGACAAAATAAATGAATGATGAGCCATTGAAACGTCATACATTTTTATATTTTTAATTCCTTTTTGGGCTAATTTTGTAGCTAAAACTTCAACTCCATTTTGAGTTCCACCATAAATGCTTGCGTAAGTTATTAGTACTGAGTTGATTTCTGGCTCATAATTTGCCCATTTTGTATACAAATTGATTAATTTGGAAATATTTTCTTTTAAAATTACTCCATGCAAAGGACAAATTGTTTCGATTTCAAGATTTGATGCTTTATTTAGAAGAGCATTTACTTGTGGGCCGTATTTTCCAACAATATTTGTATAATATCTTCTATATTCATTTAGATTTAATTCAACTTCGTTGTCAAAAATATTACCATTTAAAGCTCCAAAAGAGCCAAATGCATCAGCTGAAAATAAAGTTTTATTGGTTTTATCATAAGTCACCATAACTTCTGGCCAATGAACCATTGGGGCCATCACAAATGTTAGCTCATGGTGACCTGTTGATAAAACATCTCCTTCTTTAACTATTTCAAAGTTAGATTCAATATCGAAATCAAATTCAAAAAACTGATATAGCATTTGTTTCGTTTTTGCATTGCAAATAAGCTTTACTGATGGATATTTCTCAACAACTTTTTTGATTAATGCACTATGATCTGGTTCTAGGTGATTAATTATAAAATAATCCAAATTTCTTTTATTTAAACCTGCTTCTAAATTTTCAAAAAATTGAGATGAGCAATGTTTGTCAACTGTATCAAAAAGAACGGTTTTATTATCTAATAATAAATAAGAATTATAGCTAACCCCATCAGCTACAGGATAAACTGCTTCAAATAATGATAATTTTCTATCTGATGTACCAATATATAATAAATCGTTTGTTATATTTTGAATATTTTTCATAAATCCTCCTTTTGGAATTTTAACATAAATAAGTGATTAAAAGTGTTTAAAATACTATATTTAGTTTTGTAATACTTTAAATAAATTATAGAATTCGTTATAGAAGTTTGTTAAAATGAATATATAGATTGTGTTGTAAAAAAGAAAAGAGAAGAGTATGAAAATTCAGCCTGTAAATTTATTGGGTCGTTTTGTCGTACAAAAACAAAAGAAGAGTTCAGAAAGAATTGAACGACCTTTTCCTCAGCTTTCTAAAGACACTGTTTCGTTTAACGCTTCACTTGTGGGGTATATTAAAAAATATAACACGTTACCCGATGATATTAAAAAAATTCTTTCACCTAAAGATGCGATTGATATGTTTATGAATATGGAATTTTTGCAAAAAGGAAAAATGCAAGGAAGGAAAATTGGCCAAGGTAGCTATGGCAGAGTCTATGCGAACCCTTGGCTTAAAGGCTATCATACATTAATTGTGCAAGATCCTAATAAAACAACGCAAGTTGTATATTTTCGATGTAATCTTGGAGATGCTGTTTGGCAAGATGGTGATAACCAACTAATACAAATCATAAAAGATGGCTAAATTTCTTAACATTTTGCTATATGAAACAATTAATTATATACTTAGATTATGAAGATAAATAATAATTCGAAGTATGTACCATACATTATTCTTTTTATTATATTCATATTAATCAGAATAAATTATGTATTGCTATCAGGTGAGATTGAAAATATAGGCTTTAAAGGTCTTTCGATTTCAAATTGTTTTTGGCCGTTTGAAGTAATTAAGCAAACAGCGCTTTGTGATGTATTTATGCCTTTTTATTATTTAATAATAGGTATTTTTAAGAATGAAATTCTCATTAAAATTTTTAATACTTTAATTTCATTAGCAAATATTTATATATTCTTTTTAATAGGCAAGAAGATTCACAGTGATAAATTAGGGATATTTTTAGGACTATTTCTTTCAATTAATCATTTCTTCTTGTATTATTCGAATTTAATAGCGCCATATTGTTTGATTTTTTTGATTCATTCTTGTTTAGTGTATGTGTTATTTGATTATTTGAAAAAACCAAATAAAAAAAGCTATGTATATCTTAATTTACTAAATTGTTTATTGATTATAATTGATACATTTGGTTTTGTTTTTGTTGTTTCGGAACTGTTATTTTTGAATATAATTGGCAAAAGAAGAAAAATATACTTAAAGCAAGCTTCAAAATTATTTAGTGCTTCATTTATTTGTTTTATGATAAGTTTTCCAATCTTGCTAACTCAATATATAGTTAATTCAAAATTGGTCATTCCTAATACTTTTGATAGTATTGGTTTGAATTTAAATGCAGTTTATTTAATGCTGAGCGAGTATGTGAGTCCTTTTTTGAGCTTTCTTGCCCCTGAAACACAAACCAAGAGTACTCTTGGATTATTGTATGGCTTCTTTTTAAATCCTGATATTAAAAATTTAAATTCTTTAAAAATACTGATTACATTGTTCTATAGTTCTATTTTGCCGATTTTAGTCATGTTATGGCTTACAATTCGAGTTTATAAAAAAAACTATAGATTGAAAATAATTTGGTTAATTTGTGCATTTAATTTTGTTGTAATTTTATGTTTGATGTTATTTGAAAAGATTGAGGTTCAGCCAATCTATGCTATTCAATTTTTTGTTATATCTGTAATTATTTTAGGTTATGGTATTTTTACGCTAAAAGATATTGTCGTAAAAAGCATTTTGATTATTTGTTTGTTGCTCATTCAAACAATAAATCCAGAGCTAAGTGCGTTCGATATTACTGTAAAAAAGAATTTTTCAACAATAAGTCCAATTAAAATTTTCATAAAAGATTTTGTTGTTACAAAGGATGATACAATTATAATGCCCCATAATGGCAGATTTGCTTCTCTATACTTTAAAAAACAAAAAGTTTTGAATTATGATGACAATTATCTTCGTTTTTCTAGAAAACAAAGTATTATAAGAAACATTTCAAGTAAAAAAACAAAATCGATAAATAAACGAAACGTTGCTTATCTTGTCAAAGAATTTCTCTTGGAAAATAGGGTTAATAGTTACCTTGCAACATATTTTACAAATGAAATATTTAATAAAAATGATGCAAGCGAAAGATATATTTTGGTAATTGATAAATTAAATTCAAAGCCGATTTCGCTAAATTCGATTTCAAAATATGCTAATCAAAAAGATTATTCTTGGCATCCTAGAAAAATTGATTATAGATATGCTGATATTGGACAAAATCCTTCCAAGAACTTGTATGATGCTCTAAAATCTAAAACAATCTATAATTTAGTTGGTATTTTAAATAGCAATTTTGAATTAGATTCAATTGTTGAATATAAAAAAATAGACAATGAATATTATAAGATTGCCTCTTCTAATAATATTTCAAAAGCAATTAATTCATATGATAGCGACTATGTGTTTTTGATTTTTAAATAAATTTAAATGCCATGTAATTGGTTAAAAGTTTGAATCTGCTTAATTGTAACAAAATATTACAAAATCATAGTTTTTTCTAATTTTTTTATAAATTATGTCGATTAATAAAACAAGAAGGTTGACATTAGGAAAAGTTTGATTAAGGAATTAGTAGGTGATTTATGAGTATTAGATCTATAAATTTGGCATATGGTGCTTCATATGGTGCATATAGTCAAAAATTAACACAAGCTACAAAGCATAAGCTTGAAGCGCTTGGTTTGTCATATAATCCAAACATTACAGAAGATGAAGGCAAAAAAATAATTCAAGCTTATCAAGCTCAAAAGCGAGAAAATGCAAATCAAGAAGGAATGTTTCAAAGCTCGTCTAATAGTAATGATTTATTTGAAAAAGCTAAAAAGTTAGCTGAAAAATTAGGTATTCAAGTATCTGAAGGTGTTAATTTTCAGCAACTTTTAATAATGATTCAAGCAAAAATTGAAGAAAGATTAGCAATCAGTTCTAATGATATTAATGCAATTAAAGAATTGAAAGCTTTGAGTCAAGAACTTGCTTTTATTCAAGCGCAAGGTAGTGGTTCATCTGGTTATGACGCAACCAATCAAGCTTTAATGATGAGTCTTGAGATGCTTGGTGAGTATAATAAGAATTTTTTAAACAGATAAATTAGAAAAAGTAAAAATTAGTATAAAAACTTGCACTTTGGCTTTGCGTGCCTGAGTGCTCGTTTGTTATTCCGGCAAATGCTTTAAAATCAATTGCTCTTGTTTTAAATGGCGTAATATATAAACCTATATCATGGTCACTTGAATAATTATTAAAATTGTATTTGTTTAAAAAGCTTAGTGAAAAATATTCATTTAATTTGAATATCGGTGTGAAATATATTTTTCGTGATAATGGATTATGGTCTACATCTCTGTAATTTGTTTCTACCCCTGATGTAAAAGTCAGATTTTTAAAAGGAGTATATTCTACGCCTGTTGTTAATCTTCTTCCGTCTGTATAATTTTTATTAATATATTGTGTTGCATTATATGTAAAACTAAAATTTTCACTTGTCGGAATAATTATTTTAGTTTCTGGCTTTTTAAATGTTTCATTATATTTACTTATTGAAGAATTTTCTTCAATTTTTAATTTAAAAGGTACGTATCCTTCTTCAGTTGTATCATCAAATTCAAAAATTGTAATTTCATCTTCTTGAGATGTAGACTTTTTTGCTGCTTCTTTTTGTTTTTCTTCTTCTTTAATACTTGCTTCTTCTTGAGCGCATTCAATTAAATAATCAAAATAAGCTTCTGAGTAGAGATAATCTCTTGCACTATTATCTTCTTGCGCTAATAAATTGCTACAAGATAATAACGTAAAAGATAAGAATAAAATAAATTTTTCACGCATTTCAATTTGATTATAAATTTAATTTGTATGCTTTTCAACTCGTTTTAAAGGATGATTTTAACTATAAAATTGTTTTATTTGTTTAAATTTTTCTAAAACTACTCCATCGTTGATTAATTTTTTAGCTAAATCAATTCCATTAATAATTGAGTCTGCTTTTTTTGTAATATATAAAGATAAAGCACTATTTAAAATGGTAGCTTCGTATTTTGCACCTTGTTTTTTGTTGTTGATTATCTCTAGAATATCATTTGCATTTTCTTCATTATTTTCACAGGTTATTTTTTCTATTTCATACTCATTGAAGCCTAAAAGTTCTGGTGTAACTACGTAAGTAAAAATTTTATTTTTCCAGGCTTCTGCAATATAGCTTTCGCCACTTGGAGATATAAAAGGTATGGAGTTTTCTCCATATACAATAATTGAATTATTTTTTTGCAATTTTAGGCATATATTTGCGTATTTCTCTACTAAATCTTTTTTGTTTACGCCTATAAAAATATTTTTAGCGTTTAAAGGGTTGAGCATTTTTTTCGTAATATCAAATATATTATCAAATGCTAAGTTTGTTCTAATTGATTCACTATATTTATAGTATGGATTTTCTCGCGATAGGTAAAAATAACTGAAATTTAATTTTTCAAATTCAATGTCATTATAGTTAATTTCTTTTTCTAGATTTACACCTAATTTTTTTAGAATATTAAAACTTTGATTTGCTGTAAGTGAATCATGAAATGAATATCTTGAAACATTAAGCTCGGCACTTGAGCATATTAAATCTTGAATAAGTGAAATGTCGAAGATGTTCTCATCTTTTTTTAAAACAATATTTTCCATTAAATTGTCATTATATGGAATGTTAAATACCTTTTTAATTGATTGCGAGGCAATTTCAATAGCGCAAGAAATAATTTCATTTGATAAATTTGAATTGTTTAATGCTGTTAAAAATGATGTAGTTTGAACTTCGTTTGCTAAACCTGAAAATATTTCTTCGAAAACTTCTTTTAATTCTACTTCAACAATTTGTTCTTGTTTTAATAATTTGTTTGTAGCTTCTTTTATCATAAAAAAACTATAGCATATTATTAAATTTTTTAACATCTATTTTCTTAATGCGCTTGCAAAATAAATTTGTTTATAGTTTGATAGAATTAAGACAGTACACAAATAAAAAGGAATTTAATAAAGTGGTTAAAATCAGATTAAAAAGATTAGGTTATAAAAAGAATCCTAGCTACCGTATTATTGCTATCGACAGCCGTTGCAAACGTGAAGGTGCACCTATTGAAGAATTAGGATTCTACAATCCAAAATCAAAAGAAATGAAAATGAATGTTGAAAGAGTTAAAGCTAGATTAGCTCAAGGCGCTCAAGCAACAGAAACAGTTATGTACTTGGTTAACAATGCTAACGAAGATGGTACATTAAACTATAAAAAATCTGAAAAAGTTAAACTTTCTAAAAAAGCTCAAGCTAAATTAGAAGAAGAAAAAGCGGCAGCTGCAGCGGCAGCAGAAGCGGAAGCTCCTGCTGAAGTTGAGGCGTAGTTAAGTTTATAAGAACACTCAAAGAGCCTCATAAATTTGAGGCTCTTTTTTTATTTAGAGATCTGGCGAAAGGGTTTGCATGATGGAAACAATTAAAAAAATTCAACCGGCTGATAGAATTGCGACGTTGCCCAAATATGTGTTTGCGCAATTAGCAGAATTAAAACAAGAAGCGATAGAGCGTGGAGTTGATGTAATTGATATTTCAATTGGAAACCCTGATGGTGCTACGCCAAGACCGGTTGTCGATATGGCAACAAAAGCCATTCAAGATCCAGCAAACCATGGTTATCCAAATTTTCGAGGAAAAATTGAATTAAGACAAGCCATTGCGGATTGGATGAAAAAAAGATACAACGTTGAAATTGATCCAAAAACAGAAGTGCAAACTTTAATTGGTGAAAAAGAAGGGTTGGCTAATATTGCTATGGCATATACAAACCCTGGGGATATCAATATTATTCCTGACCCATATTATCCTGTATTATGTCGTGGAACATTAATTGCGGGCGGAATACCACATTTTGTGCAATTAAAAGAAGAAAATAAATTTTTAATTGATTTATCAGACATTCCATCAGATGTTGCGAAAAAAGCAAAAATGTTTTTTATAAATTATCCAAACAACCCAACAGGTGCGATTGCTCCAAAAGGTTTTTTAGAAGACATTGTTCAATTTTGCAAAGAATATGGAATTTTGCTTGTATCGGATTTGGCGTATGGTGAAGTTTGTTTTGGAGACTATCGACCATATTCAATATTTAATATTGAAGGCGCAAAAGACATCGCAATGGAATTTCATTCATTTACAAAAACATTTAATATGGCAGGCTGGAGATGTGGTTTTGCGATAGGCAAGGAAGAATTTATCAATAATCTATATGCAATGAAATCTAATATGGATTATGGTACATCAACAATTGTTCAAGATGCCTGTATAGAGGCGTTAAATATGCCAATGTGCCATGTGCAAGGAATTATGGATATTTACCATGGAAGACGTGAAGTTATGGCAAGAGGATTCACAGAACTTGGTTTTTATGCTCCACGAAGTGATGCTACCATGTATTTTTGGATTAAAATTCCTTCAAAATTTAAATCTTCAATGGAATTTACAAAATATGTTCTTGATAAAACAGGTGTTATAGTTACTCCAGGAAGTGCTTTTGGTCATTTGAGTGACGATCATTTTAGGGTTTCATTGGTTCAGCCAAATTATAGGATTGAAGAGGTCTTTAAAAGATTTAGAGAAGCAGGAATTAAATATGAATAAAAAGTGCTAATCAGCACTTTTTATTTTAAATATTCATCAAATTTTTTATTTACGTCGAAATAGAATCCACAATTATCTAGCATTTCTACTCCGTTATATATTAAATCAGAATTTATATTAGGATAATCTCTGCAAAAAAGTGGTCTAAACCAATAAATTAAACATTTGTTGTCTTTTGATATAAATTTGCATTCGAATGTCAAAGCACCATTTTGAAAGTCTTGCTTGTTTTCTATAACGCCTGAAATTTTGAAGTTTCTATAATATCTATGTTTTTTTTGCATTTTGGCAAATAATTTTTTGTCTTTAATATAACCTTCTTTTGTAGAAAAAAGGATGTTTCTACAACATGCGCCACATTTTTTGCATTTTCCTTTTAATACATATTTTGAAGAAAATGTTTTATTATATAAATCAAGAAAAAAATCTTGAAAAAAATTTTTAATTTTTAAAAGCATTTATTCTTCCACCACTATAAAATGTGCAAAAGCAATCCAATGATGCAAATTTTCTATGTCAAAAATTTGCAAGCCATATTTTCCGGCTTCTGATAATACAAAATAATCTATATAATAATTTTTATTGTTAACTTTTCTTGTAATATTTCTAATTCTAGAATAACCCCCAACATGCACTTTATCGTCTTGTTTGAATACTTGGTATTTGATGTAGTCCGACTTAAATCCTTCTGGGTTATAGATTAAAAAATATATTCTTCTCCTTATTTTAAAAATATCTTCATTGTTTATTTTTTCATCATATGAAATAGTTATACTTGGATTGGATGAAGATAAAAATAATGATGGTTTTTCTTTCTTTTTCCAAAAAAACGCATAGCTTGGAAGACTAAGCAGGGTTAAAATAAATATTGCTATAATTTTTTTCATTCTTTATTTACACCATCATAAAGAGATTTTGTTTTTAATTTAATTCTTTCTTTTAAAGTTTCATCTGTTGAGTATTCCATAAATTTTTCAAAAGCGTAAATTGCATCTTTTGAATTACCTTGTGTATCAAGAATAGTGCCTAGTAAGTAATGATAATCTGCAACGTCAAATTTTATTTTTAAAGCTTCTCTTAAATTATTAATAGCAAGATCATATTCCTTTGTTTCGTAATTGATAAGTGCTTTGTTGTAATACGCACTGTCATTTTTTGCGTTAATATCAATTAATTTATCTAAAATTGCAATTGCATCATTGTAATCTTTTAATTCATACAAAACTTGAGCATATCTTTCCAGTGCGTGAATATTGGAATTTTCAAGGTTGAGCGCTTTTTCATAATAATCTTTGGCGTACATATTCATTCCAAGAGCAAAAGAGCTATCTGCTAATCCTAGATAAATTCTGTAATCGTCTTGATGTTTCTCTTGAAGCTTGCTTAAAATAGAGCGAGCTTTTTTTGGTTGTGCTATTTCTATGTAGTTTTGAGCCATTTTAATTTGATTTTCAAACATGTCTTTTTGAATATCTAATGCTTGAATTTTGTTGTTGATTAGAATTTGCTCATCTGTTTTTGATAAAGTTGTATAAATTGCATTTGCTTCTTCGAATTGACCCATCTGGGTTTTAATAATTGCAACATTATATAGTGCAACAGGATTAGTTTTATCGATATTTAAAACATCATTATAATATTTAAGTGCGTCAGTAAACTCTGCATTGTTTTGATGAAGTCTAGCTAATGATAGTTTTGTAAAAATATCATCGGGCTTAACTTGAAGAGCTTTGGTTAACACTTCAATTGCGTCATGGTTGTTCTCTGTTTTTTCGTATAACTTAGCTAATGCAATATATGCATTTATTGCCTGAGGGTAATTTTCAATATATGCTTCATATTGTTCAACAGCATTTGTTATTTGGTTTTTTTGTTCATATAAAGCTGCTAAATCATATCTGATATTATGCAACTCGGGATCAAGAGCCAGGGCTTGCTTGAATGAAGTAATTGCTTCGTCAAAGTTATCTTGCTTCATTTGGGCTATACCTAGATTAGCATGACTCATTGAATCATTCTTGTTTATTCCTACTGCGCTTCTAAATGCAATTTCTGCTTTTGGATAATCTTCGTTTCTTAAAAGTGCTAAGCCATAGTTTGAATAATCTCTAAAATCACTTGGATTGTTTCTTAGTGCAAGTGCAAAATATTCAATAGCGTTTTCGTAGTCTTTTTGTTCTAGATGAATATTTGCAATTGAGCTTAAACCTTCTAAATTATTTGGGTATTCTTTTAAAAATTCATTATAAGAAGCAATTGCACCTTGATAGTCACCTAATAGATTTTTAATATTTGCAATATTAATGTGGTTATATTTGTAATCATTTATTAGTGTTTGTGCTTTCTCGTAAGCAAGTAAAGCATTTTTATAATCGTATTGTTGAGCATATAAATTGCCCAAGCTTACATATAAAAACCCATCATCTCCTCTTAAGGCGATTGCTTTATTGTAAGCTAAAATTGCTTCTTTATATTTCCCTAAATTAGCATACAGGCCAGCTAATTTTATATTTAATACTGCATCATCTGGTGAATATTGAAGTGCTTTTATGATGTAATCGAGTGCTTTTTGTGTGTTTCCTTCTTGTTCTTGAGCGATTGCACTATTGTATAGTTTGTTAGATTGAACGCTCATTTTTGCATTTACTTGGTTAGACAATAAAGAAAGAGCAATAAGAGTGCTTGTGGTTAATATAATTTTCTTTTTCATATTTAATATTATTAAACTTATAAGCATAAAATGCAACTATTAAAATTTATAACAATAACTAAATGTATATTTATTTTCACGGGGTTTTATAATAAAATAAGTACATATTATATGAGGTAGAATTTTGCAGTTTAAAAAGATACTAAGACTTGGTGTTTTTCTTTTTTTATCACTATCTTTGTTTTTAAGTGCGCATGGCGTTGAAAAAATTAATGAAATAGACACTATTAGAGCAGAGCTATCTTTTATTAGAGATAAAAATTCTCCAGATTATATTAAAGCCAAGCAAAAGCTAGATAAAATAATAAAAAAACAAAAAATTGATTATTCAAATCAGGCACGTTTTGTTGATGTGCATAGATTAATTTCAGAACAAAAATATAATAGTGCTGTATATGAGCTAAATGATTTAATTGAGCTAGGCTTTGAAATTAGCAAGTGTAATGAGTTGCTTGGCGATATTAGTTATAGAATGCAAAATTCTTCAAAAAAAACTGCTCAATATTTTAAGCTTGCAATAAAATATGATTCTGAAAATACTGAAGCTTTATACAAGCTTGCAAAATTATATTTAATTGAAAAAAAGAATATTTTAGCTATTGAATATCTTAAACAAACTATTGAAAGTACAAATGAATATAATTTTTTGCATGAAATTAAAGATTTAATTTTAAACAATATTACTCCTCAAAATAAATATGAAGCAAATAATTTATATGAGGCTTTGGCAAGTGCATATTTCAAATTAGGATATAAAAATAAATGCTACAATGCTCTATCCAAGGCTATACAGATTAATCCTAAAGATATTTATTTAAAGTATCATTTGTCTGGCATGCTTTTTGATGATAATGAAAATGATTATGCAATGGCGCTTTTGGATTCTATATTATCTGAAAATCCAAGCGATTCACAAATTAAAAACTTAAAAGCAAAAATATTATTAAAAAAGGGTTATGCGATAGATGCATATGAACAATATCTTGAAATTTTATCAGAATTTCCTTATTCAAAACAAGCAAAATATGGAATATATAAAATTTACAAAAATAAATTAAAACCTAATGAGATATTAAAAAAAGTTTACTCGTTTGATGCGTCTTACAGTCCTTCTATTAAGGAAATATATGCCTTTTCTGAACTTTTGTATGAAATGAATGATGTAAATGGTGCACAAAATTTTGAAAAGTATGCTAAACATTTAGAAGAAATGGAACAAGAAAAAAATCGTTTAGCTTTAGCTCAACAAGAAAAAGAAAAAAAAGAAAAAGAATTACAATTAAACCAAGAAAAACAACAGCAGGTAAAAAACGAGAAAGCTGAGCTTCTTGCAAAAAAAATAGTACCAACAACAAAAAAAGAAGAAAAAAGTAAGCAATTAGTTAAAAAAAATGCACCAAAAAAAGATAAAGCTGAAAATAAAATTTCAAAAAAAGAACCCGTAAAAGAAACTCCAAAAAAAGAAACTAAAAATGTTGAAAAAATAAAGCAAATTAAAAAAACTCCTGTAATAAAAACAAAAAAATATTTGGAATTAAATGAAGTTGCAAAAAAATATCTTTCTATGGAACCAAAAACAGCGCAAAATTATCTTGCGGCTGCAAACACATATAGACAGATGAATGAACAAGAAATTGCACTTAAATATTATAAAGAAGCAATGAAGCTTGATCCAACAAATTCTGATATATATTACAATATTGGATTGGTTGAACTAGAGTTAAATTGTGCTACTGAAGCAAAGATTAATCTTGAAAAAGCAATTAATTTGGATACGGAAAATTCTAAAGCCAAAAATTTACTTGCTTTTGTTAATCAAAAAATTATTACAGAAGCTATTAATAGTGCATATAATTATTATGAAAACAAAGATTATATTACTGCCTTTGAAATAATCGATAGTGAGCTTAAAAATTATCCTAAAAATGCGCAATTATATTATTATCGAGGTTTAATTTGTTCTGCTATGGATAGAAATGCAGCTTCGATTATTGATTTTCAAAAAGCAATTGAGATTGACGCTTCGTATTATATGGCGTATTATCAATTAGGTAAAACTTATGAAAAAATAAGTGACGAAAGAAGTGCATTAGTTGCTTATGAACAATTTTTATCAATTGAGCCAGATGAAAAAGAGCTTGTTGATGAAATACAAAAAAAAGTTATTAGTCTTGGTGCTAAGTATTATTAGAAAGAAATTAATATGAAAAAAATTGCTATTGTGATACCTGCTCGTTATGGTTCTTCAAGGTTGCCTGCAAAACCTTTGTTGGAAGTTAATAATAAAACCATTATTCAGTATGTATATGAAGCTGCTTGTAAATCAAAGTTAGCAAGTGATGTCATTGTTGCAACAGATGATATGCGAATATACCAAGCTGTAATAAATTTTGGCGGAAAATGCGAAATGACCAATCCAAATCATCAGTGTGGCTCAGATAGAATTTCTGAGGTTGCGAATAGACATGATTATGAATATATTTTGAATTTACAAGGTGATGAACCTCAAATTACTCCAGAAGTTATTGATTTAGCAATCAAGGCATTAATAGAGGATGAAGAGGCTGACATTTCAACATTGGTCAGAGAAATAATAGATGAAGAGCAAATTAATAATCCAAATTGCGTTAAATGTGTTTTTGATAAAAATTATAATGCTCTTTACTTTTCAAGATGTCCAATTCCATTTGCAAGAAACAAAGGCGAAGCGCCATATTATGCTCACATAGGTATTTATGGTTATAAAAAAGAATCGTTAATTAAAATGACTCAAATGCCTCAAAGTTATCTTGAAAAACAAGAAAGTTTAGAGCAACTTAGAGCATTGCAAAATGGAATGAAAATCAAAGTTGCTGTTACCGACTTAAATCCTACAGGTATAGATACAATTGAAGATTATGAAAAATTTAAAAAAATAATGGAAACAAATTAAATGTTTTCAGGTTTTTCGATTTTTACACGCTTAGCATGCTTGTAAAAATCCCTTTTTTCAACCTTTCCGTCAATATCTTTTGTTGTTAATTTTTCAAAAGTTATTTTAGAATTTTCTGAACCAACTAGGAACATAAAATTCAAATGGGCGATATCTCGAACGAAGTCATAAGAAAGTGCTAGTTTTAAATCTTTTGGACCTGTAACCACGTAAAAACGACACTCAGTAAGTAAATCTTCTTGGTAATTGTCTTTCATTGGTGTTATGAATAATCTGAAACCAAGCGCAAACTTGTCATTAAAATGAAATTTTTCATTTAATGTGATTGTTGATTTGCCGTAACGATATACGTCAAATCTAAAAGGAGTTTCTCCGTGCATGCCTGTTAGGAAATAGCCGATACTTTGTTCCCATCTTTTTAATCTTGTTGTTAATTGTGGGCCAATTCTAATTATTCCATGTGTTTCTCCTGACCCATAAACTGTTGCTGCTCCTTGAGATACACCACTTAAGAGCATTGTAAAATCTTGCTCTTTATTTTTGTATCTGTATAATTCTTTTTTTAATTCAGCCATGTAACGAAATCTTGTTGTCGAATATGCGTCTTCTTGGTCTTCTTTTGAATAATCACTAAATATACCCGCATAGAAACCATTGCTAAAGTATGCATCTAAATCTTTGATTCTATAACTTTTTAAATATTGTAATTGACCAGCATAGCCTGAACGTCTTGCACCCATGAAACCTTCTGGCATGTAGGCATGTCGACCAAAGGTAAAACTAAGATTTGGGGCAAGCTGATATTTACCACGTACAACTAGATTTTCAGAAGCTGTATTCCAGCCTCCGTCTATCATTCCGCTTCTTGCTCGATATCTAGCTATTGCGCCTACTCCTGCTTCACTATCTTTATATGCTAAAACTGGCATTAATTTTAATGTATGACCTTTTGGCATTCTGAATAACATTCCATAGCCGATATATGTGCCAAAATTTCTTAAGTTACCAGCTTCTGGCATATCTACTTCTGTAATTTGGCGGCTCTTGTCAGAAAGTATTTCGATATCTGAATTTCTTATTATTTTATGATTATTATAGTAAATATTAGAGCCTTTTAATAATAAAGAGTTGTGGTCTTTGTAGCTTGTTATTTGAATTTCTTTAACATCAATTTTATAGGATTGCTTTACTTGTTTATCTGAATCGCTTTGCGGGAATGTTGCTTTTTCAAAAAATGGGTTTCGAATCATGTTGTCTAGATGCATAAAACCACTGCTTTTAAACATGAAATCTTTTTTTTGATCACTTTTTAATATGCCATTAAGCATTTGTATATCATTTTCAATCAAATAGCCTTCTTGAGCTGTAACTATAAAAGAGAAGGCGTTTAGTGTTGGATTATCCATTAATATATTTTGTTCGTTTAAATCGATTATTAGCGACTGCCCTTGCATTTCTGTGCCGTTTTTAATAACTCTTACGTTGCCATTTAATTTCAGAGTTTGGGCTGCTTTGTCTAATATGGCTTCGTTTGCCTTTAAACTAACACCTTGAGCTTTTGCAATTATTTCTACATTGTCTTTTGCGTATATATTGCCTTCTTCATCATTATATGTAACTTTGTTTGCATTAATTAAAAATTTGTTTTTTTCATCAATCGTTGTGTCGTTTTCTTGAAATGTGGATTTATCAAGATTGGTAGTTGATTCTACGTATTCTGAATTATTTTCTTCTTTAATTTCTTTGTCTTCGCTTATTTTGTTTTTTTTCTTTTTTCTAAAAAAATTATCAATTTTTTGTACAAGATCATTTTGGGTTTCGATTGTATCAAAATCTGCACCTTCGTAAATTGTTGAAAAAGAATCTTCTTTGTCGGTATTGTTTTCAGAAGTATTGTTTATAGTGTTTGCTTTAATTACATCATATGCTGCAAAAGAAGCATTGAAATTTAGATTAATTAACAATGCTGTGAAAAAAAATAATAAAATTGTTTTTTTTGTGCCTACCAACAATATTCCCCTGAGATTATATTTATAATTTACATCAAAAAAAATGCCAATACAAACTATCTAATAAAATTTAATGGATTTACCGGATTACCGTTTTGGCGAACTTCAAAGTGCAAGTGTGGTCCTGTAGAATAGCCAGTTGTGCCAATTTTACCAATTACTGCACCTTTTGCAACATTTGCTCCTTGTTTTGCAATTGTTGTTGACATATGCGCATATAATGTTGTGGTTGGAAGTCCTCCGATTTTGCCGTGATCAATAATTACAACTTTTCCATATCCGCTATACCAGCCTACAAAAATTACTCTTCCTGAGTTTGCGGCTATAATTGGAGTTCCATATGGAGCACCTATATCAATACCTGAATGGAATATTCTTCTTTTGAATATTGGATGTATTCTGGAACCAAAAGGAGAAGTTATTCTTCCAGGTACTGGTCGTGCAAAAGTGCTTGCAATGTTAACAGTTGTGCCAACTTTTTCTGTTTTTTTAGCTTCTTGGTTAATCATTTGAGAAATTGCTTTGGATTGTTTTGCTAAATCTCTTTCTGCTTTTTCCCAAGTAGCCCTGTCTGTTTTAAGTTTTTGGATAAGTTTTTCATTTTTAGTAATTGCATCTTGAATATCTTCTTGTTGACGGTTAATAGTAGCAATTGAAGCTTCAAGATTCTTTTTTTGAATTTCTATTTTTCTTTTTAAAGTTAAGATTTCGCGAGCGACAGTTTTTGTTTCATGTAATTTCTTTTTATCATATTGAATTACCATATTTTCAAAATATAACCTGTCTAAAAATGCGTTTATATCATCCGAGCTTAAAAGAAAATCTATATAATTACTTCTTTTATGTTTATATATTTGAACAATTCTTTTTGAAGTATATGACAAATGTTTTCTATGATTTACAAGAAGAGTTTCAAGTTTCTTTTCCAAATTAAACATTTCGTTTTTGGTGTTGTTGTATTGTTTTTTGTTTCTTTGAAGACTGTGTTCATTATATTCTAGTTTTTGTTGGTTTTTATATAATTTATTGGTTTCAATTTTTTCAAGAAGTTTTAATTTTTTAATTTCTTTTTTTGCTTGTCCCATCTGAGTTTCAATATCAGTTTTTTTAATTGATGCAGTGCTTTCTGCGTGCGAAACAGCAAAAAATGAGCATAAAATATATGCTATAACTAATAATTTCATTATTTTGTTTTTGAAATTAAATAAAGACATGATTAACTATTGAAATAAAACGCTAACGACAACTCCGATACCTAGCATCCATATGATTACAAATATAGATAAAAACGCAACTATTATTTTTCTGTGCTTTCTAAAAAATTCCATTTTTACACCTATTTTCTCTATGACAATATAATATCAAAAATCAATTTAAATGTACAATTTAACTTAATTATTTAACATACAGCCTTTATCAGATGCATCTATGCTCCCGTCGAAATTGTTGTCAATTCCATCATAGCATGAATTGATTGATTCCAGTCCTTCTGCCCTTGGAATCGAAAACAAGAACTTTTTATCAATTAAATTAAATAAATACAAAAAATAGTCTTTGTATAGTAAAGAAAGGTTCTCGTTATTTATTACAATTATGTTTTCGTCATTTTTATAAAAACCGTTTTTTGAAAAGTTGCAGCTTCCTAATATCAATATTTTTTCGTCTATTACTATTGTTTTTTCATGGTTTTTTCCGCCCCAATTTTCTATGGCTACTAATATATTGTTTTTTCTTAGTTTATCGACTCTTTCTTTGAAATTCATTGCACCTGTGGCGTCAAGAATTATTAAAATTTCAACCCCTCTTTTTCTTGCTTGTATTAAATCTTTTATGATATCTTTGTCTGTTAAATAAAAAGCTGATATATAAATTGAATCTGTAGAATTCTTTATCAAATCAGATATAACATCATGATAAATGTTATCTTTTGGAGAAAAATAAACATTGATATCGGACTCAAAATTGGGTAAATTTTTCTTCTTTGTTGAAAAATTTGAGTTGTACATTTGTTCAAATTCTTGTTTGTATCTTTGAATAATTTTTTTATCTTTAATAAAAGCAACTAAGTTAGCATTATATCCTCCACTTCCTGTTACTGATATATTTGCAGAGCCCGTCATCACAAGGCGATTGTCAAAAATAAAGAACTTGTTGTGCATAAACGAGGTTGATTTATCTAGGGTTGCATTAAATTCTTTTATAAATTTGAAATGCATTTCATGTTTGTAATTTTCATCATTACTTGAGTCACTCACAACTCTTATTTTGATATTTCTATTTTTGGCATGTAAAAGTGCGTTATATATTTCTTCCTGATCACCAAATTCGTATAACGCTATGTCGATAGTTTCTTTTGAGTTATTTATTTCATCAATTAGGCGTTTTGCGAATTCCGTTTTGGGGCTTTTGCTTGGTTTTTTATGCTCAAGTGGATTTATAAAATATAAATCAATATTTTTGAAATTTTTAAAAAATGAAGTCTTGTATATCTTCTTGCTTTTAGGGATGTTTAATTTTTGATATGTTTTTTCAAGAATTATATCCGAACATTTTTTGCAATAAACATTATTGGAAAGGATTGCTTCATTTTTTGAAAGTATTTTAATTTTTTTACTTTCTTTTATATGTTCGCAATTTAATTTATGAATAACATTTGTGTTTATATTTTTTAAAAGAAAGATTTGATTTGGAGTTTCGGAAATATTGTTGTAAATTTGTTTGATTTTTAGATGTAAATTATGTTTTTTGTTATTCTGGGTTTCGCTAATAAAGCCTAATCCGTTTTTTAATAATAAATTTGAATATTTTTGTTTATTGATAATAATATCTACTTTGCAAATTTCATTTTTTAGGCATGGGCTTCTTTGGATATATGCTTCTCTATTTAAAAGTTGCTCTTCTGCCCATAATTTAGCTATATATCCAATTTTTAAGAGCTCTTTTTCTGATATATTTAATTTTTTGGCATACATATTGGAATATTCATCACTTGTAGCTTTGAACGAGATTGCATCTTTTAATTTAACTGTTTCATTTTTATCAATTTTATTGTTTTTATTAAAATCTATAATGAACTCATCTGCCTCAATTACGTTTAAAATCTTACATTTGGTAGGTTTTTCAAAAGATGAAAATGTGCAAATCGAAAGTATGAATATAAAAAGTAATATAGATATTTTCTTGGTTTTGTTTTTCATATTCTAATTATCACAAGAATTGATTTAAAATTAATTTTTGTTAACAAAAGTTTACTCAAACTACTTGTTTATTAATTTTGTTTAATATATTATGGAATATGCTAGAACAACTAACAAAAAGGGTAAGAAAATGAATCCGATTATTACTGAATTAGAAAAAGAATATACAGATCGAGAAATGCCTGAAATTAATCCTGGGGATACTGTTAAAGTGTTCGTTAAAATTATCGAAGGAAATAAAGAAAGAACTCAAGCATTCGAAGGAACTGTTATTAAAAAACGTGGTAGCTTAGTTAATAAAACAATTACCGTAAGAAAAGTTTTCCAAGGTATTGGTGTTGAAAGAGTATTTGCTATTTACTCTCCACGTATTGAAAAAATCCAAGTTTTAAGACGTGGTGACGTTAGAAGAGCAAAACTTTACTATCTAAGAGAAAGATCAGGTAAAGCTACTCGTATTAGAGAAAAAATGGAAAGAAGATAATTCTTTTTGAAGAGTTTAAAATTAAGCCTTGGATTAAAGTAATTCAAGGCTTTTTTAATAAAAGGAAAATTATGTCACACATACATTGGTATCCTGGCCACATAGCAAAAGCTCAAAAACAATTAAAAGAAAAGTTAAATCTTGTTGATGTCATTATCGAAGTGATTGATGCAAGAATTCCTTATTCAAGTTGGTATAAAACAACTGATGAACTTTGTGGTGCAAAGCCGCGTTTAATTTTAATGAATAAATCAGATGTTTCTGATCCTGAATTAAATAAACAATGGGCAAATGCAATTTCAAAAAAAGCGAATTGCGATATTTTAATTACAAATTTGTCCAATAAAAATGATATTAATATCATTATTTCAAAAATTATAAAATTATCACAGGATATGCTTGAAAAAAGGGCGCAAAAAGGACTTTTGCCTCGTCCTACCAGAACAATGGTTATTGGCATGCCAAATGTAGGTAAATCCAGTACAATAAACCGTCTTGTTAAACGTGCAAAGACAAAAACTGGGGCAAAAGCAGGTGTGACTCGCCAACAACAGTGGGTTAGGATTAATGATAAAATTGAATTATTGGATACTCCTGGAATTATACCTACTGTGCAGGATGATCAATTTCAAGCATTAAAACTTGCTTGTGTTAATTCAATAGGTGAAAATGCATATGATAGCGAATATGTTGCATCAGAGCTTTTGAAAATTTTAAATAAAAAATATCGCATAAATCTTGAACAATATTATGGTTTTAAAAAAGATGATAATATAACTGTCGAGTCGATAGCGATTAAAAAAGGATGGATTTTAAAAGGAGCGCAAGCAGATATAAAAAGAGCTTCTCAAATCATACTTTCAACTTTTAGGGAAGGTAAAATAGGTAAATTTACGCTTGAAAATATAGAAGAATATGACCTTGTTTGAGTTTGATATTAAAGAAAAAAAAGAATTTAAAGCTGATTTTATAATTGGTACGGACGAAGCGGGGCGCGGGCCTGCTGCTGGCGGAGTTTGGGCTGCAGCCGTTGCTTTTAAGCAAAATATAAATGAAGAACTTTTTGAAACGCTTAATGATTCAAAAAAGTTAACTCCTAAAAAAAGAGAAGCATTATATGAACCTATAAAAGAAAATTCTTATTGGGCAATTAAAGCTGTAACTGTTGAAAAAATTGAAGAAATAAATATTTTGAATGCGTCTTTGCTTGGGATGAAATATGCTGTTGAATCTGTTATGGAACAAATTCAAAATGATAATATTTTGACTTTGGTTGATGGCAATAAATTGATTAAAAATTTTCATTGTCCTCAAAAATTTATTATAAAGGGCGATGGAACATCTGCAAGCATTGCTGCTGCGAGCATATTGGCAAAGGTCTCTCGTGATATGTATATGGATAAAATTCATTATGAATTTCCACAATATGATTGGATTAATAATAAAGGTTATTTAACAAAAGCTCATATTGAGGCTATTAAAAAATTTGGAACTACAAAATATCATCGATTGTCGTTTTTGAAAAATATAACAAAAAGCCCTCAGTAAAACCTGAGGGCTCGTAATTAAATATTTATTTATACAAGACTTAAAGCAATTGATGGTGCTTGGTTGGCTTGTGCTAGTAATGAAGTTGACACTTGTTGCAGAATTTGTTGTTGAACAAATGAAGAAGCTTCAGCTGCAACGTCAGCATCTGTAATGATAGATTTAGCACTTGATAAGTTTTCAAATTGAGTTGTTAAAGTAGATAATGCAGAATCCATACGATTACCAGTAGAACCAATAATAGATTTTCTATCTGTAATGTTGTTGATTGCATTGTCTAATGCTCTGATAGCGGTATCAAAGTCAACTTCATCATCTCCTTTTTCATCAACTCCATCGGCCGTAAAGCCATCATTTTTTGCTAATTCTGTTAAGCTGTATTTTGTTGTACCAATGCCTGTTAAAGCAGAGAAAGTTACTTTTTCGAATAATTTTTCACTTGCTTTGATTGTGTTATCTACACCAGCATCAGCACCAACTTGGAAAGTAGCACCTTTTCCAGCTAAACCATCATCGTCACCAAATAATTTCAATGAAGAATACTCGGCTGAGTTGTTGATACGATCGATTTCAGCAATACGTTGCTCAACTTCATCTTGCATAGCTTTAATTTCTTCTTCAGAATAAGTTCCGTTTTTTGCTTGCAATGTTAAGTCACGAATTCTTGAAAGGTTGTCTTCAACTACATCTAAGTTGCCTTCGGCAGTTGACAATAATGCGTTTGCGTTTTGTACGTTCTTTTGAGCGATTTGGTTACCATTCAATTGAACTTGCATTTTTGCAGAAATTACTGTACCAGCTGCGTCGTCTTTGGCTGAAAGAATTTTCAAACCTGAAGACATTTTTTGCATTGTAGTAGACATTTTGCTTGTTGAAGTATTCAACAAAGATTGAATTTTCAATGCATCAACGTTTGTGTTAATAACTACTGCCATAAATGAGCTCCTTTCATAAAGCTAGTAATACATCCTTGTGTTATTAATTTATTTACAAGAAATTTATTCACCAAATGAAAGAATCTCTAACGTAAAAAGATTCATATATTAAATTATGTAAAATTTGAAAAATAATGTTATAAAATTAATTTTTGTGGAAGTTTTTTGTAACCCAGTTTAGCTCATCTTGTTTTTTTGAGAAATTTTCTGGGGCATTTATTTTTTCTTTTAAAAGAGAATCTAAAATTACGCCAATTATTTTTCCTTGCTTGTAGCCAATTTTTAGCAAGTCATTACCGGTTATATGTAGTTTGATATTTTTGAATTTAAGATATTTGTATATATTTTTATCTTTTGTCTTGTAAAAGTAATATGCAATATCTATATCGTTGTATTTTGCAAATGTTTTATATATATCAAGAGGGTCATTCAATTCTTCTTTTTTAATTTCTTTATTTGTTAAAATTTTTAGATATAAATCGGACATTGAGATCATATCAAGAGTTAAAAAATCAAATATCTTCATTATCAAATCAAAATCAACTTTTATGTCTAGTGAATTGATTATTTTGTAATATTTGTTTTCAACCAATTCTTTAAAAATTTCTTGCTGAAATGATGAATTTAAAACTTGTTTGATAACTTTTTTGTTTCTATCAATACTCATATTAGTGTAATCAATATTATTTATGTATTGATTAATTAATTTTTTGTCGTTATCTGAAAAGTCAAATCCAAATCGGTATTTAAAACCTAGCCCTCGAATAATTCTTGTTGGATCATCGATATAGCTTTTGTTGTGTAAAATTCTTAAGGTTTTGTTTTGAATATCCTTTAAGCCATTAGTAAAATCAATTAATGTATAGAATATTTTGTCATTATTAAGTTTTAATTCGCAGTATAGTGAATTTATGGAAAAATCTCTACGTAAAACATCCTTTTCAATTGGTACTCCTATTTTGTTAACTGCTGGCAAACATCCACTAAATGGGTATGTTTCAACTCTTGAAGAGGCGATGTCTATTTCAATATTTTCGTATTCTAATTTAACTGTACAAAAGTCTTTATGAAGGGATTTAGTTTTAATTTTAGTTGGTAGCGATTTGCTGAATTCGATCGCATCTCCTTCAAGCAGTAGGTCAATATCAAGAGTTGGGATATTTAAAATATTATCTCTAACTATGCCACCTACAAAAAACACCCTAAGATTTTGGCTTTGGGCGTTTTTTAAAATAATTTTTAAAAGTTCATTTATTTTGTTGTTAAAATCAAAATTCACTTTTTAACCTTATTTTTTAACTAAAACTTCGGGATAATTTGTATCTATAAAACTTGTGTTGAAATTTCCTGAAATAAAATTGTAATTGTTTAGGATTTTCTTGTGGAATCCTGCAGTTGTTTTCACACCGGTAATAATATAGTCATTTAAAGCACGCAACATTCTTCTTCTTGCTTCTTCTCTGTCTTTGCCCCAGCATATAACCTTACCAACTAATGAATCATAAAATGGAGGAATTTTATATCCTGGATAAACATGCGAATCCACTCTTGTTCCAAAGCCGCCTGGAGCTATATAGCCTTCGATTTGCCCAGGACAAGGCATAAAGCATTTTTCGTAATCCTCTGCGTTAATTCTGCATTCAATTGCGTGTCCAATTAATTTGACGTCGTTTTGAGTGTAAGACAGTTTCTCGCCTTGTGCAACACGAATTTGCTCTTTAACAATATCAATATTTGAAATCATTTCTGTTACACAATGTTCTACTTGAACTCTGGTGTTCATTTCCATGAAATAGAATTTTTTATTGTTTTTATCGGATTCATCCAATAAAAATTCTAATGTACCTGTTCCTTCGTATTTGATTGCTTTAGCAGCGTTTACCGCTGCTTCACCCATTTTTTTTCTGATGTCATCAGTTATTGCTACCGATGGAGCTTCTTCGAGAAGTTTTTGGTTTCTTCTTTGAATCGAACAATCTCTTTCGCCTAAATGTATGACGTTTCCATAGCTATCTGCTAAAATTTGCACTTCGATATGGCGCGGATTTTCGACAAATTTTTCTACATATACATCTGGGTTTGCAAAAGAATTTTGTGCTTCTGCTCGACATAAATTGAAAGCGTCATCAAGTTCTGAATCCTCGCGAACTATTCTCATACCTTTGCCACCACCACCTGCAGTTGCTTTAATGATAATCGGATAACCAACTTTTTTCACAAACTCGCGAATTTCATCAGTATTATCAACAATGCCTAACCCTGGAGTAATTGGAACACCAGATGCTTCCATTGTAGCTCTTGCAGTTGCTTTGTCGCCCATTTTTCTCATAGCTGTTGAGCTTGGGCCAATAAACTTAATGTGATGTTCTTCGCAAATATCTACAAAATCAGCTCTTTCTGACAGAAAGCCATATCCTGGATGAATTGCATCAGCTCCAGATGTTAGTGCAACTGAAATCAATGCAGGGATGTGTAGATAACTTTTTGCACTTTGTGCAGGCCCAATACAATATGCTTCATCAGCTAATGACACATGTAAACTTTGCGCATCGGCTTGAGAATAAACTGCAACTGTTGCAATTCCTAATTCACGACATGCTCTGATTACACGGATAGCAATTTCGCCTCTGTTAGCGATTAATACTTTTTTAAACATAACGATACCTATTATATAATCTGAGCAGACACACCTATCGGGTATCTGCTCAAAAAATTATTCTACATACATTAAAACTTGTCCGTATTCAACGCTTTGACCGTCTTCAACGCAAATTTCAGTAATTTTACCAGAAACTTCTGATTCAATTTCATTCATAAGTTTCATTGCTTCAACAATGCAAACCACTTGTCCAACACTAACTGTGTCGCCAACTTTTACAAAAGGTTTTGCACCTGGTGCAGGAGCTGCATAAAATGCTCCAACCATTGGAGAAGTAATCGGTGTACCTTTTGAAGCTGGCGCAGACGTTTTTTCTTCTTTTGCAGTGGTTGCTGCAGGTGCACTTGGTGCAACAGGCGCTGCGATTGGCGTAGGCGCCGGTGCTACAGTTGTAGCTATTACGTTAGATTCTTTTCTAACTACAATTGCTTGTTCACCATCTTCTAGGGTAATCTCAGATAGGTTGTTGTCAGCAACTATTTTGGCAATTTTTTCTATGTATTCAATTTCGTATTTCATAATATTTTCCTATGCTTTACCTAGATATTCATTGGTTCTAGTGTCGATTTTCAATAAATCACCATTTTGAATATGGAATGGTACGTTAACTACAGCGCCGCCTTCTAATGTAGCTGGTTTAGTACCACCTTGTGCAGTATTTCCTTTTTCTGCTGGAGGTGTGTCAACAACCTCTAGTTCAACGAAGTTTGGAAGGTCGATACCAATGATTTTAGAGTCATGTAGTAGAATTTGAACATTCATATTTTCTTTTAAATATTTAACCCCATCACCAACTTTGTCAACTGGAACTGGCATTTGTTCATATGATTCTAAATCCATCATAACTAGGTCATTACCTTCTTTATATAAGTATTGCATTTCACGTCTATCTAACATAGCTTTTGCAACTTTTTCGCCGGCTCTAAATGTTTTTTCTACAACTTGTCCTGTTTCAACATTTTTTAATTTTGTTCTAACAAAAGCTGCGCCTTTGCCTGGTTTTACGTGTAAAAATTCAACTACTGACCATAAACCATTGTCTATGTCTAAAGTTAAGCCTGTTTTTAAGTCGTTTACTGAAATCATAATAATTATCCTATTATCTAATCTTCAAAGTTAATTCTATCATAAACCAAATTTTTTACATAAAAATTTTGGTCATTTTGAATTATTTTTAACAATTCAATTGGTGAATCATTTATATTTATAAGTATCTTGGCTGTTTTTTCACGAATTGTATAGTCATTAAATTTTATGGTCTCTTTAATAATTTCTAATACTTGAGAATTATTTTTTCCTTTAATGCATATTGATAAAACTTCTAAATACCAATAAAGTGAAAATAATTTTTTATTTTTAGCATGGTTTTTTCTTATTTTTTGCGCATCATCATAAAAACCACCTAGGTTCCTATCTTGTTTTTTAATTTCAACTAATAAATTATTAATTCTTATAATTAAATCATCAAGTAAATTATTTTTTAGAAATTCACTTTTGAAAATTATGTTGCAAATAGCCCTGCAAACATTAGGGTTAATGTCTATAATCGCTTTTAAAAGTTGCTCTTTTATAAATGCACTATAAAGCTCGTCTTTATATATTTCTTCGAGTTTTAGAGCAACTGCTTCTCGAATCGGAGTCGGTTGATTTGTTAAATGAGTAAAAAGCAACTCCACTTCTTCTAGGTTTTTAAACTTTTCCAAATTAATTATAGAAAAAATTTTAATAAAATCTTCGCTATCCTGTTTTAAATTTTCAATAATGTCGTCATGACATATTTCAAGATTAATATTTTGAAGTTTTGATGTTTCATATGAAGTTTTTTTAGTGTTATCCATATTTACTATTTAACCATAATAAAAAAGATGAGTAAAAATTATGGATATTTTTTTATACTTAAAATTGATTTTTAAGCAAGTAACATTATAAAAATAAAAAATGAGGTTAAAATGGATATAATTAAAAAACTTTTTTGTTTTAATGGCGATGAGCAAATTGCAATAGGTTTGTGTAAATTTAATGATTCTTTTTATAAGAGCGAACAAAATAAGCAGAACTTTAGAAAAAAAGTTTCTAAAGATATAAATTTGTCACAAATGTTAAAAAGAACAACATGAGAAAAGAATACTAGAATTATGCATTGCAAATGCAATAATGATACCTAAAATCATGCCACAGAAAACTTCTAAAGGAGTATGTCCTAGAAGTTCTTTTAATACTGCATAAGGCTTAACTTCTTGGTTTTTTTGAACGAATTCATCAACAAGACGATTAAGAGTTGCTGCGGTTTTTCCTGCGGCTCTTCTAACCCCTGAAGCATCTTGCATAACAATTAAGGAAAATCCTAGAGATACCGCAAAAACTAATGAGTCAAATCCATCTATTAAACCAATAGATGTTGTTAAAGCAATAACCCCTGCGGTGTGAGATGAAGGCATGCCTCCAGTTGTTGTAAAAATTTTAAAATTAATTTTTTTGTGTGTAAAAAGATATGTAAAAACTTTTATAAATTGAGCAACAAATGTTCCTGTTAAGCCCGCTAAAATTGCCTCATATCCTGTATTGAAAAAGTTAAATTCGCTCAATTTATTTTATCCTTTTTTCTAAAGTATTGTATATTTCATTGAAAATATTCAATTCAATTCCTAACTTAGCCAGTATAGCATAATTTTCTTTTTTGAGGCTATAGAAAATATTTTTAGCTTCTTCAAGGCCATAGGCTTTTATGTATGTTAATTTATTAACATGTGCATCTTTTCCTGCAGTTTTTCCTATTTCATCAGTTGTAAGTGTGCAATCAATAATGTCATCATAAACTTGAAATAAAATTCCAAAATTGTCGGCATATTTTCCAATTTTTTCAAGTGTATCATTGTTTGCTTTTGCCAATTTTGTTGCAATCAACATTGAACATTTAAATAATGCTCCTGTTTTATATTTGTGAATATATTTTAAATTTTCAATATCAATCTTTTTGTTTTCTGCTTCTATGTCTGCTACTTGTCCTGCTACTATTCCTAATGCACCGGCGCATTTTAAGTAGTCGTTTACTATTTCTAATTTTATTTCTGCTGGAGCCTCTAATTTATCAATTATTAATTGGGCGCCAAAAGAAATTAATGCGTCTCCAGCTAAAACCGCTATTGCTTCGCCAAAAACCTTGTGATTAGTTGGCTTACCTCGTCTTAAATCGTCGTTATCCATGCAAGGTAAATCATCATGAATTAAGCTATAAGCATGCATAATTTCCACCGCTGCTGCTAGTGGTATTGCTTTTTGAATATCAACCCCAAGAGACTTTGCAGTTTCTAAGCACATTATTGCTCTTAGTCTTTTGCCATCTAAAAGAGTTGTATATTCCATTGAATCCCATATTGTTGATGAGTAGGAGGAATTACTTCTGTATTCTTTGAAATATTTTTTTAATGCTTCTTGAATTATTTTTTTGTATTGAACTAAAGTCATTTTATTCCCAATCTTTAATTTGCTGTTTTGAAGTATTTCTTGAAGCGTCCCTTTTTCTTTTTGAAATTTTTACGCTAATTCTATTTCCAACATTTTTATTTCTGCTTTCATTTTTGATACTTCTTTTAGATATTAATTCTTTATATTCTAGAGATTCTTCCAGAAACGTTAGGTAACTTTCGTATCTTGATTTGTTTATTTTATCTAGATTTTGAATAACTCCACATGATAAATCATTTTTAGAATTATGAAGACAATCGCTAAATTTGCAATTTTTTGTATATAAATTTATATCTTCAAATAGTTCTATTAATTTATCAGGCAATAAGAAATCAAATTTTAGACAAGAAAATCCTGGAGTATCTATTATTTTAAAACCATTACATTCAATAATTTCGCAATGTCTTGTTGTGTGACAACCTTTTTGTGTTTTTGCCGAAACCTCACCAGTTCTTAAATTGATTTTAGAATTAAATGCATTTAGTAGTGTCGATTTGCCAACTCCGCTCATTCCGCATAACACGATTGTTTTTTGTTGGACAAAATCACAAAGTTCATCTAGGTCAAGTTTGTTTTTTGCAGAAATAAAAAATAGTTTATACCCTAATTTTTCATAGATGGAAAAGATTTCGCTTTTTTTATTTTCCAGATTATCAATCAAATCTTCTTTATTGAAACAAATCGCAACTTCTATATTGTTGTATTTTAAATAAGTTAAATAGCGGTTTAATTGAATTAAATCGAGTTCAGGTTCTTTAAGTGCGCAAATAACTAGGGCACAATCAATATTAGAAACCTTTGGTCTGTTTAAATAGTTTTTTCGAGGTAGCAAAGAAGCAATAAATTGATTATCGTTTGATAATTCAACGAAATCTCCAACTCGAATATCTATTTTTTGTTTTTTTAAAATATCTCGTAACTTGCAAGTGAAATTTTCGCCCTTAAGGTTTTTAACATAATAAAAATCCGAATGTATTTTAAATACTTGCGCTTGCATAGTTTTATAATAGATAAAAAATTAACGTTTAGCAATAGAGGCTTGTGTTTAGCAAGCCTCTATTATTTCCATGGGTTATTTGTTAAATTTCTTTATCTAATGTTTGTTTTTTATTTTGCATTTTGTATAGTGTTTTTTGACTAAAAAAGCTTATTAATCCATAGCCAGCACCTAAAAATGCCATAGCGCTTATTGCGGCTTTAGGAAAAAACGTGATAGATTTTTTAAATGAGTTTATTAAAGAAGTATTATTTTTATTTTTTATTAATTCTGTTACTATGCCACTTGCTGTTGCTGCCGCAGCTACTGCAACACCTACTTTTGCTCCAAATATAGCATCTTTTTTTACTTTTTCTTTTGAAACACCTTCTGGAAGATTAAATGAAATTGGTTTAATCATGTTGCCCTCCTTCTGATAATATATTATTGCAAAAATTGTAAAAGTATTTTTTTGTTATTCTGGTGTTTTAATAGATATTAATATTAAATTTTTATTCTATTTTGACTTTAATTTGAATTATCCTATAATGATATTAAATTTATTTGGTGAGGATATTATTTATGACTTTAACCGATTGGTTTAATAAGAGAAAAATGCAGCAAATAGCTGCTCGAGATAACGATATACAAATAGATGATTCTATTGGTAAATTATGGACTCTTTGTTACAATTGCTCAAGCCAATTACCTAAAAAGGACTTGGATAACAATTTAAATGTTTGTCCAAATTGTGACTATCATTTTAGAATCGGCGCAAAAGAAAGAATTAAACTGATTGCAGATGAAGGTACATTTGTTGAAATGTATTCAAATATCAAACCATGTGATCCGCTTAATTTTGTTGATACTCAAAGCTATAAGTCTCGTCAGGAGCAAGCTAAGGAAAAGTCTGGTCTGGACGATGCTGTTGTTGTTGGAACATGTTTGATAGATGGACAAAAAACAGCGATAGCGGTTATGGATTTTGAATATATGGGCGGTTCTATGGGTTCTGTTGTTGGTGAAAAAATAACAAGAATTTTAGAGCATGCCTTAGAAAATAAACTACCTTCAATTGTATTTACTTCATCAGGTGGTGCAAGAATGCAGGAAAGTGCATTAAGTCTTATGCAAATGGCTAAGACTAGTTGTATTGTTGCAAAATTAAATGAAGCAAAATTGTTGTATATAACAGTTCTTTGCGAACCTACATTTGGTGGTGTAACTGCTTCGTTTGGCACAATCGGCGATATTATAATTGCTGAAAAAGGTGCAAGAATTGGTTTTGCTGGTCGTCGTGTAATTGAACAAACAATTAGACAAAAACTTCCAGCTGATTTTCAAACCGCTGAATACTTGCTAAAATGTGGGCAAATAGATTTTATCGTTGAGAGAAAAGATATGAAAGAAAAACTTTCAAAATTAATTTTTCTTCATAAAAAGAAATAAGGAAATTACCATGAGTCAGGATAAAAAAATTCAAATTTTGGATTTTGAAAAACCAATATATGAAATGCAAAAAAAAATTGATGAGCTAAAGCAAACAAGCTCTACCACACAAATAAATTATGATAGCGGGATTGAATCATTAGAAGAGCAAACTCAAATGTATAAAAAAGAATTATATGAAAAATTAGAGCCATATCAAAAACTTCAGATTGCAAGACATCCACAGCGACCAAATTTTTATGATTATATTCAATTCATGTGTGATGACTTTATTGAATTGCATGGCGATAGACATGGTTGTGATGATAAAGCAATAGCTGGTGGAATTGCTTCAATTAACGGAAAAAGCGTTATGTTAATTGGAACGGTTAAAGGAAAATCAACTAAAGAAAATTTAGAATGCAATTTTGGCATGCCTCAGCCTCAAGGGTATAGAAAAGCGCTTAGATTGTTTGAGCATGCAAATCGTTTCGATTTACCAATTATTACTTTAATTGATACTATGGGAGCTTATCCTGGTATGCTTGCTGAAGAAGCTGGTCAAGGTGAAGCAATTGCATTCAATTTAAAAGAAATGGCTAAATTAAATGTGCCAATTATTGCAGTAATCACTGGTGAGGGTTGTTCAGGTGGTGCTTTAGGTTTAGCGGTTGCAAATAAAGTTATGGTTTTAGAACATGCTTATTATACTGTAATTTCTCCAGAAGGTTGCGCTTCAATTTTATGGAAAGATTCTGCTATGGCGAAAACTGCAACAGATGCACTAAAAATTACTGGCGAAGATTTGTTGAAATTAGGTATTATTGATGAAGTAGTTAAAGAGCCGGTTGGTGGAGCACACTATAGTGCAGAAGAAATGTCAAATAATTTAAAGGAAGCTCTTTTGAAATCGCTTGACGAATATGAAAAAATGGATAGTGAACAATTAAGGGCTCATCGATATTCTAAATTTAGAGCTATGGGCGTGTTTGCACAGTAAAATAGATATAAAAACCTTCTTCAAAGAGGGTTTTGTTTGTTTGGTAAGTTTTGTCTTGTTTTTTCGATATTTGCTAAAAAATTTTTAATAAAAATTTACAAATTTTGTAACAAAATTATTATGAGCTTTGGTTTGTATTATAATATTTTTATTAACTTGGTTGAGGATAGATGGATAGAAAATGTTTTCTAATTTTTTGAAAAAAATTTTTAGTGTTTTAAGTCTGTATTTGTTTTGTACTCCAATAACGCAGGCTGCAATTAGTTTGCCGAATATTAATGTAAGTATGCAAAATGCTTCCACACCACAAGAATTTACTCAAGGTGTTCAAGTATTAATTATGCTAACTATTTTAACGCTTGCTCCAAGCATAATTATTATGACAACTGCTTTTATTAGAATTGTTATTGTTTTATCGTTAACTCGTCAAGCAATCGGCACAGCTACATTGCCTCCAAATCAAGTAATTGTTGGACTTGCACTGATATTAACTTTTTTTGTAATGTCTCCAACATTATCAAAAATAAATGAAACCGCTTATCAACCTTATATGAAAAACATGATTACCCAGCAACAAGCTCTTGATAATTCAATGAAACCAATTAGAGAATTTATGTTTAAACAAGTGCAAGAACCTGAATTGGCTCTGTTTGTAAAACTTGCAAAATTAGAAAAACCAAAAAATAAAGATGATGTTCCAACTTATGTTTTAATTCCATCCTTTGTTTTATCGGAATTAAAAACAGCTTTTAAAATAGGTTTTGTTATATTTTTACCATTTTTAGTTATTGACCTTGTTGTTGCATCAGTGCTTGTTTCGATGGGTATGATGTTTTTGCCACCCACAACAATTGCAATGCCATTCAAATTAATCATGTTTGTAATGGTTGATGGTTGGTTTTTAATTACAAAATCATTAATAGAAGGCTTCGGAGGATAATAATATGGATGAAGCTTTATTTTTAACAATGTTTCAAAAAGCAATATTTTTAATCATGGCACTTGGGGCGCCAATTTTGTTGTCTGCAATTGTTGTTGGTTTAACAATTAGCATTATTCAGTCTGTAACGCAAATTCAAGAGCAAACTTTAACTTTTGTTCCTAAGATTTTTGCGGCGCTGTTAGTTTTGGTCGTTACTGCTCCTTGGATGATAGACATGTTTAAAAGTACAACTATCGAAATGTTTGATTTTATAAAAGTATTTATTTCTTAATTGGATTAAAAATGGCACAAGCACCGAATCTTTTAAATTTATTATCACCTTATAATATTGTAATTTTCATGCTTGTTTTTACAAGGCTGGCAGGAATGTTACAAACTGCTCCATTTTTTTCTTCAATTCAAGCTCCAACTATGACAAAACTTTGGTTTGCTGCAATTGCAGCTTTTATAATGTATCCTCTTGTTTTTGCATCTAAAACATATATTGCACCTAGAGGTATGGCTGAATTTTTAATTTTAATTGCATTTGAATTTTTGATTGGATATTTGATTGGTTTTATTGCTAATTTAATTATAGAAGGTGTTAGAATGGCTGGAAATATATTTTCCATTCAAATGGCGCTTTCAATGTCTGAAGCATTAGATCCTGCCACAGGGATTAGTTCTAATGAAATGTCTAAGGTTTATATTTATTTAACTACTTTAATTTTTTTGGGTACTGGTGCATACCAAATGCTTTTTATGACGCTTTTTGGGAGTTTTAGTTCACTTCCAATTGGTAGCTTTCCATTTTTTGATGCACAAATAATTAATTCTATGCTTGTTTTATTTGCTCAAATATTTAAAGTTGCTTTTGGGGTTGCACTACCTGTTTTTTCTGTGCTACTTATTTCTGATATTTTGCTTGGTATGATGAGTAAAATGATGCCACAAATGAATATTTATATGGTTGCAATACCTGTTAAGATTTATATAGGTTTATTTTTAATATTAGCATTTTTAAGTGCAACAAATGTATATTTGCAAGGAGTTATTAAAAATTATATGCAGGCTTTAAGCTTGTTGTTTATGTGAAATTATGGCAAATGATCAAAACGAAAAAACCGAAGAAGCCACCCCTAAGCGGAAGCAGAAGGAGCGCGACAAAGGTCATATAGCAAAAAGTCAGGATTTTACTTCGTCATTAATGCTGACATTTGGTCTTGGATTAATAATGGTTATGGGTTCAAAAATGCAAGACAAATTGAGCGCTATGCTAATAACTACTTTTTCGCAATTAAGTCCAAAAAATATTTCTAATAATGATGCAATTGGAATTCTTGCCCCATTTGTTGGGTACTATGCTGATATCGTTTTACTATTTTTTGCACTTTTAGCAATAGGTGCAATAATAATCATGCGCTTTCAAACAGGTGCTTTATTTGCCAAAGAGGCATTGAAACCTAATTTTAAAAAACTTTCTCCTGCTTCTGTGTTTAAAAATTTAATTGATAAAATTAACATTTTTAAGCCAAAACAAATGGTAGAACTTGTAAAATCTTTGCTTAAAACAATCATTGTTGCCGTTGTAGGTTTTAATATAATAATGAAGCGCAGAGATGATTTGTTTGGTTTAATTGGTGCTGATCCTTCAACAGGTTTTGTTGTGATTGGTTCTGTTATTCTTGAGTTGTTGACTAGCTTATGTATTTTATTAATTATTATTGGGATACTTGATAGATACTATCAAACTTGGGAATATAACAAATCAATTAAAATGACCAAGCAAGAAGTTAAAGATGAATGGAAAAATATTGAAGGGGATCCAAAAATAAAAGGAAAGATTCGCTCGTTCCAAATGAAAATAATGCAACAGAAAATGATGGCTAATGTTAAAGAAGCTGATGTTGTTGTTGTTAATCCTACACATTTTGCAGTTGCTCTTATGTATAATCCTGAAAAAGTGCCAGCTCCTGTTGTTGTTGCTAAAGGGGTTGATTTTATAGCATTTAAAATTAGGGAGATTGCAAAAAACAATAATATTCCTATTGTGGAGAATAAGCCATTGGCAAGAAGTTTATATAAACTTGTTGAAGTTAACCAAATTATTCCACAAGAATTATATACTGCGGTTGCCGAAATTCTTCATTATGTTTATTCACAAAAAGGTAAATAAAGTTTATTTTTCTTATTATTTTGACTTTATTATGTTGGCAGGTTTATAATGTAATTTGGGGAGAATTAGGCAAAACTTGATAAAAATAAAAGAACTACTTAAAAATAATGATATAGTTTTGGCTATTGGCATGGTTACCATTGTTTTAATGATGGTAATACCAATCCCTGCGCAACTTTTAGATTTATTGTTGACTCTTAATATCTCTCTTTCTATCTTGATTTTATTGGTTTGTTTATATACCAAAGAACCCCTTGAGTATTCAAGTTTTCCTACAATTCTTTTAGTGACAACCCTATTTCGATTGGGTCTTAACGTAACTTCTACTAGATTGATTTTATTAGAAGCTGATGCGGGTTCGGTTATAGAATCATTTGGACAATTTGTAATTGGTGGAAACTATGTTGTCGGTGCTGTAATTTTTGTTATTCTTGTAATAATAAATTTTATGGTTATTACAGGCGGTGCTGGTAGGGTTGCTGAAGTAAGCGCAAGGTTTACATTAGATGCTATGCCTGGTAAACAACTTTCTATTGATGCTGATTTAAATTCTGGTTTGATTGATGAAGCAGAGGCAAAAAAAAGAAGAAAAGCTCTTTTAAGGGAAGCCGATTTTTATGGCACTATGGATGGTGCTTCAAAATTTGTTAAGGGCGATGCCACGGCAGGTATTATTATCACCGTCGTTAATATTGTAGGTGGATTAATTATTGGAATCATACAACTAAAAATGCAACCAATGGATGCGTTGTCGACTTATACTATATTAACCGTGGGTGATGGTCTTGTATCTCAGATTCCAGCATTAATTATATCAACTGCAACTGGTTTAATTATCTCTCGTGCAAGTGGTTCTGATAACTCATTATCGGAAGATATTAGGCAAGAGATGTTTCAAAACCCAAAAGTACTTGGTGTAATTAGCGGGCTTTTATTTTTCATGGGTATAATTCCGGGCATGCCAACTGTTCCATTTTTGGCAGTTTCTCTTGCTTCAGGCGGTATGTGTTTTAAAAAATACAAAGATAAAATAGAAGCTGCAAAACAGGCAGAAATTGCCCAAAAAGAAGCAAAAAAAGCTGAAAAATTAGGCAAAAAGAAAAAGAAAGCAACAAGGGAGAGTGTACTCGAATTATTAGCTGTTGAAACATTGGAAATTGAAATTGGCTACAGATTGGTAAGTTTGTTAGATGTGGAAAAAGGTGGAGATTTACTAGATAGGATATCTCAAATTAGAAGGCAAACCGCGCTCGATCTTGGTATTGTTTTGCCTTCGATTCGGGTTAGGGATAATCTTCAATTGCCACCAAATACATATCAAATTAAATTAAAAGGAACATCCATTGAAACAGGAGAGGTTTATCCTGATAGAAATCTTGCAATGAATTCAATGGGTGGCGAAGATGATCCAAACATCGTGGGAATTAGTGCAATTGAACCTGCATTTAAATTGAAAGCCACTTGGATATTAGATAAAGATAAAGAATATGCTGAATCTGTTGGTTATACAGTCGTTAGTCCAAGTGCTGTTGTATCTACACATTTGACCGAAATAATCAAAAAAAATGCTTCAGAAATCATTACTCGCTCTGACGTTCAACAGCTGATAGATAATCTTAAAAAAGAGGTTAATGAAACGTATGTTAATGATTTAATGAAAGAAATGACTACAGCAGATGTTCAATGTGTTATGCAAAATTTGTTAAAAGAAAGAGTTTCAATCAGGGATCTTAAAACGATTTTGGAAACAATGAGTTTGCAATACAAAATTAATAAGAATTATAATTTCTTAACCGAACGATGCAGAGAAGCGCTTGCAAGAAATATTTGCAAGCAAAATTTGTCTGACACTGGTGAATTGCTTGTTATAACGATGACGCAAGAAGTTGAGCAAGAAATCGCTAAGGGGATAAACCCTGATGGCGAAAGCTTAACTTTGAATCCAGATTTTGTAAAAAGATTAATGGATAGTTTAAATTTAGAATTCGAAAAGGCAATTCAACAAACAGGAAATCAACCTGTAATTTTATGTTCTTCACCTATTAGGTTGATTTTTAGAAGGTTGTTAGAAAAAAACTATCCACAAATTACTATTATGTCTTATAATGAAGTAACAAACAATGTTAAAGCTAAATCAGTTGGCATAATTAGGGCTAATTTAAGAACTGCATCAATATAGAAAAGGCAAATCATGAAAGAATTATTAAAAAGTGCAAAAGATTTTAAGATTATTCCAAGTAACTTTAAAAGCTCTGGTGCATTAAATATTATCGATATTACAGATGAAGAGATTAAGGCTGAGTTAAATTTGATTGTTGATACAGAAGTGAATGATTACTCTGTTGGTTCAAACGTAGAAATTTTTGGCGTTAATTCTTTGGGCTTAATATATTTTGAAACTAAAGTTGTCGCAAGGGATGATTTTAAAATTACACTTGCAATGACTCCAGATTACAGCATGATTCAAAGAAGAGAATATTCACGTGTAAACTTAAATCAAGGAAATATTATTTTTAAAGATATTTCCCAAGATGTGACTTTAAAAATCGAGGATATTTCGGCAGGTGGCGTAAAGTTGATTTTGAGTCAGCCTTTGGAATTAGATAAATACTATGATATTGAAATAAAACTTTCTAGCAATATGTCGATTGATTGCGCTTTGTCTCCAATTAGAATTAAAGAGGTTGAATATGATGGTAATGTTGCATATCTGATTTCTGGTAAATTTGTTGATTTAGAAAATGCGGATAGAATTGTTTTGGTGCAATATGCATTTAAAGTAAAGATGGAAGAGCAAAATAAAGAAAATAATTGATAAATGGATAAAAATAAAACTCAAGATGAAGAATTAAAATATTCAAAATTTCTATCTTCGCTATTTTGTTCTACTTCAATAATAGCCCTTTCTTTTTTGAGTTTATTAAATAACTTGACTATTGATTTATATAGTACATTTACTCTGTTAAAGGTAGTTTTACCTGCGTCTTTTTGTTTTTGGTTTCTTGGTTATGTTATTGGCAGAATTTTAGATGGTTTAAATAAAAAAATAGTAAACGAACAAATTAAGCAAGAACGTGAACTATATGAGATGCCAAGTATGTTTGCTGCTGATGAGAGTGCTATGGAAGATGATTTTGGTGTTCTATGAAAATTAAGTTTAAATTAAGTATTAGTACATATTTGGCAATATTAATGGGTTTTGTTATTATTGCAGCAACTTCAATACTTGTTTTTGTTTCTATTGGAAATATCAATAATCTTATTGGTGAATTCGAGTCTGATGCAAATAGATTAAAAAACTATTTGGCAACAGTATTGACATATACAATCAGACAGGATAGCGAACAAAATGATTTTTCTTCTACCAAAAATATGCTTAAATTCTATAAGTCTGAATCATTGTTGTCTTATATTTATATTAAAAATGAAAAAAATGGTGAAATTATCTTTGGACAAGAAGATTATGACGAATTGATAAATACTAATAATAAACCAAAAGAAATTTCGGTTGCAGTTGGTGATTATAGTTTGTTTTATGGAATAGATTCAAAAGATAGATCAAATATGTATAATGAGAGTCTATTTGAATTAATTTCATATGCTTTACTTTGGATTATATTGATTGGCATAGTTGCAAGTATGTGTTTTGCTTCCATTATTTCAAAACCACTTAGAGAAGTTTCTGGAGCCGCAAAAAAAATTACCGATGGCGAGTTTGATATTATGCTTAATAAATCAAATTTTGCCGAAATTGATGATTTGATTTATTCATGCAATGAAATGGCCTTTCAGTTGAAAGAATTGTATTCTTCATTGGAATTAAAAGTTCAAGAAAGAACTATAGCCTTAGAAACCGCCAATCATAAACTTCAAGAAACCCAAGCAATGATGGTTCACAGCGAAAAAATGCGCTCTTTGGGTGAGCTTGTTGCTGGTATTGCTCATGAAATTAATAATCCTGTTAATTTTATTCATGGCAATATTATGATTTTACAAAATTATGTAAGAGATTTACTTAATTTGATAGATTTGTATGAAAAAAATAATGATTCAATTCCTTCTGAAATTAAGTCAAAAATAGAATCTTTAAAACAAGATATTGATTTAGAATTTCTTCGTGATGATGTTAACGACTTGATTAAAAGTTGCATTGAAGGAACGGAAAGAACAAAAAATATTGTTCTTGATTTGAAAAATTTCTCAAGAATGGAAGAAATGGTTTTAACTGAGTTTAATATTCCAAAAGAAATCGATACTACGTTAAATATTTTAAATAATAAGTATAAAAATAGGATTAATGTTATAAAAAATTACGCGCCTGATACTCCAAAGATAGAAGCATATGGCGGACAGTTAAATCAAGTGTTTATGAATATTCTTGATAATGCACAAGATGCTATGAAAGAAGCTGGTACATTAACTATAAATACTTATAAAGATGGTAATAATGCAAAAATAGAATTCATTGATACCGGAATGGGAATCCCTGAGGAAAATATTAAAAAAATCTTTGACCCATTTTTCACAACAAAAGCTGTTGGAAAAGGTACAGGCTTGGGAATGAGTATATCATATAGAGTTATAAATGATCATAATGGTAGAATTGAAGTTGAATCAGAATTAGGAAAAGGTACAAAATTTACAATAACGCTTCCAATTTCTCATAAGGATGGGGGATTGTCGATAGAAGAAGAAATTATTAAAAATTTACGAGAAGAAAATGGAGTTAACCAATAGTGGAAAATCAAGATAAAAGATACAAAATCCTTATTGTTGATGACGAAGAAGATAATTTGGCTTTAATGTATCGAACTTTGCGTTCAAAGTATCAAATAACTAAAGCGCACAATGCAATTGAAGCTTTAGATGTTTTAAAAACTGAACAATTTGATTGCATTTTGTCTGATCACAAGATGCCATTAATGGATGGAGTCGAATTTCTAAAAAGAGTAAATGAGTTATACCCGAAAACTGTAAGATTATTGGTTACTGCGTATTCTGATGTGAAAATTTTAATCGATGCAATTAATTATGCAAAGATTTATCGTTATATAAAAAAACCATATTCGCCTGATGAGCTTTTAATGATTGTTGAAGCGGCTCTTGAAACTTATCAGTTAAAAATAGATAATGAAAATTTAATTACTGATTTAAAGGAATTATTTTCAGGAACAGTAAAAGCTATTATAGAAGCTCTTGATGCTAAAGATTCTTTTACATTGGGTCGTTCAAGAAGAGTTGCTTTTTATGCATTGAAAATAGTTTCAAAAATGTCGTTAAGCTCTGCTGAAATTAGTAAAATTGAATTAGCAGGCTTGTTGCATGATATTGGAATGATTGGAGTTGCTGAAGAGATTTTAAATAAAACTCAAAAGCTTTCAGATGAAGAATATGAAAAAATAAAACTACATGTGCACTATAGTGTTAAAATTTTAGAGGACATTAAACAACTTTCAGAAATCACTGAAATTATAAAATATCATCATGAATATTATAATGGTTGTGGTTATCCATATGGCTTAAAAGGCGACGAAATACCTTTGGGATCAAGAATTATTGCAATTGCAGATGCATATGATTCAATGATTTCTAATAGGGCATATAGAAAAAGTTTAACTAGTGAAGACGCTCTAAATGTTCTAGAGCAAGGTGCAGGAAAACAATTTGATCCAGATTTGGTTCAAATTTTTAAAAGTATACTTCCTGAAGCTAACAATGAAATTGTGCAGTACGAAACTAAGAATTTATTTTTGGAATAACAAATGAGAAAAGTGGAAATATATACAGGAGCATATGCTTCTGGAAAAAGTGAAAATGCTATCAATAGAGCTATCGAATATATTAAATTAGGTGAAAAGATTACTTTAGTTGATTTGGATACTGTTGAACCTGCTTATTGTATGCGGCCATTAGAAGATACATTGAGAAAAATGGGTATAGATTTAATTTTACAATCTGACTATTTTGGATTGGGCGAAGCTGGTTCTTATGTAACAAATGAACAAATAAATTGTCTTAAAAAAAACCAAGATAATGACATTATTATTGATGTAGGCTATGGTGTAACGGGTCTTGATACACTTGATATTTTAAATGACATTGATAATGAAAAAAATATTGATATTTTTCTTGTTGTTAACACATCTAAATTTGAAACAAGAGACGTTGAGTCTATTTTAGAATATATACAATTTAATAGTGGTGAAAACAAAAAACCTTGGAAAAAGATTTCTGGTTTGATTTCTAATACCCATCTTGGAGACGAGACAACAATTGAAGATATTAAAAGAGGTTATGAAATTTTAAAAGAAGTTTCAATTAAAATTGCAATTCCAATTGTAGCTTTAAGCGTGGATGAGAAATTTAGAAATGAATTTATCGAAGATAAATATGACAATACGCCTGTTAGATATCTAAACAGGCTAATGCCAAAAGCTTTATGGTAATTATTTTTGCACTTTGTTGATTGGAATATAAGTTTTTGTAGCTGTTTGTGATGAAAAATGACTTGAATTAATGATTTTATCTAGCCAAGATGATTTATCGTCGATTTGATCAACTTCTTGAGCATCTTGTAATTGTTCTTCGGTTAAATAATTTGCACTATCAGAGAAATTAAAATCTTGATTTGCATTCATTTCATAATATTCTTGAGTGTGTGCAACAGGACTGATTCTGTCTTTTGCAAAAACAGTTAAACTTAAAGTCATTAAACTTAAAAGTAATATAGAAAGCGTTTTCTTCATAATATTGTCTCCTAGTAAGAAAATACCATTTAATTAAAAATTATCAACAACAAATGTTGCTACCAACTTAACATTTTTTAACTTATTAAAATTATATGTTATCTTGCAATATATTCTATATATTTTTCAAGTGCCAAGAAACCATCTTGGAATTCTGTACGTCTTCCTGATGTTACGGTTAATCTTAAATATTTTAATTCTTTTATTCTTATTTCAAATAGTTCGTTAGCATATGCACTTAAAAGAATGTCGCCACTATTTGCCCAAGACTTTAGTTGTTCAATTTGTCTGTTTACTTGTGAAATTGTAGAGTTTTCTAATGGCATAAAACCATGACGCCCCAAAATTGATCTATCTGCATTTGTTATAGGTATTGCAGCAGAGCAAGATCCAAATATTTTTTTTATTAGTATATAATTTGATGCAAGTTGTTTGTGTTTAACTGGAACTTGCATTTTTCCCAATGCTACTGCTGTATTTATGTTTGCATAATAGTCATTGCTTCTAAAACTTTTATTTGCACTACCACAAAAGCAATTTGAATTGCTATTTCTTAGCATTGTAAACTCCCACTAATAGTCGATATGTATTAATTATAATAAAAAACAAAAATATAAAAAACTATTTAATAAAAATTTACTTATATTGTATGAATTTTTAAATTTGCGCTTTTTAAAAAAGTATGTTCTAATTGGGATGTATACGAAAAAGAGGTAAACATGGAAAGAACATTTGTGGCAATCAAACCTGACGGAGTTAAAAGAGGTTTAATAGGAACAATATTAAGAAGATTTGAAAATAAATCTTATAAAATAATCGGTTTGAAAATGATCAATGTTACTCCGGAAATTGCTGCAAAACATTATGAAGAACACTTTGGAAAATCATTTTACGAAAAATTAATTAAATTCATTACCATGGGGCCTATTATTGCTATGGTAATAGAAGGAAAAAATGCTATCAAGGGAGTTCGTCATTTAGTTGGCAAAACTAATCCTGATGAAGCTGATGATGGATCAATTAGAGCAGATTTTTCTTCTTATTCTACATTAAATTTAGTACATGCTTCTGATTCGCCTGAAAGTGCAAAAAGAGAAATGAATTTGTACTTTAAAGAAGAAGAATTGTGTCCAAATTATAAAACCATGTTTGAATTGGTTCTTGAAGAACTTGGCGAATAAAAAAATGAGTTATGGTGATTTTTTTAGTTTTGAAATAGTTAAAAGTTCTAATAATTCTAAAGCACGTGCTGGAATCTTTAAAACTCCACATGGGATTATTGAAACACCAATTTTTATGCCTGTTGGAACAAATAGTTCTGTTAAAATGATGACTTTTGATCAAGTTAAAGCTACAGGTGCTCAAATTATTCTTGCAAATTCTTATCATATGTATTTGCGTGCAGGTTGCGAACTTGTTAAAAGTGCCGGCGGGTTACATGGTTGGATGAACTGGGATAAGCCAATTTTAACCGATTCTGGTGGTTTTCAAGTTTTTTCTCTTGCAAAATTAAGAAAAATTACCGAAGATGGTGTTTATTTTCAAGATCCAAAAAATGGTTCAAAACATTTCATTTCGCCCGAAACTTCTATGAAAATTCAAGAAGATTTAGGTGCTGATATTATTATGGCGTTTGATGAATGTGCGCCATATCCTTGTGATTACAAACAAGCAAGAAGCGCATTAGATAAAACACATAGATGGCTTGAAAGATGCTTTGAAGCTCATAAAAATTATAATCAAGCTCTATTTCCAATTGTGCAAGGTGCATTTTTTGACGATTTAAGAATAGAAAGTGCAAATTTTGTATCAAAATTTGATGCAGTTGGTTATGCTATAGGTGGTGTTTCCGTTGGAGAACCAACAGATGTAAAAAACCATATTACTGAAATTACAACGCCATTATTACCATTTAATAAACCAAGATATTTAATGGGGGTTGGAACTCCTGTTGATTTAATTAATGGTATTAAATATGGCGTCGATATGTTTGATTGTGTTCTGCCTACAAGAAATGCACGTCATGGGACATTTTTTACATATCAAGGTAATAAAATTATTAAAAACAAACAATTTGAAAATGATTTTTCTCCGCTTGATGAAAAATGTAATTGTTATGCTTGCGCAAATCACACAAAAGCTTACATTAGGCATTTATATAAAACCCAAGAATCAACTGCTGCAACTTTATTAAGTATTCACAATATTCACTTCTTATTAAATCTTGTAAAAGATTTAAGAAAGTCAATTATAGATGGAACATTTGAAACATATAGCGATGAGCTTTTGAAAAACTTTAAAGATTAATTAGAATAGAAATGTTCTAAATCAAAAGGTATTATAGCCATTTTCATTTCTCCTGCTTTTTTTACAAAAATTGTTTTTAAGCTGTAATTAACTTCGTTTTTTGCAAGCCACAACATAACAAGTCTTTCTTCATCAGGAGATAAACAGCCTGAATTTTTTTCGCAATCATCTATCTTAAATTCGGCTTCAAGTGCGCCAATTCTAATTGAGATAGTTTTTTCTTGTGCTCTTGATTTTGGATCTGCAGAGATGTTTAGGCCTTTGTATTTATACAACTCTGGTGACCCTCTTTTTGTGGGGTCGGCTTTGCATAATTCACTTATTAAAAAATGACACAAGCTATCTTCTAATTTATCCAAAACTTTTCGTGTTTTCATATAAAAATTATAACATAATATTTAGTTTTGTAACAAAAAATAAGCTTTAAAAATACTTAAATGGAAAAAATATGTTGACTTCAAACCTTGTTTATTGTGAAATAGAAAATACAGTAAACTATTATTAAGGGGAAAATATGCCTACAATTAATCAATTAATTAAACGCGAAAGACAAAAACAAATAGATAAAACAAAATCACCAGCTCTTACAAGCTGTCCACAAAGACGTGGTGTTTGCACAAGAGTTTATACAACAACTCCTAAAAAACCAAACTCAGCTATGAGAAAAGTAGCTCGTGTACGTCTTACTAATGGATTTGAAGTAACTTCTTACATTCCAGGTATCGGACACAATTTGCAAGAGCACTCTGTTGTGCTGATCAGAGGCGGAAGAGTTAAAGACCTTCCTGGTGTAAGATATCATATCATCAGAGGTACTTTAGATACTCAAGGTGTTGCAAACAGAATGCAATCTAGATCTAAATACGGTACTAAAAAAGCTAAAGCTAAAAAGTAAGAAAGGTTAATTCATAATGTCAAGAAGATCAAAACCGGCAAAAAGAATTCCATCTCCGGATCCAATATATAACAGCGTTGATATCGCTAAATTTATCAACCGTTTAATGAAAAAAGGTAAAAAATCAGTAGCTCAAAGAATTTTCTATACAACAATGGAAAAAGTTCAAGAAAGAGCTAAAGCTGAACCGATTGAAACATTTAAAAAAGCTTTAACAAATGCTACTCCATTAATTGAAGTTAAAGCTCGTCGTATCGGTGGTTCTACTTATCAAGTTCCAATTGATGTAAAACCAGACAGAGGTCAAGCTCTTGCTTCTCAATGGATTATTGAAGCTGCAAGAAAAAGAGGCGGTAAATCTATGATTGAAAAATTAACTTCTGAAATCTTAGATGCTTCTAATTCAATGGGTTCTGCAGTTAAGAAAAAAGAAGATACACATAAAATGGCAGAAGCTAATAAAGCATTTGTTCATTATAGATATTAATTTTAAGCATTTTAAATATAAAAATATAAATCCACCCTCTTTTAAAAGGGTGGATTTATTAGAAAAAGTGTTTTGTTTAAAATTTTTGAGAGTTTTTATTTCTTGAATAAACCTATTCTATGGCCTATAGCTCTATCTACTTCAGCACGTGAAGCACCTTCTCTTATCTGACCTGATTCTCTCAATCCTCTTTCTATTTGCGCAGCTGTCATTTGTCTTCCTGATAAACCTCCATGGTCTAAAACTGTAAATGTTTGAGCAGGTACTCTTACATATGCGCCACCACCTATAGAGTGATCGGTATAATCTTTATAATAAGTATCACCATCACCTCTACCTCTTCCGAAAGCTGGTCTATTTGCATAATTGTTAAAACGATTAATTGAATTGATGTTCATAAAATTTCCTTTCTTTTTAATTACACATCATTAAAAATTTCTAAAAATTTTTTTTTGCTATAGTTGCTTATTTTTTTTAACATTTTTTTACATTTGTTTAAAATGGATCTAGGTTTTATAAATATTTTATGTTTAATTATTGGATTTTTTGTTATAAAATTACTTTATGGAAGTCATTGCCAATAAATTTATAGATTTTATAATTACCCAAAAATGTACTTATAAATGCAGATATTGCTCTCAAAGTAAAGGGCATGTCAAAAATCGCTCTCATGCCTCTAAACATGTAATTAGTGGTTTTTATAGATTTTTGGATAATCTAGATAAAGATTATGAGATTACCATAACTGGTGGTGAGGCAATTTTGCATCCTGAATTTTTTAATATTATAGAAACGGTTAAAAATAAGGGATTTAAAATAAATTTAATTACTAATTTATCTTTTAAATTAGAACAATATCAAAAAATATTTGATATACTTGGTGATTCCTTAAATAGGTTCGATATAAGTTTTCATATCGATCAAATTCAAAATTTTAATCTTATGTTGGAAAAACTTGAAGAATTCATGCTTTTAAAACATCGTATTACAAAAACTACATTTTTTATTCCTTTAGATAAGATAGATGCTAAAAAAGAATTAAAAATAGATAAAATTGTTAGAATGGCAAAAAAATACGATGCTGATTTTAGTTTTCAAAAAATAAGATTTTTAAATACTTTTAAAAATCCAAATAATGAAAAATATATTTCTCATCATCAAAAAAGAAAAACTTATGCAAAACTTTGTTTTGCAGGTTGCGAAAGTGCTGTAATATACGAAAATGGTGAAGTGTATCGTTGTTATTCTTCAAGGTTCAACTATTCTAATTATTTAGGAAATATTATTGATTCTGAATTTAAATTAAATAGTGATGCGCATGCTTGCACCTCTTCTTGTTGTAATTGTCCTAAACCTCAAGCTTATAATCAAATTTGCATAGAAAGAGATTATATTGAGGCTTTTGGCAGAACAGCCAAAAATATCATTAATTTGCCTAGGCTGATTATAAAAAACAAACAAATTGTAATTACTAAAATCAAGCAGTTTTTTAATTTTTAACAAAAAATTTTTATTTTTGTATTGGTTGTAATAATCAAATTGAATTTCTTATCAGATTTATGGTATTATTATCTGTGAAAATTAAATATTTTGTTTGTAAGTAATTTCGGGACGTAGCAAGGACTCCTCGGTAGCTGGAGGTGCGCAAGGCCCGAGAGTATAATTGAAAATTAAATATTTTGTTTGTAAGTAATTTCGGGACGTAGCAAGGACTCCTCGGTAGCTGGAGGTGCGCAAGGCCCGAGAGTATAATTGAAAATTAAATATTTTGCTTGTAAGTAATTTCGGGACGTAGCGCAGCTTGGTAGCGCACTACCTTGGGGTGGTAGGGGTCGCAGGTTCAAATCCTGTCGTTCCGATTTTTTCAAAATCGTCCAACAGGTTGAACCAACGGTTAGCTCGTTTGTTTCTCGTAAAGCTCGAAATCTCGCTTACGATTAACTAAACTCTGCATACTTAAT
>JAFYOU010000057.1 GCA_017560095.1 Candidatus Gastranaerophilales bacterium
CCAAACAAAACAAAAAAAAGAAAAACAAACCAGTGCAAAAGGATTAAAACAATGGAAGTATTTCACGAAATTAACGAAAATAAAAATCTAGCAATTGCACTTGGGTATTTTGATGGTGTACATCTTGGACACAAAAAAATTATTACTCAACTAGTTCATCAAGCAAAATCAAAAGGCATAAAAAGCGCAATTATAACATTTGACAATAATCCTACAAATTATTTTACTGACAAACAAATCCCAAATATACAATCATATAAAGATAGACAAATTATTTTAAGCTCGCTTGGCGTTGACTACTTATATGAATTAGATTTTGAAACATATAAAGATATTGAAGCGCTTGATTATTTAAATGACATCTTAATTAAAAATTTTGAACCAGAAATAATTATGGTTGGATACAATCATACGTTTGGAAAAAACAAAAACGGAACACCAGCTCTACTAAAAGAATTTTCCTCAAAGCATAATTATGAATGTATAGTTGTTCCAGAACAAAAATACAAAAATAAAGAAGAAATCAGCTCAACTCATATAAGAAAAAGAATTAAACATGGGCATCTAAATGCAATTAAAGCACTTTTGGGTAGATATTTTTCCGTTCGTAATTCTGTTATTAAAGGAAACAAGATAGCAAGAACTCTAGGTTATCCAACCGCAAACCTTGTTTGGCCAAACTCAATGGCGAAGCTTCCATATGGAGTTTACTTTGGCTACGTTCAGACAGGTGCAAAAATGAAGCCGGCCTTAATTTCCTGGGGTACAAAACCAACCTTAACTAATGGAAAAGAAGAAATTTTAGAAGCGCATCTATATAATTTTGATGAAAACATCTATGGCAAAATAATAAAAGTAATATTTGCAAAAAAAATAAGAGATGAAGAAAATTTTGGCAACATTAATGCTCTAAAAGCCCAACTTCAAAAAGACTATTCAGCCTTTGAAAAATGGGCAAAACGCATTATATAAAAACCATTAACGCTATAGCAAAAATAGCATAATAGAATAAAGTTATAAATAATATTTTTTTTACACTAATCACAATTTAAAATAATATGATATTTTTAAAAAAATAAAATTACCCTAAAAGAGAATATTAATTTTATTACAAATTAGTTTACTTATATTTAAATATTATGTTTTTCATGCTACTATAACTCACGCAACAAAATCTGTATTGTAAAGATTTTAAAAACATCGGTTACAAACTAGCAAAAAAATAAAATTACAGGTTTTTATTAACTTGTGTTTTATGTGAGGAAAATACATAAATGAAATTAACTGCCGTAAAAGAACAACAACTTAGGCAAAATAATACAAACAACAAACAAAATAAAAACGTTCAATTTAATGGTTTTACAGACACCTTAATAAGAACTTGGAAAGTCATTGATAGTAGCCGTGGTATTCAATTCACAGTTGAAGATATGCTTGGGACAAATATTCCAAGAACATATCAAGGTGCAATGGCAGGCTACGAATACACAGGCAAAATTAATTGGCCATATTTGCTACAAGAAGGCATTCGTGAATTTTTAACAGGCCCAACAATGACTCTTGCCCCTATTGCAATTTTAGCAATAATAACAAGATTGTCTGGTGAAACTGCTGCCACCCACAAAGAAAATATTGTTAATTTATCATATTTAGCAAACTTAATGGCTAAAAATGATATTAACGAAGAAAAATTCACTAATTCTTTTGTTGAAAAAGTTGTACGTGACACCTTGAAAAATACAATCGGCGCAGATAGTACAGGTGCAGAAATAAACGTTGATAATTCTGATGTAGATGAATTATCTGATTTAATTAAAAATTATATAAAACAAACAAAACCAGAAAACCAAGAAAAAGGATTCAAGGAAACCCTTGCAAATATACAAAGCTTATTTGATCCTGTAGCAAGGCACAAGAAAAAAGCAAAAAAAGCCGAAGTAAAAGATGCACTTGACGCAACACAAAGAAAATTTATAGATATAATTAAAACATATAAAGAAAGTTATAAAGACACTGATTTCAAAGTTGCAAAATACTCAATAAATGAAAAAGACATAGGTGCAACCAACTTCAAAAATTATGTTGAGTACTTAAAAGCTTATATAGTAGATTACACAAAAGCAAACAAAGATGATAAAGGCTTGATTAATTTAGCAACAGAAAATATTAATAATTTTAGAGATATTTGGTCAGGAAAACGCATTGGAACAGTTGGAGCGTTAATATTAGGTACAGGCATTCTTATGTCATTTATTCCAAAATTATACACTTTGGCTTCAGGCAGTATCAACCCTGCAGGTGCAGCTATTTACAATGAAGCTGCAAAAAGGGAGGAAAAACAATGAACATCGCAAAAATAACAACGCCAATATCCCAAGCTTTAGGCAAAGCAACAAATAATACAAAGTCAAAATTTGCGCAAAACTTCTCTAAAGGTTTTAATTTCCTTGAACCTAACAAAGGAGATAACTCATTCTGCGGGCTTGCAACAATAATGGGACTATTTGTTGTAATTCCAAGAATTAAAACTGCCCTTAAAAGAAATCCTGATAACAAAGAGGCTACAAAAGATGAAATTAAAGAAATTTTATTCAGAGATTTGCAAACCATAGCAATTATATTATTTGGTTTAAAATCAATGAACGCTCTTGTTTCAAATTTGGCTACCAAATTTACAGGAATTCCAATGGTAAATAATCCATATAAAAATGTATTTGGAAAAGGCAATGAAGATTTATTGCAAAGAGGTAAAAACTTCTTATCAAACATTGTTTCAACCATTAGCCCTTTTTCAAAAGCAACAAGATCAATGGATGCCGGAGATGTCGAAGATCTTTACACAAATTACAAAAACAAAGAAGAAGTTATAAAACTTATAGATAGCATAGAATCTAAAGGTGGAAGACAAGAAGATGTTTTTGCAAAAATCAAAGAATCAGTTATTGCTCGCATAAATAAAACGATCCACAACAATAAACTCAATGGACAATACCAAAATGGAACATTAACTACACAACAAGAAATTGATAAATTATCAAGAAAAAAAGCTATTTTTGAAAAATTAACACTAAGTGAATTCAAAAACAATGCCGATGCAATCGATAATGACTGCTTAGCGGAACTATTAGAGGCTTTAAATAATGAAGAAACTAATGTTCTTGCAAAAAGCGTAAATGGTTTAAATTCATATCTTAAAACTGCTGCACTAGGAATTGAAGTTGGCTATCTTGGCTTTGGATTGCCTGCATTAAATCAAAAACGCTTAGAGAAAAAATACTTGAGCGAAAAACCAATTGGTGAACAAAAAGGCGATACTTTCTCTCCAATTAATGATAGACACATTAAAGCGCAAGAAATTAAATTATACAGTCAGTTTATGAAATAATAATTAACAAATTTGAATAAAAAACTCCAATCAACTAAAATTAAAAAATAGATTGGAGTTTTTATTATGATAAATGAAATAATTATTGCAGTTGTAACTTGGATTGAATCTGTTATTAACCATATGGGTCCTTGGGGTGTGGCTTTATTAATGGCAATTGAATCTTGTAATATTCCACTGCCATCTGAAGCAATTTTACCCTTTGCAGGATATCTAGTTACAAAAGGTTCATTTTCAATTCATACAGCAGCATTTTTTGGGGCACTTGGCTGTGTTTTAGGTTCAATTCCATCATATTATCTAGGATATTTTGGCGGAAGAAAATTTATTGAAAAATATGGAAAATATTTTTTAATTTCTCATCATGACCTTGAAGTTGCAGATAAATGGGTTGATAAATATGGTGATTGGTCATTTTTTATTTGTAGAATGTTACCCGTTGTAAGAACCTTTATTTCGCTTCCAGCTGGAATTTTAAAAGCAAAAAAAAGAACGTTTTTCTTTTTTACTTTTGTAGGCTCATTAATTTGGAGTTATTTGCTTGTCTGGGTTGGCGTAAAAATGGGCGAAAATACAGAAACACTAAAACATATTTGGCATAAATTTGATGCCGTAATTATTATTACCTGTTTAATTTTAGGTGGAATTTACATTTATCACCACGTTAAGAAACTTAAAGAATCTTAAAATTAAAGCAATTTTAAATATGTTTTTATTTTAAGTTTTTATGATAACCGTTAAAAATAATGTATGCCATACTTTGCAAAGAAAAAATATTAATTTTCTTGGCAAGCCGTTTGCGAGCCAAGAAAATAATAAACCAGCACATGATACAATTGCCATCATGGGCCCCGATAATAATAATA
>JAFYOU010000058.1 GCA_017560095.1 Candidatus Gastranaerophilales bacterium
ACATAAGATGCAACTTAGTGAGCTTGCCGCGGAATTAGGATTATCAGAAAATTATTTAAGAAACCAATGGTCTTTGTTGGTTAGAAGATATGGTAGTTATGGTATAGAGTTATATAAAGTTGGTCGAGGTAAAGCCGCGGATTATGGTATAAGAAAATTTATGGAAGAAGAAGTTAGATGGACACCTAAAATAAAAAAATAATATTTTGTTTAAATTAAATAAAATTATTGAAAAATTTTAAATAATCTTTGTATTATTTTTTCTTATGACTTAAATGTTGATATTATACTACTAAAGGGCAAAATACGACAAAAATGTCGTAAGAATTTTAAAGTATAATACAGGAGGTTATACAAATGACATTACAAGAAGTATGTGAAAAATTAAATTTATCAGAATCTAGTATAAAAACTAATTTTGCTAGAACTCAGAAAACTTTATTAAAGAAAAGTATTAAATTAACAAAAATTAAGGAAGGAAAAGATATTAGTTATGAAATAGAATATCTAAATGATAATAGGGCTATGACTTTATATGAAGAAATGAAACAAGATATTGTATTAAATAATGAATCTATTGGTTTTCCTAGTTGGGAATTTTTAGTTTTTCTTACTATTATAACAACACCTATGATGGTATTTAGAGGTTCTTATAAAGATTTTTTAAATTATGTTCAATTAAATGATAGTGATAGTAATATTAAATATTTAAAGGAAGCATTACAAGCTTTAGTAGATAAAGATATTATTAATTATATGATAGATAAAACTGATAATAATTATTTTGTTGCTACTATTTATCGTAAAGTGGAAGAAGATATGAAAATTGGTATTGGTATGATTAAAGAGTGTAAAAAATTACAAGAGAAATATAAGAAAAAAAGTTTTGTTCCATTATTAAAGACTTGGCTTGGAGTACAAATGTTAATTGAAAATCAACCATATACTGTAAATGATATTATTGCAATTACTGGATTAAGTGAATATGCAGTAAAGGAAAGTCATAAAATATTAAAAGATAGTGAAATTTATAAAAGTTCTAGAGCTTATAAGAGTATTAATTGTTGTTTAGGAATGCGGACCGAACTTAATGGATTCTACAATCAGAGCAATTTGCGACAGATTTAATTCTCTGTCCACCTTATATATATAAAGTATATATATAAGGTGGATTGGGATCTATTTTTGTCGCAAAATGCTACCAGTTTTATTTATTTTGGATTTTTTTCTTGGATTTTCACCTGCTTGGGTTACTTCTTCGGGCGAAGCCCGAACCGCGGCGCCCCAAATTAAAGAAAAATTATTTATATTTGGAATTTAAAAATGCGTCAAATCCGCAAAAAAGTGAGCATTTTACGACAGATTTAATTCTCTATCCACAAATTTGATAGAGGAATACTAGAAAATAACTAGAGTAATTTTTGTAATATTATTTAATGGAGGAGAGAAGAAATAGGGGTATGGTTGAAGCAATAAAAGATGCGGAAACCGCAGAAAATAAAATAGTGTTTGCAGAGTATGCAGATTATTTAGAGGGTAAGATTACTTTTAGTGATTTAATGGATATATTAATATTAGATTTAGATGATTTAGATGAATAGAGCTCCCTTTTGAGGATTTGATTTCAAAAAATGATTTCAAAATTTCATTTTAAAAATTGAAAGGAGAAAATGAATGATAAATTTAAAAGTTAGAAAAGATGGCAAATTTGACAATATATTTATATTTGAGATAGATGATACTTATACAGTTGCCGCAGATAATATAGAAGATGCTAAGAGATGGTTATGTGAGAGGATTGAGAATGAGATTGATGCTTTTGTAGTAAAAAGATTGGAATTATGTTGTGGTGATGATATAATAGATTTAGATGTTGAAGCTGGACCATCGAATTTATTTGGATATACTTTTAAAAGATAATGAAAGGATATAAAAGAGGTAGTAATATGATGGAGATATTAATAATGAATCTTAATGAATAGAGCTCTCTTTTGGACTTGATTTCAAAAAAAATGATTTTAAAATTAAGAAGGGAGCTCGAACCGTAGGTTCGAAATAAAAAAGAGTTAGCGGGAAGCTAACTCTTTGATGCATAAATTGAAGAAATGATGTGTTATAAGGTGATGGAGATAGAAGTTTATATAAGGTTTTATTAAGATATATTTAGTTTATATTTATTGTATACTATATATTATATAAAATTTTATTAAGAATAAATAAAAAATTATTAAAATAGTAGAAATAGAGGAGTTGCAGTGGGCGACCGAGCCCACTTATTTCCTTATCTCAATCTCCCTTATCGTTATCGCTGTTCCAAAACTTTTTTCAACACTGCCATAAAACGCATATCTTCAAGCATATTATCAATAGCTTCATCAATAAATTCCATGAAGTCTTCTTTGCCTTCTTCAAACACAAAGCCTTCTGCTATACCCCAGTCAGCGAATGCCACTACTAATCTCTCTCTAGCAGCTGCCGCGATCTTTCTTTTATTAGCTTCAGCCTTTGCCGCAGCTTCTTCAGCTCTTTTCTTTGTCTCATGTTCTCTCTGCATTTCCTTTACTCTTGTAGATATATCTGCCCAAGAAGCACCAGCCGCGATCATCTCTTCAATTGTCAATGTTCTCTTTTCCATTTAAAATTATCTCCTTTTCTTTTATATAAATATTATATCATAAAATTTTTATTTTTTCAAGTGAAGAGACAGCCCAGATTTATTAGCAAATTTACTTGCTGTTGTTTACTAGGTAAGATTCGAATTGCTCTTCATGAGTGTTTGTGCGTTTGAAAAAGTTTGCGGGCAAATTTAGCCTTTTTTTAATATTATACCATATTTTTTAAAAATTATCAAGTGCGGAAAATAAAGTGCGGCAGTCCGCATTTATCTATCAATTTTATCTCTGTTGTTAGCTGTAGTGTAATTGAAAGAGATCTCACGAGTATTTCTTCAAATTTCAAATAACTAAGCACGTGGGCCATAAAGTGAATTGCGGGAATTGGGCGGAACAGGTTCGAAGGGTCAAACAACTACGAAAAAAAGCCATATAGGCCTCGGGTGGGGAACTCGGCGCTTCCCGGTAGTCAGCGCCGCGACAATTATAGCAGATATTAAATTATTTGTCAATACTTAAAAATAAAAAAAAGAGAGATAAAAATCTCTCTCTTATAAATTACATTCTTGAATACACTTAAAAGCATTGTCATTTTGTAATTCATATATTTCATATTCATTTTTTAAAAAATATTCAGTATAATTATCAACTAAACAAAGTGGAATTCTATTTGCATCACATTCGCATTGGTCATTTAAAGGTTCACATTTTACAATTAAATATTTTTTATTTTTCATAGTTTTTATTCCTTTCTGTTCTTTATAGTGATATTATAACCCAACTTCCGCACTTTGTCAACCCCTAAATAAAAAAAAGAAAGAAAAAATTTTTTATTCTTCTTTCTTTCTCTTCTGATTGTTGTATGCTCTTCTTCTTAAAAACCAATAAATTTCTAATAAATCTTCATCAGAAAGTTTATAAAAATTTATATTACTTTCAGCACAATATTGCTTAGTCATTTCAATTCTTCTTTCGAAGATTTCTTTTTCTAGCTCTAAGATTATTTTATCATTCTGCATTTTATTTCCTTTCTAAAGATAATATCTTATTCTTCTTGTTCTTTGTCAATAACTTTTTTATTTATTCTTCTAAATTTTCTATGATTACAATGTTTGTCACTTTTATGCTGTCTATGTCCTGCACCTTTAGTGTATAACCTATACCATTTATCTTCAAAGGTTAATTTCTTCATGTCATTACGTGTCATGTAAAGCATCTTCCTTTCTTTAAGTTATAACTAATTTTATCATGTTTTTTATCATTTGTCAAGTAAAAATTAAAAAAAATGCACAAATTTTGTGCATTTTTAATAATTTTTATTCAATTTTACTTAGTTTTTGGTGGTCTTTTTTCAATTAAATCCACTTTAAATTCTTTTTCACCAATTTTTACAAGAATTAACTTATTTTCTTTCTCAATTTTGGCATTTTCACCATAAAATTCATATAAATTATCAAAAATTTGTGAAAAAAGTGTTTGTTTCTCATCAGATGCAACCTTTGGTCTAGGTTTCTTCTCTTTTGATTTGGTTTTATCCATAGCACTTGCACCATGGTCAATTTTAACTTTTTTAGCTTTTGCATCCAACTCTGCTTGTTCTTCATTGACTTCATAGTCATTATCTTCAAGCCACATTTGAATTGCATCTTCCTTTGTTAAGTCAAGTGCTTTCATAGATTTTTTAATTTCTTCATCTGGAATATTGATGTTTTTACCATTTGCTAAAGTATATCTCATTTTGTTTGCCCCTTTCTTTATCTTATACCTTATTTTATCATGGATATTTTAAATTGTCAAGCAAAAGTTTTAAGAAAGGGGCAATTTTTTTTGCCCTATTTCTTAGGCTAAGTGGAAGTAAGATTTTCTCTTATCTGTAAATTTCTTTACACTATCTCTATCTACCAACTTTTTAAGTAAAGCAGATACTTTCTGATTTGACACATCTGCAAATTCTTCTCTATTAGCATTAGCTTTCAAGATTTCAGATGCAGTCATGCCAGCAGAACCTAATAATGTTTCAAGAATGATAGAGATTAAAACTTCATCAGCTTTCTCTTTTTCCTTATCTTTTGCAGATTTGGAAGATGCTTTCTTATCAAGCATTTCAATTTCATGTTCTGCAAAATCAATTACTTCAGTAGCATCAAAGTCGAGTTCCATTTCCAACTCAATAGCAACTTCTACTAATTCAATAACTCTGTTAAACATTTCTCTTTTTGTTAATTTCTTTTCTGTTGCATTTGTCATAATAAATACCCCTTTTCTTATTAGATTACTTGTTGTTTGGTTATAACTTATTATATCATGGTAAGTGCGGTCTGTCAATACATTTTTTTTATAATTTAAAAATTTTTTCTGATTAATTAACTGACCTTGCTTAACCTTATAATTTATTTTATCATAAAATTTTTTAAAAATCAATAGTTTTAGGAAAAAAATAAAAATAAAAATTTTTCAAAATTCGCTTGACAAAAGTGCAAGGACTGTGGTATAATGGAAATTCTGCCCGCGGCGGTTGTCCGCGGGCCGCAGATTTTAACATGATCGCCGCATTTTGTCAAGTAGTAAAATTGCATAAAAAAACACCCAATTTCTTGGGTGTTTTGCCTATTGACTTTTTAAGTCTTAGATTGCAGAGTAGTAGGACTTGCCTTTTAATACTACTTTATCTACTTTTGTACCAACCATTTTACTAAAGAGAGATGTAATTTTCTGATTGGAAAGCTCTCTTTCTACTGATGTTGGACTAGCTTTCATAAATTCAGTAATGGTTACTGCTTTACCAATTCCAACAAGTTCATCATAGAGAATGTTCATCAATTCTTCATTTTCTTTTTTGGACTTGCTTTCACCAGACTTGCTAGCTTTCTTGTCAAGAAGTTCAATTTCATGGTTGCAGAAGTCTACTAAATCTTCTCTACCTAATTCAGTTGCAATTTCAATGATTTCAGCAAATCTTTCTCTTTTTGTGATTTTTCTTTCTGTTGTGTTTGTCATAATCAATACCTCATTTCTTTCTTTAAAATTGTTTTTTGTTTATAATTTATTATATCATTTCTTTATTTAGTTGTCAATAGTTTTTTTTATTTTTTTTTATTTTGGTGGACTTCTCATGTGTTTCATTCCTTTCTTTATCTTATAATTTATTTTATCATGTTTGTTTTAAACTGTCAAGCTTTTTTTAAATATTTTTCTGCAATTTTATCAGCTTCTTTTAAGTCAAAAAATGTATCTATAAATCTATCATTTTTCTTAAAACTATCAGGAAATTGTTTTATGTAATTTGCTCTAAAATAACTTTCTAATCCTTCTGCAGGCAAATCACCACAATCATAAACCCTATTTACTACCGCACGAACACAACCCATTTGAGTATAAGTTTTACTTTTTAATTCTTCTTTTAATCTTTGTTTTACTGACCGAATTGTAGTACCTACTTTTGAACAAACCATTTCATCATTATCATTAAAAAATGTAAATAGGTAACATTTTTGCGTTGCATTATCTAATAAATCTACACCATCTGCAACTAAAATATTATCATCAAATTTAGATTTTCGTTTTCCAACTATTTTCTCGATTAAAGTTACAGTATATTCTAAAGGATTTAAAATATATTTTTTTGCTAAATCTTTACAATTATTATAAATTGTTTCGCATACTGCATACCATTTCTTTTTCCAATTTGGTGAAGTATTATCTAATCTTTCTTTTGCCCCTTCAAAATCATTATTGGTAATGTACCATTCCATACTTTTATTTGCCATTTGTTTTATACCTCTTTCTTTCTTTAACTTATAATTTATTATATCATGCTTTGTTTTATCTGTCAACACTTTTTTTAATTATTTTCAAATAATTTTTTAAGATTGTTTTTTGCTCTTTTACATTTTGTTTTTTTAATCATTTTTTCTCTTTGTTCTTCATTAAGAGTTAATAAATCACAAATTTTTAAATGAAAAGGATTTTTACCTAATGTCATTAAATAAATGTATGCTTGAATATCTAATAAACTTAGGAAAAAGATTTTAATAAATTCACATAATTTCATACAAAAATAAGGAATTGGAGTTGTTATCCAACTATCTTCCAAATCAAAACAATGTAAAATGAATATTACAATTTGCCAAATTATTACACCAATTAAAATTCCTAACAACATTTTTATCTCTCCTTTGCTTTATCTTATGTACTCATTATACAATATAGCTTTCTATCTGTCAACACTTTTAGGAAAAATAAATAAAAAAA
>JAFYOU010000006.1 GCA_017560095.1 Candidatus Gastranaerophilales bacterium
GGCGTAAGCCGGAGTGAAAACGTTAAGAAAATGCCATTGCGTTGAGCGATGGCATTTTTAGTTGCAACTATCGATAGGCGACGTAAGAATTTACGAAAGTAAATTCCACAGGAGCAAAAGGTGTAAGCCGGAGTGAAAACGTTAAAAAACCTCTCCTATGAGAGGTTTTTTAATATAGAATTAAATTCTTGAATTATATTTTCTTTTGTTGGATTTTTTATTTTTGAAATGACTCCCAAAATTTCCACATCAGTAAACATTTTTAATTCTTTAATAAAATTTTCTTGAGATAATGTTTGTTTTTTAGGCATAGAATTAATTATTATTCCTTTAATTTTAATTCCTTTTTGCTTAGCGCAATCAATTGTCATTAACGTATGATTAATTCTCCCCAAATCAGGAGTTGTAACAATTATTATTTCTTGATTCAGTTCTGCAATAATATCAACAAACAATTTTCCCTTTATTGCAGGGCAATAAAGTCCACCCGCACCTTCAATTACAACAAAATCAGTTTGTAATTTAAAATCATCTAAATCATTTTTTACTTTTTCAATATCAACTTCAATATTATTTAAAATACAGGCTAAATGAGGAGAAACTTCACCTTCAAAAAGATATGAATATTTGCTTTCAATAGAATTTGAATATTTTCTCAATTCTTCAACATCGGGAGCTAAATTATCGATAGCACCAGATTGAAAAGGTTTAAAATAACCAACTTTCAAGCCTTTATTTTCTAAAGCTAAACATAAACCAATAGAAACAAATGTTTTTCCGATATCGGTATCGCAACCTGTAATAAAAACCGTTTTATTCATGATAAAATTATACAACGAGGATAAAAGAAAATGAAAACCAAAAAAGAATTATTAAAGCTATACAATTTGCCACTAAACGAATTATTAGCTGAAGCCAAAAAATACACATTTAAAGAATTCGAGTTCTGTTCATTAATTTCCGCGCGCACAGGAAAATGTTCTCAAAATTGCAAATACTGCTCTCAATCAACCCACTATAACACAGAAATTGCAACACACCCATTGGTTAGTGTTGACGAGGTAATTAAGGTTGCGCGCGAGTCAAAAGAAAACGGAGCAATTAACTTTGCAATAGTAACGTCAGGAAAAACCCCCGATGAAGCAAAAGATTTTAATGAACTTTTAAAAATGATTCAAGAAATAAATAAACTTGGCTTAAAATCTTGCGCAAGCATTGGAATTTGTTCTCCAGAATTAGCAAAACAATTAAAAAATGCTGGATTAAATAGATTTCATCACAATATTAATACTTGCAAAAGCTATCATAATGAAATCTGTACAACCCACACCTACGAAGATAGGATTAATACTTGCAAAAATATTAAGAATGCTGGAATTGAACTTTGTTGTGGCGTGATTATCGGAATGGGAGAAAGCATTGAACAAAGAATAGAAATGGCGATGGAATTAGCCGAAATTGCCCCTAATAGCATTCCTGTTAATCTTTTAACTCCTATCAAAGGAACACCTTTTGAAAATTATTTCGATAAAATTGATGAAGAAAATATCATAAGAACAATTGCAATATTTAAAATTGCAAACCCTCAAGCTTCAATTCGTCTTGCTGGAGGCAAAAAAGCAAGGTTATCTCAAGAAAACATTCAACTATTAATTGATAATTGCATAGATAGCGCAATTGTTGGAAATTATTTAACCACAACTGGCTTCAACCCTGATAATGACAAGCAAATGGTTAAAAATGCATCTAAAATATTAAAAAAGCCTGTTTGATACAGGCTTTTTTAATTTAACTATTTCTTTTGCATTTTACTCATAATATCTTTGGCTAATTGTTCGCCTGTCTTATCTAACATATATTTTGGGTTTGCTTGTTGTAATTCGCAAAGCATCTGAAGTGCATCTACAACTTCATCATTACGTCCTGCTTCGTTAAATACTTTATTAAATGCATCAAATATTTCTTGCTCTCTTTCAGAATCAAATTCCAAAACAGTTACATCAATTTCAACATTAGCGCCTTGTTTAATTTCAGATAAAATTCTTAAAACATCATCAGCTGTCTTTGCTTGTCCTGATTCTAAAAGTTCCTTAATTTCATCTGCACTTGCAGCTATGCCTGCTTGTGTTACTTTAACCAAAGATTTCCAAGCTTCACGATTTGTTTCTTTATTATCTTTGTTTCGTTCTTCGTCTTGCAATTGTTCTCTATATTTTTCAACTATTTGTTTAGGATCAGTTAGATTGTAAACTACATGGATACCTTCTAAAACACTTTCCCAGTGTTCATCATCCTTAGGTAGGTCAGCATTATATGGTTGATTCATTTCTTCAATTACATCATCTCTTAACTCAGCAGTCCAAGAGCTTACATTTTTAAACGATTGAGCTCTATATTGCGCTCTCATTAATTGAGCACCTTCGTGCTTTTTCATAGCATCCTGCGTTCTTTGTGCCATTTTTCTTGTTTCAGAAGCTGTACTTCCAACATTTTTCAAAACATTTATATCATCGAATACATCTTGATATTTTGCGATAAATTTATCAAACTCAGCATAATCTTTATTCATAACATTTTGGACATATTCTTCACCAAAGCCCAATTTCGTTGCTTTTCCGTACACAGAACCATATACTTTATCCATATATTCTGTAGTTTCGTCTTTTCTTTTTGCTGTTATTTCTGCGCCATCTTTCATTATAAATGTAAATGAATCATCAAATATTTCAGATCCATTAGCATCAAAATTGCCTCCACCTATATTAACACTTGTTTCATTGGTTAATTGGCTAAGATCAATTGATTCAATGCCTAATTTAGAAGCACTAATTAATTTATAATCAATATTTGTTTGCGTTTTTCTTTCATACTCTTTTTCTGATGCAACTTTATCTGGAGTGTATTCATTGTTATCAGTTTCTAAACTAACATCATCGCTAAATTTAGTATTTAACAACATTACATTATCTAATTCTTCACCACTTATGATGCCATCACCATTTTTATCAAATGATTTCATGTCATCAAGCCAACTTGTTTGACTATCGGCACCAACAAATTCATTTTTTCCATCAAACGAACCGTCTTTGTTTCTATCGATAATAAATGAAAATACATTATTACCACCATCCAAACTAAAAGAAAGTGGATCCTCTCTTTTTATTTTATCCTCTTGCTCAGAAGGGCTAGTAGGCTCGCCATATTCAGGATTGTATTCTTCAACCTTTGCACCAGTAAAAGGTTTAACACCCCAATTTTCATAAATTAATTGCGCCATTCCTTGATACATTTTTGCTGTTTCTTCGTCACCACCAGCAGTAACAAAATAATTTGGATTTTCACCTTGTTTATTAACATCATAAACCACACCTGATTCTTTAAAAATTCCATATTCTGAATCAAACATAGCATACATTGCTTCTTTGAATGTAAAACCATTATCTTTCATGTCTTTAAGAATAAGTTCATAATTTTCAGCCAATGAAGCTATTTGTTTATTTGAACCAATAGTATTGCCTTTTTCTGGATTCCAAATATTTGTTGTAGTTTGGAAAGATGAGCCATAATTTTTTATCTGCTCAACTAAGCTATCATATATTTCTGCTGATTTTTCATCATGTCCAGGAGGAACATTCATTAATCCAGCTTCAGTTCTTACAATGTATGCACCTTCAAAATTTTCAACAAGAAAATCTTGAGCCTCATTTACATCCAAACCTGCAGCAGCTAAATCATCAATTAATCCAGCTTCAAGAGCTTGCCCAAGAACTTTAACTGCATCATTTTCATAACTTGCAGAATTTTTTGTTCTCTCTGGCTTTAATAAGCCCAACTCTTCATATTTTTCTTTAACTGACTCAATATTTTTAGAAGATGGCTCCTCTGCACCTTCAACATATGCAGTATTAGCTCCAGGTTCAAGATTAATCATAGGATTTTGCGAATATTTAGAAATAAGTGCAACTTTTTCAGGAGAATATGTTGGAATAACTGTATCAAAGTCACTGTTAGTATAACTACCTGAATTATTTCCGATTTTAGAAGCAGTCGCATTCAATAAATCATATGTTGACTTAGTTGCACCATATTGAGCCTCTAAAATATTTCTTTGTGTAACCCATTTATCGGCTTCAGTAACAATATTAGCTACTTCAGCTTGTTTTCTATCCAATCTTTTTAAAGTTGCATCTAGTGCAGCTTGCGGTAAACATGAAGAATTATCTTTAATTCTTCTTTCAATATCTTTAGTTACTTGATCAGGCTTTAAATCACCCTTCTTGAGATAATAAAAAGAATCTTTAACTGCATTTTCAACCAATTTTGCATGTGCAGCTTCAAGCGTTTGCGCTTGCGAATCAGCCTTAGCAACCAAATTTACAACTGCTTTTGCTTGTTTATCAATTTCTTTTTGATTTTTTGCCAAAGCTTCACATAAAACTGCCATTTTTGCTTCTAAGCGTTCAACGGTTTCTTGAACACTTTCAGCTTTTCTACCTAAAACTTCTTTTTCTTCTGTTGTCGCATCATTATCAGAAATTTGAGTAAAAATTCTTTTTAATTCTTTTTGCTGATCTACTCTTCTTGATCCATAAAGATTACTCATCCATTCATTGTTTAATACGGTTTCATTCAGCTGTCTCAAATACCAGTTATTGAAGCCTTTTCCCATATCCTATTGTCTCCTAAAAATAAATTGCCATTCAGTTACATAATCGACAATGTTTTACACAAACTTTAATCCTTTAATAAAATATTTTACATTTGTTTACATTTGACATATAAAAATTGCTCCACTAATTCATGTGGAGCAATTAACTTTTATTATCTTATTTATTCCCATTCAATTGTTGCAGGCGGTTTTGAAGAAACATCATAAACAACCCTATTTATACCTTTTACTTCATTTATTATACGTTTAGAAATCTTATCTAACACTTCGTATGGTAAATGTGCCCAATTTGCAGTCATTGCGTCTTGGCTTTCAACTGCCCTTATAGCACAAACGCTTTCATACGTTCTTAAGTCCCCCATAACGCCAACTGTTTTAATTGGCAATAAGACTGCAAATGATTGCCATAATTTTCTATACAATCCAGCTTTTTTAATTTCATCAACAACTATATCATCTGCTTTTTGCAATAATTCTACACGTTCTTTTGTGATATTTCCAATTATTCTAACTGCAAGACCAGGGCCAGGGAATGGTTGTCTATAGATTATATCTTCAGGCATTCCTAATTTTAAGCCAATTTCCCTGACTTCATCTTTAAATAATTCTCTAAATGGTTCTAGAAGTTTTAGGTTCATTTTTTCAGGTAATCCGCCAACATTATGATGACTTTTTATTACATCCGAAGGCCCCTTAAATGAAACACTTTCAATAACATCGGGATACAAAGTACCTTGTGCTAAAAACTCTGCGCCATCAATTTTTTTAGCTTCTTCATCAAACACTTCAACAAATGTGTGTCCAATAATTTTTCGTTTTTTCTCTGGATCTTCAATTCCATCTAATTTGGATAAGAAAACTTCTGACGCATCAGCATATATTAACTCTATATCATAATGCTCTGAAAATAATTTAATTACCTTATCAGCTTCATTTAATCTTAATACACCATTATTTACAAAAATGCATTTTAAATTTTTACCAATAGCTTTATTAATTAAAACAGCGGCAACTGATGAATCAACGCCACCACTTAAACCCAAGATTACTTTTTTATCGCCAACTATTTCTTGGATTTCTTTAATTTTCATATTAATAAAGTTATCCATATTCCAATCAGGGCGAATATTTGCAATATTGAAAACAAAATTAGAAATTATTTTATCACCATTATGGGTTTGTACCACTTCGGGGTGAAATTGAATTGCCCAAACTTTTTTATCTTCATTTTCAATTGCACAAAACGGAGTATTGTCGGATTTTGCTGTTACTTTATAACCTTCCGGTAATTTTGCAATTGAATCACCATGGCTCATTAAAACTATTGTGTTATTTTCTAGACCTTCAAATAACTTTGAAGAAGATATAATTTCCATAGAACATTGCCCGTATTCCTTTTTGGTTCCGGGCGCAACTTCGCCACCAAAAAGATGAGTAATTAATTGCATTCCATAACAAATTCCTAAAATTGGAATATTTAAATCAAAAATACGCTTATCAGCAGACGGCGCACCTTCTTCATATACACTTGATGGCCCACCTGAAAGCATAATTGCTTTCGGGTTATATTTTTCAATTTCTTCAAATTTCATATTAAATGGATGTATTTCACAATATACTTTCATTTCACGTATATTGCGAGCAATTAATTGAGTATATTGAGAGCCATAATCCAATATTAAAACTTTTTGTAAATCATTTATATTTAACATTTTTACTCCATTCTGTAGTTAGGGGCTTCTTTTGTAATAATTACATCATGAACGTGACTTTCTTTAAGTCCGGCAGATGAGATTTTAATGAATTTTGCACGTTTTTGCAATTCTTCTATATTTTCTGCTCCACAATATCCCATGCCAGCTCGAATACCGCCAACAAATTGATATATACTTGTTGACAAATCACCCCTACATGGAACTCTTCCTTCTATACCTTCTGGTACAAATTTATTTTCATTAGAAACATTGCCTTGAAAATATCTGTCTTTTGAACCACGCTTCATAGCACCAATCGAACCCATTCCGCGATAAAGCTTATAAGAACGACCTTGATATAATACAGTTTCTCCTGGACTTTCTTCAACACCAGCTAATAACGAACCAAGCATAACAGAATTAGCTCCAACAGCAAGAGCTTTAACCATATCTCCAGAATATTTAATTCCTCCGTCCGCAATTATAGGAATTCCGGCTTTTTTTGCAGCTTCAGCAACATCAATAATTGCCGTAATTTGAGGAACGCCACAGCCTGAAACGATTCTTGTTGTACAAATTGAACCAGGCCCAATACCAACTTTTAAGCAATCAGCTCCAGCTTTGATTAAATCTTGTGCTGCTTCTTTTGTTGCAATGTTTCCTGCTATTATTTGTAAATCAGGATATGATTTTTTTATTTCTTTAATAGTCTCAACAACGTTTTTTGAATGACCATGAGCAGTATCTAAAGTAATAACATCAACTCCAGCCTTCAACAATGCTTCAAGGCGTTCAAATTTGTCACCAGTAACACCAAGCGCTGCTCCCGCTCTCAATCTTCCAAAACTATCTTTTGAAGAATTTGGATAATCAATTGCTTTTTTAATATCCTTAATTGTAATCAAACCTTTTAAGATATAGTTGTCATCAACAATTAAGAGTTTTTCAATTCTATTTTCATGTAAAAGTTTTTTTGCATCCTCAAGACTTGTTCCAACAGGGGCAGTTACAAGATTTTCTTTTGTCATAATATCTGAAACTTTTAAACCAAGATTTGTCTCAAAACGCAAATCTCTATTAGTTAAAATTCCAACCAATTTTCCTTGAACTGTAATTGGCAAACCAGAAATATGATATTTTTTCATAATTTCCAATGCTTCATGTATTTTTTGATCAGGATGCAATGTGATTGGATTTGAAATCATTCCACTTTCAGATTTTTTTACTTTTTCTACTTCAATAGCTTGTTCTTCTATTGATAAATTTTTGTGAATAATTCCTATTCCACCTTCACGAGCCATTGCTATTGCCATTTCACTTTCTGTCACGCAATCCATGGCTGCAGAAATTATAGGAATATTTAACTTAATAGAATTAGTCAAATAAGTACCTAAATTTACTTCGTAAGGCAATACACTAGATTCTTGAGGAATTAATAAAATGTCATCAAACGTTAGTCCATCTTTAATGTTAATCATAAATCATACCTCATTTATGCTGTCTATTTTTATATTTTGAAAATATTAACATAAATATTGAACCATGCAACCTATTTTATTTTTTGTTTGTAAATTGTTAAATTTATTTTTTCTTTTGCTTGTATTTTCAAAAAATTTAAATTAGAATGCTTAAAATAAATTTAGCACATATTTATTTAATAAAGATTTACTATTATTTTATATTGCAATCAATGGGGAATTCATGACACAAAAAAGAATTATTAATGCAGCAAGAGGCATAGAAAAAGCAGACTTAGTAATTAAAAACGCAAACGTAGTAAATGTTTTATCAGAAGAAATTCATAAAGCAGATATTGCTATTTGCGATGATGTATTTGTTGGCATTGGAGATAATTACTCAGGCGAAAAAGAAATCGATGTAAATGGTGCTTATGTTTGCCCTTCCTTTATAGATGGGCACGTACATCTTGAAAGCACAATGGTTTTGCCAAAAGAATTTGCAAAAGCAGTTCTTCCAGCAGGAACAACTACTGTTATTATTGACCCACATGAAATTTCTAACGTTTTTGGGTTACATGGAATTAGCTTTATGTATGAAGCGGTTAAAAATTTACCTTTAGATGTTTATACAATGCTACCCTCGTGCGTTCCTGCAACATCATTTGAAACATCAGGTTTTAGTTTAAACAGCTATGATTTATCTCTTTTAATTGACAAACCTTGGGTTTTAGGAGTTGCAGAAATGATGAATTTCCCGGGAGTTCTAAACCTAGATAAAAATGTAATGGCAAAATTAGAATTAGCAAAAAGCAAAGATAAAAGAATTGATGGACATGCGCCGTTTTTAAACAATAAAGATTTATGTGCATACATAGCATCAGGAATTAAATCAGACCACGAATGCACAACTTCAAAAGAAGCACTAGAAAAATTAAGATTAGGCATGTATTTAATGATTAGAGAAGGAACTGCTGCAAAAGATTTAAATGCTTTAATTCCTATTTTAAAAGAATACAATACAAGAAAATGCATGTTTGTTACAGATGACAGATACCCTTCAGACTTAAAAGAACATATTAACGGAATGGTAAAAAAATCTGTTGAATCAGGAGTTGATCCAATCAAAGCAATTCAATGCGCAAGTTTGAATACAGCAGAATATTTTGGTTTAAAAAATCTTGGAGCTATAGCCCCTGGATATAAAGCAGATTTATTAATTTTACCAGATTTAAAAAACTTTAAACCGGATTATGTAATTAAAAGCGGAAAAATAATTGTCGAAAACAAAAGACTTATATCTGATTTAGATAAAATTAAAACTCCGTCAATAAGAGGTTCGCTAAACATTAGATGGATAGAAAATGATGATTTTAAAATTGAAGCAAAGTCAAACATTGCAAAAACCATTCAAGTTGTACCTCATCAATTGATTACAAAAAAAATATATTCTGAAATAAAAATTGAAAATGGCAATGCTATAAGCAATATTGAAACTGATACCTTAAAAATTTGCGTAATAGAAAGACACAAATCCACAGGCAACATAGGAAAGGGCTTCATTAAAGGATTTAACTTAAAATCTGGAGCAATAGCTTCAACTGTTGCACATGATTCTCACAATATGATAGTTGTTGGAACAAATGATAATGATATGTGCAAAGCGGCATTAGCACTAATCAAATCACAAGGCGGAAAAGTTGTCGTAAGCAATGGCGAAATACTTTGCCAATTACCATTACCAATAGCAGGCTTAATGTCAGATAAAGATTTTGATTTTGTTCATGAAAAATATGAAGAATTAAACAAAGCAGTTCATTCACTAGGTTGCACTTTAGATGATCCGTTTTTAACATTAGCATTTATGTCTTTACCCGTGATACCAGAATTAAAAATTACTGATAAAGGACTTTTTGATGTGGATAAATTGGATTTTGTGGATATTTTTGAAAATAAAGAAAACATTAAAAATACTTATATAGTACGAGCACAAAAGCATTCTGTTAAGTTATAATTTCAAATGTAAAAACATTTTGAGGTATTTATGGCTGATAATTTAGGAACAATAAGATGTCCAGCATGTGGCGAAGAAATGAGAAAAGTTTTCATTAGAACCGTAGGCATTTATGTTGATGTCTGCATTAATAGCTGTGGTGGAATTTATTTTGACAACAGAGAATTTAAGAATTTTGACGAACAACACGAAGATGCAGGCGCAATTTTTGACCTATTGGCCAATAAAGAGTTCATTCAAGTTGATGAAAAAATAAAAAGAACTTGCCCTTCATGTGGCGCTAGAATGGTTAAAAATTTTTCAAGCATTAAAAGAGAAATACAAGTTGATGAATGCTATAAATGCGGCGGAAAATTTTTAGACAATGGAGAACTAGAAAAAATTAGAGCCGAATATACTACAGAAGAAGAAAGGACTGCAGATTTTGCAAACAAATTATATTCTGTTGTAGGAAAAGAATATGAAGAATTAATAGCAAAAAACAACAAATGGAATAGCAAAAGAGCAACAAATTGGAAAAACTTGCTTATAAATATTACTAAAAATTGGTTCAAGAAAAAAAGAAGATACTAATGGGATAAACTATAATGGCAACTTTTTTCTATAAATGCAAACAAAATGAAAAAATTGCAGAAGGCCACATTGAAGCAAAAAACATGCAAGAAGCCTCAAAAAAACTTGAAGCTCAAGATATGTTTGTCCTAGAGTTAAAACAAGAAAATCAAACAAACTTAAATACACATTTAAATTACGAAATTAAACCTTTAACAATTAAAGAAAAAAAGGATTTTTACAGCTCATTTTATAGGCAATATAAAGCAGGAATATCTTTTTTTGAAATATTTAACAATATTATCGCAACAGCATCAAGCAATAATATTAAAACTCTATGCTTTAATATCGCAAGAAAACTAAACAAAGGAAGCCTTATAGAAGATGTTTTTGAATATTATTCAAAATACATTGGAAAAGCTTATGCAACGCTTATTATTGCAGGAGAAAAATCTGGAAAACTAATAAATATTTTAGAAAAAATCACAGAACAAGTAAAAACAGAAGAAGAAATTAAAATTGCAGTAATTTCAAAAATAACCTATCCTGCTATTATATTTGCATTATTGTTTATTTCAATATGCATATTTGTATTTTTTGTATTTCCCATATTTGACCTTGCAACCCAAAGTGAAACAATTCAAATTGGAAAGATTTGCGTTTTTGCAATAATCAAAACCGCAATATGTTGTTCTATAATTGGTTTACTAATTTATTCTATAATTAAGAACAACGATATTCAAAAAAAATTCATAAAATGGTTCTTGAATTCAAAACTATCTAGAAAAATTTTAGAAAATTACAATTTTTTCAATTTTTTTATGATATTACATTTGGCACAAGAAGCTGGCTTATCCCAAATCGAAGCAATAAATCTATCAAATAAAATAGTAACCATCGATAAAATAAATGAAAATATACTAAAAACAAAAAACATGATTGCCCAAGGCTGCGAAATCGCCACAGCTTTTGGTGTTTCAAATATATTTAGTGATTTTGCACTTTCTCAAATTGCAACAGGCGAAAAAACAGGAGAACTATCAAAAGCATACAAAGAGATTGCGCTAGATTACAAACAAAATTATATGATTAAAATTGATACACTTTTAAAATTGTTAGAGCCGAGTATGTTAATATTTGCATGCATATGTATAGTAATTATGGGAGCTAAAATGCTCACAAAATATTACGAAACCTTGTTCTCAGCATTTTAATTTTATTAATTTATAATATGGCAATATTTTTTCTTCATATGCCTTATCTTCAATACAAATAAAAAAGGGTAACATATGAATATAAATTCCATTCCCCATTTACGCAATAGTGTGGTATTAACAAAAGCAAACACTAAGAACAATAAAAATTTAACTTTACCACCAACAAACAATAATTATGTGACAAAACTTTCAAATTGTAATACAGCTTTATATTTCCATCCCTCATTTAAAGCACTAAAGCAACAAAGCACCATTGACGCTCTGAGAGCGCAAAACGAATCAGAATCATATAACTTACAAAAAGAAGATAGCTTTCATAGTCTTCCTCAAAGTTTAGCCGAGGATTTTCGTCATCAAAGAAAACATGTCGTTGGTGGTGGCGCCATTGTAACGACAGATCTTTTTGATATCAAAGGAGCATATAAGTTATTCCACGGAAACGATGGTGTCTTATACCTTTTTGACCCATCAGAAAAAGTGGAAACTCCTGATGGATATAATCGTCACGAAACTTTTGACGACATTCAAAAAGGTTCAGCTTTTATATATTCACCAAACACATGCCATGTAGAACAAGTTGAATCTTTATCGCAAAGAGAAGGTATATCCGGTGTATACGTTGAAAAACCAATGTGCATAAACAGGGAAGAACTTGCTCGTTTAGAAAAAGTTGTCAAAACGCCAAATCGCAATCCTCTTTATTTTGGAGATTATTTTTATTTTGCACAAATTGCAGCTTTAAGGTTAATGGGCGTTCCAATGCCATACAAAGATTCGGTTCATATTGAATTTGACAACTCTGAAAATAAAAAATTCACAAATTCAGTTGAAAACGCAATAGCATTTTTTAAACCAGACGAAATAAAATCCATAGAATGCAGATTTTGTGAACAAGGTGCAGACGATGTAACCGAAAGAAAATGGTTACAGGATCGCTCAAAAGGCGGAGGCGTATTACTTGATTTACAAGTGCATGTCTTTAATTTGCTAAATTTAATGGGTTTAGAATTAACCAGTATAGACAAATTAGAAGGAAAAAAATATCCTTACCCATTTAACAAAATGCATGACTCAAACATACCTCCCAAAGAAAGAGAAAGAGGCGTTTTCGCAGATATGCGCCCCGGAGAAGTTGAAGACAAAGTTACAATAAAAGGAAAAATTAATCATAACATTGACGCCAATTATACAGTAGCTCAATACATGGAAGAAAGAGAAGATACAATTACCATCAGAGGTAAAAATTCTCAAAAAATTAGAATTACTGTTAACGATTTTGACAAAAAAGTAGAATTGCTTGATGAAAACGATAATGTTATCGCACGTGCAGGAACAAATTTACACGCGTATGCTCTTATGTTACATCATGCTCAAACACATTTTAACGACCCAAATACAAAAGAAACTCCAATGTTTTTTGATACACAAAAAAAATCATTAGAGCAAATTTTTGAAATACAAGAACAACTGTATAGCAAAGCGGATTCTTCTTTAAATAATTAAAAATCAAACTATTAAAAAGCCAAAAATCGAACCTCAGAAGATATTTACGGTGAGAAACAAGTAAAATATCTAACAATTAAATTTCGCTTGCTAATGTTAAGATTTCTCTATTTGCTTAAATTGCAAAGAATACTCTTATAAGGACAATATTCACAAGATGTTTTACAAGGTGTTGGTTCAAAATTATGTGATTTTATACCTTTAATTGCGTTTCTATATTTATCTAAAATACGCTCAATATCATCATCTGAATAATAAATTGTGCAAGATTTATCATATTCTTGTGGGAATAAAAATGTTGTTTCTTCTACTTTTCTTCCCTCTTTATCGGTTTTTTCAAGAAAATATTTATATAATCCCATTTGAATATAATAATCTTCATGGATTCCCAACTTTTCATCATTAGAATCAGTTAAGCAAATTTCTTTTTTGGTCTTTGCTCTACCTGTTTTATAATCAAAAATTCTAAATTTGCCATCAACTAAATTCACTCTATCTGGAAGTCCTTTAAATTGAACCCCTTCAAAATCAGCTATGATATCTTTTTCAATATTATAAATTGTATTAATATCAACCAAACTCAAATCTTTTTCAAAAAATTCTTTAATCGAAGTTTTTGCTATTGTTTTATATTGTTCTCTTTGATTTAGTGATGAAAAAGCAAATTTATCAATTTGAGTTTCAACCTCACTAACAAAAGTTTCACTATCATAAAACACTTTATTTTCTATTGCATATTTAACCGCATTTTCGCAAGCTTTATGAACAGCGGAGCCAAAATTCATTGAATCAGGAATTGAGAAATTAGGCGAATTTAAACCCAAGATTTTATCAAAGAAAAACATTCTTGGACATTTTAAATATGGATTAATTAAAGATGGAGAATAATATTTTATTTCTGAAATTGCACTATCAATATTTGATTTGAAATCTCTAACATAATCATAATCTTTAATTGTTAGCGCATTTGCCCAATTATAGATTTGAGGTTCATTTTTTTCTTCGCAATAGTTATTTATTTCTAATAAATCCTGAGGAATTTCTTGAACCTTTAATAATGCACTATGTCCATCTCCAGCACTTGTTCCAATGTATGAAAGCCTAAGCGTATGCTTTGCTCTTGTCATACCAACATACATTTTATTGATTTTATCAGCTAGCTTATATGCTTTCCATTGCGCATCTGTTCTTTCATCAGCACTTGATAGTGGAACAGGTGGTTTAATAATTGGATGAGGACAACTTTCCCACTTGCTTGATTTTAAAGATGGCATATAAACATATTCATATTCCAACCCTTTTGAGCTTTGATATGTTGTTAGTTGAATAGCATTCATTTTTATTGAATCTTTTTCAATTTTTAAATCAATTTTATCGTTTTGAAGCATATCAAGATATTCAACAAAATCTTCTAAATTAACTTTTCTAAATTGACTAGAGTACAAATACGCTTCATCTAGTAATCTTTTTAGCGCTAAAGTATTTTCAAGTTTATTTGTTTCAAAATTAAAGAAGAAATCTAAAATACCAGTTTTAGAAGCACATTGAGCAACTACCCTATAAACAGTTTCACCCGATAGCATTGTTGTTCTTAAATATTCATAAGTTTTAATGAATTTTTTAATATCATTTAGTGCTTCTTCTTTTTTAGCTAATTCTTTCATAGCTAGAATAAAATTCTTGTGTTTAGAATTTTCTTCTTGCAATAAATTAAATGATTTTGCTGAAAAATTAAATGGTGGCAATAATAAAAGCCTGAATAATTTATCTGAATTTAAGTCTGGATTAACCAATGTTTGCAAATAATAGTACAAAACCATTGATGATTTTATAGCAAAAATGCTTTTACCATCTTTTAATTCATAAGGGATGTTTCTGTTGTGTAATTGCTCAGCATAATAAGCTAGTTCATCATTACTTGTTGATAAAATTGCAATTTGAGAATAATCTTTTTCTTTTGTTTCTTTGTCTATTGGACAAGAAGATGAATTTATCAGTTCATCAATTTCTTTTACTATATCTAATGCTTGAGATACTTCATCATAATAGATATTAAGTCGAACTTTATTATCTTTAGTTATAACTTCATCATTAACTGCTTTTAAGTTAATTTCTTTATCTAACAATTCTGCGTTTTGTTCAGCTACGGTTCTTGCTACATCTAAAATCGTTTGAGTTGAGCGTCTATTTTCAACAAATTTTATTGGAGATTTAATTTCTTCTTTATATTTATCCCAAAAAGCTTGAATGCTATCAATCCTTGCTCCTTGAGAAGCATTAATAATTTGTTTATCATCACCAACTACAAAAACATTTCCCTTTATTGAATTATCGACAAGATGAAAAATTAATTCATTTTGAGAGCGATTTGTATCTTGATATTCATCGATAATAATATAGTCGTATTGATTTGAGATATTTTGAGCAAAACTTGGGTCAGATTCAAATTTCTCTAAAATATAGTTAATCATATCATCATAATCGATATAACTACCTAATTCCATTTTTTCTCGATATAAGTTGAAAAATCGGTATAGTTCTCTAATTTTCGCTATTTTAATTTCAATTTTTTCAATATTTGCTTCATAGTTTTTTCTTTTCTTTGGAGCAAAATCTCTTTCATATTCTAACGCCTCGATTGCAGGCAACCATTCAGAGTCACTTTTGATATTTTCTTCTAATTGCTGAGCTTCTTTATCTAAAATTCTATATCTTTTTAAATATCCAATACCCTTTTCAATGGATTCAAAAGAAGAGTATTTATTAGCTTTTTCACTTTTATAATGCACAGCATCACTAATTTCATCAATACATTCTTTAATTAATGCTCTTTTAATGCTGTCAGGGATTAATTGAATTGAGGCTGAAACATTGAATTCATCAGAATATTCACCAATTAACTTATTGCAAAAACTATGAAAAGTATGAATTTCAACGTTATTATTGTTTTCATCTAGCTCTTCTAAAACTCTTTTTTTCATCTCCGCAGCACCTGCTCGAGAATATGTCATACAAAGAATTCTCTCTGGCTTAACACCTTGTAAAATCATCGCTTGGAGTCTTTTTATAACAGTATAAGTTTTACCCGTTCCAGGTCCAGCTAAAACAAGAAACTTTCCATCAAGATTTTCAACGCATAATTTTTGCTTATCATTTAATTTTGAAAGAATTTCATCTAGTTTATCTACTGCCATCTTGACTCCCAGTTTATAAAATTAAAATCAATAAAATAATCTTATAATATTTGACTATCTTATGCAATTTAAATAAAAAACATAGCTTTTTTCAAATTTTATATTACATTAAAACACTTATCAAAATAAATTTAAATGCCTCTCGTGATTTAAGCAATTTTTTCCATTTTTTTGACTGAGTATATTTTCCGTGCCTTAATTCCTCAAAATTAGTATTGAGTATTATTGCGAAGTTCAACAATAACAAGTCCGCACAATGTGTTGCTAGGTCTATAATAAAGCCATAGATGTGAAGAAAAGAAAATGATAACAATTTTTTTCTTTACATGTTCTAACTAATTTTGCAAAACCCAAAGGACAGATTAGCTCCATTTTACCTTTCAATGTCAAGTATCGCTCTTGCTTCTGGCAATATCAAGGATTTTAGGCTATATTGTATCTTTTGAACACATATAATTATAAAAATTGGCAGTGCAGGGATAAAATTAAATCATTAAAAATATATAATTAAACTCAAACATTCTCTTTTAATTTCTTTTCAAGTCTTTCACTGTTGTTAATAACAACATCCAAAATTTCCTTGCCAATTGTATTATCAAAACTTTCAATAACTTCTTTGGTTATATCTGGTAAAATTTCACATTGGTTTTTAATAACTTTTTTCAATTGAGTAAAACTGATATTCAAATCAGACGCCAATTTTTCAAAATGTCTTATTAAAATTTTGTTATGTTCATAATGACCACCAATTTTCATTGCCATTTTACTTGTTAAGCCATCATAAACCATTGAACATAAAATATCATAACAAGGGGCAAAAACTATTTCGCCATTATCATAATGAAGAATGGAGAAGTTTTTTGCGTGAGCATCATTATTTCCAATTAAATAATTGAAAATCATAAGTTCAATAAATTGTTTAATTGAAACTGTTGGTTTTGATGTTTGTTTTAATATTTCAAAGCAATCAACAAAAGATGCACCGCCTTCTGCTTGGTATTTGTATGCACTTGGAATATTTAATGCTTGAGAGAAATCTTCTTGATGAATTCTTTTAATTTTATTATCTTTAATTTCTCTATCATATCTTTCAATTAAAAAATATTTTGTTTTGTTGGCATAGCGAATTTCAATATTTGGAACTTTTAAGCCTAATTTCTTTGCGACATTTAAGCAAATATATTCATTTTCTACCGTTTCTTTGTAATCTTTAATGGCAGGCTTTAAAATATGCGTTGTTGGAGTAGTGTTATCTAAAAGTGCAATTTTATTATCAATTAAAACAACTGCCGTTTTATCTTGTGCACCTGCTAAAGATAATCTTTTATCCTTGCTTAAAGCTAAAGGTTTTTTAGGAAGATTATTGATATATTTTTCTAATTCATCATCAGATAAAATATTGCCTTCAATATCATAATATTCTTTTAAATCTTTTTGTTCTTTATCAAAAAACGCAACAGCACCCGCGCAATCATATCCAATTGCTTTTAAAATCGAAAAATCATTTTTAGGGTTAATCCCATATTTTTTACCAATTGCAATTCTAACATTTTCTGATTCTGGTAATAGCCCATTAAAAAAACCTTTGCAATCTTTATGTAGGAATTCTTTTTTAGAAATAGGTAAACTTAGAGAAAGCGGATTTTTGACATTTTCATCGTAGCAAAAATTAAACCCACCAAGGTCATCTTTAAATAATTCGCCAACTTTAACATTATTCAGATATACATAAAGTAAGTCATTACTCATTTATGACACCTAATTTCAAACCCAACATTGAGCAAACTTTTAAAACTTTTCCAATTTGAGCAGTTTCTTTTCCTGCTTCAATATCGACAATAAAGCGAATACCGACATTTGAAGCCAATGCTAAGTCGTTTTGAGTTAAACCTTGCTCTTTTCTTTTAGTTTTAATTAAAGCGCCCAATTCAGCCATATCTTTAAATTGCATAAAAAATTTACCTTTCGGTAAAATTTTACTAAATTTTTTAAAAAAAATCAATATCTTTACCGCTCGGGAAATTTAAGCATGATTTATGATATATTTATATCAAATTTACCCGCTCGGGAAAGTTATTTTCTGAATTCATTATTGCTTTATTGCGCCTATTTTTTAATTTTAATAATACTAAAAGCGTGTTGTATTATATCTTTTGAACACATATTAATAATTATCTAAATTTTCTTTTAGATAATTCTTATAAGTTTCTTTTAAACTTTCTGGTTTATTAATCTTACAACCCTTGCCCCATTTAAAAATATGCCAGATAATTTCACGTTCTCCGCAAGCTTTAAAATTAACTAATAAATTTCCATTCTTTTGCTTTTTAATAGTTTGTGTTGGATGGAAATTATAGTCCATTGCTTCTATTGCAAGCGACTTATCAAACTCCAATTCAACATCTAAAATTTCACCTTGATAAACCCCAAAAGATCTATTTGCAAATTCTTGAAGATTAAAATTATGTTTTTTAAATTTAGCTTCTGTCATTTTTAGGTTTTTAAATTTATGCAAAGTATAAGTATAAATATCATCCCCTTTTGCTTTTTCGTGAGCTATTAAATATGTTTTTTCGCCATAAATTAACCCTAAAGGTTCTAATATTCTTTTTTTATTATGATAAATTCCAACTAATTTTTTACTTTGCGATAGAGCGTTTTTAACTTCTTCAAGCGTTTCAATATCAATTTTATACTGAGGGATTTGTTTTATTGCGTGTCCCTGAGTTTGCATTAAGAGTTTAATATTTTCTTCATTAGTTAAAGTGTTTTTGATATTAATCGCTTGTAATTTTTCAATTGTTTTTCTTAATTGGATTTTTATTTCTTTATTTGTTGTTCTTTTAATTAAATTTTCAAGTCCGATCAATTCTTCTTTATCAAGAGTTATTAAAGAATTAATTGAATAATTGATAAACCCCCAATGTTTTTGTGCGTCAGCCGTATCTATTTCATCAATCGATGGGAAAATATTTAATAAGCTATCTCTCATCCTCTCAGCCGTGCGACGAGAAACATTATATCTTTCCATAATATCTGAAATAGTAATTCCAAGACTTTTTGATTGCATAAAAATAGCTAAATCTAAAATGTCTGAAACACGAGAATATCTAGGTTTATCTTGCATAATTAAACTCCCTTTTGAAATTATTATATATTATGTCCATTTTTGACGCAAGGAGAGAATAAAATAAAACTATGAAAAAGAATAAGTTTTTTTATGGCAAACATTTTGAAGCTCTTGGCAATATCTGGGACGGCATTTATGGAAAAGCGGAAGAATTTGCCAAAAATCAAATAGATAAAACATTAAATAAATCTAGATTTATATTTAACTTCAAAAACGATTCGTACGATATTGGTATGTATAACTATCGAGAAAATCGTTGGTTTGATATTATATATTATCTCGAACGGCACAATTCCAAAATTCAAATTATTTCAGCCGCACCAGCTTTTGCCGGCATAGTAAATAAAGTGATTTTAAAAGATAAATATGCTTGGGAGAATAATGTCGAAGGCGTATTTGCTGTTGAAACACAAAGTGCGAACAGATTAATATTAAATTACTATGACCCATTTTTTATAGAAAATAGTCAAAATTTTGAATTTAACAAAGTACAAGCAATAACTCTTTCTGGAGTTGCATTATCTGCAAAAAAATTGAAAGAAGAAAGCCATGTTTATACTGAAGGCAACTATTATAAACATTGTCTTAAAGAATTTTTAAAAGAAAACCCAGATAAAACAAAAGATGATTTTGAGCCTGTTGTAGTTCGTATGCAAGCAGAACACTTCAGAATGTGTATTGGAACAGATGAAGTTTGCACACATGAAATTGTTGGCTTAATTGAAGATATCAAATACACCAAAATTTTAGGTAAAAAAACTGCTATCTTGACAGTTAATCTTGAACATCGAGAAGATAACGAATTTTTCTATATATACATATATGTTAGTGAACATCTGCTTAAAAAATATAAACCAAAAATTGGCGAAGGCTTGCACGCAAGAGTTTGGCTAAACGGTTATTTTGCAAATGAAGAAACAATAGAAGAAAAAAGCATTGTTTTGAAAGACTTCTGGGTTTTGTTTATTATTCTTACGTTGTTTTTCGCCCTTGAAATATTTTCAACTAAAACCAATATTTATACAGTCAAACCAAAACCACCACAAATCGAATACAAACAAGAACAGATTGATTTTAAAAGGATAAAATAAAGGAAAACATATGTTAAATACGCTTTTAATACTATTTGGAATTGGATGCATCACAAAAGATGTTGATAATTGTTGCGATGCGTTAGTTGAAATTTTCGAAGATGAATTTGAAGAAGAATTTAAAGATGAAGATTGGTAAATTTGCTTCAAAAAAATAAGGCAAGTAAAATTAAAATATGAAAAATAAAATAATCAATATATCGCTTTTAATTATCATTATACTTTTAGCTTTTTATGCTTTCTTTATTGAGCCAAACAATCTTGAAGTAACCAATTATAAAATCAAAGATAAAGATTTGGCTGGAATTAAAATTGTTTTTGCAAGCGATTTTCATATTAAACCTCATCAAAACAAGCAATTAAAAAATATTGTTGAAAAAATTAATGCTCAAAACCCCGATATTGTGCTTTATGGCGGAGATTTTGTAAGTGGTCATATCCAAGGTTTATCTATGCCAATAGATAAAATTGTAACTGAATTAGGCAAAGTTAAATCAAAATATGGGATTTTTTCTTGCATTGGAAACCATGATGTTTGGTTTGATTTAGATGTAGTTACAAAAGCATTAGAAGATAATAATATCAAAGTTTTATACAATTCAAACGCTAAAATTAAGATTAATAAAAAAGAAATTTTTATTGCAGGACTGCAGTATAAGCCATTTAATATGATTCCAATGATTGAAACTTTAAAAGATACAAAATCTCCAACAATTCTTTTAACTCATTCGCCGGATGAATTTGTTGATGTTCCTCAAAATGTTAATTTGACTTTAGCAGGGCATACTCACGGAGGGCAAATTCGCTTGCCATTTTTTGGCGCAATTTTAACTGCTTCGGAATATGGGCAAAAATATGCACTTGGTTTAATTGAAGAAAATAATAAAAAGATGATTGTTTCAAAAGGAATTGGTGTGAGCATTTTAGCTTTCAGATTTATGTGTAAACCCGAAATTATTGTTGTAGAGTTTATTTAATCCAATATTGCAAATAAAAGTAATCCTAATAAATGCAAAATAATATAGGCAAGCAAAACAAAAATTATAATTTCTTTCTTTTTCATTTTAACCTCCATGGATATTTTAAATTATCCTTATGTCAAAAATGGTGATATTAAATCGTTTTTCTTAATTCCTAACTTGCACCTCCTAATTTTACTTTAGAGACTTTTTAGAGGGAAATAAAGAAATTTGCGCAAAATGTGATTTTGGAGACTCTTGAAAATCGCTAAAGCGCAAGTGTAGCGGGTATAAAAGAACGGACATTAAGAGAAGTAATTGAGGTAATTGAAGAGGGAACAGTTTAGCCACACGCTAAGCACAGAGGCAGTTCCCCTAAATTGATAAAACAGAATCCGTTTTGTCCGATTTTCGTCAATTTAAAATCCGTTTTTTGCCAGTCATTTGCCTATTTTTTAGAATATATTTGACTTTCAGGCATGGATTTTTCAATTACTATAATTTACAGTTAGTTTTAGAAAACTCAATTTGCATTACCTCAAAATTTGAAGTTGGAAGATGGTCGGAAACAGAGTTTTAAAAGCCAAAAGCATTGTTTTAAAAGTATCTTAGAAACTTCCGACTTTGATGCTTTTTTGATTTTTAGGTAATACAAAATTGCCATTTTTTGCCATAGGCTAAAATGTAGATATATCAAACGATAGAGGCATTTATTACACCAAAAAAACGGATACAAAACGGATGAAAAACGGACATTTCGGCAATTTTTAAGTGTACGACCATCAAACTCTAGGAAGCCCCTCAAACCTAAACGTCGTCTAAAGAATTTCCATTACCTTAAGCATTACTTTCCTATTAAATGTCCAGATTAAGCACAACATCTAAAGTGTTGCAAACAAGATTATCATATTGCACCTATCTGAATTTCAATACCATAATATGATGTATAAAAATCATCGCTTTAATTAAATCTCTAATTTAAAAACCTCATCAAAAGAACAAAAGAAACTTTATACACCATAATAGATGAATGGATGTATAAATGCTAAAACAAAGATTATTATTACTTTTAAGTGCTTTGATGTTATCACCAATGGTACTAGCTAAACCTTTTGAGTATAAGACTTGTACTAATTGTGGGTATAAAAATCCTGTGCATAAACATAATGAAGCAAGTTATCAAAAGGCTTGGTGCAAGGAACATAATGGAATAGAAGAATATGAAAACGAAGATTATACAAGAGTAGATTGTTTAACAGATAAACACGCAGTTGAATTTGACTTTGCAAATAAATGGGCTGAAAGCATAGGGCAAGCTCTTCATTATCAAAAAATGACAGGCAAGAAAGCAAAAGTAGTTTTGATTTTAGATAATGAAGAAGAACAAAAAGTATATTATGAAAGAGTAAAAGCATTAGGACAAAAACACAAGTTTGATGTCGAGTATACAACTAATGATATTTTGAAATTGGATGAAGAAGGAAAGTGTTTTAATCCTGAATGCAAGTGTCATAGGAAGAAGCAATAAATCAAACAAGCATTACCGTCTATTTGCATTGAATCTATAGGCTAAAAATCACATTTATAAAAGCATACAAAATCAAACTTGATTTTTCATTTAACAATCATCAAGCAAGGTTCAATAAGATTTTTACACCAAAATACAATTGTATGGAAAAATGGGGTAAAATTGTCGTTTAGAAAAAATACGGTTTCTTTAAGAAATTGCTATTTTAACTTAATCTCCAAATTTTTTAATTAAGAAATATATTAAATAATTCATTAACTTGTATAACCCAAAAATTCAGCAATCTTTGCTATTGTTTTAGGAAAATATTTAGCTAAAAAATTAGCTCTATCTGCCAAATAATCATCATGTCCATAAGAAGTTAATAAAAGATTAGTTTCTGCTACAACTTCAGATAGGCCTGTATGGCCAGAGCCGCCTTGTTGATTAAAATATGAAATAATTTCTTGCATTGTTTTAGGGTAATTTGCTTCAAAATATCCCATTTCTTGGTTATAAATTTTTTGCAAATCTTGATTGTCTGAAATCCCATGCAAAAATCCGTCTTTAAGATGACCTACTTCATGAGCTGTAGTTGCCAAATTATTATATGAATTTTTAGGAGGAACACATAAAATTTCTAATCCTGCATGGGCAGAAGCACTTAAACAACCTACAAATTCTATATTTTTAATTTTGTCAATTTCCATCAGCATATCTGCAGGCATATTTTTGCATAATTCAAAGAAGGATTTTTCTACTTCTTCTTCTGAACCATATATTTTAACAAATTCTTCCCAGCCAATTTTTGTTTTTCCCTTCAAAGAAAATTTCGATACTTCTCCATTTTGGTCTTCAATGGTAATTGTTTGTGTTGCGTCGTCAAAAGATGAAGTATATTTTTTGCCATTTATAATAGTTGTTGTTGACCCATCCGAATTTGTAAACCAGCTTCTATCTAAATTTAAAATTACACAGCCATTTTCATCGACGATGTTATATTGATAATTAGTTGATAAAACCTTTTTATTATTATCAACTGTTTGAATATATCTTCTTTGAATTTTATTATTTTCATGTAGAAAATTTTCAAAATATTCAACTTGACCATTATTATTAGTTTTTATGCCAGCCAAAGTTTCGCCAGTTACCTCGTTGTTTTTAATCGCACTTATTAAATCGAAATTTTCTGGATAATCAGAGTAATTATATTTTATTACACTATATCCACCCTTCAACTCTTCTAGAGGCTTTCTATATAATACATAAGATGGCTTTCCTGAATTATCATTTACAATTTCTAACTGATAAGCATCTTGTCCATATCTTTTGATTTCTATAATTCTGCTTGAGCCAACAACTTGTTCCCTGAATATATCTGATGCTATTTCTTCTGTTTGATATCTTTTTATTTTTCCACTATCAGTAATTTCAGTGCATTCAACAATGTTTCCATATTTTTTTGTGCCTGAAATTTTATATCCAGCATCATTTTGCAATTTAATTAATTCAAATTGAAAATCAGTTTCTTTTAATAATGTATCGATTACTTCTTTTGAAAAATTATTTTTTGCTGCAATGCAAGCAATATCTGGACTCATTCCCTGTTGAATTAAAGAAGATAACACTTTAGTCTGTTGAATTGAAAAACCTTGAATTGAACTATTAAAAGCCAAGTCAGAATCAACGTTTTGAGCAATTAAATTTTTAAAAACCGCCAATTGTTCTTTCGAATAATCACCAGATTCTATTTTTGCAAATGCGGTTTCTTTGCGAACACCATTCTTAACTAAAGAATAATAAATATCACATTGTTCGCTACCATAGCTTTCAAGAATTCGCTTTGGAATATCGCTATAATCACATAATTCGTTTCTAGCTTTTACTAAAAAATCACATTGCTCCAATGTTAAATTTTTACAAACAGCATAATCAATATCGATTTCAGCCATCTTTTTCTCAAGACAAATATTAAAAATTTCATTTTGTTCTTTTGTCCAAACTTCAGAAGAATACATGGCTAAATCCATTGATTTTTGTGAACTAATTCCATTTTTAATACATTTAACAAAAGCTTCTTTTTCAACTTGAGTTTCAAATTGGTTTCTTGCAATTTTGCGTGTTGCGAAAGTCGCATTTTGTTCACTTACCCCGTCTTCTATAAAATCAACAAATGTCGCTAAGTCATTTTCATTAAAATTATATGCTTTTCTGATGTTTAAGCCATTGATTTCAACTTGTTCGCCAAGTTTATTGGTATAAACTATTTTGGTAATATAATTTTCATCTTCACAAATACTTATGCTGTTATCAAATATTCTAGATGAAATATTTGTTGGCACTGCTTTATCTTCTTGCATTAAATATTCCGCAGATAAAACAGACTCATTAGATGCTAAATCAGCCCCCATTTCAATTTCTGTGTTTTTTGCGATTGTATCAACTGTTTCATTTGAGGACGCTTTATTAAATATTTTAGTTCCCAATTCATTGCCTGCTTTGCCAGCTAACTTCATTCCGCCACCAATAATTGGTGCCATAATTAAACCACCAACAAAACCTTGCACACCTGCTTTTAAAACATCTTCACCTTCTAAGCTAGCCCTTACCATATTATCAGCTGTACCACCTAGGGCACCATCGGTTGCCATGCCAGCACCAAATGCTATAGCTCTTTGTTTTAGGGTTCCACCAATAATATCATCAGATTGATTTAAAATTACATTTTTAGCAAATTGTTTAAAACCTTGTTTAACTCCTTGTTCAACTACTTCTTCAGCACCCTCTTTAATTATTTTTGAAGCAATAGTTTTTGTAACAGTATTACCTATACCATTTGTAACAGGACCTAATAGACCATTGATTCCGCCCGATGTAGTATCGTATAATAAATCTTTACTAGTATATTCTTTTCCAGCAACAAGAGCATCTCCTGCTTTAATTCCAACTTTACTAATTGCACCAGTTACACCTGCAGCAAATAATGCTCCAACTGGACCTAAAACCGCTGTCGCAGCACCAAAAACAACAATGGATAGCATGCCGGAAGCCATATCTGCAACAACATCAACTGCCATTTTTTGACCTTCTTGATAGCCACTGACAGCATGTTCCATTTCTTTAATTGAAATTAAGCCATTTTCATAATCTTCAATTGCTTGTTCTGCCTTAGATGAACTTGCACCAATTCCTGTTAAATTTTTAAAGCCGTCCCAAAGTTTCCCTAAAATTCCTTGTTCAGATTTAGTTTTTTCTAAATCTTGTTTTAGAGACGTTGTATCAATTATTTCATTTTCTTGATAATTTTGTGTAGTTCTTTGAAAAGTGTCAACTTGTGATTGAGTTGAAAAAATTGGATTATCAGCATTATTTTGAGCATATGTTTTTAATTTATATTGCTCATATGGTTTGATAAAAATATTATTACTAGCTCTATTAACTGACAAAACTTTTCTCTCTTGTATCGTATAAATATATAAAAACGATATACTAAAAAAAATTGCCTATTTTTTTAAAATCATATTTAACTTAATCTCCAAATTTTTTAATTAAGAAAAAAGGAGAAATATTATGCTAAAAACTATTGGTTTTGGTAAGTTGAGTAATGAGATTTTAATATTGCATAAAGAAGAAAAATGTCTTAATTCTAAGAGCAAGTGTCATAGCAAAGTAATTTATAGTGCTTTTAATTAAACCAAAAGATGATGCTTTAAGTACGTTCTTTTGATTAATTATATTGAAAATAAAATTAATCAAATAAATACAAAACAAGTATGGTAACTCATATAACTTGGATAATTTCATTAGATTATCAAGCAAAGTTATACACCAAATTAAAATAGTACAAAATTAACTGAAATATTAATACAAAATAACCAACTAATTCTTCAATCCTAACGCCGAATTTTTAATTAAAATGTAAAATATCTGATTTATTTCTAAATCTAAACTAATCACAATCTAATTTTCAACTAACCCACATCTTGAAAAGTGAAAAAAGTATGTTATAATATTATTGCATAACCTAGAGTTTCTTCCTACGATTTTATCGTATAGTGCTCTAGGTTTCTAGCTATTTTGGCATATGTTTCTAGAAAATTAGATGTTTTATCTAAAATCATTTTATTGTCTTCCAAGTAAGATAATATCTCCAATATTTCATTGTATTTAGATAGGATTTTTTCAGGTTCTTTCAAGATAGGTTCATAATGGAAAATTCTATTACGCAATCTTCTTATGGAATCTAGTTTTTTAGAAATTTCATGTATTTGTTGTTGCTTATCACTTGGATAATTAACAAAGACTGTTTTAAAACAACCCTTTTTTGTCCAAATAATTGAATTGTATTTTTTGGAACAAAGATTTGTCCAGAAGCCAAAATTAATATTGCTAATTACTTTACCTATAGAGTATTTTTCTAAATATTTTTCTTTTGTATCGCTATAGGCTTTTTTGAGCGTATCATAATCATATGAAGTTAAAAATTTATTGTGTCTAACTTCATCTTCAAGCCAATTTTCACCAAACAAATTCTTTAACATAAAATTAATAGAATTTCTTAAAGTTATCTCTAGAGTAGATAATTCAGGATATAGTGCTTGTGAAATAATAATGTTATTTGCATATCTAGCTAAAACTATATCTAGGTTATCATTATTATCGATAGCAAACGATTCTATCCTTTCAACGCTTGTTGTTTTGCTAAATTTTACTAATTGTTCTCTGGTTAAAGTCATGGCTATTCCTTTAGTTTATAAACTCATTATATAACATTATTTTTAGTATGGGTACAGCAAATTCAAATTCTATCTCCAAATTTTTAATTAAAAAATAAATTACGATAAGATTAAATTATGCATAAATTATTTTTATACATATTTCTATTGACTAATTTAAGCAGAAAGATTTTATAAAAAAAATAATTTTAAAATCTTAAATCGTATCAAAAAATAAAACCAATAAATAAAAACTAAAAACATAATTATACTGTTTTTAATTTAATTACAATGTATTCTTTTAAGCTTCAAGTTTAAACTTTTGAACAATCTTCTTTAAATAAACTTCTTTGCAAAAGGCTTTGTTTTCTCTAATTTTAGCCTTTAATTGCTCTGTATCTATTTCATCGATTGCATTTAAAGCTAAATCAAAGCATTTTTCATACAAGGGAGAAACAAATAAAATACTAGTTAATAATTCAACTTTATCGAATTTATTAATATCAACCAATTTTAAAACTTCTTTTAAATATTCGTATCTATTATGATTAACCAAATATTCAATTATAGTGAAATTATTTGATTCTAAATACAAATCAGCACCTGAATTAGCTAATCTTATGAAGTCATTATAGTTAAATAAATTTTCTTCTCTCATTACCGTGTTTTTACCAAATTCAAACTTGAGCAACAACGAAAATAGTGTGATTTTAAAACAAAACCAAGGATAACCTATGTAATTTTTATTTGGCACAATATCAAGCTGCAAATCAAAGCTTTTAATTGGGTCAAAACCATATCTAAATTTAAAATACAAAGGAATCTTATAAAAAGCTAAATCAATAGTTCTTCCATAAATATCATTCAAGAAGTTATGATTATAAATTTTTAAATGCTTGGTGTTTAAAAACCATTTTGTTTTTTCCACTCTATACTTATATTTTGGCTTGCCTGTATAATTTTTATACATTTCATTGTATTCATGGTAGCTAACATCAATCGGTTTATCAGCATATTCATCCCATAATCTATAATCTATTAAGCCAACAGAAAGCAAGAACAATGAATTTTCAAATTCAAAAGCACACTTCCAATCATCAGACGGTCTTTTTACAATAAAGCACTTAAGCTCGCAATTAAAATCAAATTCTTTTTTAAAACAAAGCTCTATTTCAAAACCTTTGTATTTTGATAGCCTAAAAAATAATAAAATCTTTTCAAAAGAAGCTTCTAGTCTGAATTTTTTCTTTCTTATTTTCACATCTTCTGTCCTTTTGATTTTAATTTAGCATTCAAATACGACAGAAATGGTATGATAATTCCAAATTTAATTTATTTTATGCAATTTAGCATATTTAAATCCGCCATACCAACGGTTCCAGCTCCTATTGCTTGGATGATAATTTTTTATTTTTTTTCCATTTTTAGGCACAATGTAATAATAATTCTTACCTGCTACCATTTTTAATTTAGGAAATTTTTCTTTGTATTTTTTTTCATTAGCTTCACCCCAAGCTAAAACTATATCAGTATTTTTACCTATACGCTTATTAATATACTCAATACAGTTGCAACTCATATTAATTTCATCAATAGACGGATTTCTCTCGGGAAAAATATTAACAACGCAAAAAGACGAAGCTTTTTCATCTTTTGCCAATTTTCTACAATTTGCAATAGTTGGGTCATCTTCATGTTCATCTGCTTTACTTGGATTAAACAAAATAAATAATAGGTTCTTACCATTTCCGCTTTCTAAACTTTCTTTGTAAAAATATCTGTATTTTGCTTTGTTTTTACTAATCCTATTATATACGGCACTAGTTTTATCATATTCTTCTTTTGAAAAAACTGCATATCCATTTGCAAAATCTAATTCTTTTTTTACGGAATCTTGTATCAAAATATCCATTCTTTACTCCTTAAATAACAACAAATATATATTACCCACTTCCCAAACCTGTTTAACAGTAATTTAATACCTTTAAAAACTCTTTTAATAGCATTTCCCCATCTAAAACAACATCACATTCAATTTTATAATCGTTCAAAGAATAATCATTAATATCATCTCTAAGGAATAAATCATAATCATGAGCAAAAAGAAACCTAATTTTGCTATCTGAACGAGGCTTTAAATATATCAAAGGATAGCTTCCCTCATAATCCAAGAAGATTGCAATTTCTTCGTCTCTATAAGTAACCTCGTTAAAGCATTTAATCAAAATCGAAACATCAAACATTAAACTGCTAAATTTAATAAAAAACACTTTTTCGTTATTTTGAACTTTAATATATGCCCAGCCGTGCTTTTCTTCTACACTTATCACTTTGAAGTTTGATTCAACAACACTTGTTGAAGTTGCAACAAAAGTAAGGATTTCTTTTTCACTATAATATTCATCAATTATTTTCATCATTATTCCTTTTGATTTTAATTAAATCTTAGCTTATAAATCTGACAACAATGGACGTAGATAATTTTTAATTATGCCACCGAATTTGACACGTATGAATTTTAAAATGGATTTATAACTTAAAGGAGATTAAAAATGGACGATTTTCAAAAAAGTGTTTTTATAGAATATTATTTCAATTCTATTGATTTTATAGTAAGTGAAACAAGAGTTGATTTGATTATAGATATGTTTGATTCAATAGTTCAAGAGTTCGATTTAGAAAAAGAAACAAAAGAATTTAAAGAAACAAATTTCAATCCTTACAAAAATATTGAAGATAGGAAAATTGAATTAACAAAAGAGTTTTTTAAACAAGAATTAACTAAAATCAAAAAGACTTTAAAACCAAAACAAGCACAAAGCTATAAAGCATTATCAAAAATCAAAAAAGAAAATTGGCTTAATAATGACCAATTCAAAGTTTTGACTTATTTTGATTTTGCCGCTAAAAACTACGCATTTTTAAAATTAATTCAAGCAATAGATAACCCTATAAGGCAAGAGTTTTGTTTTATGCCAATGTTATTAAAAATGAAGAGTGAAAAAGTAATTAAAAGCTTTGATAAAATTTTTAGAAAAAAATTAATTCAAATAAAACCCCATGGTTCATCAAACTATATCGCATATTTTACTCCATTTGATAAATCAACAAAAGCTTATGAGGGTTTTGAAAATATTGCATATAAGTATAAGCAGGCAGTATAATAATGGAGGAGTTATGGAGCAAAATATGGAAGAAAAACCTCGCTATTCAAGAATAACAGATATTATTGATTTAATTATTCTTATGCAATCAAGATTTAATGGAATAACTTTGGCTGATATTCAAGAAAAATTCAATGTTTCAAGAAGAACAGCAGAGCGAATGAGAGATAGCTTGATGAATATTCTACCTTCTGTTCAAGAACTAGAAACGGACGGCAGAATTAAGCGTTGGGGTTTTGTTAACTACTCAATGTGCGAAGTTATTAATTTTGCAAATAATGAAATCGCAATTTTAGAAAAAATTAAAAATAAAGCAGATGTTGTAACCCAAGCTGATTTAGCCAAAATAATTGATAAAATTAAGGCTTTACAAACAAGAAAAAATAATATTGATATTGAAAAAGAGGTTGAATATTTAATGCATTTTGAAGGAAGTGCTGTTAAACAATCTCCAAAGTATAAGCTAAATCTTGATAATGTTCAAAAAATTAGAAGTGCAATTAAAGAACATTTGAAATTAAAAGCAAAATACAACGATAAAGAAAAACTGCTTTTACCATTAGGATTAATTTTTTCAAACAAAGTTTATCTAGTAGCAATTGAGGAAAACAAAGGCGATAGTCCATATCATTATTTACTTCATAAATTCAGTGATGTTGAAGTTATATCTGAAAAATTTGAAAAAGAAGATTTTGATTTGCAAAATTTTGCTAATCAATCTTTTGGAATTTATCAAGGTGAAAGCTATAGTGTTAAGCTTGAATTTGATAAATCTTGCGCTCATGATGTTTTGAATTTTAACTTCCACCCAACTCAAAAAATTAAAGAACAAAAAAATGGTAATGTTTTAGTTGAATTTAAAGCAAGTGGCGAAAGAGAGATTTTATGGCATATTTTCACTTGGGGAGATAAAGTTAAAATTCTTGAACCTAAAGCTTTGAAGCTAAAGTATGTTGAGATGATGGAAAATTGCATTAAAGTACAAAATTCTTAATATTTTTTCTTATGTCACCTTGTCTGGCGTATTAAATTATTAAAATAAATTTAAGACGAAAGGGAAGGTTATGAAAAGTTTTGAAAAAAGAATGCTAGTTGAATATCTAGATAAACATATTGAAAATATTGATTTTGATTCTAATAACATTGATGACTTAATTTCAAGTATTATTTCAGATTTAAAAATTAAAAAAACAAAATTTAAGTTAAGTGAAAAAGGAGACTTATTACTCAATACCTCAAGCGAATGCCATGATTTTAGAGTGCAACTCCATTGTGAAATTACAAAATTAAAGAAAAAATCTAAAAATAAGATAACTCCTTTTGAAGAAAAACTTAATGTAATCAAAAAAATTTATGCCCTAGAAGAACAAGATTATTTAATATTAATTTTTTATGTTTTAAAAGAATTAAGCACAACAATTCATCTTCTTTCAGAATGTTTATCTAGAGATTTTTTATCGTTTTATTTTAATTGCAGATATGGTTATAGAAGCCGTGATTTTGAACGCAACTTACAAAATTATGGAATTTTATTTTATGAAGGCTGTGAATACCAGCTCAATAAAAACATTTTAGACATTTTAACTTCATCAAGTTTTAATAATGAAGATAAAATTATAACAAAATTATTAGGCAAAAAAATAAAAAGTAAACTTAAACCTAAGGATTTCACTCATTTATCTCAAGAATTAAATAAAGCCACCAAGCTTTTAGAATCAGCTACTAAGTCAAAACAAAAAGGGGTAAATATATTTCTTTATGGAGATGTTGGTTGCGGCAAAACTGAATTTGCAAAATTAATTGCAAATAGCGCAAAACAAATATGCACGAAGTAATTACAGAAACAAAAGATTTTTGTGAAGCCAAAAGAAAAGATAGATTAAATAGCTTGCGCTCATTACAAAAAATCTTATCTAACACAAGCAATTCCTGTATATTATTTGATGAAGCACAAGATGTTATGAATACTGGTTTTTCAATATTTGGTGATGCATCAAAAAGCTTTTTAAATAAAACTTTAGAAGAAAGCCCCGTTCCAATCATTTGGACAACAAATGATATTTATGAAGTTGACCCTGCATTTTTAAGAAGAATGACTTATGCAATTGAATTTAAAAAGCCAAACGATAAGATAAGATTAAATATTTGGAAGCAAATCTTAAAAGAAAACAAATTTGAAATAAGCGATAAGAAATTAATCAAGCTAAGTCAGGATTATGAAATAGCTCCCGCATTAATTGAAAATGCCATTAAGTCAACTAAGATAATCAACGGAACAGAAGATGATTTTGAAGATTTTATTAAAAATGTTGAAAAAATTGTCTCTAAGAAAAAAAGAGTCAAAAAAGAAAACCCCCAAAAATTAGATAGCTACGATATTAATTGCGTTAACGCTGATATAGATATTTTGGATTTAACAGAAAAAATCAAAGAGTCAGGTAATTTAAATTTTTCTCTATGCCTTTATGGCGAACCAGGGACAGGTAAAAGCCAATACGCAAGATATCTAGCAGATTATCTTGGAATTGATGTTGTATTCAAAAGAGCTAGTGATATAAAAAGCAAGTGGGTTGGTGAAACCGAAAGAAATATAGCGAGTGCTTTTGAAGAAGCAAGAGATAAAAAAGCAATGCTAATTTTTGATGAAGCAGATAGCTTTTTGCAAAACCGAAATAATGCAAGAGCAAGTTGGGAAGTTTCGCAAGTGAATGAGATGTTAACTTGGATGGAATCGCATCCGTATCCTTTTATTTGCACAACAAACTTGATGAATTCAATAGACGAAGCAAGCTTAAGACGCTTCACTTTTAAAATTAGATTTGACTTTTTAAATAAAGAGCAAGCAAATTTAATGATGGAAAACTTTTTTGATATTGAAACAGACTTTGACCTTCAAGGCTTGACCCCAGGGGATTTTGCAACTGTTAAAAAGAAAGTTGATTTTTTAAAGATTAATTCCGAAAAAGAAATCATAAAAATGTTGCAAGATGAAGTTAAGGTTAAAAAATCAGATGCACTAAAAAAAGTTGTTGGCTTTAATAACTAAAAAAGCAAACATGCCAGATAAAACATTAAATAGACTTACTATTTTGAAATAAATTGAATATCAAAGTCTAAAACTTCAGCTATTCTTTTAACCTCAAAAAAGCGCAAAAAACCACGAGATAGCTTATTGGAAAGATTATTTTTGCTTTCTTTAGCATCAAATTTTTCGTTTAGTTCTTGTGCTAATTTTTCTAATGTATAGCCACGTTTTGCCATAAGAGATTTAATATCTCTTTTCAACTCCATAATTTCATCATTTTTCATAAGATTATTTTTGCATATTTTTCATCAATACACAATACACTATAAAGTGTGCAAAACATATAAAATAATGAACAAATGTAAAAAATATACACTATTTTTGATATTAAGTACACTATTTAGTGTATAAATAAAATATGAATAAATTTGCCGATAAACCCCGCTATTCCAGAGTTAGTGACGCAATTGAATTAATGATTTGGATGTTGGAAACTCCTCAAGGAATTACATTAAAACAAATTCAAGAAAGATTTAATGTTTCAAGAAGAACTGCCGAACGCTTAAGAAATAGCCTATTAAATGCCTTGCCACAGATAGATGAGCTAAATTATTTTCAATCTAATGAAAAACATTGGGGCTTTGTTGATTATTCCATTCCTCAATTAGTTGTGAATAAATAATCAAAGTTCAAAATTAGAATAAGATAGCTCGATTTCTTCTTGCGAAATACCAATATATCGCAAAGTAATGCTTGGACTGGAATGATTTAAAATATTTTGCAAAAGAGCTACATCATTAAACTTTTTATAATGATGATAGCCAAAAGTTTTTCTCATTGTATGCGTTCCAATTGCCCCAACATTAATCTTTGTTTTTTTAATTGCATCATTAATAAAGCGATAGACAATACTTCTATGCAATCTTGAACCTTTATCCCCTAAAAACAATGGGCGATTTAATTCTTTAGCTTCTTTTAAATACTCTTCAATTAATTGCTTAAGCTTATTGTTTAATGGAAATTTTTTGTATTTTTTAGTCTTCTTTTCTCTAATCACAACATGGGTTTTATTTTTAACATCACCCACATTTAAACCCAAAATATCAGAAACTCGAAGCCCAGTGTTAATTCCAAAAGCAAAAATCAACCTATCCCTTTTAGATGTGTTCTCAAGATATTTTTCAACAAGCTCAATATCTTCCTTTTTTCGTATCGGTTCAACATAGTTCATAATTTTCTCCTTTTTATTTAATTAAAAAAGGTTGAAAATTTCTGAAACACAATAAATATAAAGGCGCTAGCCTTGTTGTGCTATTCTTTTGACACAATTTTATCAAATTTAAAAAGCTTTCAAATCCACTATTCATTTGAACAACTCCATATTATTTAATATAGAGTTGAAAATGGGTAATAAAAATTTAAAAGAAGCAAAAGAGGCAAAAAATGATGAATTTTATACAGAACTTTCTGAAATTCAAGCAGAAATGAATAATTATACTGATAAATTTAAAAATAAAGTTGTTTATTGCAATTGTGATGACCCTTTTGAAAGCAATTTTGTAAAATATTTTCTTATGAACTTCAATAGATTAGGGTTAAAAGAGCTTATCGCAACAGGATATAAAACAAGCCCATTTAGAGGAACAGAACTCAATATCATGGATGCAGCATATTCTATTCGTATTACTAACACAAAAAAATATCTCGTTGGAACTCAATCAGACCTTGATATAAAAGGTGTAATGTATTTTTTAACGACTGAAAAAGATAAAATTACATCAAAACTTATTGGAAATTACGCACTAGATGAAAACAAGAATAAAATTCAAATAGCTGTAAAAGAAACATATACTAATAATGGTAAAGAAAAAAAACGAACAGTTAAACAAGATTTGTATTATGAAGCAGGAGACTTTAGAAGCGATATGAGTATTGCACTCTTAAAGCAATCCGATATTGTTGTAACAAATCCGCCTTTTTCTTTATTTAGAGAATATTTTAACCAACTAATGTCATATAAAAAACAATTTATTATATTAGGCAATATAAGTGTTGTTACAAATATAGAGTTTTTCCCTTTTATTAAGAATAATATGGTATGGGCAGGATGCGTTAGTGGTAGCAAAAAATATAGAGTGCCGGAAAATTATGCAGCTGAAAATCCTAATAAAGTTTATGTTGAAAATGGCAAAAAATATGCAAAATTTGGAAATACAATGTGGTTTACAAATATAGACCATGCCAAAAGGCATCAATTTTTGCCATTAAATCTTGGGTATAAGTATCATGGCCATGAGAAAATGTATCCAAAATATGATAATTATGATGCCATAGAAGTTGAAGAAATATCAAAAATACCTTATGATTACACAGGTGTAATGGGTGTTCCAAATTCATTTATTCACAAATACTGCCCTGAGCAATTTGATATTATTGGCATACCAACAGCAGCGTCAAATGAAGGCTCTTTGAATCTTAACAAGGACTATAAAACTTACATAGGATATAAGCAAGATGGTACTAGGACAGGTCGTACAGGAAGCACTTTCGGTGCCTGCCCTGTATTTGAACGAAACGACCACAAAAACATATATTATACAAATGGCAAAAGAACGGTGCAAGCAGGAAAATGTATGCGCATTTTTATAAAATTTAAAAAAGCATATATTTCGCAACATCCTGAATTATTTGGAAATACGGAGGAATAAATATGATTAAGATAGTTGACTATGGAAAAATAAAAGTAAGTGATTTAATTGAAGGCTTTATGGAAGATAACACAACAGGAGAAGTGACTTCCATGAATGGCAGACTTAATATCAGACCTGCATATCAAAGAGAATTTGTTTGGGATAAAGGTGCAGACAATGGCGGCAAAAAGCAAATTGATTTAATTGATTCTATCTTGAATGGTTTTCCAATAAATGTAATGTATTTTGTTAAAACAGGTGTAAATCAAGACGGTGAAGACATGTACGAGGTTCTCGATGGGCAACAACGTATTATAACAATGTGCCATTTTAGAGAAAACCGATTTGGGTTATCCGATGGAACTCAATATGATGGACTTACCGATAATGCCAAATTTAACAATTTCAATACTTTTACTGTTTATATATGTGAGGCAGATACTCTTGATGAAAAATTAGATTGGTTCCAACGAGTAAATACAGCAGGCGAACCTCTGTCAAAGCAAGAAATGCGTTCAGCTATTGCTTGCGGAGAAGGCACTACTCGTGCTAAAAAATATTTTGTTAACACAAGAGAAACTAATGGGACAAATGCTTATTCATACGATATTCAATCAGGCAGACCAGCAAAAGATTATATAAAAAAAGCATGGGACAGACAGGATGCATATGAACAAGTGATAACCTGGTTCATTAACAGCAAAAAAGATGATGACATCCTTTCATTTATGAAAAACAATCGTAATAATGTGACAAAAGCAGATGAAATGTTTGAATATTATAAAAATGTTATAAAATGGATAAAGAGATTATTTCCTACTTATAACTCTGACATGAAAGGAGTTGATTGGGGATTTCTCTATAATAAATACCATAACAATATGACAATGACTTCAAAAATTCTCGAAGAACAGATTAAATATCTTCGTCAAGATGTTGGTAATGGGGATAATGACCACTTAAAAACAACTAAAGGTATATATGAATACGTGCTTGCAATTGCAAACGGTGAAAATCCAAATGATGCCATCAAATATCTTGAACCACGGGTTTTTAGCGATAAAGACAAAAAGGCTCAATATGAACGACAACGACATGTTTGTCCACATTGCATGAAAAGATTTGAAGATGTTTCTTGGATGGTAGGAGACCATATCATACCGTATAATCCAATCCCTTCTGCTGGTCAAGAAAATGGCAAAACTACACCTGAAAATCTTCAAATGCTCTGTTATAGTTGCAATTTAAATAAAAGCAATCATCCATTTGATAAAAAAGCAGAAGAAAAACGACTTCAAGATTTATACAATATGTCAGATGAAGAAATTGCCAACTTGCCAGAAGGTAATGTTTCATAAAGACTTTTTAGTTTATTCTAAAAAGTTGAGTAAATATTATAATATTTAAAGCAATATTTTTCAAATTTTACCCAAACAAATCCAATCTTCATCAAGACACCCCCTACTTATTTGCGGAGGGGTTTTTGATTAATGAAGGCGAAATTTATTCAAGAATTTAAAAAAGGTAATTTTTTGTTGCAATTTTTTGAAATACCCTCTGTTCATTTGCGATAGCACAAAATCGCAAACTGGCACCATGTTTTTTCTTATATAGTATATCTATACCTAACTGTTAAAATATGTATATTTTAAGGTATATTTTTCATATAAATATGCTTAAAATTTAAGGCAATTTTACTATCTGTTAAAATGTGGAATAAAAATAACATACCCTTTGTTAAAATGCGATTTTAATTTCTGCTAAAATGCGGAAAATAATTTTTCAATATACGTCCAAGATTGGTGTATTAATAATTTAAACTAAAAATATGAATAATTTAAAACCATTTTGTATAATTTCAATTGATGGAAGACTTAACAAATTTAGCAAAAATTTTCCTAAGCTAAATTCTTGTGTTTGTTTTTCAATTGATTCACATGAAAATTTTAATGAAACAGAATTAAAAGAAAAAACAAAAGATTACCACAACATTATTATTGTTTGTGGACTAGCAGGAGAAAGCGCAGGTAGAATTCTTTTGAATATCCTTGATATTTTAAAAGATAAAAATTGCCTTGTTGTTGCAAATACTCCTTTTGATTTTGAAGGTAAAAAGAGAAGAAAAATAGCAAATGAGATATTAGAAATCCTTGAAATTAAAAACATAAACAAGCTTATCTTCTATTCAAGAAGCTTTTTTAAAAAATGGAAAGAAGAAGATTTGGATGGCTTTAAAAATATCTATAGCTTTGTTGATGTGCAACTTGTTGAAACGATTAACAAGGTAATTGAGGCGAATAGTTATAAATACCGAAAATAGTTATTCTCAAATATTTGAAACAGAGGGCGATATTGCAAAAGCAAGATTTCAAGAGATATTTAAGGGGGTGGTTTAAAAATATTTTAAACAAATTAAAATCCGACATATTACATTTTAGTCGTTTCATTAATTATATACATAAATTCGTCCCTACAAGCTTCAACAGCTTGTGCAAAAATAGCTCCTTTACCAAGCTTATTTACAATGGCATCATTTTTTATAATTTCAACATTAGCTCGTTCGGTTAATAAATACTCCAATGTTTCAAGTGCATTATTTCTCTTTCTTTGTCCTTCAAATTTAAAAGGAATATTTGTTACGATAACGCACTCTTTATTAATCAAATGCAAAGCATACTTTAAAAAAATAGATGCTTTTCTTGAACCCGCTTCTAAAGCAAAAACGATTTTTTCATACGTATTTGTTTTTATCAAAAATTCATCATCTGAAATGCTAGAACTTACATCTATTTCTATACAATCATAGTCCTTATTGTCAGAAATATTAAGTTTAATGCTGTCTTCAAAATCTTTAATTAATACAACACAATAAGTTTTTTGTGCTAATTTTGTCATAATTTTACCTCTCTAACTAGTTTTTGCGAATTTGCATATTTTCATTTTATTTCATTAATACGCCAAAAACGGGCGAATAAAAAATATTTAATAATGCACCCGTTTCTGACACGTATAAAGCTTATGATAAAAATATCGAGATTATATTAAAGGTGAACTATGATAAAAAAGAAATTAAATTTCCAAGATAAATACACGCTTGTTAAAATTACAGTTGCAGGTATTGGTGTTGGCGCTCAAAATGTTGTTGATTACTTATCATTAAATAATCAATCTGAAAACATAAGTTTCGCTGTTATTAACTCAGATAAAAATATTTTAGAAACTGCAAAAACCAAAAATAAATTGTTAATACATGGCAAAGAAAAAACTTTTTACGGCTTAGGTTGTGGCGGAAATGTTCCTGTTGGAAAACAATATGCAGAGTTTTGCATTAATGAAATTGAAAATTTATTCAATGATACTGATGTTGCAATTCTTGTTTCTTGCTTTGGTGGAGGTTGTGGAACTGGCGCAACACCTGTTATTGCGCAAATGCTAAAAAATAAAGGCATTAAAACAATTGCAATAGTTTCTAAACCTTTTGATTATGAAGGCGAGCGCAGAAAAGAATGTACGGCATTGGGAATAGAAAAAATAAAAAATTTTGTAGATAAATTAATTCTTGTTGATAACCAAGATTTCATGACTACTCTTCCAGAAGACATAACATTAAAAGAAGGTTGGAATTATGCAAATAAAAAAATAGCAGAACTTTTTGAGAAAGAAATTGCTGAATTCTAAATATCAAAAATTGTGATGTTGAAGATATTAAATAGAAATGACAAAACTCATCAACCTATAATTTTTCAAATGAAACGTTTTCCAATTTTGGGTTTTTACAAAATTCATTAACATATTTTGCACACCTAGGGCTTGGATGAGTTGGTTGGCCTGTTTTTTTATTTATTCTATATGCAAAAAATTTAATATCTTTATTTTTTTTATCATCAATTGCGGTTTTAATTGCATTAAAATATTCTTCTTCAAGTTTATTCTTAGGGTCATTACCCCAAGCAATTATAACTTTTGAGATATTTTTTTTCGATAACTCATCAGCTAACTTAAAAATTGGATTACTAAGTTTTTCATATTCGAGTTTAATCAACTTAATAGCTTCTTGAATTTTAGGATGTCTTGTTGTAAATGTGTTATATATAACCATTCCGCCGATTTTTTCTTCTTGCTCTTTATTTAACGCATAGCAAATTTTTACACAATTTTTTAAAGTACCATCCAATTCCTTAGAATTTGCATGGCTTGGATTAAAAAGAATAAAAGCTATTTTTTCCTTTTCCTTATCCCAAATTACTTCATAACTCAATCTATTTTTTGGGCATCTTTCTTTGTTATTTTCTGATACACACAATTTGTCATAATATTGAAAATTTTCAAATTCATAGTCATCATCACCAAATATAGGGGTTTTTATTGCATTTTCATTAACATGTTTTACAAAATCTTCAGTGCTTAAATTATATAATTCCTTCATGACAAAATTAACCTTTCAAAACCTATCTAAATTAACACATAATTAGCTCCCAAATTTCAACTTATCTATCAAAAATTTATCGTATATAGGCATAAACCTGCATTTATCTTGTTAAAAACTCAACTGAAACATCATCAAAAAAACTGTGCACTTTTGTAGAGAATCTGGCAATTCAATAGCGAATGTAATTGAAAGTCAATTGGCGAGAATGTTTGATTTGTTTGGATTTGAGGCTAACTTCCGTCAGTACCATAGCAACTTTTTTAGATTTGCCACTTTTGCCGAATTTTTGCCAAAATTTTTGCCGTTTTTTCACTTATCCTTGTTGTGTTTTAGTGATTTTTGGTGTGTGTTTTGAATTTTCAAGATTGCAAAAATATGCAAAAAATGTAATCCAAATGTAATTCAAATGTAATTGAAGAAAATTTACTTCCACAAGTCGGAAATGCTTTTAAAGCAATACTTTTAGCTTTTAAAAACATAATTTTTCAATTACATTCCTACATTCTTTTTATGTAATCGAAGCACAATGTAATTGAAGATTGTTCAATTATATAAATGGGGGGGATTAAAACATTGCTATTATTTACTTTAAGATAGTTTTTAATAATTACATAAAGTTTTGACAATTCAACAAAATACATAAAAATGTATTTTTCAATTGTAAAATTTATGTAACATTGCAAAAATAAACATCAAAAAAACAATTTTTAATGTTTTATTATAATGCAAGGAGTCAGCATGGATATTACAAAATTATCATCAGCAAATCAAACTATATTAACAAATAAACAAAAAACCGAAGAAAACATTCAAGCCTCGCCGGAACAAAAGAAAAACGGCAAAAAGTTATTAGCGCTTAGTGTTGCTACAATTGCAACGGTTGTTGTTGCAACTCTTGCAATTAAGAAAAAAAGCACAAAAACCCTTAGCGATATCGATTTTAACAAAGGTATTGCAACTTTAAAGAAAAATGGCAAAAATTTCTCAGGCAAAATCAAAACAAAACTTCCAAATGGCGATAAAGTAACAATGAATTATGCTGATGGTATTCTGCAAAGTTCAATAAGAATAGGTTCAGAAAACACATCAAAAACTTTTTCAACTAACGAAAAAGGTGAAAAAATTGTTGAAATAATTAAAAACAGAAAAAGTGAAACAAAAAACATTTCAGTTATCAGTGAACTTGTTAAAAAAGAACAAAACGAATTAAAAGAATTGCTAAGCAACAATAAAAAATTATCTTTTGAAGAATTTAAAAACAAAACAGAACAATTTAAATACGTTAACAAAAACCAAAAAAATGAAATTGCAAATATTTTAAAACAAAAGCTAGATTATGAAGCTTCAATTAAAGCAGAGGCTTTAAAAAGAATCAGTGACGAAAAAAACACGCAAAAAATTGCAAATTATAATCAGCTTTTAATTAGTAAATCAATTAATAATAATCTATCTAATAAATCAGCGCAAGAAAGTGCTTCAATTATTGAAGAATTAAAACAACAAGAATTTAAGGCTGAAATTTCCGCAGAAGCACAACAAAGAATTGCACAACAAAATGCAATCAAACTTGCGCAAGAAAAAGAAAATAAATATTTTGAATCATTAAAAACTCCATCAAAATTCGCACAGGAATCAGCTTTGACTATCGATGAATTAAAAAAACAAGAAGCACAATCATTATACAATAAACCCTTTAAAGAAATGCTCTCGAATAAAAACGCGCAAGAAAGTGCTCAAGTTTTTATTGTAGAAGAATTTAAAAACAAAGGACATATTTCAATTTCGGAACTAGAAAAAATTAAACATATACTTGAAGATGACGATGACATAGAAGAAATACAAGATTTTGCACTTCAAATAGCAAATTCAAGAAGACTAAATGCGTTTAACCCTGCATACTACGGCTTTAGCACAGAAGGTAAGTTGCATGAGTTTCCGGACGGAACAAGTGCAATAGTACACGAAGGCCCAGGACTACTTGACGTAACATCAGATGGTAGATTATTAATAAAAGTATATGCCGATTGGTATCTTGAGTTGATAACAAAAGAGCAACCTGAGTCTAAAGATATAAAAAACGCGTGTAATATTGCAACAAATTATGGATATAACCAACATAGAACCGCTCAAAGTCAGGGCATACAAATGGTATATGCATAAAGTTTTATATCTCTTTAAAATTAATTCTTACTAAATATGTCGCAATAAAATCATAATCTAAATCAATTTCAATTGTTTTATAAGCACTATTTTTGAATAACTTTCTGCCGCTATATAATAAATTCCGTTTGTCATTTAATACAAACAGGCAATAAGAATGAGTAAAGCGGAACAGGATAATGAGAAATTTTCAAACCATGTAAAATTAAGTCTAACGAATTTTGATTCTGTAAGATAAAAATTATTAAACCTTCTTATATAATATATAAATTCTTAACCATATTTTGTTAAGTTTTATACAGACTTAAACCCTTGCTATGAAACCATTTGAAACATTTTATCAAACTGCAAGTGCAGTTGTAACTTTTGTGCACTTCGCACAAAATTTTGACATAAAATAAGGGCTTCAAGAAAACCTTGAAACCCTTGATAAACTTCGGAAAAAGAGGGATTCGAACCCTCGAGGCAGATTACTCCACCTAACACCTTAGCAGGGTGCCGCCTTCAGCCACTCGGCCATTTTTCCATTCGCTATTTCTAAATTCTAACACAAGAACAAGTTATTTAGCAAGTTAATCTATAAATATAGAATTATACTATACTTGTAACACTTTAAAATACTTGTGCTATCTGGTTTTCAGGATTCATTCCCATGTAAAGAGTTGCAAAATTAATCTTTCTGTGCTATAGTAACAATCGAACTTGGGATTTGTAATCTTTAATAAGATTTTTTATCCCCGTCCAATACAAAAATGAGGATTATTTTATGACGAAAAAGCTAGTCAAAACTATGTTAGTAGCTCTTTGCGTTGTCTTAATGGCTTCTAACACAGCGTTTGCTTCCCAATCGCCACAAGAAAATGCTAAAAAACTTATTGTTAAAACAGCTCAAAGATTAGGGGTTGATCCCCATATAGCATTGAGCATAGCAAAGATTGAATCTAACTTTAATGCAAGCGCAAAAAGTCCAAGAGGTGCTATCGGTCTATTTCAATTAACACCTTCAACAGCTAAAAAACTTGGTGTTAACCCATACATCGTTAGTGAAAATATCGAAGGCGGACTTAAATACTACAAAATGCTATACAAAAAATATGGCTCAATTGATTTAGCCTTGGCTGCATACAACGCGGGCCCTGGTAATGTTGCAAAATACAATGGAATTCCTCCATTTGGTGCAACAAAATGTTTCATTAAAAATGTCAAAAAAGGCGCCAATGACTTTAGAGCGGATGAAACAACTCAAGCAATTATATCAGAAACTTTATAGCCAAAAATCCCCAGAAAAATCTGGGGATTTTTTATGATAAACTGATTTTATGAATCAAGCAAATTTAAACTCATTAAATATTGAAAAAATCAAATACTATGCAGCCTTTAGCTTTTTAACAATTAGACCTTTGTTAAAAACAAAACTCTTAGAATACTATAATTTTGATATTAAAAAAGCCTGGCTAGCAGATAAAAACGATTTATTGGCCTTTTGCAAACAAGAAGAAATGCCGTACCCTCGAGCCTTTGTCTCTCAAAGAGCAAAGCTTAATGTTGAAGAATGTTACAAGTTAGCTTTTGAAGATAAAGACGTTAAAATTTTAACAATTGAAGATAAAAAATACCCGCCTCTTCTAAAAGAAATTCCAGATTATCCAATTTCTTTATATTATAAAGGCGACTTGGACAGTATTTCATATGACTGCAATTTGGCAATTGTTGGCTCAAGAAATGCGTCAGTTGAAGCAAAACTCGCACTCGACAAAATCCTTTCCGAATTCAAAGGAACAAATTTAACGGTTGTTTCTGGTCTTGCATATGGGATAGATGCACAAGCTCACAAATCTGCAATAAAAAACAATTTAAAAACAATAGGCGTTATTGGCTGCGGATTAGATACAACCTATCCAATTCAAAATAAATCTATATATGAAGACATAATTAATGGTGCAGGAGTTATTTTTAGCGAATATCCACTGAAAACTCCTCCAATGAGTCATAATTTCCCCCAAAGAAATAGAATTGTAGTAGGAATTTCAAAAGGCACTCTTGTTGGCGAAGCCCAAATGAAATCAGGAGCAATGATTAGTGCAAATTTAACTCTTGATTATAACAGAGAACTTATGTGTATGCCTGGGAGCATCATAAATCCAAACACACAAGGGATATATCATTTAATTAAACAAGGCGCAGGAATTGCAATAAATGCACAAGATATTTTAAATCACATGAATTGGGATATAATTTCTAAAGAAAAAGAAGAAATAAAATTAAATTTAAGTACTTCTCAAAAAAAAGTTTTAGATATAATATCTCTTGAAGCAAAATCTTTTGATGAGATAATTAACCATACTAATATAGATACATCAGAATTAATGATAACTCTTACGGAACTTGAGATCAAAGGGTTGATACTTCAAGAAAATAGCAAATACTATAAATGCAGATAGGTTAATAATGGCAAATAAAGAAGAAAAAACATTAGTTATAGTAGAGTCTCCTGCAAAATCTAAAACCATAGGTAAAATTTTAGGGAGCAATTATCTAATTAAAGCTTCAATGGGACATGTTAGAGATTTAGCTTCCAAAGGACTTGGTTTTGATATAGAAAACAATTTCAAACCAACTTTTGAAGTTATTCCTGAAAAGAAAAAAGTTATTACTGAATTAAATAAAATAGCAAAAACTGTTGACAGAATCTATCTGGCATCCGACCCTGACCGCGAAGGAGAAGCTATTGCATGGCATGTTAAAGAATGCCTTAAATTCCCTGAAGATAAAATTTTTAGAATTGTTTTTAATGAAATCACACCAAATGCAATTAAAGAGGCAGTAGCAAATTATCATCAAATTGACATGTTAAAAGTTGAAGCACAAAAAACACGTCAAATTTTGGATAAACTTGTTGGTTTTAAAATATCTCCAATTCTTTGGGATACAATGAAAAACTATAAACTTTCAGCAGGCCGTGTTCAATCTGTAGCGTTAAAAATGATTTGCGAAAGAGAAGATGAAATTGAAGCATTCGTTCCGCAAGAATATTGGTCATTAGATGCAATTTTGACTAAGTTAAAAGCTGAATTTAAAGCCGAATTATCTCGTGTAATCAAAAACGAAAAAGATGAAAAACTTGAAATTCATAACGAAGATGAAATAAAAGAAATCTTAAAAAATCTTGAAAATGCAAAATATGTTGTTTCAAAAATTACCCCAAGAGATACTCAAAGAAAACCTCAGCCTCCTTTTATAACTTCAACTTTACAGCGTGAAGCAAGTTCAAAATTGGGTTATGGTGTATCAAAAACCATGCAAATAGCACAAAAGCTGTATGAAGGTATAGATTTAGGAGATGGTTCTGTTGGTTTAATTACATATATGAGAACAGATTCAACTCGTATATCGGATGATGCAACTGCAGCTGCAAAAGAATACATTACTTCTAATTTTGGTGCTAATTATTATCCTGAAAAACCAAATGTGTATGCTAAGAAAAAACAAAATACTCAAGATGCGCATGAAGCAATTCGCCCATCATATATTGAAAAAACCCCTGAAAGCATCAAAAAATATTTAACTGCCGAGCAATACAAGTTATATAAATTAATTTGGGATAGATTTGTTGCTTCTCAAATGACTAATGCTAAAGTTAAAAATTTAACTGTTGATATTACAGCCAATAAATATATTTTTAAAATGGGTTCATCAAAAGTTGTTTTTGATGGTTTTTCAAAGATTTATAACGACGAAGAAGATGTTGAAGTTAAAAAATTCCCAGATTTAAAAGTTGGAGATGAACTAGATTTAAAAGAATTATTACCAGAGCAACACTTTACTCAACCTCCTGCAAGATTCTCTGAAGCAAGTCTTGTTAAACAACTTGAAGAATATGGGATTGGTCGCCCATCAACATATGCACCAATTATTACAAAAATTCAGCAAAGAAATTACGTTGAAAAAATTGATAATAAATCCCTAAAACCAACTCCGCTAGGAAGAGCTGTTTGTAAACAATTAAATGAAAATTTTGTTGACATTATGGACTATAAATTTACTGCTAAAATGGAAGCAAGTCTCGATGATATCGCAGAAGACAAACAAGATAGCATTAAATTTTTAAATAACTTTTGGAAACCATTTTCAATTACACTAGATGCCGCTTCAAAAAACATGAAAAGAGTTGATATTGAATCAGATAAAACTTGTCCAAATTGCGGAAAACCGATGGTTGTAAAATTATCTAGATACGGCAAACAGTTTTTAGCATGTTCTGGATACCCAGAATGCAAAACCGCACTTCCAATGGAAGGTTCTGCTCCAGTTGAAGTTCCAGCAGACGAACCAACAGATAAAAAATGTGAAAAATGCAATGGCGATATGGTAATAAAAACAGGCCCATATGGGAAATATTACCAATGCTTAAATGAAAAATGCAAAAAAAGATTCTCTATAGTAGAGTCATCTGGCGTTTCTTGCCCTGAATGCGAAAAAGCAGGAAGAATTGGCGAGCTTGTAAAAAGAAAATCGCGCTATGGAACATTTTTCTGGGGATGCTCCAAATATCCAGATTGCTCTTTTGCTCTTTGGGCAGAACCAAACGGAGAAAAGTGTCCGGATTGCGGAAGTTTATTAGTTAAAAAATATTTAAAAAGAGGAAATAAAATCCAATGTTCATCTAAAACTTGCAAATATTCAAAAGATATGGAGGAGTAATGAAATTAGCTTTAATTGGTTATCCTTTAGGTCATTCTTTAAGTCCAATTTTATACAAAGCAGCCTTTGAAGATTTGGGTATTGATGGAACATATGAAGTTCTTCCAACTGAAAGTGAAGATTTAATTTCAAGAATTAAATACTTACGCTCAAATAAATATTTTGGGTTCAATGTAACAATTCCACACAAAGTCCCACTAACATTGTTTTTATCCAAATTTGATGAATATGTTAATATGACAGGTGCGGTTAATTGCGTAAAAATCAAAGAAGATTCAAGTTTATCAGGATACAACACGGATGTCTGGGGCTTTACACAAGCAATTGACGATGTTGATTTACAAGGTAAACATGCTGCCGTACTTGGAACAGGAGGAGCAGCAAGAGCAATCTGCGCAGGACTTTACACTAAAGGTATTGGTAAAATTGATATCTACACAAGAAATGTAATTGATTCAAAAGAAACAATAGACACACTAAGAAGCAGATTTGATAAAATTGAAATTAATGCAATTCAATTAAGCTTAATGGAAACAATGGAAGATGTTGACATTTTGGTCAACACAACACCACTAGGGATGAAAAACTTTCAAGAAAATTCATCACCCGTTGACGATAAACAAATTGAAAGCTTAAAAGAAGATGCTATCGTGTATGATATTGTCTACAATCCTTTAAGAACTCCATTGATTTCAAAAGCAATAAAGTACAACAAAAGACATGTTTGCGGAATAGATATGCTTGTTTTTCAAGCGCAAAGAGCAATGGAAATATGGTGCGGGAAAAAACCTGATGCAAAATTGATGAAAATTAAAGCTCTTGAGGAATATATTATAAAAGAACGTTAATTTTTGTAATTTAAATATATGATTTTTTGTAACATTATTGCCTTGAATTAAATTTTATAGTTTAATTAACTAGGATATACATATTAATAGTACGTACGGATTTATAGAGTAAAAATGATTAGTGAATCAATAAAACAACAAAAGAAAAAAGGTTTTACCCTTGCGGAAGCACTGGTAACCCTAGTAATTATCGGGGTTATTGCAGCACTTACAATTCCTGCAATTTTGGTTAACACAGAGCAACATGAATACAAATCAGCTCTTAAAAAAGCATTATCTGCGCTCAACCAAGTTATTGAGCTAAACGTAGCACTTGAAGGTTATGGGCCACTGGAAGCTGGCTATATGAATAAACCAACAGTAGAAGATAGCTTATTTGAAATGTTTAGAAACCGTATGAACGTAATCTCAACCTCTCCAAGATACAATTGGGGAAACACAACGAATTATGCTTTCTTTACAGCTGATGGTATGAGATATGAGTTCCCAACAAGTCCAAACCAAGGTATGAATGGTACATTTTCTATTACAAATGGGAAATGTGCAACACCAGATGGAAAAATTCAAGACGACCTTGGTGTTACATACAATAAACCTTGTTTGATTATTGTTGATGTAAATGGTCAAAGAAGACCAAATCCACGTAAAACAAGAGGTTCGTATAAAGTGCCTGGTGCAGGCGGTAGATCTAAAATTCTAGATGTATTCCCAATTATTGTTACCGATAAAAACGCATATCCTTTTGGTGTCGTAGGTCAACGTGCAATGTTCCAACACGACTAACATAAAGATTATATTAAAAAAGCTCTGCTAACCGCAGAGCTTTTTTAATATGTATTAATACATAACCATAACAAAATTCACTACAATTCTTCAATAGAATCAAGCTTTATTTGCTCGCCTGACTCGAGATTTTTAACGCTATAAAAACCTTGATTAATTTCATCTTCACCCAAAATAATTGCGCATTTTGCAATTTTAGAAGCTTTTTCAAGTTGTTTTGCAAATTTTCTACCTTGCATATCAAAATCAACAACTTTGCCTTTTTCTCTTAATTTTTGTGTTAATTTCATTGCTTCTAAAGAATCTGTTGAAACAACAAAATAATCTATTTTTTTTGACTGAATTTTATTAACAAGGGTAAATAACCTTTCAACCCCCATTGCAAAACCAACAGCAGGAGTTGGTTGACCTCCTAGCATTTCAACTAAGCCATCATATCTTCCACCACCGCAAACGGCACTTTGAGAACCTAGGGCTGATGATTTAATTTCAAAAACTGTACGATTATAATAATCTAAACCTCTAACTAAAAGTTTATTTCTTGAATATTTAATATTTAAATTATCAAGATATTTAGTTAATTGATTAAAATGAGTGGAGCAATCTTCGCAAATATAATCTGCCATAATAACCTTTTTAACGTCAGGAAGTTCAAAGATTTTTTGACAATCTTCATTTTTACAATCCAAAATACGAAGTGGATTTTTATTGTATCTCATTTTGCAATCGTCACACATATTTTCCAAATATGGTTTTAAAATCTCTTTAATTGATTCTTTATAATCATTTTTACATTTTGTACAACCCAAAGAATTTAATTCAACTTCTAAATCACCTAAACCAATTGATTTAAGAAAATTAACCGCTGCCAAAATCACCTCAGCATCCGCAGCAGCTTCTTTAATACCGAACATCTCAACGCCAATTTGATGAAATTGTCTTTGTCTTCCTGCTTGTGGGCGCTCATATCTAAACATTGGGCCAAAATACCAAAATTTTTGAGGTGGACTTTGGCGAACAATATTGTGCTCAATAAAAGCTCGAACAACTCCCGCAGTATTTTCTGGGCGAAGCGTAATTGAAGCTGAATCTTTATCAGCTCCGCCAACTGAAAAAGTGTACATTTCTTTATTTACAATATCAGTTGAGTCTCCAACGCCACGAGCAAAAAGTTCAGTTGCTTCAAAAATTGGTGTTTTAATTTCCTGAAAGCAAGCATTTTGAAAAACATCTTGTGCGTTTTTTAAAATCCATTGCCAAGTTAAACTTTCATCACCAAATATATCTTTTGTTCCACGTTGAGCTTTAATCATTACCTTTCCTTTCGCCTCTTAAAAAGCTTTCAATAAAGCTGTCAATTTCGCCATTCATTATAGCATCAACATTAGCTGTTTCAAAACCAGTTCTATGGTCTTTAACCATTTTGTATGGATGAAAAACGTATGAACGAATTTGAGAGCCAAAATTAACATCCATAACTTCACCTTTTAACAAACCCATTTTAGCTTCATATTCAGCCTGTCTTATAGCTAAAAGCTTTGAAGCTAGCATTTGCATAGCAGTTTCTTTGTTTTGCAATTGAGAACGTTGTTGCTGACATTTAACTACAATTCCTGATGGTTTATGTTTTATTCGAACCGCTGTTTCAACTTTATTTACGTTTTGTCCACCAGCACCACCTGAGCGCATAGTGTCAACTTCAATTTCATCGGGTTTTATTTCAATTTTTGATTCAAAATCTTCTATAACAGGAGAAACTTCTAAAGATGCAAAACTTGTTTGTCTTTTTCCATTTGCATTAAATGGAGAAATTCGAACCAGCCTATGAACTCCTTTTTCGGCTTTTGAATAGCCATAAGCATACAAGCCAGATATTTTAAATGTGGCTGATTTAATTCCAGCTTCATCACCATCTGATTTATCTAATAATTCCGTAGTGTAATTTTTAAGTTGAGCCCATCTAAGATACATTCTAAATAACATATCTGCCCAATCTTGAGCGTCAGTTCCACCAGCTCCAGAATTAACCGTTAAAATAGCGTCACACTTGTCATATTCGCCATTTAACATATTTTCTAAATCAAATTTATCAAAATCAGATTCAAGTTTTGATAAATTTATTGATGTTTCATTAATTAAAGATTCGTCTTCTAATTCTATTGCCACCATAGAATCTTCTAATATACTTTTCCAAGAATTGAAATTTTCAAGCTTTAATTTAATTTCTTTTTGCTCCTTTAAAAGTTTTGAAGATAATTCTTGATTAGACCAAATATTTTCAGCTTTCAATTCTTCTTCAATTTCTTTATTTCTTTTGGATAAATTATCTAAGTCAAAGACACCTTTCTATTGAATTTAGGCGTTCATTAAGTAAATTAATTTTTTGTTTTAATTCATCAATTAATAAATTATTTTCCATAAAATAATTTTACAATAAAAAATATTTAAACAAAAAAGCTAAAATATAAAATCTTATTTATTTAAAGAAGATTTCATCAATATTTTTGTATTATATCGTGTATTTATCCCCATGAATTTCAAAATTCAACACTAGCGTCTTCTAACCATATTAATTCACTTTTTATTGTTTTAGCAATTTTTTGTTTTCTCATGCTTTGTATATGTATTATTAGCAATACAAGGAATTATATATGCAAATTAAATTCTCCCCAATTCGTTATCAAAAAGTTTCAAAGATGCAAGCACAAACTAGTCCAATAAAATACAAAAAAGAATTATGTAAAGATACAATATCTTTTACTGCCGCAAATAATGGTGTTTACAGTACTTGCGATGCAGCAAAAATTCTTGAATCAATGAAGACTTCTCCCAATATTGCAATACGACATCTTAATTCTTTATCAACAGAAGAATTTTTAGATTGTGTATTAAACAGAGGTCAGGAATTTGAAGGAACAACATTCAGGTTAGCTAACGATGAACAACGTAAAACATTTATTGAAATTGCAAAAGAAAAAGGCTGCCTAGGAGATATAATATTTTTTAAAACAGATAAAATAGCACTTTTAGGCTATGGGAATCAGCATCAAGGATGGCGGACCGCTGAAAAAGGTGAATCTTATGGAACATTAAAATATTTAATTCCTGCTTGCTTTGAATCAAAAAAAGTTCAAGGGATTTTTAATATGGTAGACGACCCTTTAAAAGAACAAATGCTAAAAACGAAAGAATTTGCAGAAGCTCTAGGCAGCACATGGAATGATGGGTGCGAAAACAAATACCTTACTTTCCCTGGAATAGCCCATATAACTGAACCCCAAATTGGAAGCAGTGAATCATTCTTTGATAATTACCCAGATATTGCTCACGATATTTTAGTTGAAAAATTACAGCAAGCACAACAAGCTTTAAAAAGCGAAGATTCAAATGAAGCAGATAAAGCGAGAGCATTAATAGCAGAAATAAGTTCTTTTGCAAAGCAAAAATTGCTTGAAAAATCATCTTTTGATGAAGAGCTCCACTCAAAAGAAGCACATTTACATAGAACACTTCGCGGCTATAACGATGGGCTTAAAGATGAGAATGAATCAGAAGACAGTGCAAAATCTTTTATAGGGTTAATACAACCACATGACATAGAAGAAATTATTAAATCAGGAGATTTAAGGAATATTTCTTCTTCTTATTTATGTGTTTCATTATATAACAGAATAGAAGATGAAAATTTACGAGAACAATTTTTAGATAAACAAACAGCATTCGGTATTCCTGTCAGAAAAAGAATTTGGCAAGAAAAATATAAAGCTGAAATAATTAGACTTATTAGACCAGAAGGAGAAAGTGGTACTAATTCTCTTATTTATGATCAAGATTTTGAAACAACTATGCGTGATTTAAGAGAATTATTTTATGGTGAGCACATACCAGAATTGAAAGATTTTTTACTAAATATGGAAGCTCAACAACATGCAAGAGAAATTGATATGTGGCATGAATGGGATGCAATTGACAGCCTAAGATACGAAGGCGAAAAATATCCTTTAAACGAATTGTTTAAAGGAAAAATTGGAGACAACAAAACAAAACAACAACAATTTGAAGCAATGCTTGAAGAAATAATTACCAATGAAAGAATAGCAGCTCATGAAGCGAGTGCTTTGTTAGAAAAATATCAATGTTGCATAAGTCCTGAAGCTTTAGAAGAATTCAGCGATTTTGTATATAATCAAAAACAATAAAAAGTGCCAATTGGCACTTTTTATTTAACAAAATTTTATTTATTACAAAAAAATAAGCGGGCAAAATGCCCGCGCTTGACCTAAATTTGTCTAACCATATCCACTACATTTTTTGCAGTTTCAATTATTTCTTTTGAGTCTTCTTTGGCATATAATTCTCTGCCAATTCCGACTGCTTTTGCACCAGCTTTTAAATATCCTTCAACTTCTGAAATTTTTACAAATCCACAAGGCAATAAATTTAAAAATGGCATTGGCTTAACCATTTCTCGAATGTATTCAACTCCACCCATTTCGGCAACTGGATAAATTTTTATCATTGGCATTCTAGCTTGCCAAGCATTATAAGCCTCATTTGGTGTTGTAACAGATGGAATTAAAAAAGTCGAATAACAAGAAGCAAAACGAGTTAAATTAGTTTGAAAAATTGGGCTTGAAATTATTTTAGCGCCAACACCCAATGCCTCGTGTGCTTGCTGAGTTGTGATTACACCACCTTGAGCCACTATTACATTATCTGTTTTCGATATTTTTTCACAAACTTCCAACGGGCAATTAAGCTCTAAAACTTTTATTCCGCCTTCAATGTAACAACGAGCAAGTTCATAAGCACGCTTGGGATCATCTTCTCTTATGATTCCGTAAATTTTTTCTTGTTTAATAATATCTAAAATTTTCATGATACAAGAACTGTTCTTTTCGTTTGAATTTGCTCTTTTATTTGTTGCTCAACATTTCTTAAGCGTAAAATTGAAATTGCACGTTTTGTTTCTTCGTCTTTAACAAGCCAACAAAGTCTTTTTTTGAAATTTTTAATAAAACAAAAAGTCGAACAAAAAATTGCAGTTTTTGTGGCACTAATTAAATTCATATCGCTAATATCAATAAGATATTTGTCTTCTTGTTCTTTACAATCTAAATTTAATGAGGTTTTTTCCATTTCAACAACAAATTTGTCATTGGAGAATTTAATATTTTTAATTGTATTCATTGCTTTTCTTATTTGTCGGTACTATTTAGTTATCGGCTTATTTGGGCAATTTTTAACTTATATTTTTAAAAACTAGTCTTTTTGATGTAGAATAAAAATTAAATAAGAAATAAAAGATGGTGAAAAATGAACAATAATCTCGAATTAAAAGAAATTGCTTCTAAAATTAAACTTGTAGCTTTTGATGTTGATGGAGTTTTAACAGATGGCTCTTTAACTTTTTTAGAAGACGGAAGAGAAATTAAAACATATAATGCAAAAGATGGACTTGGCGTTGTAATGTTGGGAAAAGCAGGAATTATTACCTCAATTATTACCGCTCGAGACAACAATGTTGTTAAATTAAGAGCAAATCAAATTGATATAAAAGAACTTTACATGGGTCAAAAAAACAAAATTTTAGCTCTTAAAGAATTGTGCAAAAAATACGGTTTAAAAACAGAAGAAATAGCATATATGGGAGATGATTTACCCGATATATGTGTGCTTAATGAAGTTGGTCTTGCTTGTTGTCCTGCCGATGCCGTTAAAGAAGTTAAGACAACATGTAACTTTATTTCATCTAAAAAGGGTGGGAAAGGCGCCGTTCGAGAACTTTGTGATTTTATTTTAGACTCTCAAAATATAACTTATGAAATGCTTTTAAACCCAAGCAAACAATAGTTATTTTGCTTTATCTACAATCTTAAATCCAAAATAAACTTGAATTAAACTCAAAACAAAAAATAAACCAAAAACCAATAAATAAGAGTTATTTTGATAAATCAAAACATTGTCTTGTTTTATTGGTTCAAAAATATTCATTAACATGCCTGTAATCATTCCCAAGAGCCCAACCATCATAAAAAAGCTAAAATTCTGAATTGAAACAGCCGTTGCAGATACCTCATGACGATTAATCATATGAAGCGCCATAATTAAAATAGGTGAAATTGAACCAATATATGATGGAATACACAAAATTAATGCAATTATCTTTGAATGGACATCAAAACTTAACATCAAAAGCACACTAAACATTGAAAACATTGACAAAAGCCCAAAAATTCTAAAAATAATTGCCCTTTTGTTATTTAAACATTTTGAAACAAAAGCAGTGATTGTACCTGCAAACGATGAAATTATAGCCATTAAAGATAAAATTAGAGCAGCTCTATTTACTTCAAAATTACAAAAATCCTCTAAAAATTTCTTACCTATAACTGTTTGCAATACATAATAAATTCCATAATTTGTTGCACCAAAAAGATATAAATAACGATTATCTTTAATTGATAAAACTTCTCTAAATGGCTCAAGTGAAAATGGAATCTTTTTCTCAATATGAATAGGCTTGAAAATTACAAACAAAATGAGATAAATAATAGTCAAAATCAAAGTTATAAAACCAAGCCCATATAAAGTATTCCTCCAACCAATTTGATTTGCTACAGATACGAAAGGAGCATTTGCAAATATCCCGCCACTATAGCCAACAAAAAGAATATATGAAACCGCAAGAGAAAAATTCTTATCTTTTGCATATTTTTTAACTTCTCTAATTGTACTTAAATAAAATGTTGCAGCCCCAAAACCCAATAATGCACGAGATAAATACAAACCTAATAAATGTTCACTATGAGGAAAAATCAGCGAGCCAACCGCAAAAATTATTCCACCCAAAGCCATCACCCTAAAACCGCCAAATTTATCAACAAGTGGCCCAACAACAAGCTGGGTTAGCGCATAAATATAACAAAATATTGCTCCCAAAAAAGTAATTTTAGAAGCATCTGCACTAAAATCTCCTTGCAATAAATCAAAAATTGCTCCAGGAATTGCAACGCGCTGAATATTTGCAATAAAAAATAATGTTGTAGCAATTATTATTAAAGCTAATCTTAAACCATGTTTTTGATGAAGCGTCATTTTAACCTCTATTTTTTAAATATAAAAAATACTGCTAAAATTATAAAAATAAAGCCAATTAAATAGTTCCATTTAAATTGCTCTTTTAAATACAAAATACTAAACAAGCTAAATACAATTAAAGTTATTACTTCTTGAATAGTTTTCAACTGAACAACATTATACACCTCATGTCCCATGCGATTTGCGGGTACTTGAAAGCAATATTCTAAAAATGCTATCCCCCAAGACACAAGAATCACAATCCATAAAGCTGAATTTTTATGTTTTAGATGTCCATACCAAGCAAACGTCATAAAGACATTAGAAATAATTAAAAGAACAATTGGATTTATGTATTTAAACATATCTATATTTTAATACAAAATTATTTATTCAAAATACATTTCATAATTTATATCCGCTTTTTGCAACGGAGTAATTGGTTTATTTTTCCATAGCTTAAACTTCAGTACAGCATTTTTAGAAACAATTTTAAACACCATTTCACTTTCTAAAGGAGAATAGTTATTGCACCCATTTTCTAATCCGCAAGCATAACCGCGGTGATACAATCCTTTCATTTTATATGGAACTTTTGCAATATTATTTATTGCGCTAAATACTGCGCCTTTCTTTTCTTTACAATAAATCCAATCAAATCCTAAATCTCTTGCATTTGTATTATCTGTGTACACTGTAAGATTTGAAAAATTATATTTTTGCATAAAAATTCTATAGTCAAAATAAATTTTTAATGTATTGGTCTTTTCATTCCAAATTAACTTTTTTGGGAAAAAATAATCAACTTCATCAGGTTCATTTTTTTTATCCCTAAAACCATAATCTGGGATCAAATAACCTAATAAGATTTCAGGATTTTTAATCATTATTGAATGGCGAGATGGGCCAACTGCAATATTAAGATTATTATCTGTTCCATTTTTAACTATTTCATACGCACTTATCCAAGGCAAATTATCTTGAATATTATATACTCTTGGGTTCGGGGTATAATTTTCAATATTTGAGAAAACAAAAGAGTTTCTAATAGCCCTTCTTCTTATATCTAAGATTTCAGCTTTAGACAAGCCAGATAAATCGATCATTGAGCTTAAATGAATCTCTTTTGTTGAGCTAATATCTTCTTTTTGATTTAATTTTAAATTATTTTTTTCATAAATTTTACCCAAAAAGTCTGCTTCACTTAACATTTGATAAAAAAATGTTAAAAATACAACTATTACAACAAGAATAATTGCCAACAAATTGCTTATATTTAAAGGTTCTTTATACATGCAATTAGGACATTCTCTATAAAATGCTAAGTATACTGTATCGCATATCGGGCAACGTTTTGCTTTCATTTTTTAATTTTATTTTATTTTCTTTATTTTTTTAACATCTTTTTGTTTTATTTTAATTTGTTCTTAATAAAAAAATATGCATATAATATTATTAATTAGATTATCAAGGAAAATATGAAAAAATTAATATTCTTATTTTTATCAATTATTTTCTATAGCGCAAATGTTTTTGCGCTCGAAGAAATTAGTGAAGAATTGTACAAAAAATACAAAAAGGTAACACAAGAAGCTAATTTAATTCAAGCACTGGAAATTTTAGACAATACAACTGGAAAATATTCAAAAGATGCAATATTAGGGAAAAATTTAACAAATCAACCTATTGAAATTAAGTTTATGAATCTTGCCTCAATTAACCCTATCTATATGAATTTTGATGCTCTAGGTTGGAAAGAGAAAAAAAACCTTTATATTTATATAAACGAAAAACACAAAGATGCGCCTCCTGAGGCATTAAGCGCAATTTTAGCACACGAAGCAATCCATCAAGACGAACACAATTCACTTAACGAAGAAACATACGCATGGACACTTGAAGCTGCCGTTTGGACGCAACTTTCTGATGACAACCCAGAGCTTGAAAAAATCTCTCATCCGTTAGTTGAACGCGAAAATGTCATCAAAAAACTTTTTGTGCGCGGAGATTATACAAGCAAATATATTCGAAAATTTGTCGTAACAAATAAAGGATATCAAAATTTGCCCGAACGTTCATATGGGTTTGAAGAATCTTTATAATTAACGACCGTAAGAGTTTAAATATTTCGAAGCTAAATGAGAATAATAAGCTCTTTTGAATTCATCTGTAGATAAATGCTCAACAACTGTTGGCATAATAACTAAAAATGTATAAACAATCATTCCAAAAAATACAAGACTAAACAATTCTAACATTACATAACCTCTTTAATGTATCCTTATTAACAAAGACGGTTGTATTTGTATAAATCTTTAATTATTTTATCTATATTTTAATAAAAATTAACATATTTTTTCATATTACATTGTTTTATAATGGCAATATGAAAAAAGTTATTGTTATTTTATTGTTATTATCAAGCTTTGCTTTTGCAAATGATTACGAACTTTTTTGCTCTGCAAATCAGCCATCTAAAACCATAGGTGGCAATCTTGCAAGCCTATTAGGATTTAATTTGCTTTCGAAAAACATAATTGAAAGCATTCTCCAGAAAGAAATTAAAAAAGAAACGGGATCAAAATTTAAAATAAAAATAAAAAATTTTTATGGAACAAACATAACAAACGGAGAGTTTAAATCACTTCAAGCAAATTCTGAAAAATATGAGCACGACGGAATTTATTTAAAAAATATAAGCATCAATACAATTTGCCCTTATAATCATATTTCTTTTAAAAACGAAATTTTATACTTTGAAGAAAATATGGTTTTAAATTTCAGTGCAAATCTGAACAACGAAGATTTAGTTAAAACCTTAAAAGCAGGAAATTTAAATAAGAACTTAACTAAAATTCTGAAAAAAGCATCAAAATACAGTGGATTTTATTCTATAATCAATACTTTTTTACCTATCGAATTCCCTATTAAAATTGACGAACATAATAAAGCTACCTTAAAAATTCAAAACATTCAAAAAAACAATGAAATAATTTATTTTGATGGATTTATTTTAATAAAAAAGAATAAATAGTTATTTAATAGAACAATTCACACAAGGAAATTTATAAACTTTTGAATATTTTGCTATCTTTTTAAAATTTCTTTTTTCTGCCCTATTATATCTTCTGAAATCGCTTTTTTGCTTTTTGCACAAATACTCTTCTATTTCTCCTTTAAAATCTTTGCATTTTTCTTTTATTTCTTTTTTTGTTTCATTTAAACATTTTTTATACGCTTTGCAATTGGATTTGTTGCATTCATATTCTCTTAAAAAATTATCTCTAGCTTCCCTATAGCGAGAATGCAAAGCTTCCATATCGGTTTTAAAGTTACTATACACCATATCAATACATTCTTCTTGCCTTTTTGTTAAGCATAAATTCTTTTTCATATTTCGATATTTTTTATCAAAAAAACATTGATTATAAGTGAAATATTCATCGTCATCTATTTTATACTCAGCATATTTGTTTTGACTTTCTTTGCAAATGTTTTTCTTGTTACACGAATTTTCCTGTAATTTTTTTTGGCATTCTGTTTTACATTCTTCATTAAAAGAACCAAAAAAATTTTCATTACCTTTAAAACTACTTGCAAAACTGACAGAGCAAAAAAGCATTGTTATCCCAAATAAAAATAATTTTTTCTTCATTTTAATCCTTTTAAAATCTATAAAAATATTTAGCAATAAAAATAATTTTTCAAAAATAATCCAATAGGCAATAGGCAAATTGGCAATGTTTAAAATTTGTAAAAAAATGTTTGACGAAAAAAAATGTTCTTGTTATATTAAATAAGCAGTCGGAAATGACTGTTGATAATTAAATAGATTTGCGTCTGTAGCTCAGCAGGTAGAGCACTCCCCTTTTAAGGGATAGGTCGCGCGTTCGAATCGCGCCAGACGCAAATTTTTTGTTTTTTTGACCTTCCAAGAGTAAGTAGAGCTTCCTCCAAAATACGGCAACAAAATTGCCTACAAATAGCAAGACTCGTTCTTTGCCTGCCCATTGCATACATTTAAGGAATAAGGTCGCGCGCATCGCAATCGCGCAGTAATGCAAATTTTTTACTTAAATTATGCTTTAATTATCAATATGTATTGCAATGCAATTTTATAACATTCCAAAAACTAGACTTGGCTTTTAAAAATGTTATAATTATCTTGATGAACGAAGAATTAGAATATAAGATAAATACTCTGAAACAAAAAACGTATTCAACCTTGGAAAATGCCAATCTGTATAAATACAAAGGCGTTGTTTCAAAGCTTTTGGGTTTAACTGTTGAAGTTAAATTGCCTGGGTTAAAAATTGGCGATTTGTGTTATATTCAAACTCATACAGGAGAGCGAAAAGCGGCAGAAGTTCAAGCCTTTAAAGGTGATGTTGCTCAACTTTTACTTTTATATGATGGCGAAGGCATTGGTCAAGGTTCATTAGTTGAAACAACAGGAGCTCCAATTCTTTTTCCAGTTGGCGATTTCTTGCTTGGTCGTTTGGTAAACCCTTTAGGTGAACCAATGGATTCAAAACCAATGGATATATCAAATGCGAAATATATGAACATAAATGGTACAATTCCAGATGCTTTCCATAGACCAATTATCACAGAGCAAATGTCAACAGGAGTTCGAGTTATTGATGGGCTGTTAACCATGGGAACAGGCCAACGTATGGGGCTTTTTGCGGGTTCCGGAGTTGGTAAGTCAACCCTGCTTGGTATGATAGCAAGAAACTCTGATGCTGATGTTAATGTCGTTGCACTAATTGGTGAACGTGGTCGTGAAGTTAAAGAATTTATCGTTGATGCTCTTAAAGAAGAGGGCATGAAAAAATCTGTTTTAGTTTGTGCAACAGGAGACCAACCTCCGCTAATCAGAATGAAATGTTTACTTGCAGCAACAACGGTTTGTGAATATTTTCGTGACCAAGGAAAAAAAGTATTTTTAATGACAGACACAATTACTCGTTGCGCTATGGCGGGGCGTGAAGTTGGCTTATCATTAGGCGAACCCCCAACAATGAAAGGTTATCCGCCTTCAATTTTCTCTTGGCTTCAAAGAGCACTTGAACGTACAGGAAATTCTGAAAAAGGTTCAATTACAGCACTATACACTGTTTTAATGGAAGGTGATGATATTACTGACCCTATTGTAGATATTGTTCGCGGTATTGTTGATGGCCACATTTTCTTATCAAGAAAAGTTGCAGAACAAAACCATTATCCAGCAATTGACTCTCTTGGTTCAATCTCTCGTTTATTTAGCGCTATTTGTGATGATGAACATAAATCTGCTGCTGGCAAAATGAGAAATTTATTAGCGTTATATCGAGAAAACAAGGATTTAATCGACGTTGGTATGTATCAAATGGGTTCCAACCCAAAACTTGATATTGCAATTGAATTAATGCCTCAAATTAATGCGTTTTTACAACAAAGAACAACAGACATTGTTTCTATGGATACAACAATCGGAGCACTTAAAGATATGATGAGAAGCGTTAATCTTTGATTTAATTAATTATATTTTTTTAAACTCTTCAATTGCATACACAAACGCATTAACAAGCTCTGGAGAATATTTTTTATTTGAATTTGTTTTAATTTCTTCTATAGCTTCATCTATTGTATATGCTTTTCGATAAGGTCTATATGAAATCATCGCAAAATAACTATCTACAATTAAAATTATTTGGGAAGTTATTGGAATTTCATTTCCTTTTTTATTATTCGGATATCCGCTTCCATCCCAATTCTCATGATGATGTTCAATAATTGGAATAATATTTGAAACCGAATCAATCGGAGCCAAAATTTCTTGTGCCCCAACGACAGGATGTTTTTTTATAGCTTCTTTTTCTTGGCTATTTAAAGGCGCAGCTTTTTTCATAATATCTTTTGGCATCATAGTATTACCGATATCATATAAAAGCATTGCGATTTTTAATTTATCAACCTCTGTTTTTGAAAGGTTCATACGTTTTGCAATTATAGTTGCAAGAGCAACTTTATTTTTAGTACTTCCATCAGGATGCAACGGGAAATATGACTTAGAAATAGAATCAACTATGCTAAACAACATTTCTTGAGTTGAAGAACCAGATGAATCTTGCTGTTTAATTTGTAATTTTTCAATTAAATCCGTTGCTAGATTTCTATTAAATGGAATTCGATGCTGAGTTAAAATATCCACAAATGCATCAATAGCTACATCTTGCCAAGATATCATATTTTCAGTATCCGCAAGGGTTACTTGATTTCTACCTTTTTGCTTGGATGAATACATTGCTTTATCGCACATTTCAAACAATTCATCTATATTGACTGTTTGTTCAATAAAACTCGCAACACCCAAAGAAGCAGTTATACCTTCTTCAAGTCCTTCAACAGGAGTTTCTTGAATTTTCGCTCTTAAACGCTCGGCAGCAATTAAACCACCTTTTGCATCAATTCCTGGTAAAATTATAAAAAATTCTTCACCACCAAAACGCGAAGGGATATCTATGCTTCTAGAAGTTTTGGTAATCACACTTGCAATAGCTGCAATTGCTTTGTCGCCCATTGAATGACCATAGGTATCATTAATTCTTTTTAAGTGATCTAAATCAAGTCCAATTAAACAGAATGGTTGTTTAGAGCGGAGTGAACGAGTAGCTTCCCGATGAAGAGCATCTTCAAAAAACCTTCTATTGAATAAGTTAGTTAAATGATCTGTAACTGCTTGTTTTTTAACAGTTTCAAAAAGATTTGCAATTGTAATTGCTAATTCAATTTGCCTTGTAAATAAATTTAAAAAACTCAACTCATCTTCTTTCAACTCTTTTCTTGGAGAAAAAACCGATAAAAAGCCTTTAAATTGATCTTGTACAGTTATAGGCAAAATAATTATAGTTTTAATATTGTGTTCGTCACTAAACAATTTTATTTTTTCTTCATCAATATTAGGAACATTATCTTCAATTAAGTCTTTGACGCTTAGATAATAACCAACTTCTTTATTATTTATGGCATTTTCGATAACACCATCCTTTTTAGGATAAAGCTTAAAATCATATATTGTAGAATCAACCAAATCTGCTAATTTTAACGAAAAATCATTTTCTAAATATGTTTGCAAAGCATAAAACGTGCCATTTTCATCGTATTGCTTTTGCGCGATAAAACTATAAATATATCCAAACTCTCCATACAAACTTGAAACAATTGTTTCTAAAACGCTTGACAAAGGACGAGAAGAATTCATCATGTCCCAAACTTGTTCTAACGTCAAAAGAGTTTGATTAGCAAGGCGCAACTCTTCTGTTCTTTGAGCAATTTCTCGCTCTAAAGCAACATTTCTTTGATATACCTCATAAACATCACTGGTGTCGTTATCTATCTGACTTTCTACGTCTTTCAGTTTTTTAGCAGACTGTGATATCCAATCTAATATTCCCATATAGGTATTATACCCTAATAGTAAATTTATGTACAATATTTTATTTTAACATAAGCAAAATAGTTTAAATTGCCGATTATCAAACGATTGTCTCATAGTATATTTAGATTGTAATATTGTAGATTTGTAATGGAGTATCCAAATGATAATCGAAGAAGTTTTAGAATTAGCAGTATCAAAAAAAGCGAGCGATATTCATATATCTGCCAATTTACCGCCAGTTTTGCGTATAGACGGTAAATTGTTCAGAACAAACTTACCTGTATTATCTCCAGACGATGTTGAAACAATTATTTTTCCAATTCTTTCAAACGACCAAAGAAGAGAATTGGAGCAAAACTGGGAATTAGACTTTGGCTATGGTCTTCATGGTGTTGGACGTTTCAGGGTAAACGTATACAGAGACAAGGGTTCATACGCAGCGGCGTTCAGAACAATCAACTCTACTCCTCCTAAATTTGAGGACTTAGGACTTCCAGAAGTTGTTAAAACAATTGCAGACAGACCTCGTGGTTTGATTTTAGTAACAGGGCCAACTGGTTCAGGTAAATCAACAACATTGGCCGCTATGATAGACTATATCAACCAAACAAGAGTAGATCACATTCTGACAATTGAAGACCCAATTGAATTTATTCACCAAAGCAAAAAATGTGTTATTCACCAACGTGAAATCGGACAAGATACAAAATCTGTTGCAAATGCGCTAAAATCCGCACTTCGTGAAGATCCTGACGTTATTCTTGTTGGTGAAATGCGTGATCTAGAAACTACCCGACTAGCACTTACTGCAGCAGAAACAGGCCACTTGGTTTTAGGTACATTACATACTTCATCTGCTTCTCAAACGATTGATCGTATTGTAGACATTTTCCCTGAAGCTCAGCAACAACAAATTCGTTTGCAACTCTCTATTTCTCTAGTTGCAGTATTTACACAATGTTTATTGCCTAAATTGCAACCAAACGGTACCAAAAAAGGTCGTGTGATGGCGCAAGAAATAATGCTTGTAAATCCGGCGATTGCAAACTTGATTCGCGAACAAAAAACGGCACAAATATACTCAGCAATTCAAACAGGTGTAGGTCAAGGTATGCAAACTCTTGATATGTGTTTACAAGATTTAGTTAAGAAGAAACTTGTTGACCCATTAGATGCATTATCCAAATCACAAAGACCTGAAGAATTCAAAAGATCAATCGGGCTTATGGGTAATAATTTATAAACAAAATTACAATTTGTTAAGAAACTATACATAACAAAAATAAATATTTGTAAAAATTTTTATTCTTGTTACAATAATTACATAAGATAAAATTAAAAGAATGTCCGTTTATCGGCATTCTTTTAGTAAGAAAGAGTAAGCCTTGTATAAAACAAGCTTATAAAAGCAATTACTGTTAGATATGCAGACCCCAAGAAAGGTAAGAAAATGGGAATCAAAGGAAAAAACGATAAAATGGTTGTTCTTGCTTGCGAAGACTGCAAAGAAAGAAATTACACAACAACTAAAAACAAAAAAACCAACAAAGAAAGAATGGAACTAAAAAAATATTGTCCAACATGTAAAAAACACACAGCTCACAAAGAGACTAAGTAGTTTTTACTATCAAATAAGAATTAATTTTGCGTCCTTAGTTCAGTCGGTAGAACGTCGGTCTCCAAAACCGGATGTCGAGGGTTCGAGTCCTTCAGGGCGCGAATTAAACAAAAAGGCGAAAGCCGGTGTTAAATCGGTAACCTATCAAAGGTTAATGTTAGCACCATAAATAACGCAAGAGCTTCTGAAAAATTCCACATAAACAAAAAGTTTTCTTTCCGAAAGCAAAAATCATTAATTTTACAGAAGCCAATACAGGAAAAGTAAAAAATGTCAAGCGATAATCAAAATTTTAAAGAAAAAATAACGACATATTTCAAAGGCGTTAAAGCCGAATGGTCTAAGGTTTCTTGGCCAACAAAAAAACAAATTGGCGTTGAAACGGTTATTGTTTTAATAGTAGTTACCTTTTTTACTTTAGTTGTATATTTTATGGATATAATTTTTAAAGCTCTTTTGGGTCTAATTAAGTAAGGGTTGAACGATGTCAGAAAAAGAAAATGAAATTCTAGAAAATTTAGAAGAACAAACAGAACAAGAAAACATTTATATCAGCAAAGAGCCAACTCACAACATTGAAAAAGCTCCTAAAAAAAGATGGTATGTTGTTCATACTTATTCAGGATACGAAAATAAAGTTAAAGTTAACCTTGAAAAACGTATCGAATATATGAATATGGGTGAAAAAATCTTTAGAATTGAAGTTCCTCAAAAAACAATTACACAAGTTCGCTCTGGCAAAAAGACTAAAAAAGAAGAAAAAATTTTCCCAGGTTATGTTTTAGTTGAAATGATTATGGATGATGACTCTTGGTATGTAGTTAGACATACTGCAGGAGTTACAAAATTTGTTGGAACAGCTAAAAAACCAATTCCAGCCAAGGATTCTGAAATCAAAAAAATCATCCACAGAGGTCAACAAACTACAGCTAAAATTGAACTTGACGTTAAAGTTGGTGATAAAGTTCGCATTGTTTCCGGTCCATTTGCAGAATTTATTGGAGACATTACAGAAGTTTACCCAGATAAATCAAAACTTAGAGCTATGGTGTCTATATTTGGTCGTGAGACACCCGTTGAGCTTGAATACAAACAAATACAAAAAGTATAAGAGTGTGTGGAGCCGTTAAGAAAACGGCAGATCGATGAGATTTGACGTTTTTAGGCGAAACCGTTCTATGGCGACGCAGAAATCTTTGATTTCGCAGGAGCCAAAAGGTGTAAGCTAAAAATAAATACAAACAATGAGTGCAAAATGTGGAAGGGTTTTAAACCCGTAATTACCACGAAAGGAGAATAAAATGGCACCAAAATCAAACAAAAAAATTACCGGTAAAATTAAACTTCAAATTGAAGCTGGTAAAGCTAATCCATCTCCACCAGTTGGTCCAGCATTGGGTCAAAAAGGTGTTAACATCATGGATTTTTGCAAACAGTTTAATGAAAGAACTGCTTCTCAAGCAGGTTACATCATTCCTGTTGTAATTGATGTATACGAAGACAGAAGTTTTGACTTCGTAACAAAATCACCTCCAGCCGCTGTTTTAATTAAAAAAGAACTTAACCTTCCAAAAGGTTCTGCAGTTCCTAATAAAAACAAAGTTGGCGAAATCACAAGAGAACAACTTGAAAAAATTGCAAAAATCAAAATGGACGACTTAAACGCTACAACATTAGAAGCTGCTGTTGAAATGATTAAAGGTTCAGCAAGAGCTATGGGTGTTAAAGTTGTAGAATAGTGATGGGAGGTAGCTAAAACTACCGCTAAATACCACAAAGGAGAAAAGAAATGGCTAAATTAACCAAAAGACAAAAGAAAATAAATGAAATGTTGGCTGATTTTACCCAACCAACAACAGCTCTTGAAGCAATTAAAAAACTTCAAGAGATTGCAGCAGCAACTTCTAAATTCGATGAAACTTTAGAAGTTCATATGCGCTTAGGTATCGATGTTAAACATGCTGACCAACAAATTAGATCAACAACTGTACTTCCAGCTGGTCTTGGTAAAGAAGTTAGAGTTTGCGTTATCGCAAAAGCTGATCTAGTTGCAGCAGCAAAAGCAGCAGGAGCTGAAGTTGCTGGTAGCGAAGAAATTATTGATAAAATTTCAGACGGTTGGTTTGAATTTGATACATTAATTGCAACACCTGATATGATGCCTAAATTAGGTAAGTTGGGTAGGGTGCTTGGTCCAAAAGGCTTAATGCCAAACCCAAAAACAGGCACAGTTACAGTTGATGTAGCAAGAGCTGTTAAAGAAGCTAAAGCTGGTAAAGTTGAATTCAGAGCTGACAAACAAGGTATGATTCACGTACCTCTTGGAAAAATGAAATTCAGCACTGATGATTTAATGAAAAACTTTGCTACATTAGCAGATGCAGTTATCAAAGCTAAACCATCTGCAGCAAAAGGAACATATTTAAAATCAGTATATTTAACAACTACAATGGGCCCTGGTATCAAATTAGATGCTAAAAACACACCTGCTGAAGTTAAAGAATATGTTGGCTAATTTAAATAATAAATTTATGAATAGCGTAGCTTTTAAGAAATTAAGAGCTACGCTTTCATTTTGTTTTCATTATCTACATAAAAAATTCTTATTTGGCATATTCAAAAAAATTGACGAGAAATTTTTTAAATTTCTATTTGTAGGCTTCTTAAACACCGTTTTTAGTTATTTTTTGTATGCACTATTTATCACAATTGGTCTAATTCCAAATATAGCACTTTTATTACAATATATTTTTGGAGTTTTATGGAACTTTAAAACAACGGGGACAATTGTCTTTCAAAACAAAGATAATAAACTAATTTTCAAATTTATAGCAAGCTATATCTTCACTTTTATAATAAATAGCATACTTTTAAAGGTTTTGATTAAACATATAAATGAATATCTTGCACAAGCAATTTTAATTCTTCCTATAGCATTTTTATCATTTATAATTTTAAAATATTGGGTTTTCAAAACTAAACGACAAAATTAATCTTTGAATCATCTGTTTGCTCATCTTGAGGCTGAAGATTTTCTATACCTGCATTGCTTAGCTCAAAACCTAAATCAACCATATCTGGATTTGAAAATTTTCGAAAACAAGCAGGGTCTAAATCAGCACTCTTTCTTGCTGTTTTTAAGATTATCTTGGAATCTACTATATATGGTCCTGTTCCGTTTTTAAAATCAGAAAAGACCCTTAATATCTTACTTGTTGTTAGTGCCATAATCCTATACACAAAGTATACCATAAGATTTTTTTTTCTCAATGTTATGTTAAGTAAAGATTAACTTTACTACTCTTTACTAGTCTTATTTAGCCCGTACAATAATTATAGTCGGAGTTATTAAGGTATACCCATGATTAAATTAGATTTCAGCAACACAACTAGTCAAATTATAGGCAACGAAGGACTTGATTTAACTCAATCTTTCAATGAATATGCTCCAAAAATACAAGAAATAATTACTAATTTAAACATGAGAAAAGATAAACCTGGCTCTTGGCTTCAATGGATGAATCTTGGTTACAACGAAGAAACTGTTTGGTATGTTAAAGAATTTGCTGCAATGGTTGATGGCAGATTTGATAACATTTTAGTTTTAGGTATTGGTGGTTCTGCTCTTGGTGCTCAAGCATTATCAGAAGCACTTTTAAAACCGTATTGGAATTTATTAGATAAAGAACAAAGAGACAATCTTCCAAAAATCTTTTTTCTAGATAATATTGACCCAGACCAAATTACAGCTTTATTAGAAATTTTAGATTTAAAGAAAACTTTAGTCAATGTAATAACAAAATCAGGCTCAACCGCAGAGACAATGAGTCAATTTATGATAATCAAAGACAAAATGCATGAACTTTTAGGAGATGATTATCGCAAAAACATTGTTGCAACAACGGATAAACAAATTGGAATTTTAAGGCAACTAGCAAACGAAGAAGGTTATAAAACTTTCGTGGTTCCAGATGATGTAGGCGGTAGATTCAGCGTATTTTCAGCTGTTGGATTAGTTCCTTTAGCATTAGTTGGAATTGATATCGATGAAATTATCAGAGGCATCAAAATAATGGATTTAACTCTAAAAAATACAGATATCAACAAAAATATTGCAGCTCAAAATGCCCTAATTCATTATTTAATGGATACACAAAAAAGCAAATACTTGAGCGTAATGATGCCTTATTCTTCTCGTTTAAAATACGTTTCCGATTGGTATGTTCAACTTTGGGCAGAATCCTTAGGAAAAGAATTCGATAGAGATGGAAATAAAATTAATAATGGCCCAACTCCAATAAAAGCTTTAGGCGCAACTGATCAACACAGCCAAATCCAACTTTATAATGAAGGCAAGAATGATAAAGTAATTACTTTTATTCGAGTTGATGAATTTGATAATGAATTATCAATTCCCAATATTTTTGAATATACAGGCTTAAATTACCTTGGCGGAAAAACCATTAATCGTTTAATTAATGCCGAAGCAGATTCAACTGCCGTTGCTTTGGCTGATTATAAACGTCCAAATCTGACTATTCACTTGCCTAAAATTAATGAATATTATCTAGCTCAATTATTCTATATGTTTGAAATGCAAACAGCGATTATTGGCGAATTATACAATATTGATGCATTCAACCAACCAGGAGTTGAACAAGCCAAGAACTATACTTATGCACTAATGGGACGCTTAGGTTATGAAGACACAGCAGCAGAACTAAACGAAAAGATCAACAGAGGTAATATTAATGCTTAAAGGGCCTTTTTTATCAAAAGATTTTATTGGAGCAAACTCAAACTATGATGAATCTAAGATTGTAATGCTTGGTATGCCTTATGATTGCACTTGTTCAAACCGTGCCGGCACTCGTTTTGGCCCACAAGCTGCAAGACTTGAAAGCATTGGTATTGAAACATATTCTGTTTATTTTGATACAGAAATGGAAGATTTAAACTTCTATGACGCAGGTGATTTAGAATATCCTTTTGGAAACGCAAAAAAAGCACTTGATATTACAGAAGATAATGTCGATTGCATTTATAATGACGGCAAAAAACTTCTTGGTATTGGCGGAGAACATTTAATCACTTTAGCTTCTGTTAAATCTGTTTTAAAAAAATATGATAATGTTGCAGTTATTCAATTTGATGCCCATACAGATTTAAGAAAACAATATTTAGGCGAAGAATTAACCCATAGCGGAGTTATGTATAAAATAGCCGAACTTATAGGCTATGAAAATATTGCTCAAATTGGTCTAAGAAGTGGTGAAAAAGAAGAATTTGATATAGTTAAAAAATATTCTACTTTAAAAACAAAAAAAGAACAGCTAGACAAATTCAAAGATAAAAATATCTTTTTAACAATAGATTTAGATGTTTTAGATCCAAGCTTAATGAGCGGTGTTGGAACTCCAGAAGCTGGCGGTTTAACCTATTTAGAATTAATGGAATGGATAACTTATCTTAAAAACTTTAATATTGTTGGAGCAGACGTAATGGAACTTGCTCCCGATGTTGATATTACAAAAACATCAACCGCTACAACATGTAAGTTAATAAGAGAAGTATTAAATCTCTTATAAACAAGCCATTAAACCGTATAAAGATAAAACACCCACACTCGAAATAATAATCCAAAAGTGTGCCATAGGGTGTAAATTGTTCCAAGTTTCGACAATCATTGATTTCATAGCTGAATTATATTATCATTTTTAGCCTTTTCAATCATCCAACAAGACTAATTTGTTTTAAGTTTTTTGTTGGCAATTTTTTTAAGGAATTATTTTTATAATTATATGCAAGCACTATTGGAGCAATTAAATTGATTAAAAAAATTAATTTTAATATATTTGCCAAACAAAATGCACAAAAAGAAAACAAAGTGTATAATCAAAGCTTGCCGCGCAATTTTACTTTTACTTCAAATGTAAAAATGAACACCTACAAAAGTTATTATATTACACATCCTACATTAAAAAAATCAACTACTTCAAGCTCAATAATTTCATTTGGCAATATTGACAAATGCTTTTCCAACGGAGATAAAACAGATCATCCCAAAATTACACAACATCAAGAAAGATCCAAAACAACAATTCATACTATTTCTACTACCAAAGAAGAAACCAATCAATTGATGAAGGGGTTTTTCGCAAACAATAATCCTGAAATAGAAAAAACCCTATCCAATGTCGATTTTTCTCAATATGGCAAACTTGGTTTACCATTAACTTATTCAAGGAAAGAATTTTTATCTGATTTATCTAGTATTCTTGATAATATTTCCAAACAAAAAAAAGCTGATATATTAACAAAATTAAGCATAACGTTAATTGATGATAATGGCGCATTAGAATATAATGGAATAATTGATTTATCTCAATTGGATTCTGATGGCGCTGAAGGCGAGGTATTATCTTTAGCAACAAGATTTATTAAAGAAAATTCAATTTCAACAGATGATAAAAAATTAAATGAAATTCTTAATTCTTTAATTCGAGGCATACCTGAATTTATTAATATTATTGGCAAACAACAGCAAGAAAAACAAGAACTTTCTATCGATATTCATACACTTACTACCCTAAAAGAAACAATAAATAATCCCGAATATCAAAATTTATCGAATCGAGATAAATTTTGTTTAAAATTTGCAATCATTCTTCAAGATATCGCCAAAGCTGAAGCTATTAAAGATGAAGAACACTCTTTAATAAGTGCATTATATGCAAAAGATATTTTAAATAAATTCAATTTACCATATGAAATTAAAGATAGAATTTACGAATTAATTAAAAATCACCATTGGTTTGAAAACTGTAGTAAAAAACCTCCTTTATGCTTAAACACTGCTGGAGCTTTTAGAAGAGCAAATGATTTTAAAATAGCTCAAATTATAACCGAATCAAATTTAAGAAGCACAAGCACTAATGGTGATTTACGCAAAGAAGATAAAGCGATGCTAGATGATTTAAAAGAACATATTGAAAATACAATTGCAATTATAAATGCTTCTGGGGTGTTTTTTTTAACAAGCAAAGTTATTAATCCAAAAAAACTCCCAACAATCAAACACAATGGAACAGAATACAAAGTTATTAATTTTACTCAGCTACCAGAAGATTTCGATTTATTTCAATTTGGTTTCGAGCCAGGAACAAGTGTTGAAAATTTTAGAATTTGGATGCATATGTTTCACAATAATAAATTAAATAACCCAGAAACACTATATGAATTGCAAGATGTAAATAATGAAAAACTTTTATGTGCCACATATGGTTCAGTTAAAAATTCCAAAACTTATGATTATAGGAAATATGGGGTTAGCTTAGAAGTCGAGCAAGTTAACATAGCAAATGCAACTAACTGCGATCAAAACTCTGATGAATATAGAATAAAAAAAGATTTTAAAAGATTCAAAGATATTATACTGGGTATGGATGATGTAAGTGAATATAGAGATTTTATAGCTGAATCAATAAAAGCCACATTAAATTTAACATTTGAAGAATATCGCGATTTATATCCGCAAATTCAAAAATACAAATATGCTTCTCAACTTGATAATACTAGCGAAATAAAAATTGGAAACAAAATATTTACAGGAAAACAAATTAAAGAAGCAATTTTAAAAGCAAATGATTCAATGATCATAGAAAATCCAAGACCTTTAGACTGTAACGAGGCAATCTTATATACCCCAAAAATTAATGCGATTATAGCTAAAACAAATACTCTTAATGATATACCTCAGACACTACTAGATTTCGCAGAAAAATACGCATTACCTATTTATTTATTAGGCGAATAAACTATTTCCCTCTTCGCAATTTTAATATTTTTGGATTTTTATTATCTTTACTTAACGCAATATCATCTATCCAATGTGCAATTAATTTGCCATTTTCATCATAAACAAATTGTTCATTTTTATCTACTTCAAAAGAAATACTAATTAAATTCCCATACCTTGAATATCCTAAAACCTTTCTTGGATAGTCGCTTCCCTTAATGATATCAAATTTAATCAAACTTCCTAAAATATTATAATAAAAGGCATATTGGGGAGTCTCAAAATAAGTTATAGAATATGAAGCTAAAGTATTTTTTAAATAAAAAGGACATAATACTCTTCCAAGATTAGTTTGCATAATTCCTTGTTCAATAAAACCCAAATTTTCTTTTCTATTTGGATCTTTTAAATATTTTTTATAAAATTCTTTTTCAATTTTTTGTTCAACATCCGTAAATGCCTCAATTCGAGCACTAGCCTCGTTATAAGTTGTTCCAATTTGAATAACTTCTTGAGCGTGTGAAGTTAAAAACATTGCCAAAAACAAAACTAAAAATATTTTAAACATTTAAATCCTCTAAAATATCATTTTCACTATTTATGAGTTTAATTTCGGAATTACTTCTAAAATATGTTAATTGTCGCTTTGCAAAATTTCTTGTATATTGCTTTATTTTATCAATTGCAAAATCCACATCTTCAAATTCAAAAAACTCACTATATCCTATAGTATTTCTGATTATTTTTGAATCAGGATAAAGTTCTTTATTTCTTTGCCATTCTTCATAAAGACCCATTTTTATCATCTCATCAACTCGAAAATTAATTCTTTCATATAAAATTTCTCTATCCCAATTGGGCATATACCATTTTGCATTATAGCACCGATTTTTAGGTCTTTTATAACTGCTTATGGGTTGGCCCAAAGCCAAACATATTTCAATTGAGCGTATTACTTTATCTTTATTATTTGGATGAATCATTGATGCACGAATTGAATCTAGCTTATTTAACTTCTCCCAAAGCTCATTATTAGATATTTTAGACAATTCTTCTCTTAATTCAGGATTAATTTGACATTCTGGTAATGCATTTTCATCTAATAAACTTTTTATATAAAACCAAGTTCCACCGCAAATTATTACATTTTTATTGCGCAATTGAATTTCTTTGATCTTTTCTTTAGCTAAAGATACAAAATCTCCAGCGGAAAATTCATTTATTGGCTCTAATATATCAATCAAATGATGAACAATGCCATTTTGTTCTTCTAATGTTGGTTTTGCACTAACTATATCTAGATTTTTATAAACTATTCGAGAATCTGCACAAATAATTTCAGCGTTAATTTTCTTGGCTAGATTTATCGATATCTTGGTCTTCCCTGATGCAGTAGCACCTGTCAACACAATTATTTCTTTGTTCATAATAATTAAATATTAGCATAATCGCAGCGCTAATAAAATAAATATGGCAAAATATGAGTAAAGCTGAAACAATTACATTTGCGCCAAACTTCATACTTATATAATTTAATAAAAAATAAACAACAAAAATACTAACATGGATCATTAACGCTCCAAAAAAGTTTTTAAATAAAAAACAAAATGCATTTTTAAGAGCAACTATCGGCCTTATAAAGATGTTTGTTTTTTCGTCAAAAACAATAGCTGGATAATAAAATAACATCAAAAATGCGAATGTTAATGTTGAAAAAATATAAACCAACTGCCAAACACTTAAAATATATTTTTGATTATCAGGTAAAGAATTAAAATACTCCATTAAGGCTTGATTATTTTGAATATTAGATATTACTTCTTTTGAAATAAAATCCACATTCCCAACAAAATACTGAGAAATTTTAGCAGACAAAGTAATTGCAAAAATAAAAAGTGCCAAATAAATAAAAAATCCTATTCCAAGAGAAACAATATTTTTCCCTATTCCTTCAAGAAAAACCCCCCAATGACTTTTATCTTCTCTAAATTGAGGCGTCTTTGCGCTTTCTTTGATTATTTCAAGCCAACCAGAAATAAAACAAAGCGCGAATACAAAAAAACAAAAAACCATAACTAACGCATTAAATGACGTTTTTGTACTTAACGCAACACCCCCAAGAAAACTTGAAGAAATGATATACAACATAAAAAACATTGCAATTGCTGGTTCAGAAAAAATTGTAGCAATTGTTTTTTTATATATATTTAACAAATTCATTTTTATAAACTCCTCGAGATTTACAATTTATACCAAATAATCTATTATTAATATATTACACGCATAGTTAAAAATACAAGGTAAGAAATGTTAAAATTTTCCAAAAAACATGATTACAAGGGTTTGCTAATTTGTGTTGAAGGTATTGATGGTTCAGGAAAAACCACGCAACTAGAACTATTATATTCCTGGCTCAAATCTAAAAAGTTAGATGTTCTTTTAACCGAATGGAATTCATCTGAATTAATTGCAAACACAACAAAAAAAGCCAAAAAGAAAAACCTGCTATCAGGAAGAACTTTTTCCTTATTGCACGCAGTTGATTTTGCAGATAGACTAGAAAGAACTATTAAACCAGCACTTAAGGCAGGCTTTATAGTTTTAGCTGATAGATATTTTTACACAGCATTTGCCCGAGATGTTGCAAGAAATGTTGAAGCAACTTGGGTTAGAAATATGTACTCTTTTGCGCTTGAGCCAGATTTAACCTTCTATTTTGATATTTCTCCAAAAGATAGTTTGGAACGTATCTGCGCCAATCGCCAACCAAAATTTTACGAAGCCGGTATGGATATGAAGCTTTCTAATAACCCTTATAAAAGCTATATCATGTTTCAAAATAGAATAGTTGAGCAATACCAAGAAATGGTTGAAGAGTTTGATTTAATCAAGATTGATGCACTAGACAGCATTCATGATAAGCAAAAAATCATGCGAGAAAAAGTAACCGAACTTTTAGCTAAAAATAAAATCTCAATAGAAAAATAGGTTAAATTATGCACATAAACAAAAATCACGGCTACGATGGCCTATTAATAGTAATTGAAGGAACAGATGGTTCTGGAAAATCTACACAGGTTAATATGCTATCAAAATACATTAAAGAAAAATGCTACGGATGTACTGTTTCGCAATGGAAAACATCAAGACTTATCTCAGGCGTAATTAATGAAGCAAAAGAAAGAAATATGCTTAACACTACAACCTTTTCTCTTCTTTATGCTGCAGATTATACAGACAGACTTGAAAATGAAATAATTCCCGCTTTAAAAGCTGGTTTTGTAGTATTAATGGACAGATATATCTACACAGCATATGTGCGTGATTCTGTTAGAGGCCATGATATCAATTGGGTCAAAAACTTATATAGCTATGCACCAAAACCTGATTTAGTATTTTATTTAAATGTCCCAGAATCCGAACTAATCAAACGCTTAATAGCCAAAAATGGCGTTTTAGATTATTTTGAATCAGGAAGAGACATTGGCCTTTCAACAGACATTTATAATAGTTTTGAAATATATCAAAAAAGATGCCTGGACGAATATAAAAAATTATCCAAAGAATATAGTTTTATTGAACTTGATGGCACAAAAGACAAAAATGAAATCCATAAATCAATAAAAGCAAAAGTGCTTGAATTACTTGATTCATGCGAGGCTCAATAAAAATCTATCTATGAGTAACAACAGGCAACACCGAATTATCTTTTTGCTCATTTTGTTGCTTTAACAGAGCTTTTCTTCTTTGTTCTCTTTTATAAATTACACTACTTAAAAGATTATAAGCGCTTTCGCTATTTACGCAATTTATTCTAACCGTATTATCATCTAGTTCTACATCAATCGATTTTGTTTCAATAAAATCTGATTTAAAGCCCGTAATCTGAATAATTCTATTTTTTAAAATAGATAAAGGTAGGGCAATAAATTCTTCAAATGAATCCATGATTTTATTTTTGCTTTTCATTAAAATTATTATATCAAAATAGTAATTTTTTTTGTATAATTAAAGAAAGTTTAATCTTAATAAAGGAAAAAAATAATGTCTGAAAATCTTTACCACGAAATTACACCCGAAGGTTTTGGAATTGCAATTGAAAAAGATAAAGATTTATTTTCAATAAAATCACCTTATCAACAAATAGATTTCTTTCATTCTAGAGCATTTGGAAATGTTATGACTCTAGATGGCCTAATGATGACAACAGAAAGAGATGAATTTTTCTATCATGAAATGATTGCTCATATCCCAATGTTGACTCATCCAAATCCTGAATACGTTTTAGTTATAGGTGGCGGTGATGGTGGTACTGTTAGAGAAATTCTTAAACATCCATCAGTAAAAAGAGTTGATATGGTTGAAATTGATGGCGATGTCGTTGAAGGTTGCAAAAAATATCAACCAACAATTTCTTGTGCTTTAGATGACCCAAGAGTAAATGTTTTAATTCAAGACGCTGTTGAATTTATTAAAGATAAAGTTGATGAATATGATGTTGTTTTATCAGATTCAACAGACCCAATTGGCCCTGGCGAAGGTTTGTTTAACGATAATTTTTATAACAATGTTAAACGCGCACTGAAAAAAGGTGGAATTGTTGTTCCTCAAACAGAAGGCCCATTTGCGCAAAGCGAAAATATGAAAAAAACATATCAAATGCTAAGAAGAGTATTTAAAAATGTTGCTCCATATTGTGGCCCAATGCCAACATATCCTGGCGGATATTGGTCTTGGGGCTTTTGCAGTGATGATGTTGAAATTCCAAGAGATTATACAAAAATTGATGAAAAGCGCGCTCTTGCAATTCAAAAAACATGCAAAATTTATAATAGAGAACTTCACTCTGCAGTATTCTGCGTTCCAAATTTCGTTAAAGAACTAGCTAATGGATAACTTTAAAACAAAACAAAATATAGGTGGTTTATCGGGTGAGATAATTATTCCACCCGATAAATCTATATCTCATAGAGCAATTATTTTTGGTGCTTTAACAGGTGGAAAAGTTAAAATTAAAAATCTTTCACTTGGTGAAGACTGCCTAAACACATTAAAAATATTTGAAAAATTAGGCGCAAAACACAAATTCACCTCAAAAAGAGATTTAATTTTAGATAGCTCAAATAGCTTTAATGCACCAAAAGAAGCATTATATTGCGGAAATTCAGGCACAACAACAAGGCTATTATCAGGTTTTTTTGCAGGTCAAAATTTTGACGTAGAACTAACTGGAGATGAAAGCCTATCTAAACGCCCAATGAAGCGCATAATTGAACCATTAAGCAAAATGGGCGCTCAAATAATTTCAAATGAAAATAAGTTGCCGCTAAAAATCAAAGGTAGCAAACTTGAAGGAATAACTTATCATTCTCCTATAGCTTCTGCTCAGGTAAAAAGTTGTTTGCTATTGGCTGGTTTAAATGCAGATAACAAAACAAAAATCTATGAACCAAGCTTATCAAGAAATCATAGTGAAATCATGCTTGAATATTTAGGTGCATCAATCACTACCGGCGAAGATAAAAACGGATATTTTGTTGAAATTGAAAAATCTAATTTAACCCCAAAAAACCTTGAAGTAGTTGGAGATATTTCAAGCGCCGCCTTTTTTATGGTAGCAGCCGCAATTATACCTAATTCATCAATTATAATTAAAAATGTTGGAATTAATCCAACAAGAACTGGCATAATTGATGTTTTCAAACAAGCTAAAATAGATTTTGAATTATTAAATCAAAAAACAATCTGCAATGAATTGGTTGCAGATATTAAAGTCAACTATACTTTAAATATTGAGCCTTTCGAAATAAAGGGCAACTTAATTCCAAGATTGATTGATGAAATCCCAATTTTGGCAGTTTTGGCAAGCCAAGCACAAGGTAAATCTATCATAAAAGATGCTAAAGATTTAAGAAACAAAGAATCGGATAGAATCAAAACCGTTGTTGAGGCTTTTAAAGCCCTCGAAATTGAAACCCAAGAATTTGATGATGGCTTTTCTATCACAGGCAAAAAAGAAATAAATACCAATGTAACTCTTGAAACACACCTAGATCACAGGCTTGCAATGAGTTATTATGTTTTATCTTTAATAAACAAAAAAGAAATGACAATCAATGGTTTTAATTGCATTAATACATCTTTTCCTGAGTTTTTAGATTTAATGAAAAAATTAAATTAATTCTAAAATTTCCAAAACCTGTTTTTTTAAATTATCAATATCTGAATTATTTTGAATTATAAAATCGGCAAAATTTCCATCATCTTGTAAATTTAAGCGCTCAAGCGCTATGTTTTTATCTAAATTATTTCTTTTCATTAATCTTTCAAGACGTATATTTTCAGGTGCATCAACAAAAATCGTTTTATCAAAAAAGTTATAAAAGCCTGATTTAAATAAAAGCGCTCCAGAAATAAAAATATATTTTTCGTTTTTATTTTCTTCAAATAATTCAAAAATTATTTTTTGAAGCTCGGGATATAAAATATTTTCCAATTTTTCTTTTTTTTCTAAATCATTGAAGACAACGTTTCCGATTTCTTTTCTATCAAGAGTTTTAAATTCATTCAGCAAAGCGTTTTTTATGCTTTCGTTTTCGAATAAATTATGCGAAATTATATCTAAATCAAAAACTTTATAGTTTAATCTGCAAAGTATTTTTTCAACTTCACTTTTGCCCGATGCGATTTTACCTGATATTCCTACTTTTATCATAACTTTATTTTAACTTAAAATTGATGTATAATTCAATTATTACTTTAGGAGGAGAATATATGTCTAGTAATCCTTTAACAAAAATAAAAGTGGACGAAAATATTATTTTAGAAGGCCGTCCAATGACAATAACTGGCGCAATAAATAAAACCGCAATCTTATTAGGAATTGTTATTCTTGTTGCGTATTATGCTTGGAATTTATGCGCAAGCGGATATTCCGACAAAGCAAATTTATTTTTAATTGGAGGCTTGATTGCTGGTTTAATTTTAGCTATAGTTGCTTCTTTTAACCCAAAATCTACTCCAATTACCGCTCCAGCATATGCCGTTTGCGAAGGTTTTATTGTCGGTGTGATTAGCTATGCTTATGGTACAGCTTTCAATGGAATTGTACAAAATGCCATAGGAATAACTATTATTGCATTATTATCAATGCTATTTTTATACAGAACAAAAATGATTCAAGCAACACCTACTTTTAGAAAAGTTATTTTTACTTCAACTGTTGCAATCGCAATATTTTATTTAGCTGGGTTTATTGGTGCACTCTTGGGGCACCCAATGACTGTATTTAATGGTGGAATGACTGGAATTATAATTAGTCTTGTAATATGTACTATTGCTGCATTTAATTTTATAATGGATTTTGATTTTATTGAGCAAAGCGAAAAAAGAATGCTTCCAAGTTATTTTGAATGGTATGGAGGATTTGCACTATTAGTTACCTTGGTTTGGTTGTATTTAGAAGTTTTAAGACTACTAGCTCAATTAAATAGCAGAGATTAGATGATTTGGGGCTTTAAAGCCCCTTTAAAATAAGAGTATGAAATATAGAAAAATAACAGTTAGAAAAAAAGAAAATGATATAATTCGAGCAACAAAAGATTCTTTTTTAAATGAACTTTTGTCACTACGAAATTTAAGTAACGAAAAAGAAATTGAAAAATTTTTAAATCCTACAAAAAATGATTTAATTTCGCCTTACGCTTTTTGTGACATGAAAAAGGCAATTGAACGAATTTTTGATGCAATTAAAAAAGAGCAAAAAATTCTCATTTGGGGTGATTTTGATTGCGATGGTGTAACTTCAAGTGCTATTTTATATAAAGCCTTAACAGAATTAAATGCAAATGTTATTTCATTTATTCCAGACAGATTACTTCACGGCCACGGTTTAAATTCAAAAGAACTAATCAAATTAATTTCAAAAGAAAAAATTAAACTCGTAATAACCGTCGATTGCGCTATTTCGAATATTGCCGAAGTTAATTTATTAAAAGGATTAGGTGTAGATACAATTATAACCGATCATCATACAACAGATACCAAACTTCCGCCCGCATATGCAATTATTAATCCACAAGTAAATAGCGCATTAAATGAAAATTTAAACGTAGATGAAATTACTTCATTAACATACAATTCAGGTTCAATAGTTGCTTATAAGCTTGCTATGGCATTATTAGAAAAAGTTGATAATCAAGATTTAAAAGACGAATTATTAGTTATCGCCGGTTGTGGCGCAATTGCAGATGTTGTCCCTTTGCTGGGTGAAAACAGAGCAATTGTTTCATTAACCCTTGAATTTTTAAACACAAAAAAAGAAAAATCATCGCCTGCAATTTATGAATTATTAGCCAGAAATATTCAAGATAGAGCAATAACAAGTTACGATATAGCTTTTGTATTAGCCCCAAGGATAAATGCCGTTGGCAGATTAGCTAATGCAAAATTATCTTTTGAATTTTTAACAACAAATGAGCCTATAAAGTATCAAATGATAATTGAACAATTAGATAATTACAATAAAATTCGTCAAGCAAAATGCACTGAAGTATATGATGAAGTTATTGACTATATCAAAAAACATAAAGAAGAGAAAAACAACCCTGCCATTATTTTAAAAAATCCCTCTTGGCATATCGGCATAATTGGAATAGTGGCATCAAAAATCGTAGAAGAATTCGATAAGCCTTGTTTTTTAATGACTGAAGATGAAAACAATAATGCCAGATGTTCAATTCGTTCCAATGACACAATTAATGTTTATAATATTTTAAAAGAAAATGAAGAATTGTTTTCTGGTTTTGGCGGACATAAACTAGCTGGTGGTTGTTCATTTAATTTATCTGAAATGCCTTTTGAAAAAGTTAAATCTGTCCTATTAAATTCAATTAAACTAGCATCATCTAATAGCAAAAAAGAAAATATACTATATGCTGATATCGAAATAACCCCAAATGAACTAGAACTAAACATTTTAGAAACTCTAGATAAATTAGAACCATTCGGACAAAACAACGAACCACCAATAATGGCTATGTTTAACGTAAATCTTGACGAGTTTAAATTAATCGGAAAAGAATCAAATCATCTAAGAATGATTTTTTCTTCAGAAGGTAAAAAAATGCAAGCTGTCAAATGGAATGAAGGCGAACTTCAAATTCCATACGGGGCAAAATGCGACATTGCTTTTTATCCAAGATTAAATGAATTTAATGGAATACAAAATATTCAATTAGAAATAATCGATATTTATAGCAACGAAATATCAAAACAATTTAAAAATGAATTCAAAATTTATGATCATAGAAAAAAAGTTGGAATTTTAGATCAAATTGCAAATTATTTTGAAAAAGATAACATTGATGTTGCAGTATGGGCAAAAACTCCAGCCACCAAAGAATCGCTTTCTAAATACCAAAAAATTAAAGACAATTTTCTAATTGAATTAGAAAATCATGATAGTTTAATGCTTTTTGATTATCCATCAAATACAGAAGAATTTGAAAATATAATTTCATCAATTCAACCTAAAAAAATTCATTTTATGAATTGCAAAATTGATGAAAATATAGAAAACTATATAAAGCAAATTAATGGAATGATTAAATATTGTGCTAATAAAATGGATGGAAATATTGATTTAGCTAGATTTTCTTCTGCATTAGGAGTAAGTGAAAATTTTGTTCAAATTACTCTTGAAATATTAGAAAATATAGGCTCAATTCAAATTTTAGACATTGATAAAATGAACTATATTCAGCCATTCAACTATGAAGATTTCAAAAAAGATTCAATGTTTGAAGTTTTGCAAGAAGAATTTAACAGTATAATTAACTACAAAAAAAGTCTTTTAAGTTATGACATTAAAGAAATCGAAAAACTTATTTGCAATTTTATTTAATGTTAAAAATTGTAATAATTAAGTCAAAAAATAATTATATGCTATAAATAAATATATATATAGGGGAGTAATATGACTCAAAATTCAGCACAAGAAAATATTTTAAATTCCAAAAATATTGCAAAAGTTGCCAATGTTGAAGTAACAATGTGCGCAGAATTAGGTAGAGCAAAAATCCAATTAAAAGATGCAATTGAATACGACACAGGTTCAATTATTACTCTTGATAAAACAAATAATGACCCAATTGATATTTTTGTAGATGATATTTTAATCGCAAAAGGCAAAATAGTAGCAATTGAAGATTCATACGGAATTAAAATAGTCGAAATAATCGAAAACAATAAAAATCTAGAAAAACAAACAAATGAGCAAATTTGACAGATATGAAAGAAATTTAGCCATCGGCGGAATATCTCAAGAGCAACAAGAAAAACTTATTACTTCAAAAGTTCTTGTAATGGGTGTAGGTGGACTTGGATCAGGCGTTATCATGAATCTTGCCGCTATGGGTGTAGGGCAAATCAAAGTTGTTGATAATGAATTAATTGAAGAAAGCAATTTTAATCGCCAATTAATACACAAATATAAAAATTTAGGCAGAGCAAAAGTAATGTCCGCCAAAGAATGGGTTCAAGAATTTAATCCTGATATTAAAGTTGAAATAGAAAAAGTCAAAATAAACGAGTTAAATTATTTCAACATTATTGAAGGCTACGATATTATCGTAGATTGTTTTGATACTTATGAAGCAAAATATATGCTTAATGAAATCGCACTAAGACACAAAATGATTCTTGTTCATGGTGGGATTCAAGGTTACTGTGGACAGCTTACAACTATTATCCCAGGAAAAACTGGATGTTTATCTTGCGTAATTCAAAAACCAAAAGTATTTAGCGAGCAGCCAAATTGTTCTTTGTCTCCAGTTGTAAACGTTATTTCATCACTACAATCACAAGAAATTTTAAAAATAATAACAGGTTCAGGTGAACTTTTAATGAATAAACTTTTAGTTTTTGATGGATATAAAGGTGAATTTAAAACCTTGAATTTTTCAAAAAATATTGCATGCGATGCTTGCAGTATTGAAGAACCTATATTTTAATTTTCAAAATAGCAAAAACATTTCTTGACATGCATTTTATGAATATCTTTTACAAAAAAATTATTCATGATTTTAGCTGTCTCGCCTATTAAAATAAATGCATCACAATAAGACAAAATTTCCAAAAAACGGGTTATGAGATATACTACTGGCATTGAAAAAGAAATAAGAGAAGGATTTAAAACCATAAATAAACATGTCCATGGACTTTATATTAATAGATTAGGAGCACTTATTGGAAATCATCTTTATGCACCAAATAGCGCGCCTAACTATAATGGCTGGATCCCCTCTATCTTTTTCAATAAAGTCAACCAAATCATTCATAGTGCAGACTAGTTTTCCAGAAAAAACCATATTACAAAGGTGTAATTTAAATGAAAATAAATCCAATAACTTCATATTCTTTTAAAAATTTAACAAAAAACAAACCTGCTTCTAATAATGTTACACCAGTCACCATTGGGGGCTATAAAGTTGAGTTTTATAATCCAGATGGCTCATTTAAAGAATCAGTTGAGCTAAAAAATACAAAAGAAGGCAATTTTTTCGTTTTAAATGAAGACAAACAAGGCAAAAATTTTTATTCAATTAGCATTCCATATGATCTTTATCCGGTTGAATCTTTTAAAGGTGCAGTTATAGCAACAAAATTTTGCTATTTAACTAAAATTAAAGACGGAAAAGAAGAATTAAGGATTTTGATTGGCAATGATAAAGCATTGCCATTGTATTGCGATGATAACGGCTCAATTAAAGAATCAAAAATAAGCCATGAAGATTTAGCAAAATATAGGCACTTAGCAGAAGTAGCAAGAAGTTTACCAAACGTTCCTTATGATTATTTTAACACAGCAAGAATTTCACTAAATATATTGGAAGAGAACTTGCCTATTGAAGATTAAAATATTCTTCTATAATTTTTTCAATATAACAACAAGCTTTACCATCTCCATATGGATTTACAGCTTTTGACATTTTTTCATATTCTTCTTTTCTATCAAGCAACTCTTGAACAGTTGAAACAATTTTCTCTTTATTGGCTCCAACAAGTTTAACTCCTCCATAAGCAATTGCTTCGGGGCGTTCCGTTTCATCTCTCAAAACTAAAACAGGAACTCCTAAAGTTGGAGCTTCCTCTTGGACTCCGCCAGAATCAGTTAGAATTATATGAGATTTTTTCATTAAATTGCAAAAAGGAACATAATCTAATGGCTCTATTAATTTAACCCTATCAATATCATCCAATATTGGTTTAACGGTATTTCGAACGTTTGGATTTAAATGTAGGGGATAAACCACTTGAATATCCTTATTCTTTTCAACAAGCTCTTTTATAGCATAACAAATATTTTCCAATGGTTTTCCAAAATTCTCTCTTCTGTGCGAAGTTAAAAGAATTGTTTTTAAATCTGGATTCAATTTAATAAAATCTAAATCAGCATCCTTGTTTTCAACAACATACAAAAGAGCGTCAATTACGGTGTTTCCTGTTTTATAAATTCCTTTTTTAATACCTGAATTTTCAATATTTTTAACCGCTTTATCAGTCGGGCAAAACATTAAATCAGAAACAGAATCAACAATTACTCGATTAATTTCTTCAGGGAAAGGATAATCTTTATCAAAAGTTCTCAATCCCGCTTCAATATGGCCTATTTTAATTCTTGAATAAAACGCACTTAATGCTGTGATTCCAGCTGTTGTTGTATCACCATGCACAAGAACCAAATCAGGTTTAATCTCATCAAAAACTTTCTTCGTTTCTAATAAAATATCACTTGTCAAATTCCAAAGATTTTGATTCTCTTTCATCAAATTTAAATCATAATCAGGAATAATATCAAAAAGCTCCAAAACACTATCAAGCATTTGTCTATGTTGAGCAGTAACAACTGTTACAACTTCAAATTTAGAGTTTTGTTTTAATTTTTTAACCAAAGGACACATTTTAATTGCTTCTGGACGAGTTCCAAAAACCAAAGCTATTTTAATTTTATCCATCATTTCTCCTTGAGAGCATCATGCCTGTGCCTAATTCTAAAATTTGAGATTGATAATTTTTATTATTAAAAAGATTACTAACATAATCTTCAACTTTTTCATAATGAGATAAAATATTATCTGCTAAAATTATACCATTTGGAGTCATCATTTTATCGATTAATTTGAAATAACTAATATATTCTTTTTTGTTTGCATCAATAAAAACAAAATCAAATTTTTCTCGTTTGCCAACATTAATTTCATCAAGTAAATCTTCTAAAATTACAATAGCAGAACCAATTTTTGGCTCAACTTCGACATCAGGACAGCAAGTTTTAAAATTATTTCTTGCTACCGATTGTCTTTTTTCCCAAAATTCAATTGTTGTTAGCTTCCCTTTTGTTTCTAATAATGCTTTTAAAATCCAAATTCCGCTATAACCATTTGAAGTCCCAATTTCTAAAACATTTTTCGAATTATTTATTTTGATTAATGTGTTTAAAAAATTTGCGCTTTGTCTATCTAAATTCCAAAAATCAGTTCTTGTTTTTTCGAGTTCTTTTAATATTTTTTCAGTTGTTTCATCAAAACAAAATTCATTCACTTTTTTAATTTCAGACATTTTATAACCTTTGAGACTTATCTAAAATAATTATGTTTGCTACATCAATATATGAATCTTGACTTCTTGCAAGCTTCATTGTTTCAAGGTTATAAATCAAATATTTTTTAGAGTTGATCCCTGTAATCATTATATTGTTTTCATTAGGAATCAATGTCATATTTGAATAAAAACCTTCTTGGGCTATACGTTCTCTTGAAATTATTTTATTTTGCGCAATATCATAAACATTCATATAGCCTTCTTTTGCGCATAGTATAAATATTTTTCCTTGATATAAAATTGCATCTGTTGGTTTAACATCTAAATCTACTGTTATAACTGACTTTAATTGAATTTTATCAAAAACCAATAATTGATTTTGCATTCTCGAAACCGCATAAACATTTGCTTCGTCGATTAAGATTTTAGATACATTGTTTGCTTCTCCTAATGCTTTTACGGAATAACCACCATTTTCATTTTTCATATAAAAAACTTTAGAAGAATATTCATCGAGAAAAGCAATTGTATCATCAATTTCACTATATGCTATTTTTGCAGGCTTTTGATCAAGTTTAATCACTCGATCTAATTGCATAGAACTTAAATTAATCAAATAAATTGCATTGGCGTTCTGAGAAGCAACATAAGCCACATTTTCTTTTTTATTCAACACAACATCCGAAGCATTTGCATCAAGCTCAATTGTGCCAATTATCCTCTCGTCTTTTAAATCAATTATTTCAACTTTTTTTCCACTCCAATACAAAACCAAAGCCACTTTTGATTTTTCGCTTGTTATTATTTTTAGAGGCATCGAAGTCAACTTAAGTTCATACAAAGGAGTTTGCGAAGCTGAATCATACACTTCTAAAAATTTTGAATTTCTTGGATTGATAAAAGTTTTTTTATTTTTAAAATCCACAGTTGGAATAAATTCATTTCTTTTAACAGCAGGAGCATATGCATTTGTTTGTTTACCTTTATTTTCAGCGTCTTTTAAAGCTAAAGAACCTTCTTCCTTGGATGGTATCAATAAATCCCCCAAAGTTAATTTTAAGCTTTCTGGCATTTTTAACCCAATCGGAGTCAACATATCTTGAGGCATCAAGCCAAGACGAACCTTGATGGGCAAATCATCCTTTTGGGTTAAAGTATAATTTCCTTTTTCATCTTTGAAAACTTTCAATAAAGAATAACCGTTATTTAACAAAACAACTTCTGGTAATTCTTTCAAGCTTTTATTTTCAGGATAAACATATTCAACCTCTATTTCATCCACCATCATAGTACTCGGAGGAGAAAGAGGTATATACATAACATCATCATCCAAGGTCAACACGCTATCAAACCTTTGATTTGCTTGAGGTAATTGCTTCTTCACAAAGCTCCAAACGTCATTTGGTAATTTTGATGCAGATGCAAATGGGGCAAGCATTAAAAATGCACCAAGCGATAATGAAAGTATATTTTTTTTGATATCCATAAAACCCCTTTATCTATGAAGAGCTTGTTTCATCTTATTTATAATATTATCCTTTTCTTGCTGTTTGGACAACACAAAAAGTTCTCTATATAATTTTTCTTCTTGTTGAGATAATTTTTTTGGAATTACAACTTTAACCGTAATATAGTGGTTTCCTTTTTGAGAATCACTTCCTAAATATGGAACACCTTGCCCTTTTAAAGTAATTTTTTCTTCATTTTGAATTCCCGATGGAATTGTCGCAATGGTTTCACCATGGATTGTTTTAACTTTAATTTCATCTCCAATAACGGCTTGAGGAGTAGTTAATTCAAGCTCTGTATATATATCAAATCCATGACGAGCAAATTCTTTTGATGCTTTAACATGAATTACAACATATAAATCACCGCATCTTCCACCGTTTCTTCCACAATTTCCTTCGTTTGCCACTCGCATTTTTGAACCATGTTCTACGCCATGTGGAATTTTAATTGTGATTTTCTTTTCGCGTTCAATTGCACCTAAACCATTACAAGCTTTGCAAAATGCTTTTGGATTTTTACCAGTTCCATGGCAACTTGGACACGTGGTAACAGAAGTAAATGAACCCAAAATAGTTCTTGTTGATTGCTGAACCCTTCCAGCACCTCCACAAGTAGGGCAAACTGTATCTTTCGCATCTTTTTGCATTCCAGTTGAGTTACACTCTTCGCAAGGCTCAAGATGTCTTACCTTAATTTCTTTTTCAAGACCAAAGCAAGCTTCAAGAAAATCTATTTCAATATCCAATCTTAAGTCATCGCCACGCTCTGGCGCATTTGGGTTTCTTTCAAAACCAGATGAAAAGCCACCACCAAAACCACCGCCAAAGAATGATGAAAAAATATCAGATAAATCAATATCGCCCATATTGAATGAATTAGGATTGAAACCAGCATTAGAAAGGCCATCTTCGCCATATCTATCATAGATTTCACGCTTATTATCATCCGATAATGTTTCGTAGGCTTTACCAATTTCTTTAAATTTATCTGCAGCATCTGGGGCTTTATTAACATCTGGGTGATATTGCCTTGCTTTTTGCCTAAATGCTTTTTTTATTTCATCTTTAGATGCATTTTTTTCTACACCTAATATTTCATAATAATCCATTATTTTATTCATCTTCCTTTTTTGCAACTCCAACTAACGCTGGTCTTATGATTCTATCGCCCATTTTATAACCTTTTTGGGCAACAAAAGCAACAGTATCCGGTTCAAATTCGCTTGTTGGAACTTGTGTTATTGCCTCGTGTTCATTTGGGTTAAAAACTTTACCCAATGCAACAATTTCTTCCATTCCACATTTTTTTAAAGTATCAATCAATTGCTTAACAGCTACTTCATAACTTTCCTTAACTGTTTGACAATTGTCGACTTCCTTTAAATGTTCAGCTGCTCTATCAAAAGTGTCTAAAACGCTTGTTAATTTTTTAAGAACTTCAGAAGCTGCATATTTAGATAAATCTTCTTTTTCTTGAAGGGTTCTTTTTCTAAAATTATCAAAATCAGCAGCAAGTCTTAAATATTTATTATTTAAGTCTTCATATTTAGCTTCGAAATCATCTTTTATTTCTTCTTGAATTTCTTCTTGAACTTCGCTAACTTCTTCAGATGGGATTTCTTCTATATTTTCATTTTCTTTAATTTCTTCTTCTTGAAAAGGATTTTTATTGTCTTCCATATTTTCCCCTTTAAAATTCGTTTAATAACATTATAGAATATCAAAAGATAATGTCGAGTGCCTAAAAGATTAGATAGGCTTAAGATTGAATAAAATATATCATTTTATTCAAAACATTATTTGGAGCTAGAGCTCCAGTTCGTTTTCTTTTCAATAAAAGCCTAAAGGCTTTGTTCATTTTTTCTTCTTTTGTGCTCAAACGCCGCAATCAAAAGAAGAAAAAATAGAACCAAAAAAGAAGAAAATAACGGCTTACTTTAA
>JAFYOU010000007.1 GCA_017560095.1 Candidatus Gastranaerophilales bacterium
CTTTGGGACTTTTTTTACATACAAGGCAAAATATAAGCCCCCTTTCTTAAAATTATTTCATACTACCTTTATTTATTGGTTCTTTGAGATATTTCCTTATTTTTTACCGGACACCAATAATAAAAAATAGAGAAACATCTCAGAGAGGTAAGTTGGTAGGGAATGAGGAATGGGGAATGGGGAATGAGGAATGAATGGGGAATGGGATGCGCACCGTGGCAGTTCGTTTTTGCATATTTTTCACCCCGTAGCACTGCTCGTTTTTGCATATTTTTCACCCATATCTACTATTATATTGCTTTCGCTTGGAATAATGTGATAGTAGATTTTATTTTTTGTTTTCTTTTGCTGTAGGGAATTTGTCTTTAGATATAAAAGAGTAGATAATGTATTTTTTGCGGTGTTATTCAAAAACACAAGCAAAAAATATAATACAGAAAAGAAAAATAAAAAAGAATAAATATATAATTTCAACTGAAGATGATGTTATATCTAATATATGATTTAATGTTATCTATAGATATGATTATATAATTTATCAACTGTTTTTTGTTCTTTCTTGTTGTCGTTTTTTACTTTTGCTTGTGTGCAACGTAAAAAACTGTTATCTATTTTTTCTTTTAGGGTTAGATACAGAATATCCCTTCTCTGTTAAGAGATTCAAAAAAAAAAACTGATATTTTTTCTCTCAGTTTGCATCTTGATATTAAGTTTAGTATGGCGAGGTTAATTTGCTTCCCTATAGTGTATTTCCTCAATGTACCAATACACAACCAATTTATGCTTAATATCTGTTGCGGCAATATCGGGGTTTGATGCTCAATGCTCCATTTCTATTTGAAATTTCACAACCCGACTTCTGCACATATTACCCATTCTTTGGGGTAACCATCTCTGCTCTTCGATGCGCGTCCTCGTTCTTATTGTACCTGAACGTTGCCTTTTTTGTCAAATTTTGTTTGTTAAATTTTAATTTTGTTTTGTGCTATTTTTTAGGTTTTTGGGGAGTTACCAAAGGGGAATAGTCGAAACTTTTGAACTGCGTGGATAGGTGGGGTATCACCCCCACTTACCCTGTAAAAAATAAATAAAATTAAATAATTAAAATGGTAGATCTTGATGTGTATATTCGTTGAACGTCCATAATTCTATTGGATTTTTTGGAGATTTTAATATGCGTCTGTCATGTTTTTGGTAATCCGCTAATCGTTCAATCTCATTATATCTTTTCAATTTTTCTTCGTAGGTTTTCTCTTCTTTTGGAAGAAGTTTTTCGAGAAAGTAATTGCAACTAAATTCATTTTCGAAATATCTTTTTATTTCTTTATCTGCGATGTAGGTAAGATATTGCAAATCTATATCTTCTTCTGTCTTCCAATTGGGCATTTCGCCAAGCGGAATATAGATAAAATCGGTTCTCTCAGAAATACCTTTTTCAGATAATTCTTCATTTGTGTAGGCATGCTCGCTGAGGTGAAATGTTGCTTTTACTTGGCTCTTGTAAACACCTTTTTCTTTATTAAATTCAACACGTACATTGTCGGCATAAGACCATGTCATCTTAGTTGCTCCATATGCAAGATTTAAATAGAGATTAATCAATTGATTCTCATTATTAGAGTAATCGAGGTGTGCTTCGTAAGCACTTTTTAATTTATATTTCATATTTTTTAATTTTTTTAAGTCCCCCGAAGGAGTTATTATTTATTAATTATTTTTCTAAAAAATACTTTTTTTTTAGAAAAAGTAAAGGGTTTTTATATATAAATATCAATTATCAACTAAACGATTTGGCTTACATTCAAAACAACCACATTCTTGAGCCGCTCTATTATAACCATAATTAATGAAACTTATCTCAATGCCTCTTTTCTTGCATTTACCGAA